>NZ_CM001439.1:4406820-5046999 GCF_000244955.1 Saccharomonospora marina XMU15 | reverse complement strand
GTTGCCGTGATGCGCGGGGGTGGCCCGCAGCGTCGGGCAGCGGCCGGGTTGGGCAAGGTGCGCGCGACTGAAGCGAACCCCGTCGTGGAAGTCGCGCAGCGCCACCCTTGTCGGCAGGCCGGCTCGGTGCAGCAGCACCATGTTCTGTGCGTGTGCCTCGAGCGCGACGCCGTGTTCGCACAGCAGCCGAACCAGCGGAAGCACCGCCACCTCGGTGAGTCGGCGCAGCCAGCGGTCGAGCCCGTGCTCGCTCACCCAGCCGTCGATCAGCGGGCTGCCGTCGGCGGCCCTCGCGGTCAGCGCGGTGAACGGCGCGGCCCGCTCGCCGGGATCGAGCCGCGGATGCAGGCTCTCCCGCCACACGCAGCCGAGCGTTCCGTAGCCGTCCTCGTGGAGCAGGCCCATGTCGGCGGTGACAACCGTGCCCAGCAGTTCCCGCAGCAGTACCGGCCGCCATTCGTCTCGCAGCACCGGGTCGGCGGACACCAGCTCGTACAGCCAGTCGGAGATCAGCGGCGCGTTGTGCACGGTGTGTGGAGCCAGTACGCGGCTGGTGGAGGTGTTCACCAGCGACATGGCCAGCTTGAGGTAGGGCCGGTCAGGATTGTCCACACAAGACAGTGTGCGGATGGACTGCTGGGCTGTGAACGTGTCCGGATCCTCGCCGAGCACCACGAGCTCGCCGGTGCGTAGCTGTTCGGCGTAGGTACGGCAGACGTGTTCGCGCCACTGCCACGGGTGCACGGGCAGCAACGTGTGGGCTTCGTCGGGTAGCGAGCCGAAAGCGGAACCGAGCTGTGCGCGCAGGAACTCGGACTCCTCGACGTCGCGTGAGCCGCTGACCTCGGCGATGTCCCGGCTCACCGCCAGCCACAGTGGACGGATCGGCTGGGCGAACTCCGGACCGTAGGCGAGGTTGTCGACGAGATCGAACCCGATGCGGGACTTGTACGCCGGGTGGTAGCGATGGCCATCGATGACGAGGCTCTCCAGCGCGTCGTGGTCGGCCTTGGCGGCATTCCCATCGCGCAGGTGGTGCGCGACGGCGTCCTTGAGGAGGGTTTCCTCCAACTCCCTCGCGAAGCGGGCGAGGTGTTCGGGATCGGCATCGATGTGCTCGGCAAGTTCGGAAAGCAACAACCCGACCGAGGTGGGCTCCTCGCCGTCGCGAAGCAACTCATCCACCGTCACCCTGCCGAACGTCTCACGTCGCCGCGCGGTGTAGGTGTAGCGCACGCCGTTCGCGCCGATCAGCGTGCCGTTCACGCCCTGGTCGATCGCTTCCTCGTACAACAGCGACTCGAAAAGCTGCCGCAGCACCCTGCGGCGCACGCGGGGGTAGCTCGGCGCGGTGAGTGCGGCTCGCAGCAGGTCCGGGTTCATCGCGTCTCCCGCAGTGGGTTGGCAATCTCGACGTAGAGCGGGCGTTCGGCTCGCCCGGTGAACCTGCTGACGAGGTTCGCCTTGGCGGGCAGCGTCGGCATGGCAAGCAGCCGCTCCGCCTGTGGCACGTCGAGCAGCGCCCGCCTGGCCACGGCCCACAGCCGGTCCTCGCCCGCGCCGCTGTAGCTGCCCAGCACGTGCACCAGATGGCCGAGCTGGTTGGTCACCGCGTGGTAGCACAGCCGCTGCCATGCCTCGGCATCCGAGTAGCACAGTGGGCTGTCCGGCTCCAGCGATCGGCCCGCCTGCCTGCTCACGGCCACACCTTCCAGGTCGCGAACCCAGAACCGCGAGGGTTGTCCGCTCTCGGTGCACAACAGCGAGTTCTGCACGTGTGCCTCGAAACTCACCCCGTTCTGCTCGAACAACGAAAGCAGCGGCACCAGCGAGATGGCCAGGTACCGGCGCAGCCACTCGCCGACATCGCCCGCCGTCCTGACATCGCGCACGAGCGCGGCCGGGTCCTCCAGCACGCCAGCGAGCACGCGTGGTGCCTCGCCGTTTCGGGCGAACGGGTTCTGCCGGTACAGCACGGCGAAGTCGGCGGCGAGGTCCGGCCCCACGGTGTCGGGGTCCAGGGTCCGAAACCCACTCTCGCGAAGTACGCCGAAGCCCTCATGTTCCGGCAGCGTGCCGACGAGCGCGCTGGCCTGCATGGCTCTACGCAGGTGCTCCACCGGGTTGTTGCGAACGAAGTTCGTGATCCGCACTCGCAGCGGCAGTTTCCATGCTGTCGGGAAACCGGGGTCGCACACCGTGCGCACCGACGAGGTCGCGTAGACCGGCCTGCCGAGCGGGCCGAGCGGTAGCAGCCCGCCTTTCCTGATCAAGGCGGTGACCTCCGCGCGATCGAGCAGGTACCGCGCCTGCCACGGGTGCGCCGGAAGCGGTAGGTAACCCCGAGGCACCCGGTCGGTGACCTCGCCGGGCTCCCACGGTCCCGGCCAGACCCGCTGCTGCGACACGAGTTCTCGCGCCACGGCGAAGTAGTGCGGAACGAACGCGGCACCGAGTTCTGGTGCGTAGTCCTCGAGGTCGGCGTCGCTGAATCCCTCCGCGCTCTTGGGTGTGGGATGGAAGGGATGGCCGAGCAACACGCTCTGCTCGGCATGCCTGGTGATCGCGTGAGGTTGCGGCGGGCGGCACGGTCTGGGCCTGCCGAGATAGCGCGCGGTGCGCGCGGTGCTCTCCTCGATCTGCGCGGCGAGTTCGAACCCGTCGTGCCCCGTCCCGGCGGCGAGTTCGGCGAGCAGCGCGGCCACGAACTCGTCGTGTGGCACCGAGGCGTCGTCGGCGTAGTCGTGGTGACCGAGCGAGCAGCGGTGTACCACTTCGACCACCAGTTCCCTGCCGGTGGCGGGCAGCGCGATCCGCAGCACGCCGGTGCCCGTCACCGGCGTGCCGGTCTCGCGCAGGTACGCGTTGAGCAACCGGCGCCTACTCGCGCTTCGCGCTGCGGCGTGCGGGTTCAGCACAGCAGCGGGTTCGGCACCGTGCCCGCGGCCGCGGGCATGCTCGCACCCGGCGAGTTGCCGCTGCGCAGCAGTGGCCCCAGCACGTGGCGGCTCGGCCACGTCGGTTCCCGTAGCAGCAGCGTGCTCACCTGCCTTGGCAGGCTTACCAGGTCCATGGCTTCGGTCAGTGCCGCTCGAAGCTGTTTCCACAGTGTCCTCTCCGCGATACCGAAGGAGCGGGCGAGTGCGTCGGCGATCCCGTACAGGTTCACCTGGACTCCCAAGGTCTGGAAGTATCCGACGAGTTCGGCGGGGTCGTCGAGCCGAAGAGACTGCCGCGCGCCCCGCCGCACCCGGTAACCGGGGTCGGCGATCCCGGCCTCGGCCAGCCACGGCGGGTGCACGCGGACGGTGTCGTGATCGCGCAGTACGAACAGCGCTGGCATGCCCTGTTCGAGCGTGACCGCGACGTTTTGGCCGTGCACTTCCGGGAGCATGCCCTGGCGCAGGAAGCCCAGCGCGAGCAGGCAGAAGCGATGGCACAGTCGCCGGAAGAACGGCAGCGGTCCGCCGGGCAGCCGGATACCGTGCGGGTAGAGCCGCGGTGAGGCGAACACGGCCATCGGCACGGCACCGCGGGCCTGTGGCGGGTAGCGGCGCAGTTGGGCCGCGAGGTGACCGGGCCGGTCGGCGAACTCGTCGTCGCCGCCCCAGCCCGCCCAACCACGCTCGTCGCAGACGGCCACCACGCTGCGCAGCAGCGGATCACGAGCCAGCGCCGCCCGCAGGGTGAGTTCGGCTCGCTCACCGTTGTCGAGGTAGCGCGGCGGAAGTAGCCGGGTGGCGCCGAGCGTGGCGACACCGAGCGGCAGCTTGACGTGGATCGCAGGGTCGGGCGAGGCAAGCGTGCGCAGCGACGCGGTGGGCCGGAACTCGCCCACGCCCCGCGCCACGGGCAGTATGAGCCCCTCGTCCAGCTCCGCCGCGAACTCGCGCGGCAGCACGTGGCGCGACTGCCAGGGGTGCACGGGCAGCAACACGAAGCCGGGCGGCGACTCGCCGGTGAGCCGGAGTGCTTCGGCTTCGCCGAGCAACAGCCGCGCCAGCTCGTCCGGCGGCGTGCCGTGACCGTGCCGGAGGTGATCGGCGCGAACCGCGATCCAGTCGAGGCCGAGCGGGTCGCGTCGGGTGGGACCGTAGGTCGACAGCTCCTCGGTACTCCAGCCCGCGACCGCTCTGGCCGTGGGGTGAAACGGTCGGTTGCGGGCCCAGGAAAGCCGCTCGGCCGTGAGCGGATCGAGCGCCTCGCCTTCGAGGTCGCGCTCCGCCGCGCACGCGAGGTGGGCGTTCGCGACGGCGGTACGCAGGTCGGCGGCTACCTGTCGAACGTGTGGCTGATCGGGGGCGAGGTGGCGGATCAACTCATCGGGTGAAACCGACCGTCCGGCGATGAGCACCGGCCCTCCGGCGAACCGGTGGGGCTGCAGCGCCCCGCCTGCGCGCACCCGGAGGCGCACCTGCCCGACGCGGTACCAGCCGTCCTCGAGTACGCCGTCGCCGAAACCGAACAGCCGTTCCTGGATCAGCGCGTCGACCAGGTCGGCGAGCACGAGTTCGTCGGGGGCCACTAGTAGAGGTCCAACCAGGTCCCGACCCCGCGGCTCTTGGCGCGTTCGTACACCTCGGCGGCGCACGCGATGTCTTCCACCGCCATGCCCATGGGGTTGAGCAGGATGATCTCGTCGTCACTCTCGCGTCCCGGCCGCGTTCCCGCCAGCACCTCGCCGAGTTCGGCGTGCAGCCGCTGCCTGGAGAACGAGCCCTCCTCCACGAGCTGATTGATGATCTTCTTCTCCCTGTTGCACTGGTCCCAGTCGTCCACGACGACCTTGTCGGCGCCGAGGAAGACGTCCTTGTGCACGTCCATGATCGACACGTTGCTCAGGAAGGTGCCCGGCTTCAGCCAGGACAGCGAGATGTAGGGCTCGTCGGTGACGGTGCACGGCACCACGACATCGCCGGAGCGGACCGCGTCCTCGGCGCTGTCGGCCACCCGCACGCGCACCCGCTGTCCCAGCGTTTCGGCCAGCTCACCGGCGGCTTGCCGCCGCAGGTCGTAGGCGTGGACGGTGTGGATGTGCGGGAACTGCTGCAACAGCGCGGTGACCTGGGTGCGGCCGATGACGCCGCAGCCGATCAGCGCGACATCGGTGAAGCCCTCACGCGCGAGGTGTCGTGCGGCCAGGCAGGTGACCGCCGCCGTTCGCCACGCGCTGACGAGGCTGCCCTCCATGACGGCGACGGGGTAGTTGGTCGCCGGGTCGTTCAGCACGATCAACGCGCTCGCCCGCTCCCGCCCCGACAGCGGATTGTCGTGCTTGCTGCCGATCCACTTCAGCCCGGAAACGCCCGGGTCACCGACGTGGGCGGGCATGGCGATGATGCGGTCGGCGATATGGCCCTTGCCCACCCGCAGGTAGGGCTTGAGCGGCTGCACCGTGTTGCCCTCCGCGTGCGTGATGAGCGCGGACCGTAGCGCGTCGACGTAGAGCAGGCAGTTGTCGCCGCCGACGGCCGCGACGTCGCGGCGGGCCAGGTACAGCATGCGGGGTTTCGGCACGTCCATCTCCTCACACCGTGCCGCGGCGCCGGGTTGCCGCGGCGAGCCAGTTGTCGTCGTAGACGAGATCCAGGTAGCGGTCACCGCGGTCGGGAAAGATGGCCACGACACGGCATGGCCTCGGCAGCCCCGGCATCGCCTTGGCGATGGCCGCGACCGCCGAACCCGTCGAGCCTCCTGCGAAGATCCCTTCGGCGGCCAGCAGCCGCCTGCATCCCAGCGCGGCCTCGACGTCGTCGACGTGGATCACCTCGTCGATCTCCTCGGGACTGCACAGTTCGGGCACCCGGCTCGCGCCGATGCCGGGCAGGTCGCGTGGCCCCGGTGCGCCGCCGAAGATCACCGACCCGACCGCGTCCACGGCCACAACGCGCAGCGCGGGGAAGCGTTCCCGTAGCCTGCGGGCACAGCCGAGAATGCTCCCTGTCGTGCTCACCGGCGCGAACAGGTAGTCGGGCGCGCGGGTGAGCTGTGCGGCGAGTTCGGCACCGGTGCCGTGGTAGTGCGCCTGCCAGTTGCGGTCGTTGGCGTACTGGTTGATCCAGACGGCACGTTGGTCCTCGGCGAGTAGCTGTTGCACCCTGCGGATGCGGGAAAGCAGGTAGCCGCCCGTTTCGTCGGGCTGGGAGACGAACTCGACCTGTGCGTGCAGGTTGCGAAGGATTGCCAGGTTGGCGCTGGTGATCTTGGGGTCAACGACGCAGGTGAAGGCAAGGCCGTGCACCCGGGCGGCCATGGCCAGCGCGATGCCGAAGTTGCCGGAACTGCTCTCGATCAGCCGTGATCCCGCCGCGATGGACCCCTCGCTCAGCCCCGACTCGACGATGTGTCTGGCGGTGCGGTCCTTCATGCTCCCGCCTGGGTTGAGCAACTCCAGCTTGGCGACCACTTCCACATCCGGATCGGGGAAAAGCCTGCGCAGCGCGACGATCGGGGTGTCGCCGACGCAGTCGAACACGGACTCACGGACGGACTCGGCCACGGTCGGGGCGGCGGTCACTGGACTCCCTCGGGTCGGAGACTAGGTAAGGTAAGTCTTACCTTATTTACCGCGTGACTGCCAATAAGGGGCCGGATACTTTCGGTCATGCTTTCGGGGAAGCCTGCCGCCGTGCCGGTCGCAGGAACTGCCCCGGGGACCGACCGGTGCCCGGGGCAGCTCTACCGCAAGCGCTGTTCTGATGACCGATTCAGTCCCACATCACCCCGCCTGCCTCGGCGCTGACGCCGCCGACGACGGCGCCGTCCGGTCCTGCCGCCGCGAAGAACGCCTGGTACTCCGCACCCCAGGCAATGCCGCCGTCATCATGAGCGGAGGCGACCCCCGCGGTGCCGAAGGCCAGTGGGACCGCCAGTGCGGCCGCGACCATTCCGCGTCGAAGTGTGCGCATGGCTGTGGTTCCTTTCTCTGCGTGTCCACCATCATTCGGTCCGGGCTTCTCGTGCTTTGGCCGGCTGTTGAAGACCGAACCGCTGTGCGGGCGATCGCCTCGCACATCCGGTTGTTACCCCGACGGTGTGGGGCTAACCAACCTTGTTGCCCTCGAAAGTGGACGGGCGCGAAAGGACGGCGGCGAAAACATCGAGCACGCGCGTGAGGATGCCCCGGGGGCGGCTACCCCCGGGGCATTCCTGGTGACGGACGCTGGTTGGTTACCAGGTCAGTCCCACATGATCCCGCCTGCCTCGGAGTTGAGGCCTGCGACGATGGCGCCGTCGGGGCCTGCGGCGGCGCCGAACAGCTGGTACTGGGCGCCCCAGGCGGCGCCGCCGTCATCGCAGGCCGACGCGATGCCGGTGGCACCGAAGGACAGCGGCAGGGCGAGTGCGACGGCCACCATTCCGCGACGAAGTGTACGCATGAGATAATTCCTTTCTCTGTGTTCACCAGAGGGGTTGGGTCTGGCCTTCTCGTGCTATGGCTGGCTGTTGAAGGCCAGACCCGCCGGATCGAGGCTCGGACGGCCTCATTCGTCCCTTACCCTGCCGGTGGTGGCCTAACCGGTTTCCGTCGACAAAGGAGTCACCCACATCGTTGTGCGCGCACGGGAATGCCCCGGGGCCTGTTCGGCCGCCGGGGCATTCCTGGTGACGGACGCTGGTTGGTTACCAGGTCAGTCCCACATGATCCCGCCTGCCTCGGAGTTGAGGCCTGCGACGATGGCGCCGTCGGGGCCTGCGGCGGCGCCGAACAGCTGGTACTGGGCGCCCCAGGCGGCGCCGCTGTCGTCCCAGGCCGACGCGACGCCGGTGGCACCGAAGGACAGCGGCAGGGCGAGTGCGACCGCTACCATTCCGCGACGAAGTGTACGCATGAGGGAGGTCCTTTCTGTCTGTTCACCACGGGAACGAGGTCTGGACTTCCCGTGCTGTGATTCACCACGAACGCCAGACCTCTACTTGCGCGGGCCCGAACAGGCCTCGCTGGGTCCCTACCCTGCCTGCGGTGGCCTAACCGGCTCCGGCCGACGACGAGAGTCACCCACATCGTTGTGGACGGCCGAAAAATGCCCCGGGGGTGCGAAACCCCCGGGGCATTCCTTGTCGCAGGCGCTGGTTGGTTACCAGCTCAGTCCCACATCGCCCCGCCTGCCTCGGAGTTGAGGCCGGCGACGATGGCGCCTTCGGGGCCTGCCGCGGCGCCGAACAGCTGGTACTGGGCGCCCCAGGCGGCGCCGCCGTCGTCGGTGGCCGACGCGATACCGGTGGCACCGAAGGACAGCGGCAGGGCGAGTGCGACCGCTACCATTCCGCGACGAAGTGTACGCATTTGTTGATCCTTTCTCTGTGTTCTCGAAAGGGGCCGACCCGGCCTTCTCGTGCTTGGCTGGCTGTTGAAGACCGAATCGCCTTCGAGGCCGATGGCCTCACCACGACAGTTACCCGTCCCGCTCGCGACTATGCAGAACGGTCGACAAAGGACCTGAGCAACTTCACCCGTTAGTGCCTGCAACAAGGTGATGCCCCGGGGAAGCGTCCCCCGGGGCATCACCGGCCTTGCCGGTTCACCGCCGAATCACCAGCGGTGCCACCAGGACTCGGAGTGGATACCGAACGTCGCAGCGCCCTGCGGGCCCGCGAACGCACCGAAGTTGGTGTAGTCCGCGCTACCGCCGCTGCCGTTGTTCCAGCGTCCGTCGTTCATGAATCCGTCCGCTTCGGAGTGAATCCCGCCCACGACGGCTCCCTCCGGTCCCGCGACGGCGAACTCGGAGCCGTACTCCGCGCCCCAGGACGCGCCGCCGTCGTCGGTCGCGGATGCGATGCCGGTGGCGCCGAAGGACAGCGGGAGGGCGAGTGCGACCGCCACCATTCCGCGACGTACTGTGCGCATGAGGAGTTCCTTTCTCCGTCTTCACGAAAGAGCAGGGTCCGACCGTCACGTGTGTTCGCGGCGATGGATGCCGGACCGGGATTGCGCCGAGGCTCGGCTCGCCTCGCAGGTCCGCTGTGCGACCCGTTTTACGCTAACCACATGTCCGGTTCGGGCGCATTCCACTTCATCAGCTCGGGCGAACCCTGATTCCGTCGAATGCGACCCTGGCCACGGCTTCGACAATGTCGTCCGCACCGTCACGTGGCCGGTACCACTCGATCAGGGAGTTGACCATTCCGAACAGGAGTCGAGCGGTGGTGGCGGGGTCGATGTCGGGCCGGATGTCGCCGTCTCTTTCGGCCTCCGCGACCAACTCGGCGACGATCCGGTCGAACTCACGTCGCCTCGTCAGCGCTGCCCGTTCCACGTCCGTGTTGCCCCGCACCCGTAGCAGCAGGGTGACGAAAGGCAACCGATCGTGCAACACCCGAACGCTGCCGCGGACCAGTGACTCCAGCCGTTCGATCGCGCGACCGTCGGCCTGCTCGGCCTGCTCGACGACGCCGAACAGGTCGTCGAGCGCCCTGTCCACCGCGAGCCTGAGCAGTTCTCGCTTGCTCGGGACGTGGTGGTAGATGGCGGACTTGGTGATTCCGAGCTTGCGGGCGAGATCCTCCATGCTCGTGCCGTCGTAACCGCGCTCGTTGAACAGGTCCACGGCGACGCGCAGTACGGACTCCAGGTCGTAACCCGGCCTTCCCCTGCGTGTGGCCCTTGTCCCCGGCGCTGCTGTCATGCGGCCAGTATCTCAGTCGCCGCGGTTGTCGATGACCCGGCGCATCTTGCCGACCGAACGCTCCAGTGTTTCCGGGTCCACGACCGTGACGTCGACGCCGACGCCGATGCCCTCGCGTACCGCCGCGACGATCTCGGCGGCGGCGGCTTCCCTGCGCTGTGGGGGCGTGTCGGCGTTCGCCTCGACGTGGACGGTCAGCTGATCGAGGCGGTCCTTCTTGGACAGCACGAGCTGGAAGTGCGGAGAGAGCCCGGCGGTGCGAAGCACGATTTCCTCGATCTGGGTGGGGAACAGGTTCACCCCACGCAAGATGATCATGTCGTCGGAGCGCCCTGTGACCTTCTCCATCCGGCGGTGGGCGGGGCGCGCGGTCCCCGGCCGAAGGCGCGTGAGGTCGCGGGTGCGGTAACGGATCAGCGGCAGTGCTTCCTTGGTCAGCGAGGTGAACACCAGCTCACCGTGCTCGCCCTCGCCGAGCGGAAACTCGTCGATCGGATCGATCACTTCGGGGTAGAAGTGGTCCTCCCAGATGTGCAGGCCGTCCTTGGTCTCCACGCATTCCTGTGCGACACCCGGGCCCATCACCTCGGAGAGCCCGTAGATGTCGACCGCGTCCAGACCGGCGCGCTCCTCGATCTCGACGCGCATCCGCTCGGTCCACGGCTCGGCGCCGAAGATGCCGACCCGCAGTGAGCTCTGCCTCGGGTCGAGGCCCTGCCGTTCGAACTCGTCCAGCAGGGTCAGCATGTAGGAGGGCGTCACCATGATGACATCGGGGCGCAGATCGGTGATGAGGCGCACCTGCCGCGCCGTCATGCCGCCCGACGCCGGTATTACGGTGCAACCGAGTCGCTCGGCACCGTAGTGCGCGCCGAGCCCGCCGGTGAACAGCCCGTACCCGTACGCCACGTGAACCTTGTCGCCTGCTCGTCCTCCGGCCGCCCGGATGGACCGGGCCATGAGCACGGCCCAGTTGTCCAGGTCGGTTTCGGTGTAGCCCACAACGGTGGGGGTTCCGGTGGTGCCGCTGGAGGCGTGCAGCCTGCGGACCTGTTCCTGCGGCACCGCGAACATCCCGAACGGGTAGTTCTCCCGAAGATCGCGCTTGGTGGTGAGCGGGAACCTCGCGAGGTCGGACAGCTCACGGCAGTCGTCGGGATGCACGCCTGCGTCGTCGAATCGCTTGCGGTAGAAGGGCACGTTCTCGTAGGCGTGCCGCAGTGTCCAGCGCAGCCGCCTGAGCTGGAGTGACCGCAGCTCGTCGATGCCGAGCCGCTCGTTCGGGTCGGTGAATGCCGCCATCAGACTTCCTTGTCAATGACTCGACTGCGACCGCGGAACTCCGCGATGACCGCGCGCCCCGACGCGTCCTCGCGATGCACGGTGACGTCGTAGATGCCGTTGCGTCCGTATCGGGTCCGCTCCTGCGCCGTGGCCACCAGGTAGTCACCGAGGCGGGCAGCGGCCACGAACGTGATCTCCGCGCCCGCCGCGACCGTGACCGGACCATGGCTGTTGCACGCGCACGCGAAGCTGGTGTCGGCGAGCAGGAAGACGTATCCGCCGTGGGCGATGTCGTGTCCGTTGACCATGGCGGAGGTGATCCGCATCGCCGCGACCGCGCGACCGTCGCCCGCCTGTAGTAGCTCGATGCCGAGGGAGCGGGATGCTTCGTCGACGGCGAACATGTCGTGAGCCGCGTTGCTTGTCACTGCCCGCCAATCCTGCTAACTGACCGAATGGACGGTTAATACTGGTCGCCGCGTCCGGCAGGTGTCAAGAGAGCGCGAGCCGGTGATCGTTCGGCACATCGGTCGTGAGAACCCTTCACGTCGGAATCGCGAGCCGATCACGCATTGCCCTCGAGGCGATCGCGCGCCTAGAATTACCGAACGGACGGTTAGTAATTCGACGAGGAGGTCATCAGCATGGGTCCGTTGCCCAGCTACGTCAGCGGTGAATGGCGCGCACCGTCCGGCCAGGGAGCACCGCTGCTCGACGCGGTGACAGGTGAGCAGGTCGCCACCGTGTCCTCCTCGGGGCTCGACCTGGGCGCCGCGCTGGAGTACGGCCGCTCGGTCGGCGGCCCCGCGCTGCGCGAACTGACCTTCCACCAGCGCGCGGGACTGCTGAAGGCACTGGCCTCACACCTTCGCGAACACCGCGACGAACTGTACGAACTGTCCGCGCGCACGGGAGCCACGCTCGGCGACTCGAAGTTCGACGTCGACGGCGGCATCGGCGTGCTGTTCGCCTACTCGAGCAAGGCGAGGCGGGAACTGCCCAACGACACCGTCTACGTCGAGGGGGACGTGGAGACGCTCGCCAAGCTGGGCACCTTCGTCGGGCAACACATCGCGACCCCGCTTCGGGGTGTCGCGGTGCAGATCAACGCCTTCAACTTCCCCGTGTGGGGGCCGCTGGAGAAGTTCGCCCCCGCGTTCGTCGCGGGCGTGCCGACTCTGGTCAAGCCCGCCAGCCAGACCGCCTACCTGACCCACCGCCTCGTCGAGCTCGTCGTCGGGTCCGAGCTGCTGCCGCCGGGCTCGCTGCAACTGGTCTGTGGCGGCGCGGGCGACCTGCTCGACCACCTCACCGAGCAGGATCTGGTGTCCTTCACCGGCTCCGCGGCCACGGCACAGCGGCTGCGAGCGCACCCTTCGATCGTGCGTAACTCGGTGCGGTTCAACGCCGAGGCCGACTCGCTGAACTGCTCCGTGCTCGGGCCGGACGCGACGCCGGGAACCGCCGAGTTCGACCTCTACGTCAAGCAACTGGTCACCGAGATGACCGTGAAGGCAGGCCAGAAGTGCACCGCGATCCGGCGCGCGCTCGTCCCCTCTGCGTTGATCGGCGACGTCGCGGAAGCGGTGAGTGACCGGCTGGCGTCGGTCACCGTCGGCAATCCGGGCAGTGACGGAGTGCGCATGGGTGCACTGGCCAGCCTCGAGCAACGGGAGGAGGTGCGCCGCAGCCTGAAGGCGCTGCTCGACGCGGGGTCGGTGGTGTTCGGCGACCCGGAGCACGTGGACGTGGTGGACGCCGACCCGAGGCGCGGCGCGTTCATCTCCCCCGTGCTGCTGCGCGCCGACGATCCCGGACGCGCCGAGCCGCACGAGGTCGAGGCCTTCGGCCCGGTGAGCACGCTGGTGCCCTACGGGTCCACCGAGGAGGCCGTGCGGCTGGCCGCGCGCGGAAGCGGCAGCCTCGCGGGCTCGATCGTCACCGCCGACGCGGACTTCGCGCGGGACGTGGTGCTGGGTGTGGCGCCCTGGCACGGCAGGTTGCTGGTGCTCGACGCCGACGACGCAGCCGAGTCCACCGGTCACGGCTCGCCGCTGCCTGCCCTGGTGCACGGTGGCCCCGGTCGCGCGGGCGGCGGTGAGGAGATGGGTGGCATCAGGGGCGTGTTGCACCACATGCAACGCACGGCCGTGCAGGCGTCCCCGCGGGTGCTCGGCGCCGTCACCGGCCGGTGGGTGCCGGGGGCGCCGCGGTCGCAGGGTGAGCACCCGTTCCGCAAGCCACTGTCGCGGCTTCGCGTCGGCGACACCGTCGTGGCAGGACCACGTGCGGTAACCGAGGAGGACATCGCGCACTTCGCCGAGTTCACCGGCGACACCTTCTACGCGCACACCGACGAGGAGCAGGCAACGGCCAACCCGCTGTTCGGCGGCATCGTCGCGCACGGCTATCTGGTGGTGTCCTTCGCCGCGGGGCTGTTCGTCGACCCGGCGCCCGGGCCAGTGCTCGCCAACTACGGGTTGGAGAACCTGCGGTTCCTCACCCCCGTCAAGCCGGGTGACGAACTCACCGTCACCCTGACCGCCAAGCAGATCGTCCCCAGGGAGAACGCCGACTACGGCGAAGTCCGCTGGGACACCGACGTGACCAACCAGCGAGGTGAGTCGGTCGCGAAGTACGACGTGCTCACACTGGTCAGGAAGGAGGCCCGATGAGCGAGGATCGCGGAGCTTGCGAAGCGGCGCTCGTTGGGGTCGACCGGGGTGGGCCCCCGCTGTGGCAGGTTTTTGGGCCGCAGCAGGGGAGGGTGTCCCGCAAGACACAGAAGGAGGCCCGATGAGCACCGCGACGCTGCCCCAACCCGACCTGCGTCGGCACTTCCAGCGCACCATCGAGCGCGACCAACGCATCGAACCACGGGACTGGCTTCCCGAGGAGTACCGCAAGACGATGATCAGGATGATCGCGCAACACGCGCATTCGGAGATCATCGGTATGCAGCCGGAGGGCAACTGGATCACCAGGGCGCCGTCGTTGCGGCGCAAGGCGATCCTGCTCGCCAAGGTGCAGGACGAGGCCGGACACGGGTTGTACCTGTACTCGGCGGCGGAGACGCTCGGTGCCGACCGTGCCGAACTGACCGAGAAGTTGATTTCCGGCAAGCAGAAGTACTCCTCGATCTTCAACTACCCGACGCTGACGTTCGCCGACGTGGGTGTGATCGGTTGGCTTGTGGACGGTGCCGCGATCTGTAACCAGGTGCCGCTGTGCCGCAGTTCCTACGGTCCGTACGCGCGGGCGATGATCCGGATCTGCAAGGAGGAGTCGTTCCACCAGCGGCAGGGCTTCGAACTGTTGCTGACGATGATGCGGGGCACCCCGCGGCAGCGAGACATGGTGCAGGACGCGGTGGACCGCTGGTGGTGGCCTTCGTTGATGATGTTCGGCCCGCCGGACGCGGAATCGCCGCACACCGAGCAGTCGATGGCATGGAAGATCAAGCGGCACACCAACGACGAGCTGCGCCAGCGGTTTGTCGACATGACCGTTCCGCAGGCGGAGGTGCTCGGGGTGAGCCTTCCCGACCCGGAGCTGAAGTGGAACGCCGAACGTGGGCACTACGACTTCGGTGAGATCGACTGGTCGGAGTTCAAGCAGGTGGTCTCCGGCAACGGGCCGTGCAACGCGCAGCGAGTGGCGCACCGGCGTGCGGCGCACACCGACGGTGCCTGGGTGAGGGAGGCCGCGGCCGCGCACGCGGCGAAGCGAGCGGAGGCGAGCGCGGCATGAGCGAGTGGCCGCTGTACGAGGTTTTCGTGCGAGGAAAGCGGGGGCTCAACCACGTACACGTCGGCTCGCTGCGCGCGGCCGACGGTGAGATGGCGTTGCGCAACGCACGTGACCTCTACACCCGGCGAAACGAAGGCGTCAGCATCTGGGTGGTGAAGGCCGCCGACATCACAGCGTCCTCTCCGGACGAGAAGGACCCGTTCTTCGCGCCGAGCGGCGACAAGGTGTACCGCCACCCCACGTTCTACGACATTCCCGACGATGTTCCACACATGTGAGCGACCATGTCATTCGACAACGCCTACGAGGCGATAACCGCCGACAACGACTCCAGGTGGGCGTTCGGCACCGGATTCTCCGACCCACTGTCCGGAGTGGACAAGGCAGTGCCGGAAGGGGTGGACGCGGACGAGCTGAAGGCATACTGCCTCATGCTCGGTGACGACGCGCTCATCTTCTCCCACCGGGTGCAGCAGTGGTGCACCTACGCCCCCGAACTCGAGGACGAGGTCGCGCTGGCCAACATCGCGCTCGACCTGCTGGGGCAGGCACGCCTGCTGCTTTCCCGGCCGGGCGACAGGTCGGAGGACGCCTACGCTTTCTTCCGCGAGGAGCGGGAATACCGCAACGTCCGGCTCGCCGAGTTGCCTCGGGGTGACTTCGCCGAACTGATCTCCAGGCTGCTGGTGTTTTCCACGTGGCGGCTCGCCGTGGCGAGCCGGCTGACCGAATCCCGCGACGAGGTGCTCGCCGCAGTGGCGGGCAAGGCCGTGAAGGAGCTCGCCTACCATCGCGACTACGCAGCACAATGGACGGTTCGGCTCGGTGACGGAACCGACTACTCCAGGCAGCGCATGGCGGCTGGGTTGCATGCTGTCTGGCCGTATGTACCGGAACTGTTCAGCCCGCACGAGATCGAGTTGTCGCTCGCCGGTGCCGGAGTGGCTGTCGACCCGCGTAGCGTGCGCGAGGAGTTCGACGACGTGGTCGCGACCGTGCTGACGGAGGCGACGCTCGAGGTGCCCGACGTCGCCGCCGTTCCCGGCGTGGCAGGCAGAGCCGGCCGCGGCGGTGTGCACAGCGAGGCGATGGGCTACCTGCTCGCCGAGCTGCAAAGCGTCGCAAGAGCAGACCCGGAGGCGACATGGTGACGGCGCTTCGAGACGCGCGGGCGGTCGCCGAGACCGTGACCGACCCCGAGCTGCCGATGTTGACACTGGCCGACCTCGGCGTGTTGCGGGAGGTACGGGAGGTCGACGGCAGGGTGATCGTGTCGATCACCCCCACCTACACCGGCTGTCCCGCCATGGACACCATGCGCGACGACCTGGTGCATGCGCTGCGCCGCGCTGGTTATCCTGATGTCGAGGTCCGCACCGTACTGACTCCCGCCTGGAGTTCCGACTGGATCAGCGAACGGGGCAGGCGGCGGCTCGCGGAGGCCGGAATCGCGCCGCCGGGGGCCGCGCCGCGAACACCTTCCGGGCCGGTCCCGCTGAACCTTCGGCCACCGAGCCGAGCGGTGCGCTGCCCTCGGTGTGGTAGCGGCGACACCGAGGAGGTGTCGCGCTTCGGCGCCACGGCGTGCAGGGCGTTGCACCGTTGCCGCGCCTGCGCCGAGCCGTTCGAGCACGTCAAGGAGATCTGAGGTGACCGTCTCCACTGTTGCCAGGCCTCGTACGGCGTTTCACCAGTTGACCGTCGCCGACGTCGTGCGGCTGTGTGACGACGCGGTGGCCGTGACGTTCGACGTGCCGCCGGAACTCGCACAGGCCTACGAGTTCGCGCCAGGGCAGTCGCTGACACTGCGGCGCACGGTCGAAGGGCGTGAGGAACGCCGGTCGTACTCGATCTGTTCACCCCCGGGTGCGCCACCCAGGGTCGGAGTGCGGGAGATCCCGGGAGGGTTGTTCTCCACGTGGTTGGTGCGGCAGGTGCGGCCGGGCGACCGCATCGAGGTGGCGACACCGACCGGCTCCTTCACCCCACCGCCAGGCCCGCCCGGTGCACACCACGTGTTCGTGGCGGCGGGGTCGGGGATCACGCCGGTGCTGTCGATCGCGGCTGCCTTGCTCGCCGAGCCCGACACGACCGTGACCCTGTTCTACGGGAACCGGCGGGCGAGCACGGTGATGTTCGCCGACGAACTGGCCGACCTGAAGGACCGCTACCCGGCGCGGTTCGAACTCGTCCACGTG
The DNA here is from genome assembly GCF_000244955.1 of Saccharomonospora marina XMU15. Taxonomy (GTDB): domain Bacteria; phylum Actinomycetota; class Actinomycetes; order Mycobacteriales; family Pseudonocardiaceae; genus Saccharomonospora_A; species Saccharomonospora_A marina. The sequence goes on along the minus strand of NZ_CM001439.1, from coordinate 5,030,138 downwards.
CTCTCCAGGGAGCCGCGCGAGGTCGAGTTGTTCAGCGGCAGGCTCGACGCGCGCAAGCTCACCCAGTTGCTGAGGCTGGTCCCCGATCCCCGGCAGGTCGATCACTGGTGGCTGTGCGGCCCGTTCGGGATGGTGACCGACGCCCGTGAGGTGCTGAGCGAACTGGGGATCGCCAGGTCGAAGGTGCACCAGGAACTGTTCTTCGTCGAAGACGTACCACCCCCGCCGCTGCGCGACGCCGACGCGCCGGAGCGTGGCGCGACGAGCGAGGTGACGGTGAAACTCGACGGGCGCACGACCACCGTTTCCGTCAGCAAGGAAACGGCCGTACTGGACGGGGCGCAGCGATCCCGCCCCGACCTGCCCTTCGCCTGCAAGGGCGGGGTGTGCGGCACCTGCAGGGCAAGAGTGGTCGAGGGCGAGGTCGACATGCGGCGCAACTTCGCGCTTGAGGACGAGGAAGTGGCGGCCGGGTTCGTGCTGACCTGCCAGTCCAGGCCGGTCAGCGACCGGGTGCGCGTGGACTACGACGCCTAGCGAGCGCGCGGGTCAGCAGCCGTTGACCTTACGTAGCGTGCGCATCGCGTCCGCCAGCGCGGCGGTTGCCTGTGGTCCCAGCGGTCCCAGCAGGGTTTCGCGCAGGATGTCAGCAGTGGTCTTCGCGGCCTGCGCGGCGACGTCGGCTCCGTGCTCGGTCAGGCATGCGTAGGTGACACGGCGATCCCGCGGGTTCGGCAGCCGCCGGATCAGGTCCGCCGCGACGAGGCGATCCGCCACCTTGGTGAAGCCCCCGCTCGACAGGGCGGCCTCCTTCGCGAGGCGCGTCATCGGCATCCGGTGCTGCGGCGCGCGTTCCAGCCGAAGCAGGATGTCGAAGGAGGCCGGGGCGAGTTCGAACCGTCGCGCGATTTCACCGAGCAGCCGCTCCCGCGTGGCGAGGTAGCCCTCGGTGACCAGGTCCCACAAGGCAACGACCTCGTCGTCGGGTTCGTTCGGCACGCCAGGGAGTGTACCCACAACAATCTTTCGTGAAGATATCTTTCTGGCAAGAGTTTATGCGGTTAGTGTGGGAGGTATACCGCTCGGTGAGGAGGAGCCATGCCGTTCAGGACCAGCGGACTTCACCACGTCACCGCCATCGGTGGTGACCCGCAACGCAACGTCGACTTCTACCTGCGCACCCTCGGGCTGCGATTGGTCAAGACCACGGTCAACTTCGACGACCCAGGCACCTACCACCTCTACTACGGCGACGAGTCGGGCAAGCCGGGAACGCTGTTGACGTTCTTCCCGTGGCGGGACGCGCCGAGCGGGCGGATCGGCACGGGACAGGCCACCACCACAGCCTTCTCCGTGCCGCAGAACTCGATCGGTTGGTGGAAGCAACACCTGGAGGCATCGGGGGTGGAGACCGGGCGCGTCGGCAACCGTGAGGGCGAGGACGTGCTGACCTTCCGCGATCCCGACGGGCTGCAGCTGGCGCTGGTGGCGCACCCGCAGGGCGACCCGCGTGACCCGTGGGACAACCGGTTCGTTCCTGCGGAGCACGCGATTCGTGGCCTGCATTCGGTGACACTGTCGGTGTCCAGAGAGGACGCGACGGCGGGCATGCTCACCGAAGGCCTCGGGCTGGGTTTCGCAGCGGAGGACGGCAACCGCTTCCGGTTCGTCGCGGGAGACGGCGGCCCGGGCGCCACCGTGGACGTGCTGGTAACGCCCGAGGCACCGAGTGGCCTTGTCGCGGCGGGCACCGTGCACCACGTGGCCTGGCGCGCTCCGGACGAGGACACGCAGGCGGCGTGGCGCGAAGAACTGATCAGCCGTGGCGTCGGCGTCACCTCGATCATGGACCGGCAGTACTTCCGATCCATCTACTTCCGCGAGCCGGGCGGCACCCTGCTGGAGATCGCGACCGACCAGCCGGGGTTCTCGATCGACGAACCGCTGCTGGAACTGGGTCGGGCGCTGAAGTTGCCGCCGTGGCTCGAACCCGACCGGCAACAGCTCGAAGCCACACTGCCGAAGCTGAGGCTGCCCTCGGAGAACAATCCGGTGCTGGCATGACCGGCCTGTCGCTGGAGCACCGTTACATCGAGGGCGATCCGGCCTCCCCGGTGCTGTTGCTGCTGCACGGAACCGGGGGCACCCCGGAGGACATCCTCGCGCTCGGCAAGGAACTCCTGCCGTCGGCGCCGATGCTCGCGCCTGCAGGGCCGGTGTCGGAACACGGCGCGGCACGCTGGTTCAGACGACTTTCCGAGGGCGTGTTCGACACCGATGACGTCGTTGCCCGCGCGGAGCAACTCGCCGACTTCGTCGCCGCCGCCAGGCTGCGGTACGGCCTCGCCGAACGTAGGCTGGTCGCCGCAGGCTTCTCCAACGGGGCGAACATCGCCGCCGCCGTGGCGCTGCTACGTCCGGCGGCGCTCGCCGAACTGGTGTTGTTCGCCGCCATGTCACCGCTTCCCGACCCGCCTCGGCACGACCTCAGTGGCACGCGAGTGCTACTGCTCAACGGCAGGCACGATCCAATGGCGCCGAGGGAGTCCGCCGAAAGGCTCGTCGCGACCTTCCGGGAACGCTCGGCCGAGGTCAGCGAGCACTGGCACTCCGGCGGCCACCAGATCACGGTCGACGGGCTGGCCGCCGCGAAGTCGTGGCTGGGCGGCACGCCCGGCCGGTGACCCGGTGCGGCGTTTCGCCTTGCGGAAACCTCGCGGCCGTGGCGAAAAGCGCACCTGCTCAGGACAGGGGGAACCACCGCCACTACCCCGGACGGCGCAGCCACGGCGGCGAATGGAGCATTGGCCCGATTCCGCGATTTAGGATGGTTTGACTTTCGGTAAGTGTCGGGGAAGGTGCACGATGAACTTCGGTGACATGGTCGACTGCCCGCGCTGCCACGGCTCCGGGCTCGCACCCAACCGGAAGGATCCTTGTGGCAACTGCGGAGGGCTCGGGCAAGTCCCCAAGTAGCGGCGACTGTGGGCTGTGTGAAGGCTCCGGCACGCTGGCCTGGCAGCAGCCGCAACCATCCGGGATCCTGCGAACCATGGAAATGCCGTGTCCGAACGGGTGCGGCGAGTACTGGAAACATCCGCATGCCGAGCGCGATCGCGTGGTCGAGCAGCCGGATGACAGTCCGGCGCGCGCCGAGGGCAACACCGACGAGGCGAACCGGATCGGCGCCGACTTCATCCGCAACGCGCTGGAAAACTGGGGGTTCCTTGAACAGGACAAGGACGGGACCAACAGGTGAGGCCTGCCAAGTAGCATCGCAGGAGTGAACTCCGAAGCTCTGCTGCGCCGCGCGAGCAGGGTCGCAGGCCTGGCGGTGCGCGCGGGTTCCGCGCTGGGGAGGCGACTTCCCGGTGCGCACGCCGCTCAGGCAGGGATGCGGTCCTTCGAACGCAAGGCGATCGAACAGCTACGCAACCGGCTGGACCCTGCCGCTGCCTATCCGGCCACCGTCGCGATTTCGACGCCCAAGGCGTTGCTCACCGATTCGACCTCCTCCGCGGGCACCCGGGCTACCCATCCGCTGCGCGCGGGCATGGCCGAACTGCTGCGTCGATCCACCGCTTCGGACGTCGACGCGGCGACGGAGCAGCTCTACGCACTCATCCTCCGGCAGCTGGCTCCCGACGAGGCACGCGTCGTTTCGCTGCTGGCCACCGGCTCGGCGTACCCGGTGATCGACGTCGTCGAGCGGACCGGAATCGGTGCGGCGAGGGTGGTGCTGTGCAACGCCTCCACGGTCGGCAAGGCCGCGGGGGTGTCGCTGCCGGATCATGTACCCGCCTACGTCACCAGGATCGTCGCGCTCGGTCTCGCGTTGCTCGGGCCCGAGGACGCCACGCTGAGCACCGAATACGAGATCCTGTTGACCGACGACACCGTGCGCGACGCGCAACGCGGACTTTCCCGGCCCCGGTTCGTCCGGCGCAGCGTGCGGGTCTCTTCGCTGGGCGTACGGTTCTGGGCCGCTTGCGATCCCGGCGACGGCTGGCGCTACTTGACCGAGAACCCAGCGTCGACGGGCAACATCACGCCGGTGACGTAGCGGGCCTGGTCCGACACCAGCCACGCGATGGCGTTGGAGATGTCGCTTGGCTCCACCATCTCGACCGGAAGCAGGTTCGCCAGCGCCGCGCCGGTATCCGGGTACTGCTCCAGGAACTGCTGAATCGCGTCGTTGTTGACCATCGGGGTGTTGACGCCGGTGGGGTGCACGGTGTTGACGCGGATACCGCGAGGGCCGAGCCAGTTCGCCCAGGATCGCATCAACCCGACCAGGGCGTGCTTGGCTGCCACGTAGCCGTCCATCGCGCCGGTTCCGTTGCCACCGCGACCGGAGAGACCCTGGGTGGAGCTGGTCAGCACGATGCAGCCACCCTCGTCCTGTTCGAGCAGTGTCGGCACGGCGGCGTGCACCGTGTGCCGCACACCGGCGAGGTTGGTCGCGATCACGTCGTTGAACGCGGCGATGGGGTCGCTCTCCTGGGGTGTGAGTGGAGCGATCCCGGCGTTGGCGAGCACGATGTCCAGCCTGCCGAGTTCGGAGACGCCCTGGTTGACGACATCTTCCATCGACTTGGGCTCGCGCACGTCGCCTTCCCTGGCGACGATTCGCCTGCCGAGGCCTTCCACGGCACGCACCGTTCCGGCGAGGTCTTCCGGGGTCGCCATCGGGTACGGCACGGTGTCGATCTGGGCACAGATGTCCACCGCGATGATGTCCGCGCCCTCCTCCGCGAGCCTGACGGCGTGGCTGTATCCCTGTCCTCGTGCCGCTCCGGTGATGAACGCGACCTTGCCTTCCAGCGATCCCATGGTGCATCTCCTTTCCAATGGCCCCGCGGCTCAGCGGCCGCGTGAGGGCGAGTTCGGATCGCGAAGTGGGAACCCCGCCTTGCCGTTGATGACCCGGGAGAAGTCCGGCGGCACCAGCACGTCGTCCGCGCGAAGCTTGTGGACGGAGCTTCGGCGCAAGCCCAGCAGCGTTTCGTCGATCCCGCTGCGGATGATGTCCAGGACGTTCTTGACTCCTGCCTCGCCGTTGGCGGCGACACCCCACAGGTAGGCGCGGCCGATGAACACCGCTTTCGCCCCGAGCGCGAGCGCCTTGACCACATCGCTTCCCCTGCGGATGCCACCGTCGAGCAGGATCTCCACCTGGTCGCCGACGGCCTCCACGACCGGGGGCAGCGCGCGAATGGAGGCGATCGTGCCGTCGAGGTTGTTCCCGCCGTGGTTGGACACCGAGATCGCGGTCGCGCCGATGTCGACGGCCCGCCTTGCGTCGTCGGGATGGATGATGCCTTTGATGACGAACGGCCCGTCCCACTGCTCACGCAGCCAGCGCAGGTCCTCCCAGGTTGGTGGGGGTGTTTGCATCCATCTGCCGTACGCCTCGAAGAACGTCGGGCTGGGTTCGCCCGCGGCTTGGGCCAGGTTGGGGGTGGTGAGGTCGGGCAGCTTGCCGCTGCGCACGTAGTCGAGCAGCCACCTCGGTCGCAGTAGCACCTCGGGACCGAATTTCATCGCCGCGCCGAGGTTCAGCTTCTCGGGAATCGGTGGGCTTCCCCAGTCGCGCCGGGTGCCGAACACCCAGTCCAGCGTGAGGATGAGCGCCTTGGCGCCCGCTTCTTTCGCGCGCTGTGCCCTGGAGAGCAACTCGTCCCTGCTGCCCACCCAGTAGGTCTGGAACAGCGTCTGCGGGTTGGCGGCCGCGACCTCCTCCACCGACTTGCTGGCGAACGAGCTGAGCCCCATGGCGGTTCCGGCTGCCGCGGTGGCGCGGGCGGCCGCGACCTCGCCCTCCGGGTTCACCGCCTGCACGCCGACGGGTGCGACCATGACGGGCAGCGAGATGTCCTGGCCGAGCACGGTGGTGGCCAGTTCCCTCGAAGCGGGCAGGTCCGCGATGTGCGGCCGAAGCCCCAGCTCGCTGAAGGCCGCCACGTTGTCGTCCAGTGACACCCCGCGTTCCGAGCCCGCCAGCAGCGCGTAGTACACCGACTTCGGTAGGCGCTTGCGAGCCCTGCGCTGCGCCTCGGCGACGGTCTCGAACCAATCCTTCGTGCTCGCCATGCCGCTCCAACCGCGCTGCCGCGAAATCTGTCCTTCATCGCGGCTACCCGTGCTCGGCGGGCGGAAACTAGCGGGGCGACGGCCTGCCCGTGGCCAGCCAGTCCAGCACGACGGCCGCTGTCCACGACTGGTTCGTGCTGCCGAGTGGCCTGCCGGTGAAGGGTTCGTAGTACTCGCCGAAGCTGCCGTCCGCGGTCAGTCGAAGGCCCTGCGTACGCAGTTCGGCGGCTCGGGAAGTCCAGCCTCTGCGCTCGAACGCCCAGCTGAACAGCCACGCCAGCACCGGCCACTGCGGCCCGCGCCAGTATCGGCAGCGGTCGAACTGCCTCGCGCGAGGGGAAACCGAAGGAACGACGGCGGCGAACAGATCGGGATGTCCCGACCAGTCCGAAGAGTCCATAGTAGACAACAGGTCGGCCTCGGCCCGCCTGCCGGCGCCCCCGCACAGTAGCGGCGAGAACCCGGCCAGCGTCGGCGTGGCAATCCAGTTGCCTTGCCGGATGTCGCGATCGGCGGCCATACCGCTGTCGGGACGGCGGCTGAGTGCTACCGCACGGCGGGCTTGCCCCGCCCACTGCCTGAGCTCGGCGACCTGGTCGCGCTCGCTCGTAAGTTCCTCGCCGAGCTCGGCGAGCACGTCGCAGGCGAGTGAGAACAGCGCGGTGGTGAAGGTGTCGCCGACCAGGAAGTCGGAGGTGTTCACGGCGTGGTCGGGCTGGTAGTTCACGCGCCGCAGTTGCTCGATCAGCCACAGGTAGCGGCGGTAGTCGTCGTCGCTGGGCCGCTCGGCCGGGTCGTCCACCGCCAGCAGGTCGAGCCGCGCGTACGGCGGCAGGTCCGCGCCGGGAACCACCCTCGCGTACGGCTCGTCCCAGCGTGGCGAGTTGTCCATTCCGGACTCCCAGCCGTGAACGATGGCGACCAGCCCGCTGGCGTCGACGATGCGGTACCGGGCGATCCAGCGATGCCAGCGGTACAGCCGCTGCCACACGCCGGTGGCGAAGCCTTCCGCGAGTTCGGCATCCGCCCTCGACTTTCGCCTTGCCACGTCGACGATTCGGCGTAGCGCGATCGCGTGGACGGGCGGCTGGCAGATCCCGGATGTCCGGACGTGCCGCGGCCGTTGCGGCGCCGTGTCGGTGCCCCAACGGTCCGGGCCGGGAAAGTAGCCCGTCGCGGAGGTGAAGACGATGTGCGGGATCATCCCGTCGCGCCACTGCGCGGCCAGCAGCGTGTCCAGTTCGGCCACCGCACGCCCGGTGTCCAGCTGAGCCAGCCCTATCGCGATGAACGCGGCATCCCAGCTCCACATGTGCGGGTAGAGCCTCGGCGCAGCGGTGACGAGTGAGCCGGTGTCGTTGTCCCGCAGTACCGCCGCGGCGCGCTCGGCCAGCGCCAGGGCGGGCAACATCTTGGGTCGGGCTTCCGCGGTGGTGAGCAATCAGGCCTCCAGCGGCTGTACCTGCGGCGCGGGTGGTGCCCATGTTACATACTTTTGTCAGGCAAGTTAACGTAAGTTTTGGGAACGGGTTCACAGCATGGTCGAGACCGCTTCGACGTCGCCGGGCCAGGTGCTCGCGGTGTTGCGCGCCGAGGGGCCGCTGACCCGCGAGCAGTTGCGGCAGCGGGTCGGGCTTTCCAGGGTGACGATGGTCGAGCGGATCGACGCTCTTCGCAGGCTCGGCCTGCTGCGACAGGTCGGGCACCGGCAGTCCAGCGGTGGTCGCAGGGCGGAGTTGCTCGCCGTCGACGACACCGGCCACACCGCGCTCGTCGCCGACCTCGGACAAAGCCACGCCACCCTGGCCGTGGTGGATCTGCGTGGCACCGTGTTCGCCCGCGAGGACAGGCGGCTGCGGGTCGGGCACGAACCGGGCAAGGTCGTCCCGATGCTCGTCGAGGTGGGCCGCGAGCTGCTGGCCGAGGCTGGCCGCGCGGGCAGCCTTCGCGCCGTGGCGTTGGCCGTTCCCGGCCGTATCGACCACGAGCGCGGCCGTTGCCTGGCACCGCCGACGATGCCGGGTTGGAGCGAGGTCCCACTGCGGGATCGGCTGGCCGACGCGTTCGGCGTGCCGGTGCTGCTTGAGAACGACGCGAACGCGGGCGCGCTCGGTGACTACTACGCGCTTGGCCGCCCCGACGCGACACTGGTCGGGGTCAGGGTGGGCATCGGGATCGGCGCGGGCCTGGTGATCGCGGGTCGGGTGCACCGGGGTCAGAGCAACGCCGCGGGGGAGATCGGTCACATGCGAGTCGAGGGCAGCGACCGGCCGTGCTCCTGCGGGCGCCGCGGTTGCGTCGCCGCCGAGGCGAGCGGGCAGGCGTTGAGCAGGTTACTGCGCCCGGTGGGCGTGCGCTCGGTCGACGAGGTGGTGAGCAGGGTCGCCGACGGGCAGCCGCGGGCCGTGCGCGCGGTGACCGAAGCGGGCAGGCTGCTCGGCACCGTCCTCACCGCGGTGGTCACCGTCGTCAACCCGCGTTACATGCGCTTCGGTGGAGCGATTGGGGTGCTGGAACCGTTCCTCGCGGGTGTGCGCACGGCGGTGCAGGCGGGTGCGAGCGCGGGCGTGCTCGACGGCCTCGACATCGGTGCTTCGCGGCTGGGCGCGAACGGGGCGTTCGCCGGACTGTCCGGCATGGTCGCCGACGAACTGCTGGCGCCGTCAGCGGTCGACGCGCTGTGCGGGCTGTGATGTACGCCAGTGATGAGCGCCAGTGATGTACGTCAGCGCCCGGGCAGCTCGGCGTGGTAGGCCAGCAGTCGCCGCGTGAGTTCCTCCGGGCTGCTCAGCGCGGGCAGGTGGCCGGAGTCCAGTTCGTCGGGCACGATGCCGAGACGTTGCCGAACCACCCTGCGCTGGAAGTCGGCCGGAAACAGCCGGTCGTGGCGGCACAGCAGGAACCTCGTGGGTACGTCGGGCCACCGCCGCAGCGGCCACACTTGCTCGAACGGCGTCTGAGACTGTGGCTTCTCGCCGCGTTCGAGGGCTGCGGCAACCACGTCCGGCGGCACGTCGTGGAAGAACAGCTCCAGCAGGTCCGGCCCGGCCTCGGGGTCGCGCCCCTCACGCAGCGCCTGCTCGCGCTGCGCCGCGGGCTGCCCGGTGTTGTCCCACCAGTCGCCGGGTGACTCGCCGGGCGCGGGCGTCATACCGGCCACCAGCACCAGCAGCCCGACCGGCAGCCGGTCGCACACCAGCGGCGCGGTGAAAGCTCCCATCGACTGGGCGACGACCACCAGGTCACCGCGGTCGCCGACGGCGTCGGTCACGGTCGTTACAACCGTGTCGGCGTACTCGGCCAGCCCCGCGGAGTCGTCGTCGCACGGCAGGTCGACCGTGACGACGTCGTGGCCGTGTGCGCGCAGCCGAGGAACCACGAGATGCCAGTACCAGGAATCGGAGCCCGCGCCCGGCAGTAGTACGAACGTCGCCTTGGGATTCATGGTCCTAAATTAGCACCAATCGCTTGCAGTTCAGCAGAGGCACTTCGACTACCCTTGCCAGGCGTGGTGAGTAAGCGCCGCTACGACGATCCGTGCGGTCTCGCCCGCGCTCTCGATCTCGTCGGGGAGCGCTGGGCGCTGCTCGTCGTGCGAGAACTGCTGCACGGGCCGAAGCGGTTCACCGACCTTCGCCAAGGACTGCCGACCGCCAGCCAGAACGTGCTCGCCCAGCGGCTGCGCGAGCTGGTGGACGCGGGTATCGCGCGGCGCCGCAAGCTCGCGGCACCGGCGGCTTCGTGGGTCTACGAACTCACCGAGCACGGTGCGCAGCTGGAGCAGGCGATTCTCGCGCTGGCGCGATGGGGCAGCCGCACCCCGTTGAGCTCGACCGCCGAACTCAGCGTCGACGCACTTGTCCTCGCGCTGAAGACCACCTTCGACGCAAAGGCCGCCTGTGGCCTGCGGGGCCGCTTCGAACTGCGCCTCGGCACGGAGGTGTTCCACGCCGAGGTCGGCGGGGGCGGGTTCCGCATCGCTCGTGGCGCCGCCACGGCGCCGGACGCGGTACTCGAGACCACCGTGACGACCTTGCGTTCACTCGTGTTCGGCGGTGCGGAGTTGACCGGCGCGATCGCCGACCGAACCGCCCGAGTCAGCGGTGACGAGGCGGCCCTTGGGCGCCTGCTCATGCTGTTTCCCCGCCCTGCCGATACTTTGTCTACTTCGGACTGAATCGAAGGGCGGCGGGTTTGTCCCCGCCGCTGCCGGGTAGCCCGCGCCGGGAGAGAAAAGCATGCTGGAGGTGCGAGGATGACCAGTCGTGACAAGGTGATTACCTGGCTCAACGACGCGTATGCCATGGAGCAGGCACTGGAGGAGACACTGCTTGCCCACGCCAAGGACGCCAAGGCCGACCCGGAGGTACGGGACCGCATCGAGCGGCACATCGAGGAGACCCGGTCGCAGGCGCGAACGGTCAAGGAGTGCATCGAAGACCTCGGCGGCACTGTCTCTGGGGCCAAGGCGGCGTTCGCCAACATGTTCGGAGCCATCCAGGGTGTGGCCAACAAGCCGATGGGCGACACCATGGTGAAGAACGCGCTCGCGGACTACGCGGCGGAGCATTTCGAGATCGCCTCCTACCGCGCGCTCATCGACGCCACGAAGGAACTGGGCGAGGAAGAGATCACCAGGAAGCTGACCGAGATCCTGCGTCAGGAGGAAGACATGGCCCGCTTCCTGGAGACGAAGCTTCCTGCAGCGGTGCACGACGCCATGGCGGCTGCCTGAGTGCCAGGATGGGGCGATGGGAAGCGTTGAACTGCTGACGGACGCGTTCGGTCGGCTTCGCGAGGAGGTGCACGACGCCGCGAGCGGTCTCGGCGCCGAGGCGTTGAACTACCGGCTCGACGCCGAGGCCAACTCGATCGCGTGGCTGCTGTGGCACCTCACCCGGGTGCAGGACGATCACGTCGCCGGGGTGGCCGACATCGAGCAGGTGTGGCTGTCGGGTGGCTGGGCCGACGAGTTCGGGCTCCCGCTCTCGCCGCTCGACATCGGCTACGGGCACAGCAGCGACCAGGTGGCGTCGGTGCGACTGGAGTCGGCGGAGTTGCTCACCGACTACCACGACGCCGTGCACAAGCAGACGGTCGATTACGTCAGCGGTATCACCGACACCGACCTGGACGTGGCGGTGGACGCCGCGTGGGACCCGCCGGTGACGCTGGGAGTGCGGTTGGTCAGCGTCATTTCCGACGGGTTGCAGCACGTGGGCCAGGCCGCGTTCGTCAAGGGAATCGTGCTGCGGCGCTGACCCAGAGTCGGGCACCACACCGCTGCGGTGGCTCGCCGCAGAGCGGATCGCGCTGGCGTGCACTCTCATCGAGCGCGGTGAGCGGCGGCTGGAGGTGGTGGCGCGCGTCAGCGGGCTCGGTTCCGCGTCGAACCTGCGTGTCCAGCTGCGCAGGCACACCGGGCTCAGCCCGGCGCAGTACCGGTAGCGCTTCACCCGCGCCGAACTCGCGGACGGGAGCGCAGGACTCGCGGACGGGAGCGCAGGACTCGCGGGCGAGAGCAGGGGACTCGCGGACGGGAGCGCAGGACTCGCGGGCGAGAGCGGGGGACTCGCGGACGTGGGACGATAACGCCATGCCAGCCACGCTTCGACTGACCGGGGACGCGGAAACCGACGAGTTGCTGTCGCGGGACCCGTTCGCGCTGCTCACCGGAATGCTGTTGGACCAGCAGATAGCCATGGAAGTGGCGTTCGCGGGGCCGAGAAAGATCGCCGACCGGATGGCTGGCTTCAGCGTCACCAAGATCGCAGAGTCGGACGAGGACGAGTTCGTGGAGCTGTGCGTGCGCAAGCCCGCGATTCACCGATACGGCGCATCGATGGCTCGCCGCGTGCACACGCTGGCACGCTATGTCGTGGACAACTACGACGGAGCGGCGGAGCGGATCTGGCGGGAAGGCGACCCGGACGGCGCCGAGGTGCTGAAGCGGCTGAAGTCGCTGCCCGGATTCGGCGACCAGAAGGCGCGCATCTTCCTCGCCCTGCTCGGTAAGCAGCTGGGCGTGCGCCCGGCAGGCTGGCGCGAGGCGGCCGGCTCCTACGGCGAAGCGGACTCGCACCGCTCGATCGCCGACGTCACCGACGCCGAGACGCTCGCGAAGGTCCGGGAGTTCAAGAAGGCGGCCAAGGCCGCGAAGTAGCGTGTGACACCGATCGGTGCATTAGTCCGCACGGACTCTCGCGTCACGTGCGCTTCGCCACTACCGTGCAAAGTCGGGAACCGCTGGAAGACAGCGGTTCGGCGTGCTGCGCTTGTAGCATATTTGACACCATGATCGGTATACTTTTGTCGGCATTGTCACACGTGTTTCTGCGTTGTTGCAGGTAGGTAGGCTGTGGCGGCGGCTGCCGGGCTGAAAGGCTTAACTCACTCTGTTACGTTGCTTGAATATGTCCGGAAAGCACTCAAAGCGTGCCAACGGCGACAATCAAGCGGCGGGCCACGTTGTGATCGAATCGCCGACCAAGGCGGATGGCGCGGCCCTCTGGCGAATTGCGCGTGATTCACAAAAGCTGGATCTCAACTCGTCATATGCCTACTTGCTGTGGTGCCACGATTTCGCCGATACGTCCGTCGTAGCCAGGGTCGGCTCGGAAACTGTGGGGTTCGTCATCGGTTACCGCAGGCCCGCCGTTCCCGACGCCGCGCTCGTGTGGCAGGTCGCGGTCGACGAGTCACAGCGCGGCCGGGGCCTGGCGGGCAAGCTGCTCGACGCTCTGTTCGGCCGGCTCGTCGACGAGGGCGTGCGGTACCTGGACACCACCATCACGCCCGACAATGAGGCGTCGATTCGGTTGTTCGAGTCCTTCGCGAAGCGGTGGAATGCCACGCTCGAGCGGTCGACGCTGTTCGCCGCGGCCGACTTTCCGGACCCGCACGAGCCCGAGGACCTGTTCCGTATCGGTCCACTCGTGCCCGCCCAGCCACCATCGGGGCGATAATGAAAGTAGCCGAAAATTCGCCCGACAAAGCAGGAGACGAAGCAAGGTGAGCATCTTCGAAACGCTCGAATCCGAAGTGCGCAGCTACAGCCGTGGCTGGCCTACCGTGTTCGATCGGGCGCAGGGCAGTTGGCTGTACTCGGAGGACGGCAAACCCTATCTCGACTTCTTCGCCGGTGCTGGAGCTCTCAACTACGGGCATAACAATCCGGTGTTGAAGAAAGCGCTGCTCGACTACATTTCCCGCGACGGTGTGACGCATGCGCTCGACATGTTCACCGTTGCCAAGCGCGACTTTCTCGAGGCCCTCGACGAGGTCATCCTCAAGCCGCGCTCGCTGGACTACAAGGTGATCTTTCCCGGGCCCGGTGGCGCGAACGCCGTCGAGGCCGCGCTGAAACTGGCTCGAAAAGTGACCGGCAAGGAATCGGTCATCAACTTCACCAATGCCTTCCACGGAATGACGCTGGGTGCCCTTTCGGTCACCGGTAACTCCATGAAGCGCGGCGGTGCCGGGATCCCGCTCGTGCACGCCACCCCGATGCCCTACGACAAGTACTTCGACGGGGCCTACCCCGACTTCCTGTACTTCGAGCGGCTGCTCGAGGACTCCGGCAGCGGGCTGAACGAGCCCGCCGCCGTGATCGTGGAGACGGTGCAGGGCGAGGGCGGCATCAACGCCGCGCGACTCGAATGGCTGCGCGGCCTTTCGGACCTGTGCAAGCGGCACGACATCCTGCTAATACTCGATGACGTGCAGATGGGTTGTGGCCGCACGGGACCGTTCTTCAGCTTCGAGGAAGCCGGAATCGAGCCCGACATGGTGTGCCTGTCGAAGTCCATCGGCGGGTACGGCCTCCCGCTGGCCATCACGCTGGTCAGGCCCGACCTCGACGTGTGGGCGCCCGGCGAGCACAACGGCACCTTCCGCGGCATCAACCCGGCGTTCGTCACCGCCACCGAGGCCCTGCGGACCTACTGGCGGGACGACGAGTTGGAGAAGTCGACCAAGGCGAAGGGCGAGCGCGTCGGCGCCGTCTTCAGCGAGCTCGTCGAGCGCTATCCGCAGGCGAACCTGGTGGCCAAGGGCAGGGGACTTGCTCGCGGCCTGGAGTTCGAGAGCGGCGAGGTCGCGGGCAAGGTCTGCGCGGCGGCGTTCGACCGTGGCCTGCTCATGGAGACCTCGGGGCCCGACGGTGAGGTCGTGAAGTTGCTTCCCGCGCTCACCACGACAGATGCCGAGATCGAGCAGGGCCTGGGGATCATCTCCGAATCCGTCGACTCGGTGCTGTCGCACTGAGTCCCAACCGAAGTGCATGAAGGGAGACATCTTTGATCGTCCGCAACCTCGACGACATCACCGACACCGAGGCTGACATCAAGGAGCCGAACTGGCGTAGCAAGCGCATCGTTCTCGCCAAGGACAAGGCGGGATTCTCGGTGCACGAGACCACGCTGTACGCGGGGACGGTGAACGACTTCTGGTATGCCAACCACATCGAGGCGGTGTTCATCGTCGAGGGTGAGGGCGAGGTGACCGACAAGGCCACCGGCGAGACCTACCAGTTGCGGCCTGGTTCGCTCTACCTGCTGGACAAGCACGACAAGCACCAGGTTCGGCCGAAGACCGACATGCGAGCGGTCTGTGTGTTCAACCCTCCGATCACCGGGCGTGAGGTGCACGACGAGAACGGTGTGTACCCGCTCGTGGTGGAGGACGACATGGCCTCGTGAGGTCCGCGGGACCGTAGCGCCCGTGCGACGCTCACGACACCGCAAAACACAACAGTGGCACTCGTAGGAGGCGAGTAACTTGACTCTCACAGAGAGCCGGATCAAGGACGCTTACCCGACCCGTGTCGCCGCGGACGCGAAACTGCTCGACAGGACGGATCCGACCGTGTGGGGCAGTGAGCATGACGGCCCGTTCGACGCGGCCGGCCTCGCGGCGCACGACGCGAAGGGGTACACGATCATCGAGGGACTGCTTTCCCCTGCCGAAGTGCAGGGGTACTGGCAGGAACTCGTGCGGCTCTCGTCGGATGAGAAGCTCAAGGCCGACGAGCGCGTAATCACCGAGAAGAAGTCCGGCGAGGTCCGTTCGATCTTCGAGGTGCACCTGATCAGCGAGTTGATCAGTGAGTTGGCACGTGACCCGAGGGTGCTCGACCGCGCCCGCCAGATCCTCGGTTCCGAGGTCTACATTCACCAGAGCCGGGTGAACTACATGCCCGGCTTCAAGGGCAGCGGTTTCTACTGGCACTCCGACTTCGAAACCTGGCACGCCGAGGACGGCATGCCGAGGCCACGCGCCGTGAGCTGCTCCATCGCGCTGACCGACAACTATCCGTTCAACGGCGGCCTGATGGTGATGCCGGGCTCGCAGCGCACGTTCGTACAGTGCATCGGCGAGACGCCCGACGATCACTACAAGGCGTCGCTGAAGGAGCAGGAGATCGGCGTTCCGAGCGAGAACGACATCACCAAGCTGGCGGCCGAGCACGGTATCGACCAGTTCACCGGCCCGGCGGGCTCGGCGCTGTTCTTCGACTCCAACATCATGCACGGGTCGGGCAACAACATCACCCCGTACCCGCGTTCGAACATCTTCCTTGTGTTCAACAGCGTGGAGAACACGCTGGTGGAGCCGTTCGCGGCCAGCAAGCCCAGGCCGACGTTCATCGGCAGCAGGGACTTCACCCCGCTGACTCGCTGACGTGGTGAGTGAGCGACTGGTATCAGATCGCGAAGGGGTGGTTGTAACCGCCCTGACGCGATCTGTTACCGTGTCGCCACTTGCTCGAACAAGTTCGGGTGGGTAGTCGTTGCCGGTGCTGGCGCGGGTAACTCCTTGCTCGGGGTGAGGCTCGGGCCAGGCGTGGCAGCGACGTAGTTTTCGCGAGTACGGCCCCGCGCTGCCAGATCGGGACTGGTGGCACGGGGCCGTATTCGCGCGCCCGCCTGCCGGTCTCAGTCGAAGAGGCTGGACTCGGAGTGGATCTCCAGCAGCTCGTACACCGGCTTCCCGCGCCTGCCGTCGATAGTCGTCGTGCGGACCACGCGTAGCCGTGCCGTCACAGGCCGGTCCAGGTTGAGCTTGATCTCGTCGAGCAGATCAGGGGCGACGGCTCCCTGGATGGTGCTGCCGGTGTCGCGCTCCAGGTAGAAGATCCGCCGCCTGGTGCGAACCCCGTCGAGCCGCCCTGTCACCGTCTCGTAGCCGACGTCCTCGCGAGACTCCCGCAGGCTGCTTTGCAGCACCTTCGCCTGCTCGGTGGTCATGCTCCTGGTGATCTCTTCGCCGTAGGTGGGGGTGAGAGACAGCCCGATACTGGACGTCTTCATCACGGCGTTCACGATGTCGCTCACCGCGTTTCGCACGGTGTCGCGCTGCAACAGCACCGCGTCCAGCGCCCCGTCGTCGGAGCCGTTGACGGGCAGGAAGTCGCACAGTTCCTTCACCGCGCGTTCCGACAGGGTCTCGATCCCGTCGTTGATGAGCGCGTCCGGCGCGCTCGTCTCGGGGAATCCGAAGAACATCGCGTTGCCCGCCAGCCCGCGCTGGATGAGGGGCGCCTTCTCGCGGTCGGCCGGCTGTACGTAAGTGATCTCGCCCTGCGGGTTTCGCACGATATGCCCGATCTTGGCGGTGGCGTCCTGCAACGACTTGCTGATGTCGGAGAAGGTGTACGCGTCCAGCCTCGTCGACTCGAGCAGCGACACTCGTAGCAGCGGCGAGCGGCAGGTGCGCTCGAACTTGGCGTGGGCGGCCAGCGCCGAGGCACGCGCGAGATCGTCGAGCCAGGTGCCACCAGGGATGTTCTCGGCCACCTTCCGCAGGTTCACCAGGTCACCTCCGCGAAGCCCTTCGCCGTCCCCGGCACTGGGCCCCTCGCCCAGATCGCTGCCCACTCGTCCTCGTCGCCCGGGTGGCACAGGAAGCCGTCGAGCAGGCCACTGACGGGTTGTACCTGCTCCAGGTACATCACCGGCTGCTCGGCGATCACACCGCGCAGCGTCAACATGCCGTACAACCTCGCCCTGGCCGCGCCGTCGAGGCGCTTCAACGCGCCCCATTCGTCCGGGATCAACACGACGTCGACGTCTCGGGGCGCGTCCGAGGTGCGGTTGGTGAGTTCGCCACCGATCCAGGCCCTGCCGGAAGGGATCAGCCTGCACACCACGCCGAGGTAGCCGCTGAGCGCGCTGAAAATGATCTCCCGCTCGTTGCGGTGCGGCGCGTCCCACACGAAGCGTTCGTAAAGATCGGAGAGATCGGCCGGATGCCGCCCGGGCGGGAGAACGTGCTCCGGCGTCCAGTGCGGAAGCGGCATTGATTGTCCTTACCTGCTGCCGTGACCGGGGAACTGTGAACCTATCAGCCCGCGTTCAACCACGTTGGTGTGGCTGCCACTCCTCCTCGGGGACGTCGTACTCGTCGGGCCATTCGTTGCGCTCGTGCCATTCGCGGTGATTGGGCAGCACGCCCTCGCGGTATCCGAGGTCGGGCGGGCCGGCGTCGTCCTCGCCTTCCTCGAACTGGCGAACCGGTGCCCGTACCGCAGCGATGCGCTGGGTCTGCTCGTTGTCGTCCGGTTCCGGCGGCGGTCGCCGGGCCGCGGCGGGCGGCCGGGCGGTGGTTTCGGGCTGCTCGGCGCGCCGCTGGAGGATGACGAAGACGAACGCGGTCACCCCGGCGCCGAGCGCGAAGGCCAGCAGCAGCCAAAGCCAGATCTGCCCGAACAACCACAGCATGTGCCCTCCTTCGTCACACCTTCTTCGCCAGCGGTCTCGATTCAGCGCACCGTGATCTCCACCCTGCGGTCCAGATTCGGGTCTCCACCGGCAGGTCTGCTGTCGCCGTACCCGATCGGCCACACGCGTTGCTCGGCGACACCCGCGGCGACCAGGCGGTCGGCCACCGCCTGCGCTCGTCTGTCGGACAGATCCTTGGCGGCTGTCGGGTCGACACCCGGGACCTTGGAGGTGTGCCCCGCGACCTCGATGCGCAGGTCACCGCGCGCGGCGTCGATGAACGCGGCGGCGGCCGCCACGGAACGCTCGGCCTGCGGGGTCAGGGCGTCGCTGAAGGGGTCGAACGTGATCGGTGCGCGGGCCAGCACCTCGTCGAGGCGCTGCTGCAGCCGGTCGCGTGCGTCGTCACGCCTGGTGTCGCGTTGGGCCGCGAACACCTCCACCCTTCGCACACCGTCGACTCCCGCCACCACCTCGTAGGCCGTCGCCACCTGATCAGCGGGGGCCTCACGCACCGTGGCATCGCGACCATCGAGGGTAACCTCTGCTCCACGCACCTCGGCCGAGCGCAGGGCGGCCGAGGAGCGGCCCGCCAGGTCGGACTCGATGTGGTCGACGCTCACCCAGGTCACCGCCAGCGCGAGGGCGCCCGTCACCAGCAGGGCGATCGGGACAAGCACGAGCCAGCCGCGGTCACCGGACATAACGGTGACTTTAAGCGCGGGCGGCCTCTCGCGCGAAACGAGGAGGACGGCACAGCGCGTGCCCGCGCACGCCGTCCGGGCCGCGACCGCAGCCCGGACGGCGTGCGGAGGGGATCAGCTCTCGGCGGCTTCGGTGAGCCGTGCGCCGCTGACCTGGTTGCGAACCAGCGGTTCCAGCCTCGGCCGTTTGGGCACAAGACCGTCGCCCATCGACTCGCCGCGCAGGTGCCTTCGAATCCACGGCAGCAGGTGCGTCCTCGTCCATTCCAGGTCCGAACGGCGCAGTGTGAGCCAGTTGGCGTGCTCGGCGGTTTCCGGCCACGGCTCCCGCCAGTCCTCGGCCGTCGGCACGCCGAGCACTTCGGCGGTACGCAGCGCGATCCTGCGATGCCCCTCGGACGTGAAGTGCAGCCGGTCGTCGCTCCATGCCCGGTTGTCGTGCAGCACATCCATCGCCCACAGGTCCACGACCTTGGCCTTGTGTCGCTCCGCGATGGCCCACAGATGCGCGTTGTAGATGCCCACCTTGCCCCGCAGGATGCTCATCACCGACATCCGCTTGGTGTCAGGGCCGGTGAAGATCAGCACCTCGATACCCGCCCCCCGTAACGTGGCGATGGTCTCCTCGAACCTGGCCGCGATGTCGTCCACGTCCGCTCCTGGAACGATGATGTCGTTCCCGCCCGCGCAGACGGTGACGAGATCGGGCTTGAGTTCGAGCGCGAGCGGTAGCTGCTCCTGCACGATCTCGGCCAGCATCTTGCCCCGCAGCGCCAGGTTGGCGTACTGGAACTCGCTTCGCCCCGCACCGAGAATCTCCGCCAGCCGGTCCGCCCACCCTCGGTAGGTCCCATCGGGAAGCGGGTCGTTGAGCCCCTCGGTGAAGCTGTCCCCGATCGCCACATAGCTGTCGAACCCGTTCACGAGTTCTGTCTCCTCCCGCCAGCAACCCTGTGAAGTTCCTGCTGTCGATCAACATCCGAGGGTGCCCCCGATATGCCCACCTACGCCACCGTCGGTTGATCGGACGTCATAGTTTCTTCCGGTGGGCGCACACCGCGCAGCCGGTTTTTCGGATCATGTGGTGAACCTCTCCGACAAAGGGTGCCCTAACCACCGGATTTGAGGCAGGCTGGACACCGTGCAGGAGCGTCCGACCACCGAGCCCGCCCGCGAGTCGCTGGCCGGCCTGCTCGGCGGAAGCAAGGGCGCGATCGACGCCAGTCTGCCGCCGGCCGCCTTTGTGCTCGGTTGGCTGCTGGCCGGTTCCTCGATCGGTTGGGCAGCGGTTACCGCGATCGCGGTCAGCGTGCTGGTGGGCGTGTTCCGGTTACTGCGGGGCGATCGGGCCAGAGCGGTGCTGGTGAGTCTCGCGGCGGTCATCGCGGCAGCGCTGGTCGCTTTGCACACCGGTAGGGCCGAGGACTTCTTCCTGCTGCAACTGCTGTCCAATGTGGCCAGCTCGCTGGTATGGGCCGCGAGCATCGTGCTGAGGTGGCCACTGCTCGGCGTCGTCGTGGGGTTCGCCCTCGGGCAGCGCACCAGGTGGCGGCAGGACCCAGAACTGCTGGCCGCCTACTCGGTCGCCAGTTGGGTCTGGGTGAGCCAGTACCTGCTGCGAGTCGTGGTGTACGGCTCGCTGTGGTGGGCAGGGCAGGTCGTCGCACTGGGCGTGGCGCGCACTGTGCTGTCGTGGCCCCTCGTGGCGCTGACGATCGCGGTGAGCGGATGGGTGCTGTACCGCACGCTGCCAGATGATCACCCCGGGCTGCGGAATCCGCGGCCACGACGGGTGACGGGCGAACCGGTGACCACCGACGAGTAAGGGCCCCCGGCGAGGGGGAGGTCCGGGGGCCCACTACCTACGGTACTCGCCTCGGACGCGCTGCGCTTTCGCCGAAGCCCCGCACCGCCGCCAGCCAGGCGGCGCCGAGTACACCGTCGCCGCTGGACAGCACATGCGACTCGGCCAGCCCCTCGCGCACCAGCGCGCCGACCGGGCTGGTGACGCCCAGCACGCTGCCCGCGAGCACGATCGGCGTGCGCTCCCCTTCGTCCCTCGCCGCTTTGGCGGTTTCCATGAGCAATCCGGCCGCGCGCTCGACGATGGTCAGCGCGACGGGATCTCCCGCCTCGTGTGCCCGGCTCACCAGCGGGGCGAACCGGTCGAGGCGAACCGGCGGTTGCCCGTTGACCTCGGTGATGAGCCGGTGAGCGGCGCGCGGGTCGTCCGGGTCGACCGCCGCGCTACTGAGCACCGCCTGCCCCAGCACACCGAGGTGACCCCGGGCGAGCCCGTCGAGGGTTGCCCTGACGGCCTCGCGCCCCAACCAGAAGCCCGACCCCTCGTCACCGAGCAGCCAGCCGTAGCCGCCCACGGTGGCGACCGTCCGCCTGTCCCTGATGCGCGCGGCGATCGAACCGGTACCGGCCACCAGCACAGTCCCGTCAGGCTGTGCGGTGGCCGACGCGAACGCGGCATCGGCGTCGGACACCACGGCAGGCGACACCGCGAACCCTGCCATCGCTTGCTGGAAGATCGCGGCGAAGGTCGGGTTGGTCAGCTTGCTGCGGCCGGCCAGACCGATCACACATGCCCGCAGGTCGCGGCCGGCCAACCCGGCCGTGGCTTCCGCGATCGATGAGGCGATCGCCTCGGCCGCCTGCCTCGGCGGCCGGGAGTTGGGATTGCCGCCGCCCGCTTTGGCGAATCCGAGTACCTGGCCGCTCGCGTCCACGGCAACTGCCCTGGTGCTGCTGCCGCCCGCGTCGACCCCGACGACGAAACCCGGTTTCACCTGGTTCTCGTCACTTTGTGCAGGCCGCGCGGCCGGTCCGGATCGAACCCTCTCGCCAGTGCGAGGCCCAGTGCGAGCCGCTGTACCGGCAGCACCTCCAGGATGGGGGCGATCTCCTCAGCCGTCTCCGGCAACGGGATGGAAAGCGACGCGGGCACGCTGGCCGCTGCGGAGCCCACCGTGAGCACGTCGGCACCGCGCCCGGAGACCGCGTCGAGTACATCCCACATCGCGCCGCCGCCCTTGCCCTCGCTCGTCACCGCCAGCACGGCGGTATCGGTGTCGATGGCGGCGACCGGCCCGTGCAGCAGGTCGGCACCGCTGTAGGCGCGGGTGGCGAGGTAGCTGGTCTCGGTGAGCTTGAGCGCGGCCTCCAGCGCGGTGGCGAAGGAGTAGCCTCTGGCCGTTGTGATCAGACGGTCGGCGAAGCGGTAACGCTCCACTGCCCGTTCCACTCCTTCCGATGATTCCCGCAGTGCCTGCCGTGCCAACTCGCCGATGTCACGCACGTGCTCACCACTTCCCCCTCGTGCCGCGTCGACCAGCAGGTAGAGGGCCAGCAGGGTGGCGGAGTACGTCTTGGTGGCGGCCACGGCCAGTTCCTGTCCCGCCCTGATCTGCACGGAGAACTCCGCGACGTCGTGCAGGGCTGAAGCTGGCGTGTTGGTCACCGCGAGTGTCAGCGCGCCACCCGCCTTGGCCGAGGCCGTGGCCTCGAGCAGGTCGGGAGAGCTGCCGCTCTGGCTCACGGTGACCACCAGCACGTCTCGCAGGTCGGGGCGCGCGTCGTACAGCGTCGTCGTCGACGGCGACGCGAGCCCGGCGGGCAGACCCAGCAGGATCTCGATGAGGTACTTCGCGTACAGCGCCGCATGGTCGCTGGAACCGCGGGCAATCAGCAGGGCGAACCGCGGCGAACGCTCGGTGATCGAACGTGCCACGGTGGCGATCTCGGCCCTCGTCTCGACCAGTCCGGCGAGCACCTCGGGTTGCTCATTGATCTCCGCCGTCATTCGCTCGCCGGTTCTGCCCTCTTTCACGGTGGTCCCTCCGGTCGGCCATCCGGGTCACCCGACTCGGTCAGGCTGCGGTCTAGACCAATAGTAAGCACGTTCAACGTAGTATTCGAAGGGTACTTTCCACGGTAGGTGGGTACCTATTCAGTGAGGGAGTCGGTCATGTTGGAGGCAGTTGCGAGCACCCGCGGCCAGCGCGAGCCCAAGTACTGGTCGCTGAAGCAGCATCTGCTCGATCTGCTGGAGTCGATGCCAGCGGGATCTCCTATCCCCACCGAGCGTTCGCTCGCGGGGGATTTTCACGTCTCCCGCACCACTGTGCGCCAAGCGCTGGCGGATCTCACGGCAGAGGGCAGGCTTCACCGGGTGCAGGGCAAGGGCACGTTCGCGGCCGAGCCGAAGATGGCGCAACGGCTGCAGTTGTCCTCCTACACCGAGGACATGCGGGCGCAGGGCAGGGAGCCCTCCTCGCAGTTGCTGGAGATCGAGGAGATCGTCGCCGAAGGCGATCTTCCGAAGCTGCTCGGTATCCGTACCGGTGCCAAGGTGCTCAAGCTGCGCAGGCTGCGGCTCGCCGACGACGAGCCCATGGCGCTGGAGACCACGCACCTGCCACTGGCCAGGTTCCGTGGCATCCGCAAGCAGATCGCGGAGGGCGGTTCCCTGTACGAGGCGTTGCGGGAGCGCTACGGCGTGGAGCTGGAACGTGCGGAGGAGACCATCGAGACATCGCTGGCGGGTCCGCAGGAGGCGGAGTTGCTCGGGGCCGACGTCGGGATGCCGGTGCTGTTGCTGTCCAGGCAGACGTTCGCCTCGGACGGCAAGCCGGTGGAGTTCGTTCGCTCCATCTACCGTGGTGACCGGTACAAGTTCGTCACGACGCTGACCCGGCCGTGACCCCTGGCCCTCGGCGGAACTCGAACTCACTCGCGGCCGGACACCCGCGGGCGTGGCGCGAACGACACGTTCGTGGGTGCCACATCCGGGGTAGCCGATGCTGTCGCACGAACGGGTGCCGAGCCCGGGACACCGGGTCGGCCGCCGTGGCCTGCCGCCGCAGGCAGGCCCTGGAGTCCACATCAGACGTGGTGGCAGTGCTCACTTCAGGCAACGTCGGGAGCGTTCCGGACGTGCTTGTCGTTGCCATACCGAGACCGGCGAACGCGAGTGAATCGAGATCATGGTCGGGGAGAAGGAGACGAAGACCGAGGAGCAGCCCGAGAAGCAGGGGCTCAGACCGGTACAGGTGATCGCGGCGGGACTGGCGGCCACCGCGGCCGCGTTTCTTGGCTCGACCCTCGGGGTCTACGGAACGGTGCTCGGTGCTGGACTGTTCAGTGTCGTCTTCACGGTGGGCAGCGAACTGTTCCTGCGCTCCATGGAGCGCACCCGGGTGGCCGCTCGCGCACTCACCGAGGCAGGCGCGAGGTTGCCCCACAAGCGCGGCAACTCCGAGCGGGCCGAGCATGCCGAGGTGCCGCCGACCGAACAGCCGACCCAGCCCGCCGCGCCGCTGCCCGACCCCGGAGGAGAGCCACAGCAGCCGGAGGAACACAAGCAGTGGTGGAAACGACGCTGGCCGTGGCTGCTCGGCACCAGCGTCGTCGCCTTCGTGATCGGGATGGCGCTGATCACCGGTTTTGAGGGCGTCACGGGCAAGTCGCTGTCAGGCGAGGGTGCCACCACGGTGAGCAGGCTGGTCGGCGGAGGGGCAGGCCAGCCGGGGCAGGACGAGCAGGACCAGCAGGACCCGGACAGCACACCTTCGCCGTCGGTGACAGAGGGGTCGGAGCCTGGCTCGACGGAGACCTCCCCGACCGAGGACAGCACGACCACGACGGAGCCGACCGAAT
The DNA here is from genome assembly GCF_000244955.1 of Saccharomonospora marina XMU15. GTDB lineage: Bacteria > Actinomycetota > Actinomycetes > Mycobacteriales > Pseudonocardiaceae > Saccharomonospora_A > Saccharomonospora_A marina. The sequence continues at coordinate 5,005,954 of NZ_CM001439.1, read as the reverse complement.
CGACCACGCGAGAGCAGCAACAGCCACCGCCCACCGCGCCGTCGGACGACTCGGTGCCCGACCCCGGCGACGCGCCGGTGCCGGGCGGCCAGGGACTCCCGACCACGTCCTGATCGCCGCAGACTCGTCAGTAGGAGGCTGTCGCAGGTGCGAGCGCGCTGAACTACCTGGCTCAACCTGGCGTGGCCACCTTGGCGGCCGCGCCAGGTTGATCATCGGAAAGCACAGTCACCTGCTGTCGGGCTGGAGCGCTTGTCGCAAGGCGGTCGCGGCCGCAGCCGGGTCCTCCGCTTCGGTGATCGCCCGCACCACCACCGCACGTCGGGCGCCCGCCGCCACCACCTCACCGACGCGCCGCTCGTCGATACCACCGATCGCGAACCACGGGCGGGTCGTGTCGATCCCTTGCGCTACGGCTCGGATCAGTTCCAGTCCTGGCGCGGGCCTGCCCGGTTTGGTCGGGGTCGGCCAGCACGGCCCCACACAGAAGTAGTCCACGCCGTCCTCGGTGGCCGCAAGGCGAGCCTCTTCCAGCGAGTGCGTCGACCTGCCGATCACCGGATCGTCGCCGAGAATCCGCCGTGCCACCGACACCGGGAGGTCGTCCTGCCCCAGATGCAGGACATCGGCCTGGACGGCGAGCGCGATGTCGGCGCGGTCGTTCACCGAGAGCAGGGCGCCGTGCTTCGCGCACGCCCGCGCCAGCACCTCCAGCGCCTCGATCTCTTCGCCTGCCTCGAGCGTGCCGTCGTTCTTGTCCCGGAGTTGGATGATGTCGACCCCACCCGCCAGCGCCGCGTCGGCGAACTCGGCGAGATCGCCACGATCGCGGCGAGCGTCGGTACACAGGTACAACCTGGCTTCGGCCAGCCGCTGCCTGATCTGGTCACCGTTGAGCCCGGGCATGGGATCACTGTACGGTGGTGACGTCCGCACGGGAGCCCGAGGCACGGGCTGAGAGGGAGCCGCCGCTCCGACCGTGGAACCTGATCCGGGTCATGCCGGCGCAGGGAGCGTGATCTCATGACTGACACCACAACCGTCGCGATCGTGGGCGCGGGCGTCATCGGCCTGGCCGTGGCGTGGCGGGCGGCCGCGGCGGGTTACCAGGTCACCGTGTTCGACCCGCGACCGGTGCGCGGTGGCGCCTCCTGGGTCGCGGGCGGGATGCTCGCACCGGTCACCGAGGCCTGGCCTGGCGAGGAGGACGTGCTCGAACTCGGTGAACAGTCCCTCCGGCGCTGGCCCAGCTTCGCGGCCGACCTGGCTGCCGAGGGCATGGACCCGGGGCTGTCCACGGCAGGGACGGTCGTGGCGGCCTTCGACAGCGCCGACGCAGGACAACTCGACATACTGGCCGGGTACCTGCACCGGCTGGGCAGGCAGGCCTCACCCGTGTCGGGCAGGCAACTGCGAAAGACCGAACCGGGCCTCGCAGGTGCGGTGCGGTCGGGTTTGCTCGTGCCTGGCGACCTCGCCGTGGACAACCGCGCGCTGCTGCGGGCCCTGCACGCGGCAGCCCGGCGCCGGGGTGCTCGCTTCGTCGCCGAACGCGTGAGGGGCCTTGACCACCGCACGGTGCGCACGGAGACAGCCGAGCACCGGTTCCGCGCCGTCGTGCTCGCCGCCGGTGCCTGGAGCGCGCGACTGCATCCCGAGCTTGCCGGTCTCCTACGGCCGCTGAAGGGCGAGATCCTGCGGCTGCGGGCGCGCAGGACGACCCTGCCGCCCCCGAGCGGCACGATCCGCGCGCTGGTCGAAGGCAGGCCGATCTACCTGGTGCCACGCGCCGGTGGCGAACTCGTGCTCGGCGCGACCCAGTACGAGGCCGGGTTCGACGAGACGGTCACCGCCAGTGGAGTTCGGGAACTGCTCGAAGGAGCCGAGCGGGTCTTTCCGAGCGTGGCCGAGTACGAACTCACGGAGGCAAAGGCGGGGTTGCGGGCAGGCAGCGCCGACAACCTGCCCTACCTCGGCGTGCTCGGTGACGGGGTGTTCGCGGCGACCGGGCACCACCGAAACGGTTTGTTGCTGGCTCCGGTCACGGCTGACGCGGCGCTCGCGTGGCTGGCCGGTGCCCCGACACCCCCGGGAGTCAGCCGAGCACACCCGGGCCGGATGCGAAGTGAGGAACGAGTGTGATGCGCGTTCACGTCAACGGCGAGGAGCGGGAGTTCCCGGAAGGCAGCACCGTCGCGGACCTGCTCACGGCCATCGGTACCGAGAAGCAGGGTGTGGCGGTGGCGCTGGAGGGCGAGGTCGTCCGGCGACACGACTGGGCGGATGTCGTCGTGCCGAACGGCGCGCACCTGGAGATCCTGACCGCCGTGCAAGGAGGCTAGACATGACAGAGGATTTCGGCGACCCCCTGGTGATCGGTGAGCACAAACTGACCTCACGGCTGATCATCGGTACCGGCGGGGCGAGCAATCTGAAGGTGCTTCGGCAGGCGCTGGTGGCTTCCGGCACCGAACTGACAACCGTGGCGATGCGGCGCGCCGACTCCGAGGGCGGTTCCGGCGTGCTCGAACTGCTGCGCACGCTCGGTATCCGGCTGCTGCCCAACACCGCGGGCTGTCGAAGCGCGGCTGAGGCCGTGCTGACGGCGCGGCTGGCGCGGGAAGCGCTCGACACCGACCTCGTCAAGCTGGAGGTTCACGCCGACGACCGCACCCTGCTGCCCGACCCGATCGAGACGCTGGAGGCGGCTGAACAACTGGTGGCCGACGGGTTCACCGTGCTGGCCTACACCAACGACGATCCGGTGCTCGCCCTGCGGCTGGAGGAGGCCGGTTGTGCCGCCGTCATGCCGCTGGGCGCTCCGATCGGTACGGGACTGGGCATCCGCAACCCGCACAACATCGAGTTGATCGTGGCGAGGGCTGGTGTGCCGATCATCCTGGATGCCGGGATCGGCACAGCCTCCGATGCGGCACTGGCGATGGAACTCGGTTGTGCCGCCGTCCTGCTGTCGACGGCCGTGACAAGGGCGCAGGACCCCGAACGCATGGCCGCCGCCATGCGCTCCGCCGTGATCGCGGGCAGGCTCGCCCGGGACGCGGGCCGCGTTCCGCAGCGGTTCTGGGCACAGGCCTCCAGCCCGCCACGCTGAGCCCTGTCGATGGGTCGATGGGTTCACGCCAGTGGTGCACAGCCCGCCACGTATGGTGAACCGCGATCTCGAGCCGCGCGTGGATCTAAGGAGTTCCAGGTGACCGCGTCGTCACAGGACGTACCCGGCAGGCTTTTCCTCGCCATCGGCAGGCTGTCGCGCTCGCTGCGGCAGGCCGGTGCGCCGGGCCCCGGACACGGTGCGATCTCGGCGCTGGCCACGCTCGCCGCCTACGGCCAGTTGCGGCTCGGTGATCTGGCTGCCAAGGAGGGCGTGGCCGCGGCCACGATGTCGCGCATCGTCGCCGCGCTCGTCGAGGCCGGGTACGTGCGCAGGGAGTCCGACCCGGCCGACCGCAGGGCGTGGCTGGCGACCGTGACCCCCGAGGGCGAGCGCTTGCTGTCCGGGGTGCGCTCGACCCGGATCGAAGAGCTTGACCGGCGCATCGCCCGGCTTTCACCCGAGCATCGGGAAGCGCTGACCGCGGCGCTTCCCGCGCTGGAGGCGCTGCTCACCGATGAAGAGTCGTGAACACCCAACCCGCGAGTCCCCCGCTGCCGTCCGCGAGTCCTGCGTTCCTGTCGGCGAGTCCTGCGTTCCTGTCGGCGAGTCCTGCGTTCCTGTCGGCGAGTCCCCCGCTCCCGCCCGCGAGTCCTGCGCTGCCGTCCGTCGCTCAGTGTCCGGGTTCTCGCCCCGCGATCGGGCCCTCGCCTTCCGGACCCGACTCGGGGGCGAGCCGCCAGAAGGCCGAGACCGGGCCCACCTCGGCACCCATGGGATAGGAGTGCCGAACGGCGTTGCTGACGTACCACTTCGCGTATCGCACGGCCTGTGGAACCGCCATTCCGCGCGCCAAGCCCGCGGTCAACGCCGCGGCCATCGCATCGCCCGCGCCGTGCGTGTGCCGGGTGTCGAACCGGGGCCCTCGCAACTCGGTGTAGGTCAGACCGTCGTACAGCAGGTCGACGCACTCCGGGTCGTCCTCCAGATGACCGCCCTTCACAAGTACGTACTCCGGCCCCATCGCATGCAGCGCCGCCGCGGCGGCCCGCATCGAGTCGCGATCGGTCACGGCTTTTCCGGTCAGCAGCCGCACCTCGTCGAGGTTGGGGGTCAGCACGGTCGCCATCGGTAGCAACTCCTCCCGCAACGCGGCCAGGCCCTCGGCGTCGAAAAGCGGGTGCCCGTGCATGGAAGCCGCCACCGGATCGACCACGAACGGGATCGCCGCTGCCCGCCCGATGCCCGCCTTCTCACACGCTCGCCGTACCGAGGTGATGGTCTCGCCGCGGGCAAGCATCCCCGTCTTCGCTGCCTGCGCGCCCATGTCGGAGGTGACCGCCTCGATCTGGCCCGCGACGATGTCCGCTTCGATGTCGCTGCGCGCGTGCACGCCGAGCGTGTTCTGCACGGTCACCGCCGTCACCGCGACCAGTCCGTGCACCCCGCAGGTGAGAAACGTGCGCAGGTCGGCCTGCAACCCGGCCGCGCCGCCGGAATCGGAGCCGGCGATGGTCAACGCGGCCGGAGGTCGCTGCTCGGTCATCCGCACAGTGTCGCGCACGCGTCCCGGTCCGCTGCTGCCCCGTCAACCGCGGCACAACCGGTGCGGTACACCGTTGCCGCCGATGCACGGCGTGTACCCGGCCTCGCGAAGCTCCGCGCGAGCGGTGCCGCTGCGCAGGTAGCCGATGAAACCTCGCAGCACCGATCCGTTCTCGGGCGCACCCCTGGTGTAGAGGTACTCGATCGCCCAGAACGGGTAGCCGTGCTCGATGTTGTTCGCGTCCGGATACACCTCGCCGAGCCGTAGCACGGTGAGAGGCTGACCGTCGGTCCTCGCCTCGATCGCTGACGGCAGGTCGACGTAGCCGATGGCGCCCGCGGTGTCCGCGACCTCGGCCACCACCTGTGCTTCGGTGCTTCTTTCACAACGGATCAGTGGCGAACCGCTGTCCCGGTCGGCGCTGGCACAGGAATCCGAGGAAAGCCCTGGCTCCGTGGTGCCGAGCACGGTCGCCTCGAACGTCTGCCTCGACCCGGACTCCTGACCTCGGCCGACGATACGGATAGGCAGCGAAGGCCCGTCGCGTAGCTGCTTCCAGTCGCGGTAGCGCCCGTCGTGGATGCCTCTGATCTGCTCGACGGTGAGGCTGTCGACGCCCACCGAGTCGTTGACCACGACGGTGTAGACGATGACCGCGAGCGGCTGGGCGACGAGTTCGGGGGTGGCCGCGCCGCTTTCGCCGTCGGAGAGCGCCGCGAGTTCGTCCTGCCCGTCCTGGGCCGCCGCCAGCATGCGTACCCCGCCGATACTTCCGGTGGCCTCGGTGTCGATTTCCGCGCCCGAACAGGTGCGGGTGTACTCGGTGGCGATTCGCTCGACGACAGGGATGAACGCGCTGGAGCCGACCACCCGCAACCGGCCGTCTGCACACGCGATGTCCGTGGCCACACCCGGTTGCGATGCGTTGACCAGCAGGGTTGCGAGCAGCGCGCCGGTGAGCAGCACACCGAACGTGGCGGTGAGCCGTGGCCAGGTGATTCGGCGCTGCCGCCGCTCGTCGACGATGCGGCCGCCTGCCACGTGCCCGAAGCAGCGCACCTCCTTGGTGAGTTCCCCATCGGTGTTGCCGTCCGGTTCCCGCAGCACGACGACGAGCTTGAACTTCTCCTTGCGTTGCAAGGAAATGTCCCGGAAACGGACACCGTGCCATTGCGGTGCGGGTTGGCCGGCGCTGGGCTGGGTCGCCCTGTCCACCGGTTCGCCACGCAACCACGCCGACAGCCGCCTGCCCAATGACACCCGGACGTTGTCGAGCGTGTTGTCCCCGTGGCCGCTGTCGCCGGTGTCGGCAGTGAAGAACTCCAGGCCGTCCTTCAACTTCTTGCGATGCGTCTCGATCGAGGGCTCGGAGATTCGGGCGTTCCAGATCACCCGGCCGCCGAAGGTGAACTCGATGGGGTCGTCCTTCAGGTCGGCCGCCGAGATGTCGTCGATTCCGGTGTTGCGGACACGGATCACGACGATGCTCATCCGGTCGAGCAACTCGGCGATGGGTTGCAGTTCCGGGTCGGCGTGCTTCACGGAGTCGTCGCGGTCTTGCAGGTCTACCGGGCTCAAACCGAGTTTGGAGTTGTACTGGACCCGGTAGTACAGCCGCTTGCGCCGGATGAGGTAACGGTCGGCGAACGGGGCCGCGACAGCGAGCAGGGCGGCGATCCCGAGGACGAGGCTGCCCTGGTTGGACAGCAGCAACTCGGCGACGGCCTCCAACCGTTGGCCTGGAGTCATGCGTGGCACTCGTTTCCGTCGGCGGGACGGACAAGCCTACGAGTGGATCAATGCGCCCTCGGCCGAAAGGTCGTTTGTTCACTCCTCGTTCATCGAGCGGTCGCCCATGAGCGGCGGCCGTTGGGACTCCCGGCGACTTGCGCCGTTTCAGTCGCTGCGCGAAAGTCGCCAGAACGGGGAAACGGGACCCACTCCGGCGCCAAGCGGATACGCCTCGGCGACGCTGCGCTCGATGAACCGCTTGCCCGACGAAACCGCGTCGGGCACTCCGAGTCCCTTGGCCAGCCCCGCCGTGATGGCGGAGGCGAGTGTGTCGCCTCCGCCGTGCGTGTGCTCGGTCTCGTAGCGAGGCCCGCCGAGCTCCACGATGTGCGTGCCGTCGGAGAGCAGATCGACACACTGCGGGCTGTTCACCAGGTGCCCGCCCTTGACGAGCACCCACTGCGGGCCGAGTTCGAGCAGCGCCTGCGCCGCCTCCCGCTGGCTCTGCCCGTCACTGACGCGCACGCCGGTGAGCAGTAGCACCTCGTCCAGATTCGGGGTGGCCAGCGTGGCTCGGGGTAACAGTTCCGTGCGCAACGCTTCGAGCGCGTCCTGCCGCAGCAGGGCGTCACCGTGCATGGACGCCGCCACGGGATCGACGACGAGCGGCACGTGCGACTGCGTACGCCTGCCGATGCCGACCTCGTCGAGCGTGCTCGCGACGGCCTCGATGATCTCGGCCGTCGCGAGCATGCCCGTCTTCGCCGCGTCCACTCCCATGTCGCCCGCGACCGCGGTGATCTGCGCGGTGACCACGTCCACGGGGATCTCGCTGAATCCCCGCACGCCGAGCGAGTTCTGCACGGTCACGGCCGTCACCGCGGTCATCCCGTGCACCCCGCAGGCGAAGAACGTGCGCAGATCGGCCTGCAGCCCCGCTCCACCACCGGAGTCGGAACCCGCGATGGTGAGCGCGGTCTTGGGCGTCGGGGTCACTCGCGCTCGACCACCGGCAGGTAGACCTGGTTGCCGTGCTCGCTGAACTCCCTCGACTTCTCCCGCATCCCGGCGTCGATGGCCTCGACGCTGGACAGGCCGTGCTCCTCGGCGTACTTGCGCACGTCCTGGGTGATCCGCATGGAGCAGAACTTCGGTCCGCACATCGAGCAGAAATGCGCGGTCTTGGCCGGCTCGGCCGGCAGGGTCTCGTCGTGGAACGAGCGTGCGGTGTCGGGGTCGAGCGAGAGGTTGAACTGGTCGTTCCACCGGAACTCGAACCGAGCCTTGGACAGCTCGTCGTCCCACTCCTGCGCGTAGGGGTGTCCCTTGGCGAGATCGGCGCTGTGAGCGGCGATCTTGTAGGTGATCACACCGGTCTTCACGTCGTCACGGTTGGGCAGGCCGAGGTGCTCCTTCGGCGTGACGTAGCACAGCATGGCGGTGCCGTACCAGCCGATCTGCGCGGCGCCGATCGCGGAGGTGATGTGGTCGTACGCCGGCGCGATATCGGTCGCGAGCGGACCGAGGGTGTAGAAGGGCGCCTCGCCGCAGAGCCGCTCCTCCAGCTCGACGTTCTCCTTGATCTTGTGCATCGGCACGTGGCCAGGTCCCTCAATCATCACCTGGACGTCGTGCTCGCGGGCGATATGGGTCAGCTCGCCGAGTGTCTCCAGCTCCGCGAACTGTGCGCGGTCGTTGGCATCGGCGATGGAGCCGGGCCGAAGGCCGTCGCCGAGCGAGAACGTGACGTCGTAGGCACGCAGGATCTCGCACAGCTCCTCGAAGTGGGTGTAGAGGAACGACTCCGCGTGGTGCGCAAGGCACCACGCCGCCATGATGGAGCCGCCTCGGGAGACGATTCCGGTGACCCGGTTGGCGGTGAGCGGCACGTACCGAAGCAGTACGCCCGCGTGCACCGTCATGTAGTCGACGCCCTGCTCGCACTGTTCGATGACGGTGTCGCGATAGATCTCCCAGCTGAGTTTCTCCGGTTCGCCGCCGACCTTTTCCAGCGCCTGGTAGATCGGGACGGTGCCGACGGGAACGGGCGAGTTACGCAAGATCCACTCGCGAGTGGTGTGGATGTGCTTGCCGGTGGACAGATCCATGATGGTGTCGGCGCCCCATCGGGTGGCCCACACCATCTTGTCGACCTCTTCCTCGACCGACGACCACACGGCCGAGTTGCCCATGTTGGCGTTGACCTTCACCAGGAAGTTCTTACCGATGATCATCGGTTCGGACTCGGGATGCTTGCGGTTGACCGGGATGATGGCACGCCCGCTGGCCACTTCGGAGCGAACGAACTCCGGATCGACCCGTTCCCTTGCCGCGACGAACTCCATTTCCCGGGTGATGACGCCCGCCTTGGCCCAGCCGAGCTGGGTGTTGTGCTCTCGCCCGTCCGCCCAGCCGGACCGGGTCGGATGGAGTCCACTGTGTACGTCGATCACGGCGTCGGGGTCGGTGTACGGCCCCGAGGTGTCGTAGACGTCGAAATGGCCGCCGGTGGACAGGTCGATCCGCCTCGCGGGAACCCTGAGCCCGGATTCCGTCAGGTGGTACACCTTGCGCGAGCCGGTGATCGGTCCGGTGGTGACGGTGGGCTGGACGTCGGCGCCGCTTTCCAGTGTGGTCACGCGAAAATCACTCCCTACGCCGGCATTACCCGGTCAGGTTCATGCGGTCGGCGGCACCGGGTCCACGAAACGGACACCAGCCGCCCTCTCAGCCCGCCAAGGCGCGAGCTCCCGCGATGTGTAATTGTCCCCTGCGACCATGCCACGACAGGTGGCAGACCTCAACCCACCAGTTCGGTGGGAACGGCGAACACGTCCACCATCGCGCCGTTTCGCAGCACCGTGATCGCCAGTCGCACTCCGATGACTTCGGCGAACAGCCGCCGCTGGATGCCCTGCGCGTCGCTGACCCGCTCACGGCCCACGGTGAGCACGAGGTCACCCGCTCGCAGGCCTGCCCTTTCGGCGGGGCCGCCCCCGATGACCTCGACGACCCGAAGCCCCGCGCTCTGGCCGGTGCGCCGCGCGACGTCGTCGGGAAGCGGCGCGGGCACGCCGACCACGCCGAGATAGGCGCGTCGCACCCTGCCCTCGACCAGCAAGGTGTCGATGATTCGCCTGGTCGTGGCGTTCACCGGCACCGCGAGCCCGAGGCCGAGCCCCGCGACGGCGGTGTTGATGCCGACGACCTTGCCCGTCGAGTCGGCCAGCGCGCCACCGGAGTTGCCGGGGTTGAGTGCGGCGTCGGTCTGGATCACGTCCTCGATCACTCTCGCGGCGCGTCCGTGCCGCGCGGGGATCGCTCGACCGAGTGCGCTGACGACCCCCGCGGTCACCGAACCCGAGAAGCCGAGTGGGCTGCCCACCGCAACCACCAGTTGCCCCACGACGAGCCGGTCGGCGTCGCCGAGCACCGCGGGCAGCGGTGTCGGCCCTCGCGAGCGCAGCACCGCCAGGTCGGAGAGCGGGTCGGCACCCACCACGTCGAAGTCCGACTCCCCGCCGTCGGAGAAGGTCGCCGTGCCGGTTCGCGCACGGCCCACCACGTGCGCGTTCGTCAGCAGGTGGCCTTCGCCGTCGAGGACCACGGCCGAACCGCCGCCCATGCTCAGCCGCACACTCGCGACGCGAGGTGTCACCGACCTCGCCACGGAACTCACCGCGCGGGAGTAGGCATCCAGCGCTTCGATATCGGGCGTCGCTTCGGACACCGCAACCACCGCCAGCCGATTACACCGTTACGTCAACTACTCGATTGTGCGTCCGTAACGGCGTCGGGAGGCCGGTGTTCGCCCTGGGCTTAGCGGGCGACCATGTTCGGGCTTCAGCCCTCGGGCAGCCAGCTGTTGCCGGGAACGCCCCAGTTGTTCGCCTTGAGCATCTTCTTCGCGGCGCGGGCGTGGCGTCCGACCAGCCGGTCGAGGTAGAGGTAGCCGTCGAGGTGATCGGTCTCGTGCTGCAGGCAACGTGCGAAGTAGCCGGTACCCGCTACCTCGATCGGCCTACCCTCGATGTCGTAGCCGGTGACCTTGGCCCAATCGGCGCGACCCGTCGGGAACGACTCGCCGGGTACCGAGAGGCAGCCCTCCCAGTCGTCGTCGGGATCGGGCATCGTCTCGGGAATCTGCGAGGTCTCCAGCCTCGGGTTGACGACGACGCCCTTGTGCCGGACCCCCTCGTCGTCAGGGCAGTCGTAGACGAACAGTCGCAGGTCGACGCCGATCTGGTTGGCGGCGAGACCGACCCCTTCAGCGGCGTACATCGTCTCGAACATGTCGTCGACGAGCGTGGCGAGCTCGCCGTCGAACTTGTCCACCTCGCGGGTGGGCGTGTGCAGGACGGGGTCGCCCGCGATACGGATGGCGTGCACGGTCACGACTCGTAAGCCTACCGAGATCCCATACCCGGACGCGCCGGGCGGCCTACCCGGGGCTGTCGGCCCCCCGTGGTCTAATGGCGCTGCGGTACGACAACCGCGTAATTCGCCCCGGAATCGCGAGGAGTCAGATGGACGCCGCGGAGTCGATGGCCTCGGCAGGCCAGCCGCCCCCGCCCGCCCGACCCGCTGACGGGCTCTCGCAACGGGAGCAGGACGTGCTCGCCTTCGAGCGCCAATGGTGGCGGTACGCGGGTGCCAAGGAGCAGGCCATCCGACAGGCGTTCGGAATGTCGCCCACCCGCTACTACCAGATCTTGAATCGGCTCATCGACAAGCAGGAAGCCATGCGTGCGGACCCGATGCTGGTGAAGCGGCTCAGGAAGCTGCGTGCCGCCAGGCAGCGCAACCGCGCGGCACGGCGGTTGGGGATTGAACTGCCATGAGCATCTTCGACGGGTTGTCCCGGCCGGTACGGGCTGCCGGTCTCGGCCTGCTCGCTGTCGCGGTGGTCGCCGCCGTCATCGGTGGGGTGACACTCGTGGTCGGCGATGACGACCCGGGCGAAACCGCGGGGGAAGCCACCTCGCAGGCGCAGCCGACGCCCACAGGTGCGTCGCCGGACTCGCCGAGCCAGTCACCGGCCCCTTCCTCGGAAGGTGAGTCGACCGGCAAGCCGTCCGCACCCGCCACGTCCAGTTCGCCGACCGCCGCGCCGCCCGGTGGTGGCGACAAGGGTGGCGACGACGAGGCCTCCACCCGCGACATCCCCGTTCGGGTCTACAACAACAGCACCGTCCACGGTCTTGCTTCCCGCGCGGGCGACGACCTGCGGTCGGCGGGCTGGAAGGTCGTCGAGACCGGCAACTACTCGGGCGGCATCATCCCGACCACCACGGTGTACTACCGCGAAGGTACCGACGAGAAGGCTGCCGCGACCGTGCTGGCCAGCCAGTTCGGTATCAGGGCGGAGCCGCGGTTCCGTGGGATCGCGGACTCGTCGCCGGGGCTGATCGTCATCGTGACCAGGGACTACGACGGCGCGGCCAACGTCAAGTAGGCCCCACCCGCGCGGTGACTGCGCCGGTCCGGATGCCAAGACCGGCCGGTTCGCGTCCGAGCTTCCCCAACGCGGAACTCGCGGGCAGGAGTGCAGGACTCGCGGACAAGAACGCAGGACTCGCGGGCAGGAGTGCAGGACTCGCGGACGAGAGTGCAGGACTCGCGGGGCTTCAGCGGCGGGTACTGGCGTACGCCTCCAGCGTGGCCAGTTGCTGCGGGTCCAGTGAAGGGCGCACCGCGTCCCTCGCCTTCGCCAGGTGCGCGGCCGACACCTCCGCCGCTTCCAGCGACTCCCGCATGGCGGTCAGCGCCGCCTCCCGGATCAGTGCGGCGCAGTCGGCGGCGGAGTAGCCGTCCAAGGTGGAGGCAAGCTGGCCGAGATCCACGTCCGGGGCAAGCGGGGTGTTCCTGGCGCTCGCCCGCAGGATGGCCGCGCGCGCGGCAGCGTCCGGGGGCGGCACGTACACCAGGCGCTCCAACCTGCCCGGCCGTAGCAGCGCCGGGTCGACCAGTTCCGGGCGGTTCGTCGCCCCGAGCACGACGACGTCGCGTACCGGCTCCACCCCGTCCAATTCGGTCAGCAACGCCGCCACAACCCGATCGGCGACACCGGAGTCCGCGGACTGCCCCCTGCGGGGCGCGAGCGCGTCCACTTCGTCCAGAAAGATCAGTGACGGCGCCGCCTCGGCAGCTCTGCGGAACAGTTCCCGCACCGCACGCTCCGACTCGCCGACCCACTTGTCCATCAGTTCCGCGCCCTTGACCGCGAACACGTTCAACGCGCCGGTGCCAGCGAGGGCACGCACCAGGAAAGTCTTCCCGTTACCGGGTGGTCCGTAGATCAGCACGCCTCGCGGGGGTGCGACACCGAGTCGCGCGAACGAGTCGGGATAGCGAAGCGGCCACAGCACGGTCTCGGTCAGCGACTGCTTGACCTCCGCCATGTCCCCCACATCGTCGAGCGACAACCCTCCGGTGGCCAGGGTGTCCGATGAGGACATCGAGATGGGCCGGACCGATTCGAGCGCGTCGAGCAGGTCCTGCTGGCGGATACGAGGGTCGGACTCACCGTCGCGGTGCCGCAGCGCGGCTCGCAGGGCGGCGTCGCGCCGTAGGGCCACCAGGTCGGCGGCCACGAACCCGGGCGCCTTCTCCGCGACCGCACCCAGGTCGATACCAGGCTCGACGGGGGTGTCGCGCAGCAGGATCCGCAGCAGTTCGGTGCGCGTCCCGGTGTCGGGCAACGCGAGTGTCAGTTCGCGGTCGAGCAGGTCCAGCGACCGCAGCCGGGGGTCCACCGACTCCGGGTGTGCGCTCGTGGCCACCACCGCGAGGCCGGGACGTCCCAGCGCCGCTCGCAACTCCTCCAGCAGCACCGTGGCGACCGGCGGCGGCTGACTCGCGGGCAGTGCCGCGTCGATGTCGGTGATCAGCAGCAAGGCGGCGGGCTCGGCGGCCTCTGCTCGCCGCACGGCTTCGGTGAGCCGGTCGGCCGCGGCGTGGGGCTCCAGCACGGCAAGCGTCGGTGCCGCCAGCGTCACGACCGTGACGTCCTCGGCACGCGCGACCGCGCGGACGAGCGTGGCCTTTCCCACCCCTTCCGGTCCGGACAGCAGCACGCCGAGCCGCTGCGAGGTGCCGAGCCTGGCCAGCAGGTCGGGACGGTGGAAGGCCAGGTCGAGCCACTCGCGAAGGCGCCGCGCCGCTTCCCGTGCCCCGGCGAGGTCGGCCAGTGGCGGTGGCTGCTCGGCCGCGTCCTGCTGCGCTCCCACCGCCGTGGGTGTCGCTTCGGCCCGTGCGGCGGGCGGCTGCGTGGCCGGGTCGGCCCCGTCGTCCCGCGTCACCTCGTCCCGCCAGCTGACCACTGTGGACTGCCCGACGGCCACGGGACCAGCGGGGTCGGTGCCGGTGACGGTGAGCAGTTCGCTGGTCCAGGTGGCGCCGATGGCCCGGGAAAGTTGACCGCGCACGGCGGAGGTGTCAGCGCCTGGCGGCGGGGCGAGGTCCTGCGGCAGCAGCGACACCGCGTCGCCGACGGTGAGGACCTTGCCGATGAGCGCCAACCGCAGCGTGTGCCCGCTCAGCGACAGCCTGGCCAGCCGGGAACCGGACACGGTGACCGAGCGGGCAGCCGCCACCTCACACGGTGCGACGACCACCTCCGCGCCCTCCGTGACACCGAGGTTCGCCATGGTGACGTCGTCCAGCAGCGCCACGCCCGGAGAACCGCCGTCGTGCGAGGGGGCGGCGAGCGCGGCGCTGATCCTGGCGCCGGTCAGCCGCACCGCGTCCCAGGCGCGCAGCCCCAGCGCGTCGAGCACCTCTCGATGCAGCCGGACGACCCCGCGTCTGGAGTCGAGTGCGGAGGGGGTGTGGCGGACGGTGAGCGTCAGCTGCGCGGTCACACCCCCACTCTATGACCCGGCGCCACGGCAGGGCTCGCTCGACAGCCGCAGCGTGCCCGCGAGTGGTCTGCCTGTTGCCTTATTTCGGGGTCAGTCGCTTCGGCGCAGGCCGATTCGCCGCCAGTTCCTGCGCCTGGGCCCCCTGGTGCTCACGCGGGACGGCGGCGCGGTGACCTCCGGCGGGTACACCCTTGGCACGTGCTGGGCAGCGCGCGGCCGCAGCACGGCCCGCCTTGCCGCGCCAGCCACCCGGCGGAACTGCGGCCTGCGAAGGCCGAGTCTGCGCTGGCTTCGCGCGCGTCTGATGGCCCTGCGTTCCCTCGGCGGCACGTCCCACGCCTCGGGGTGCTTGGCCAGCCAGCGATACCGGCGCAACGAGTACGGGATGTGCACCAGGTACAGCAGCAGCGCGGCGATGAGCGCGATCAGCGGGTACTGGATGATCGCCGCGGCCACCAGGCCCACGCCGACCAGCAGCGGCGCGACGGCCTTGGCAGGGGCACGCAGCTTCTTCAGCGACAGCGTGGGGATGCGGCTGATCAGCAGGCCCGCCACCGCGACGGTCCACAGCCACACCGCCGCCTGCGAGGACCACCAGCCTTCGCCGAACTGCAGCGTGACGATCACCGGCAGCAGCGCGAGCAGCCCGCCTGCCGGAGCAGGCACGCCGACGAAGAACTCGTTCGCGTACGGCGGCTGCTCGGCGTCGTCGAGCAGTGTGTTGAACCGGGCGAGCCGCAGCACCATGCACACCGCGAAGATGAGCGCGGCGACCCAGCCGAGTCTGCCCGCTTCGGCCAGCCAGATGTAGAGCACGAGCGCGGGTGCGACGCCGAAGGAGATGGCGTCGGAGAGCGAGTCCAGTTCCGCGCCCATCTTGGAGGTGGCGTCGAGCAGCCGCGCGATTCTGCCGTCGAGGCTGTCCAGCACCGCCGCGACCCCGATGGCGCCGATCGCCAGCACATGCTGGCCGACGAGCGCGAACTGGACGGCGGAAAGGCCCGCGCAGAGCGCGAGCACGGTGATCGCGTTCGGCAGCAACCGGACGCCGGGGGTGGTCCGGGCCATGGATCAGTCCTTCAGGCTCCTAGCTCGGCGAGTGGGGTCTCGCCACCGATGGTGCGCTGGCCCTTGCTGACCAGCACCCGGCTGCCGGGCGGAAGGTAGGTGTCCACCCGTGAGCCGAACCGGATGAGGCCGTAGGTCGAACCGGCCTCGACCCGGTCGCCCTCACCGACCTGGCAGAGGATACGCCGTGCCACAAGACCCGCGATCTGCACGACGACGAGCTCGTGCCCGTCGTCGGTACGCAGCAGCAGCGAGTTGCGCTCGTTGTCCTCGCTGGCCTTGTCGAGGTCCGCGGAGACGAACTTGCCCGGCCGGTAGGCGACGCGCTCGACCTTGCCGGAAGCGGGAGCGCGCTGGACATGCACGTCGAACACCGAAAGGAACACGCTCACCCGCGTCCGCGGTAGTTCGGGCAGGCCGAGTTCCGGCGGCGGGCTCGCCTTCTCGATCAGCGAGACGACACCGTCGGCGGCGGCGATCGCCAGCCCGTCGCGCTGCGGCGGCACCCGCTTCGGTTCGCGGAAGAACGCGGCGGTGGCGAGGGTGCCGAGCCCGGCGAGCACGCCGAGCGGACGGGAGTAGCGGCGCAGCACGAGGGTCGCGGCGGCAGCCCCGAGTACGAACGGCCGCCCCGCCGGGTGCATGGGCGGGAGGGTTTCGCGGGCAAGCCGCACGGCATGGCCGAGCGAGTTGGAGCTCATTTCGATGATTGTCCCCCATTTGGACGGGCCGGGTGGCGTCCGCCCCCCGACGCCGTACGCCACCCGGCCACGGATGGCCGATCCTAACCGCGGCGGCCAGCGTCGATAACCCCGTGTGCGCAAAACGTTACGAGGTGTTGCTAGCGTCGTGTCGCCAGGCGCAGCACGGCGAGCAGCAGCACCGCACCGAGAACGGCGACGCCGAAGCTGGCGAAATCGAAGCCGAAGGTCTTCTCCTCGCCGGTTGTCGCGCGGTACAGCAGGCCACCGAGTGCGGCCCCCACGACGCCAACGAGCACGCTCAGCAGGCAGCCCTGTGGGCGGCGCTGCTTCCCGCCGACGATGAGGTTGGCGGCCCAGCCCGCCAGTGCACCGAAGACGATCCACGAGAAAAAGCCCATAACGGGCGAGCCTAGAACAGCAACACGTCGACCTCGGCGTCGCGCTCGACCTCGGTGACGTCCTCCTCGATCACGATGAGGCAGTTGGCCTGTGTGAACGCGGCAAGCAGGTGCGAACCCGGCCCGCCACGTGGGCCAACGACTCCGGTCACCTGGCCTTGCGCGTGGGTGTAGTAGCCGCGGCGGAACTGACGTTTGCCCTTCGGCGAGCGAAGTGTCTCGGTGAGCCGTGCCCGCACCCGCTGCCGTTCGACGTCGGTGTGCCCGAGGGAGGTCAGCAGTGCGGGCCGCAGGAACGCCTCGAACGACACGAGCACGCTCACCGGGTTGCCGGGCAGCGTCACGACAGGAACGCCGTTCCAGCGCCCGCAGCCCTGCGGGCCACCTGGCTGCATCGCGACCTTCGCGAAGCTGACACCCACATCGGCCAGGCTGTCCTTGACAACCTCGTAGGCGCCCGCGCTGACTCCACCCGAGGTGACGAGTAGGTCCGCCTGCGCGAGCTTGGGTTCGACACTCGCGCGGAACTGCTCGACGTCGTCGGCGACGCTGCGGACCGACTCCACCTGGCAGCCCAGCGCGCGCAGTGCGGCGACCAGCATGACGCTGTTGGACTCGTAGATCTGGCCGTGCCGAAGCGGGTTCGGCGGCAGCACCAACTCGGTGCCCGTCGAGACAACGAGCACCCTGGGCGGTGCGTGTACGGGCAGCCGGTCGAGTCCGACGGCCGATGCCAGCCCCAGTTGCGCGGGTCCGAGCACGATTCCGCTGGCCAGTGCGGCGGAACCGCTCGCCACGTCCTCGCCGGTGCGGCGGATGTGGGCACCCGGTTCGGCCGGACCGAACACGCGGACCCGCTCGGCGCCACGGTCGGTGCGTTCCACCACCACGACGCTGTCGGCGCCGGGCGGTACCGGTGCGCCCGTCATGATCCGGTGGGCGGTACCGGGCAGCAGTGCGGGCACGTCGGTGCGTCCGGCAGGGATGTCCTCGGCCACCGGCAGTTCGACGGGCGTCTCCTCGCTCGCGCCCGCGACGTCGACGGCCCGCACGGCGTAGCCGTCCATGGCCGAGTTGTCGAACGGGGGAAGTGAGACGCCCGCTCGCACGTCCTCGGCCAGTACGAGGCCCGCACAGTCGGCAAGGGGCAGTTCCACTGCGGGGCGGGTGCCGAGCAGTTCGGTGACAGTTGCTCGGTGCTCTTCGACGGAGATCACGACGACCATCCTCTCTCGCGTTCGGGCTCGTGCAAGACTCTCCCCGCACAACACAGGCGCGTGTCAGGGGAGGGTCCATGCAGGTTCAGGTGCGGCACCAGCCGTCGTTCGCGGTTGCCAGGTTGCTGCTCGCGCCGGGGGAGCCGGCACAGGTCGAGGCGGGGGCGATGGTGGCGACCAGCTACGGCGTTCACGTGCAGTCGCAGGCGCAGGGCGGTGTGCTGAAGGGTCTCGGCAGGGCGTTGCTGGGTGGCGAGTCGCTGTTCGTGTCCACGTTCACCGCGCCGCAGAACGGCGGCTGGGTGGACATCGCCGCCCACCTGCCCGGTGACCTCCAGACGATCAACCTGGACGGTCGGACCGGGTGGTGCGTCACGCGAGGTTCGTGGCTTGCCTCCGCCTACGGCGTGCAGACCGAGACCAGGTGGGGAGGGTTCGGCCAGCTGTTCGGCGGTGAGGGCGGGTTCCTGACGCACGCCACCGGGCAGGGGCAGCTCGTCGTGGCGTGTTACGGCGCGCTCGACCTGGTGACGCTGCAACAAGGGGAGATGATCACGATCGACTCCGGACACGTCGTGGCCTACGCGGACACGGTGCAGTCGCAGTTGCGAAAGGTCTCCTCCGGGGCCATCCAGTCGCTGAAGAGCGGCGAGGGTTTCGTGTTCGACTTCGCCGGTCCCGGTCAGGTCCTGACTCAGACCCGCAACCCGTCGGCACTGTCGGCCTGGGTGGTGGCGCAAGTGCCGTCCAGGTAGGCGGCGATGCGGGTACACACTCGGCACACACCCAGCTTCGGCGTAGCCAGGATCTCGCTGGCGGCGGGGGAGGCGGTGGAGGCCGACCCCGCCACCCTGGTGGCGAGCAGCTTCGGCGTGACACCGACGAGATCGGGCCGTGGCAGGAGTGCTTCGGTGTTCACGGCACCCGCCGAGGGTGGCTGGCTCGACCTGGCACCTGCCGAGCCCGGCGACGTCCATCCGCTCGAGTTCGACGGCAAGATCGGCTGGTCGGTGGTGCGTGACAGCGTGCTCGCGCGGCCTGCCACCGTGCGCAGGGATCATCCGTGGCCCGCGCTGCAGGCGCTGTTCGGCGGTGACGCCGGTTTCCTGGAGCACTTCAGCGGCACCGGTCTGTTGCTGCTCGCCAGCAGGGGACCGGTGGACTCGTTCACGTTGCGTGCGGGTGAGGTGATCACCGTGGTGCCTCGATTCCTGCTCGCCTATCCGGACACGGTGCAGGTCCGGCTGCGGGCGGTCGACCCGTCCGGCCCGCAGTCCGTGCGCACCGGAGAAGGGCTCGTGCTCGACTTCGCCGGACCTGCCACGTTGCTCGTGCAGGCTCGCGGCCGCGACTGAACCGCGACCCGGACCGCGAATGCGGCCGCCGTTTACCACAAATTGACCATTGCCCACGGCCCTGATTCGGGTAGCGTGATCGACGCTTGGAACGCGGCAGGCGGGACTGCTCGTGTTTGTGGTATGTAGCAAGGAGGACGCCGTGGCTGTCGGCACGGTCAAGTGGTTCAACGCGGAAAAGGGCTACGGGTTCATCGAGTCACCTGACGGCCCGGACGTCTTCGTACATTACTCCGCCATTCAGGCGGACGGTTTCCGGACCCTCGACGAGGGTGACCGGGTGGAATTCGAGATAACGGCGGGACGCGACGGTCGCAGCCAGGCCGCCGACGTTCGCAAGGTCTCCTAGTCCGGGGCGGGAGCGCCCGCACCGAACAGGGCGACTGCTCGTCGTGCGATCGGCGTGGGCGCTAGGCTGCGCTCCGTGACAGGCGATGTGTCGGGGGACCTCACCGGTCGCAGGTTGGGCAACTACCGCATCGACGGTGTGCTCGGCCGCGGCGGCATGAGCGTGATGTACCGGGCCACCGACGTGCGGCTCGGCCGCAAGGTGGCGTTGAAGGTCATCGGTGAGCATCTCGGCGCGGACGCCGAGTTCCGCGAGCGTTTCGTCGACGAGGCGCGCAACACCTCGGCCATCGATCACGCCAACATCGTGCCGCTGTACGACTTCGGCGAGCTCGACGGCATGCTCTACATCGCCATGCGGCTCGTCGACGGCTCCGACCTGGCCAGCCTCATCGGCGGCGAGCCGATGAAGCCGCAGCGGGCCGTCGGTCTGCTCGACCAGGTCGCGGATGCCCTCGACACCCTGCACAACCGCGGCCTGGTGCATCTGGACGTCAAGCCTGCGAACGTGCTGGTGACGAGCAGGGAGTCGGCACGGGAACACGTCTACATCGCCGACTTCGGTCTCACCAGGCGAGGCACGACGGGCCATCGCACCCGTGGCGGCGATTTCCTCGGCTCGCCGACCTATGCGGCGCCGGAGCACCTGCGCGGGGAACCGCTGGACGGCCGCACCGACCAGTACGCGCTGGCCTGCATGCTCTACGCCTGCCTCACCGGGGGCCCACCGTTTCGGGGCGACGTGCAGGCGGTGATCAAGGGGCACCTCGGTGGCGAGCCGCCTTCGGTCTCCCAGGCCGTGCCCGCGCTGCCGCCCGTCGTCGACGACGTCGTCCGCAAGGGTTTGGCGAAGAACGCGGCCGACCGCTACGAAAGCTGTGTCGCTTTGATCTCGGCAGCGCGCGAGGCACTGCAACCGCGCCCGGCGCTGTCGACCACCATGCCGGGCAGGCGGCCGGTCGCCGTCGGGCAACACGGAGAGGGGAAACCCGTGCACACCTACGGGCAGCAGCCGGGGCCGCAACCGGGACCGCAGCCGGGGCAGCAACCGGGACAGCCCGCGCAGCCAGGGCAGCCGGGGCAACCGGGGCCGCAACACGTCCAGCCCGGCTTCGGGCAGCAGCCGGGGCACCCGGCGCCCCCTCCCGGGGGGTTCGCCCAGCCAGGACCGCACCAGCAGTACGGCACGGCGCCCGGCATGCAGCCGCCGGGTATGGGTGGGATGCATCCGCAGGGGCCGCCGCCGGGCTTCGGCGGGCCGCCCGGGTACGGGCCTCCCGGTGGCCCGGGTGGAGGCGGCAAGCGCGGCAAGGCGTGGATCGCGTGGTTGCTCGCGGCCGTGGTCGTGGTGGGCGGCGGCGTCACGGCGCTGCTGCTCCTGCTCGGGGGCGACGAGCAGGGTGGCGACCAGCCCGCGACCACCTCGAGCAGTACCCCGGCGCCTGACATCCCGGTGGGTCCGGGCACCGGCGAACCGACGGCGCAGCAGTCCGGTGACAATCCACCGCCGACCTCGATCCCGGTGGTGCCCGGTTCCGGAGGGTGACCCTCAGCTTGCACTCTCCCCTTGAGAGTGCTAAACACGGAATTGGCACTCGGCACCGTTGAGTGCCAGGCGGCTGGTCGCCGACCGCCGCCTGAAGGTCGGGACGGTGAGGCCACGTTCGGATAAGCCGAACTGGTCGTCCGTCGCGGGCACCGAGCCTGGCCGAGGACGTGTCCTGACTATCGGAGGACCACACCGCAATGGCCAAACTGATTGCGTTCGACGAGGACGCCCGCCGCGGTCTTGAGCGCGGTTTGAACACCCTCGCCGAGGCCGTCAAGGTGACGCTCGGCCCCCGTGGCCGTAACGTCGTGCTCGAGAAGAAGTGGGGCGCGCCGACGATCACCAATGACGGTGTCTCGATCGCGAAGGAAATCGAGCTCGAGGATCCGTGGGAGAAGATCGGCGCGGAACTCGTCAAGGAAGTTGCCAAGAAGACCGACGACGTGGCTGGTGACGGCACCACGACAGCCACTGTGCTGGCTCAGGCCCTTGTCAAGGAAGGGCTGCGCAACGTCGCGGCGGGTGCTGACCCGATCGCGTTGAAGCGCGGTATCGAGCAGGCCGTCGAGGCTGTGACCGAGCAGCTGCACAAGATGGCTCAGGAAGTCGAGACCAAGGAGCAGATCGCTGCCACGGCCTCGATCTCCGCGGCCGACCGCACCATCGGTGAGCTGATCGCCGAGGCGCTGGACAAGGTCGGCAAGGAAGGTGTCGTCACCGTCGAGGAGTCCAACACCTTCGGGCTGGAGCTGGAGCTCACCGAGGGTATGCGCTTCGACAAGGGCTACATCTCCGGCTACTTCGTGACCGACGCGGAGCGCCAGGAAGCTGTCCTGGAGGACCCCTACGTCCTGCTGTTCGGATCGAAGATCTCGAACGTCAAGGACATGCTGCCGGTTCTCGAGAAGGTCATGCAGGCGGGCAAGTCGCTGCTGATCATCGCCGAGGACGTCGAGGGCGAGGCGCTGGCCACCCTGGTCGTCAACAAGATCCGCGGCACGTTCAAGTCCGTGGCCGTGAAGGCTCCTGGCTTCGGCGACCGCCGCAAGGCGATGCTGCAGGACATGGCGATCCTGACCGGTGGCCAGGTGATCAGCGAGGACGTCGGCCTGAAGCTGGAGAACGCCGACATCTCGCTGCTGGGTCGTGCTCGTAAGGTCGTGGTGACCAAGGACGAGACCACGATCGTCGAGGGCGCTGGTGACGCCGACCAGATCCAGGGTCGGGTCAACCAGATCCGCGCGGAGATCGAGAACAGCGACTCCGACTACGACCGGGAGAAGCTGCAGGAGCGGCTGGCGAAGCTGGCCGGTGGTGTCGCGGTCATCAAGGCCGGTGCCGCCACCGAGGTGGAGCTCAAGGAGCGCAAGCACCGCATCGAGGACGCGGTGCGTAACGCCAAGGCCGCCGTGGAGGAGGGCATCGTCGCCGGTGGTGGCGTCGCGCTGCTGCAGGCGTCCAAGGCCGCCTTCGAGAGCCTGAAGCTGACCGGTGACGAGGCGACCGGCGCCAACATCGTCAAGATCGCCGTCGAGGGTCCGCTCAAGCAGATCGCCGTCAACAGCGGTCTCGAGGGTGGCGTCGTGGTGGAGAAGGTCAAGGGCCTTCCGCAGAGCCACGGCCTGAACGCGGCGACCGGCGAGTACGAGGACCTGGTGGCCGCCGGTGTCATCGACCCGGCCAAGGTCACGCGTTCGGCACTGCAGAACGCCGCATCCATCGCGGGCCTGTTCCTGACCACCGAAGCCGTGGTCGCGGACAAGCCGGAGAAGGAGAAGGCCGGTGCGGGCGCCGACCCGACCGGTGGCATGGGCGGCATGGACTTCTGAGTCCTGCTCACCTTCGACCCCCGGGCTCACCGACACACGGTGGCCCGGGGGTCACTTTTTGTCCCGTCACACCGAATGCCCGCCGCTCCGGAATTCCGGTGTGGACGGTCGGTGGCAGCCGATCGCTGCATGCGGTGAGCAAGCGCACACCGAGATCGCCCGCGTGAATTCCCGACCGGGCGCGCACCGCGTTTCGGCTCTGCGACGGCCTGGGTATCCACCGATCGGACCACGAGTCTGAAAGGAGTGATGACGCGTGGCTGACAAACTGACCGGTCGCAGGGTGGCCTTCGTGGCGGCGCCTGAGGGCACCGAGCAGGTGGAACTGACGGAGCCCTGGAAGGCCGTCAAGGAGGCGGGCGGAAACCCCGAGCTGATCTCCATCCAGCCCGGCAGTATCCAGGCATTCAACCATCTCGACAGGGGCGACACCTTCCCCGTCGACAAGGTCGTCACCGAGGCGTCGGTGGACGACTACGACGGGCTCGTGTTGCCCGGTGGTGTGGCCAATCCGGACATTCTGCGCACGAACCCGAATGTTGTGAGGTTCGTCGGCGAGTTCTTCTCGCGGCAAAAGCCCGTGGCGGTGATCTGCCACGGACCGTGGACCCTCATCGAGGCCGACGTGGTTCGCGGGCGCAGGCTCACCTCGTGGCCGAGCCTGCAGACGGACCTGCGTAACGCGGGTGCCGAGTGGGTCGACGAGCAGGTCGTCGTCGACGGCGGGCTGGTCTCCAGCCGCAAGCCGGACGATCTGCCCGCGTTCTGCGACAAGCTGGTGGAGGAGATCTCCGAGGGGGCGCACGCCCGGCAGGCGAGCAGCGTGTAGACCGCTGCCGCTAACGCGAGGCGCCCGGTGCCGCCTGGCGAAGGCCGAGTTTCTCGGCCAGTGCCACGGCGTCGCCGGGCGCCTTCGCTTTGCTGTCGTTGTCGAAGTAGACGTAGGTGTCCAGCCCGGCCGCGTGCCAGGCGGTGATCTTGCGGGCCCATGCCGAGAGTGCGCGGTCGGAGTAGCCGCTGGTGTAG
The DNA here is from genome assembly GCF_000244955.1 of Saccharomonospora marina XMU15. Classification (GTDB taxonomy): domain Bacteria; phylum Actinomycetota; class Actinomycetes; order Mycobacteriales; family Pseudonocardiaceae; genus Saccharomonospora_A; species Saccharomonospora_A marina. Next base: position 4,982,209 of record NZ_CM001439.1, on the reverse strand, counting down.
AGCTCGACATCGCCGTGCAGCCGCACGTAGACGAAATCGGCCGTCACATGCTCCAGGTACGGCCAGGTTCCGGCCGTGTCGGCGACGACGAGCGCGACGCCGTAGTCATGCAGCAGCTCAAGGCACGCCGGGTCGGCGAAGCTGGAGTGGCGAGCTTCCAGCGCGTGCCGCACCGGGCGGTCGGGGCCCGCGTCGAGGTAGGGCTCGCAGTTGAGTTTGCTGTCGTGCCGCGCCGCCAGCCGCGAGACGGCGGTGGTGTTGCCGGGCAGCAGCCGCAGGAAGTTCTCGATACGTTCCGCATCGAAGGCCAGCCGTGCGGGCAACTGCCACAGCACCGGCCCAAGCTTGTGACCCAGGGCCAGCACCCCCGATGCGAAGAAGTTGGCCAGCGGTACTTCCGGATCCCGTAGCTGCTTCAGGTGCGTGATGAAACGGCCGCCCTTGACCGCGAAGCGGAAGTCCGGGGGCGTCACGTCGTGCCAGTGCCGGTACCGCTGCGGGCGCTGCAGTGAGTAGAACGAACCGTTGATCTCCACTGTGTTGACGCGACGAGACAGGTACTCCAGTTCGCGCGGGTGCGCGAGGCCGCGCGGGTAGAACGTGCCGCGCCACGCCGGATAGAGCCAGCCCGACGTGCCGATCCTGATGTCGGCTCCGTTGCGTGGCATGGTCGCCCCCACGGCGAGTGAACGCGGTGCTCTCCAGTGCTGTCCAAACCCTGCTGGACAACGCCGCGACTCGCACACTACTCTCCAGTAACTACTTGCGGGTAATGAGTCGCTCACCGTGGAGGACCTCGATGCGCCGTGCGCTGGCCACGCTCGCGACCGCGACCGCGTTGCTCACCACCGGTTGGCTCGGCGCCCTTGCGCCTGCGGCTCAATCCGCGCCGACGGCCGACGGCCGGGGTTACTACGACTACGTGTCGCTCGGCGACTCCTTCACCTCCGGCACCGGCATCCCCAACCAGGTCGATCTGCCGTGCACCCGATCCGACCGCAACTACCCCTCGCTCGTCGCATCGCGACTGGAACCTTCGGAGTTCACCGACGTCAGCTGCGGCGGTGCCGACACCACCCACATGACCAGCCCGCAATGGGGTGTGGCGAACGCTGCGCAGTTCGACGCGCTGGCCACCGACACCGACCTGGTGACCATAGGTATCGGTGGCAACGACATCCCCTTCGTCGAGGTGATCGTCACCTGTGCGACTCTGGGCGCGGGCGTTCCTCACGGGTCGCCCTGCCGTGACTACTACAACTTCGGCGGCACCGACCGGCTCGCGGAGAAGATCCGAGCGGTCGGCCCGTTGGTCGCAGACGTGCTGCGCGGTATCGCCGAGCGCTCGCCGCGCGCGGACATCTACCTGGTCGGCTACCCGGTGCTGCTGCCTGACTCGGGTGCCAACTGCTGGCCGGTGGTGCCCATCTCCGACGGAGACGCCCCCTACCTGCGCGACATGACCAAGTTGCTGAATCAGGTGCTGGCACAGCAGGCACAGCAACACGGCGTGACCTTCGTGGACACCTACACCAGCAGCATCGGGCACGACATGTGCAAGCCCACGGGCGAGAAGTGGGTGGAGGCAGTGCTGCTCACCTCACCGGCGGCACCCGTGCACCCCAACGCCTTGGGCGCGCGTAACCAGGCGCGCCAGGTACTGGCCGCGCTCGGCGAGACGGCCGATGCATGAGGCGCTTCGCGGCGAGTTCGCGCTACAGCGGCCGCAGCAGGTCGTCGGCGTCGATGATGCGGTAGGCGTAGCCCTGTTCGGTCAGGAAGCGCTGGCGGTGCGCCGCGTAGTCGGTGTCCACCGTGTCACGCGAGACGACCGAGTAGAAGTGGGCCTGCCGCCCGTCTCCCTTGGGTCGAAGCAGCCTGCCGAGCCGCTGCGCCTCCTCCTGCCGCGAACCGAAAGTGCCCGAAACCTGGATCGCCACCGACGCCTCAGGCAGGTCGATCGAGAAGTTGGCGACCTTCGACACGACCAGCTTGTCCAACTCGCCTCGGCGGAAGGCGTCGAAGAGTGCCTCCCGCTCGGCGTTGCGGGTGGAGCCCTGGATGACCGGGGCCTCCAGTTCGGCGCCGAGCTCCTCCAACTGGTCCAGGTAGGCACCGATGACAAGCGTGGGCTCACCCGCGTGCCGCTCCACGATCGACTTGATGACGGCCACCTTCGTCCGTGCCGTCGACGCCAGCCGGTAGCGCTCCTCGCTCTCCGCCGTGGCGTAGCCGAGCCGTTCGCCGTCGGTGAGGGTCACCCGGACCTCGACGCACTCGGCCGGTGCGATCCAGCCCTGCTGCTCGATGTCGCGCCACGGCACGTCGAAGCGCTTGGGTCCGATCAGCGAGAACACGTCGCCCTCGCGGCCGTCCTCGCGCACCAGTGTCGCCGTCAGCCCGAGCCGCCTGCGCGACTGCAGGTCCGCCGTCATCCGGAAGACGGGCGCGGGCAGCAGGTGCACCTCGTCGTAGATGATCAGTCCCCAGTCGCGGGAGTCGAACAGTTCCAGATGCCGGTACTCGCCCTTGGTCTTGCGCGTGACGACCTGGTAGGTGGCGATGGTGACCGGACGGATCTCCTTCTTCTCTCCGGAGTACTCGCCGATCTCGTCCTCGGTCAGCGACGTGCGGGCGACGAGTTCACGCTTCCACTGCCTGCCCGCGACCGTGTTGGTCACCAGGATCAGCGTCGTTGCCTGAGCCTGCGCCATCGCCGCGGCGCCGACGAGTGTCTTGCCCGCACCGCACGGCAGCACGACCACGCCGGAGCCGCCTGCCCAGAACGCCTGCGCGGCGTCACGCTGGTAGCCGCGCAACGCCCAGCCGTCCTCGGCGAGCGAGATCGGGTGCGCCTCCCCGTCGACGTACCCGGCGAGGTCCTCTGCGGGCCAACCCACCTTCAGCAGTGCCTGCTTGAGCCTGCCGCGCTCGGAGGGGTGCACCACGACGGTGTCGTCGTCGATGCGCGAGCCCAGCATGGGGCTGATCTTCTTGCTGCGCAGCACCTCTTCCAGCACGGCGCGGTCGGTGGTGGCCAGCACCAGGCCGTGCGCGGGACTGTTGAGGATCTGCAGCCTGCCGAACCGGCCCATCGTGTCGACCACGTCGATGAGCAGCGGCTGCGGCACCGGGAAGCGCGAGTACGTGGTGAGCGCGTCGACCACCTGCTCGGCGTCGTGGCCCGCCGCGCGGGCGTTCCACAACGCGAGCGGAGTGACGCGGTAGGTGTGGACGTGCTCGGGCGCACGCTCCAGCTCTGCGAACGGCGCGATCGCGATGCGGGCGCCCTCCGCCTGCTCGTGGTCGACCTCGAGCAGCACGGTCTTGTCCGACTGGACGATCAAGGGGCCATTACTCACATCGTCCTTTATACGTCGCCCACGCGACAACGCCGCGGTTGCGGCGGCGGCGAGCGGGTCGGGGCTTCGCGATACCTGAATCAGATTCGGGTAGGCGGGCGAGCTGTTTTCGGCCCAATCCCCCGAGCTTGCCCGCGAGCAGCGCAATTGCCTGGCGCAGCCGGAGTAGCGGGCCGCCGCCGAGGGGAAACGGATGCGAAATCAGGTGGTGGTTTTCGCCATTGTGGTGGAGTCGGCGCCGACGGAGCCAATACCATCGTCGGCAATCGTGCTGAATCTGCGGGCGTCTTCTGGGGCACGGCGATGCGTCGCTACTCTCAAGTCGTTTTCTGGGGACGTGCCCCCTGACTGCGGTTCGACTAAGGAAGCCAGGTGACCCGTCGCAGCGAGCGTCCCCCTGCTGGTGGCGCGGCGGAGCATCGACGCGCGGGGGGCCGGTGGCGGCTTCGCAACTGGCGACTGCGTACCAAGCTGATCGTGGTACTGGTGGTGCCGACCCTCGCCGTGGTGGCGCTACTCGGCCTGCGGGCCATGGCGGATCTGCAGCGGGCGAACCGGTTCGCCGAAGCCGCCGAGCGCGTACGCGTGGACAGCACGGTCGCCGATCTGGTCCACGAACTGCAACGCGAACGGGATCTCACGGTCGGCTACGTCGCCGCGGGCCGCACCGGCGACATCGGCGACGTGTCGCGGCAGCGGGAACGGGTGGACGCCGCCGCCGGTGTGTTCGAACGCACACTGGTCGCTTCGGGTCCGTCGATCTCAGCGCGGGCCACGGCGAGTTTCGAGCGGATGCGCGACCGGCTCGACGTGCTCACCGGGCTGCGCTACGCGGGCCAGCACTCCGAACAGGGCTCCGACGCGGTGGCGCACTCCTACGGCGAACTGATCTCCGGGCTACTCGACGAGGGCGACCAGGCGGCCGCCGACGTGGTGGACGACACGCTGGTCCGCACCCGGCTGGCGGCCGGGGCGCTGGCCAGAGTCAAGGAGCAACTGTCGGTCAGAAGGGCACTCGTCGCGGAGGCGATCGAGCGGGGCCGTGTGCCGCAGGACACCGAACGCGCGCTGCTGGAGGCCGCGACGTTGCTGCAAGCCTCCCGCGAGGAGTTCCTGAAGTACGCCACCGCGGGGCAGCGAGCGGACTACGCCGACACCGTGCTCGGTCCGGAAGTGGATGCCGCCAACGACATGGCCGACTCCGTGCTGGCGAGCGCGCGGACAGCAGCGAGGCTCACCGAACTGTCGGCCTCGGCATGGGACGAGGCCGCGACCACCACGGTGGACCTGGTCAAGCGGGTGCAGGAGCACCTGCTCATCGGCATCCAGCAGCGTTCCGACGCACTCGCCGCGCAGGCCCGCCGCTCGGCTGTGCAGGACTCCGGAATCGTGCTCGGGGTGCTGCTCGCCGCGGGATTGCTCACCGTGGTGATCGCGAGGTCGCTGCTGCGGCCGCTGCGAATCCTGCGGTCCAGCGCGCTGGAAGTGGCACAGTACCGGTTGCCGGAGGCCGTGCAGGACATCCTCGCCGATCCCAACCCACGCCCCGAGATCACCTACAGCAGGAGGATCGAAGCCGTCCCGGTGTTCACCAGGGAAGAACTCGGGCAGGTCGCACGGGCCTTCGACGCGGTGCACGGGCAGGCGGTGCGGCTGGCCGGTGAACAGGCGCTGCTGCGCGAGAACGTCAACTCGATGTTCGTGAACCTGTCCCGGCGCAGTCAGGACCTGGTGGAGCGGCAACTGTCGGTGCTGGACCGGATGGAGCAACACGAGCAGGACCCCGACATTCTCGGTGGGCTGTTCGAACTCGATCACCTCGCGACGAGGATGCGGCGCAACAGCGAGAACCTGCTGGTGCTCGCGGGGCAGGACGCGGGGCGGCCACTGCCGGAGTCGGTGTCCGCGGACGAGGTCATCGGTGCGGCGCTGTCGGAGGTCGAGCACTATCAACGAATCCAGGTGGGGACACCGCCGAGCGTTGCCGTGCACGGCGAGGCGGTGAGTGACGTCGTGCACGTGATCTCGGAGTTGCTGGAGAACGCCACCGAGTACTCGAGTCCGCGTGCTCCGGTGTCCGTGGTCAGCACGGTGACCGCGCACGGCGAGTGGCGCATCGACATCACCGACCGCGGCCCCGGCATGCCGGAGGTCGAGATCCGCAGGGCCAATGCGCGGCTGGCGGAACCACCCGCTGTGGACGTGGAGGTCTCGCGGCGGATGGGGCTCTACGTCGTCGCGAGACTGGCCGAGCGGCACCGCATCCGGGTGTGGCTGGCGACGGCGGACGGCGGGGGTATCACCGCGAGCGTTGTGGTGCCCTCGACTCTCGTGGAGTTCATGTCGCCGCTGCCGCCCGGCGTGGTGGACCCGGCTCCGATCGCACCGATCCAGCAGCCGCACCCGTCTCGGGCGGCGCGATCGCAGGCGTTGCCGGTTCCGCCGCCACGCCCTGTGCCACAGCCACAGCCACAGCCACAACCGGAGCCACAGCCGCAGCCGCAGCCACAGCCACAACCGGAGTCACTGCCGCCGCCGCAGCCGGAGTCACAGCCGCAGCCGGAACCAGCGCAGGCGTCGTGGTCGCCGGGCGAGCGGTACGGCGACCACCTACGGCCCGAACCGGCACCAGCGGGGCGACACGCCTACCGGCCCGACGGGGTACCGGATCCCGCGGATGCCGACACCCTGCCAACGTGGCCGGTCGACGACGGGGACCAGCCGGGCGAGTACCGCCACCCGCTCGAGGAGGACACGCCCACCGACCGGATGCCCGCCTACCAGGCCGCGCTTTCGGAGTGGTTCCGCACCGGACCCGGCAGCAACTCCACGGCGGCCCGCTCGGCCGAGGGGCAACGGCATACCAGGGTCAGCCGCGCACCCGAGGACGTGCGGGCGAGGATGACCCGGCTGCAAACCGGAGTCAGGCGGGGGCGGGAGCACTGCGCGGACTGACCGTTCGTGCGAATCCGCAGCCCGTGACGGCCATCACCGACGGCGAACCGGCTCGCACCGCACGTGAACGTCGGATGATCGCGGCGATAGCGGGATCATCACGATCACGCCGTGGCTTCCGAGGTGAGGGGCCGAGCGGATAGCGTGCAAGCATGGGATCGGTACGCGATGTCACGCGAGACCTGCTGCGTGAATACGGACTCACCACCGTTTTCGGGAACCCGGGCACCACCGAGATCCCGTTCCTCACCGACTGGCCTTCCGACTTCCGGTACGTGCTGGGGCTGCAGGAGTCGGTGGTGGTCGCGATGGCCGACGGCTACGCGCAGGCCGCCAGGCAGCCGGTGCTGGTGAACCTGCACTCCGCCGGCGGGGTGGGCCACGCGCTCGGCAGCCTCTACACCGCACACCGCAACCGATCGCCGCTGATCATCATGGCGGGTCAGCAGACCCGGTCGTTGTTGCTGGAGGACCCGTTCCTCGGTGCCACGGACGCGGCGGAGTTCCCCAAGCCCTACGTGAAGTGGAGCTGCGAGCCCGCTCGCGCGCAGGACGTGCCCGCGGCGCTGGCGCGCGCGTATCACACGGCCGCCCAACCGCCTTACGGCCCGGTGTTCGTCTCCGTTCCCGCCGACGACTGGGACAGTGAGTCGCCGCCGGTCGCGGCGCGGCGCGCGCTCGCGGGGTTCGCACCCGACCCGAAAGCGCTGGCCGAGTTGGCCGATGCGTTGTCGGCGAGTGCTTCCCCCGCGATCGTGGTCGGCGACGCCGTCGACCAGGACGGCGCGGTCGACGAGGTGGTGGCACTCGCCGAGAAGGTGAAGGCGGGGGTGTACGTCAGCCCGATGTCGGGCAGATGCTCCTTCCCAGAGGATCATCCACTGTTTCTCGGTTTCCTGACGCCCGAACGCATCGCGCTGGCGCATAGCCTGGCAGGGCACGACCTCGTGGTCGTTGTCGGCGCACCCGCGTTCACCTACCACGTCTACCGTGGCGAGCCGGATATCGCGCTGCCGCCGATGTTCGTGGTCAGCGACGACGAGCAGGTGCTGGCGAGGGCACCGCACGGCACCGGCATCAGGTCCACGACCAAGCCCGCCGTGACCCAGCTCGCGGCCGCTGTTTCGGGTTCTCGCGCTGCCGCTCCCGCACCGCTGGCGCGCCCACCGCGACCGGCGCAGACGAATCCGGTGTCCGGCGGCTACGTCTACAGCGTGCTCGCCGAACTGCTGCCGTCCGACGCGATCGTGGTCGAGGAGGCGCCCAGCCACCGCAACGTGCTGCACGACCACCTGCCGATCACCGCTCGAGACACCGGTTTTCTCGCCGCCGCCAGTGGAACGCTCGGGTGGGCGGTTCCCGCCGCAGTGGGAGCCGCCGTCGCCAGGCCGCGGCGCAAGGTGGTGTGTGTGGTCGGCGACGGCTCGAGCATGTACAGCATTCAGGCACTGTGGACAGCGGCGGTGGAGCAGGCGCCGGTGACGTTCGTGATCCTCGACAACACCCAGTACGCGGCGGTGCGCATCCTGGGGGAGGCGATGGGTGGGCAGAAGCTGCCCGGCGTGGACCTCGGCGGCATCGACTTCGGTGAACTCGCGTCCGCGATGGGCTGCTCCGCCTACCGGGCCGAGCGGCCGGACGAACTCAAGCCCGCGCTCAACGCGGCACTGGCCGACCCTCGCCCGAGCCTGGTGCACGTCCGGGTGGACCCCAGCCCGGAGCGGATCTACTGACCTGGGGCGGCATCGCGTGAGTCCGCACGATGCCCCCCGGTGCACGCCGGGATGAGTTTCGCCGCCTCACCGGGTCAACACTTGCGACTGGAATGACGTGGTCGGCTGACCCCACATGGAAGGGCGGTGCCATGGCGAAGTTCGTGGCGATCGGATACGGCGATCGGGAGGGTTACGAGCGGACCGACCCCCGGCTGCGAGACGATGCGCACGCGCACGACCAGCGGCTTCGGGACAGCGGTGTGCTCATGGGCATCGCGGGGACCGCAGTGCGGGTACGCAACCACGCCGCCGAGGGGGTTGAGACCGAGACCGGCTCGTTCCTGCGGTCCTCGCTGCCCGTGGCCGGGTTCGCCGTGCTCGAAGCGGCGACGATCGACGAGGCCGTGGAACTGGTCGCGAACACACCGTGCGCCGTCGCCCACGGTGTCGTCGAGGTCTGGCCGCTGCAGGAGCCACAGTAGCCACACCACAGTAGTCACAGGAGCTACCGCCGAGTGACGGAGCAGTCGGCACGCGGTTCGACGCGACCGCGTGCCGACTCCTTCCGGCAGGCTGGTCAGGGGCCGGTTGTCAGGCCGATGGCTTGGCGGTGGCCGGGGCGCCACCGTGCAGCAGTCTTGCCACCTCTGCGCGCAGCGAGACGAACTCCTGCGCCTCCCTGGTAGCGATCTGGTCGCGCTCCGCGGGCAGGTTCACGGGCAGGTCGGCGACGATCGAGGCCGGTGATTTCGACAGCACGAGTACCCGGTCACCGAGGTAGACGCTCTCGTCGATGTCGTGTGTCACCAGCAGCACCGTGCTGTGGTTTTGCACCTGCACCCCGCGCAGCAGATCCTCCAGTTCGAACCGGGTCTGCGCGTCCACGGAGGCGAACGGCTCGTCCATCAGCAACAGTGCGGGTCGCCGGGCCAGCGCCCTGGCGATCGAGACCCGTTGCTGCATGCCACCGGAAAGCTGCCACGGGTACTTCCCACCCACTCCGGGAAGGCCGACCCACTCCAGCGCCTCTTCGGCCCGCTGCCTGCGTTCTGCTCGGCTGAGCTTCTTCCAGCGCAGCGGGAACTCCACGTTCTGCCGCACGGACAGCCACGGAAACAGCGAGCGGCTGTAGTCCTGGAACACCACGGCAAGGTCTTCGGGTACCCCCTCCACCCTGTCGCCGTGCAGCTTGACCTCACCGCCGGAGGGGCGGATGAGCCCGCTGATGCAGCGAAGCAGTGTCGACTTGCCGCAGCCGGAGGGCCCGACGATGCAGGCCAACTGCCCCGTTTCCACGCTGAACGTCAGTTCGTTCACCGCGAGGTGATCGCTGCCCGCACCACCGTAGCGGTGGGTGAGGCCGGTCACCTCCAACATCGTTGCCATATCAAGCTCCTGCGGTCTTGGCGGTCGCGGCGACACTGGTGTGCTGCCAGCCGAGCATGCGACGTTCGACCATAAGCAGCAAGGCGTTGAGCCCGTAGCCGAGAGCGCCCAGTAGCGCGATCCACGCCCACATCGCCGCGAAGTCGAACCGTTGCTGCGCGAAGATCAGTTCGTAGCCGATGCCGTCGGTAGCCCCGACCATCTCCGATACCACCATGAGGATGAGGGCGAGCGAGAGGCTCAACCGCAACCCCGCGAAGATCTTCGGCGATGCGGCGGGCAGTACCACCATCGCGATCCAGTACGGCCGTGGCGTTCGAAACGATCGCGCCGTCTCCTGCTGGGTGGTGCTGACCGAGCGCACACCGTCCACAGTGTTCAGCAGGATCGGCCACACCGAACCGAAGACGATGGTCGCCAGCTTCATCGGGGTGCCGATGCTGAACAGCACGAGGAAGACGGGGATGAGCGTCGGGGGAGGCACGGCGCGCATGAAGGCGAACAGCGGACCGACGTAGTCCATGCCGGTCCTCGACCTGCCGAGCGCGGCGCCGAGGCCGACACCGACCAGTACCGCGATCGCCCAGCCGCCGAACACCCTTCCCAGGCTGGGCAGCACGTCGTCGAACACGCTTTCGCCGAGGAACAACCGGGTGGCAGGGCCGGAAAGCCAGGTGTCGGCGGCGCTGCCGATGATCGTCGTCGGTGGGGGGAAGAACGGGCTTTCCCCGAGCCGAGCCGCCACCTCCCACAGCGCCACGGCCACGAGAAACAGCGCCCATCTACGGACGAAGCCGAGCAGCGGGTTCATGCGGTCTCCTGTGCGGTCGTCGCCGTGTGCCAGCGGAACAACCGATTGCCGAGGCGTTCGAGGCCGTCGTTGACCAGGTATCCGAACACGCCTGCCACCACCGTCCCCGCGAGCACAAGGTCCATCCGCCCGCCGCCGGATGCGGACTCGAGAATGAACTTCCCGATACCGCTGCTGGCCCCCGCGATGAACTCGGTGCTGACCACGACGATCAGCGCGACAGCCGCCGACATCCGGATGCCGGTGAACACGAACGGCGCCGCGTGCGGCAACGCCACCGTGGCCAGCACCGCGGGCCTACCCGCGCCGCACGAGCGCGCGGTGTCGATGAGCAGCGGGTCGATCTCGTCGAAGGCGTAGATCGTGTTGTACAGGATCGGCCAGATCGCGGCGTAGATCGCCAGCGCGATCTTGGATTCCGGACCCCCGCCGATGACCAGGATCACCAGCGGGATCAACGCCACCGAAGGTATCGGCCGCAGGAACTCCACGATGGCTCTCGTCGCCACCCGCACCGCGGGCAGGCTGCCGAGCACGAGCCCGGCGGGCACCGCGATCGCGGTCGCCGCGCACAGCGCGATGGCCCATGCCAGCACGCTGGCTATCACGTCGCGAACGAAATCCTGCTGCCCGAGCAACTCGACTGTCCTGGTGAGCACGACGCTGGCAGGGGGAACGTCGCGCTGCGGTACCAGGCCGGACCTGGCCGCGAGTTCCCAGATACCCAGGAACGCGACCAGGCCGACCAGATTTCGTACTACCGGTCGCACGTCAGGTTTCGGACGGTTGGACGATCATCGGCCCGACATCGATCTTCTCCTTGACGATGTCGAACTCGACCATGAGGTCGGCGACGCGCTGCAGCCTCGAAGCGTCCAAAGTGGCGTGGAACTGCGGCAGCTTCACCAGCGAGGCGATGGCAGGCTCCACCTTGGCCTGGTCCACCAGCACCGGTTCCACCTTGCTGCGGTCCTGCGCGTCGTCACTGGCCTTCTTCATGGCACGCTGGAAGGCCGCGACCGTCTTGGGGTTCTGCTCCACGAAGCCGGCGAGCGCGCCGTAGCCGGCGAGCGGGAAGTCCTTCGTGGGGCCGGTGGCGACGTCGATGACCGGGACGGTGCCCGTGGAGCTGGCCGAGGCGGTCAGGAACGGCTCGATCATCAGTGCCGCGTCGACGTCACCTCGTGACAGCGCACCCGCCATGTCCGGGAAGGACACCGGGACCCATTCCACCGTGTTGAAGTCGAGGCCGTTGGTCTTCATCACCGACTTGACCAGCGCGTCGGAGATCGTGTTCAGCGCCGAGACGCCGATCTTCTTGTTCTCCAGGTCCTTCACGCTCTTCACCGACGAGTTGGGCATGGTGACGAGCTGGATCGCGTCCGGCGTGGTGGAAACGGCGTCGGCGACGAACTTGATGTCAGCGGCACCCTTGCTCTGCGCCACGAGGAACGGGACGTAGCTGGAGAAGGTGATGTCGGCGTCGCCGCCGATCAGTTTGGTCAGCGCGGCCTGGCCACTCGCGGCCTGGTCGATCTTGACGTTGAGGCCCTCTTCCTTGAAATACCCGTTCTTCACGGCCAGGTGCAGGGGCGCGACGTCGATGGCGGGCAGTGTCGCGATCGTGATGTTCGCCTTCTCCACCGAACCGTTACCTCCGGAATCGGAGGATTCGTCGGAGCCACCCAGCAGTCCGCATCCGCTGACCGAAGCCAGCAGACCGATTGTCGCGACCACCGTGGCCAGCCTCGCGCGTTTGCGCGGCCGTCGTTCGGTGGTGGTGCCGTGTCGAAGCAATGCCACTCCTCAGGTATGAGGCGATGAGCCGGTGTCTTGTGTGGGTTAGGGCCAACTGAGCGAAAGACACCCCGACAACTCAGCGAGCCACGGCTACTGTAGAGACCCGGCGCGGTCATCACAATGCGTGCCGGAACCGAGCCGATCGGTACTCTATGGCCCACGATCGGGTGGAACATAGTGTGGCGAAATTAACTGTAGGTTTACTTCTGCCCTGTAAAACAGGGCCTTGACAGCGAACTTGTGCACTCAAGTTTGCTGAGAGTTGACCATCGAGGGTTACATCCCACGGTGGTCTTCGCTACCTTCTGTGTCTCCCGCGCGAAACGAACCTCCGAAGTGTGACGAAAGAGTGACCAAGTGGTGGAGTCGACCTCTACGATGTCGACGCTTCGGTGTGAGTCATCCACCAGACGTGGGTTGACCAGTGTGGTGGCCTGACGCAATGCTTCCGCTGCTTGACCTCCAATGGGGTGACAGGGGGCTATGGCGAATGCGCGGAAAGTAACGAAGTGCTCGGCCAGGGATGCCGGGGATCGGATCCGGCTCGGAGAACGATGGTGGTAGAGCGGTGCCGAACAGTGAGACCGCGGCCGTAGGCGGGCCGGGTGCTGCCCAGGAACAGGCGGGCTCTCAACAGCCGGTGGAACCGGGTGGCTCCCGGTGGAGACTGCGCAACTGGCCACTGCGGTCGAAGCTGGCCGTCGTCCTGATCATCCCGCTGGTCACGGCCCTGACCTTCGGTGGATTGCGCGCCGTTGGCGAACTGAACAGTGCCAAGGAGTTCCAGCGAACCGCCGACCAGTTCGACGTGGCCGCCAGCGTGACCTCCGTGGTGCAACAACTCCAGGGCGAGCGAACACTCGCCGTCGCGAGGATGGCCAACGGGTCGGCCGACCGGGCGGCACTGGACGCGCAGATCACCAAGGTCGACACCGCGGTGCGGCAGCTGCGTGCGGCGGTGGCCGACCTGGAGTTCCCCGACGAGGCCACCAGACAGAACTACGACCAGGCGCTGCAACGTCTCACCGCCCTCGACCCGCTGCGCGCCAAGATCAACAATACCGCGTTCCCCGACCTGGCCGCCTTCGTCACCTACACCTCGATCCTGAGCGATCTGCTGCAACTCGGCCGCGAGGTGAACCTGGCGGTGACCGACAGGGAACTGCTCCGCCGTGGCACGACGGTGCAGGCACTCGGCGAGGCCAAGGAGTTCGTGGCCAGGCAGAACGCCGCGCTGCAGATCGCGGCCGGACGCGACGTCTTCCCGGCCGACCTGCTGGAGCGCACTTTCGCGGCGCAGGCGAGTGCGCAGGCCGCCATCGACTCCTTCAACGCCAACGCCACGTTCGACGAGCAGCAGCTCTACGCCGACCGGGTGTCCGGCGCGGAGGTGGACAACCGGGAGCGCATCGTCGCCACCGCGTTCGCCCGCGCGTCCGCGGGTGAGGACCTGGACATCGACGTCGGGCGGCTCACCGCGGACGGCAGGGCGACCAGCGACATGATGCGCCAGGTGGAGAGCACGCTGCTGGACCGGCTGCGGGCACAGGCTTCCGCGCTGGCGAGTGACGCGACCGACGCGGCCTGGGTGTTCTTCGCGATCGTTGTCGCCGCGCTCGTCGCCACCGTCGTGCTGATGCTGGTGATCGCCCGCGCCCTCATCAAGCCGCTGCGCCAGCTGCGCTCGAGCGCACTCGAGGTCGCCTACGTGCGGCTGCCTGAGACGGTGCGTCGCATCCTCGCCGACCCGAACCCGATCGAGGCATCGCGCAACGCGGTGGAACCGGTGCCGGTCAACAGCAGGGAGGAGATCGGCGAGGTCGCCAGGTCGTTCGACGTGGTCCACGAGCGCGCGATCAGGATGGCCGCCGAGCAGGCGCTGTTGCGCGAGAACGTCAACGGCATCTTCGTCAACCTGTCCCGGCGCAGCCAGCGCCTCGTGGAACGCCAGCTCGGCGTGATCGACCGGCTTGAGGCCGACGAGCAGGACCCCGACCAGCTCGCCAGCCTGTTCGAGCTGGACCACCTTGCCACGCGGTTGCGGCGCAACGGTGAGAGCCTGCTCGTGCTCTCCGGCGCGGGGCTGACGAAGTCGGTGTCCAAGCCGGTGCCCGCCGCCGACGTCATCGGTGCGGCGGTCTCGGAGATCGAGCAGTACGCACGCGTCGAGGTGGGCTCGGTGCCCGATGTCGCCGTGCAGGGCAGGGCGGTGCACGACCTGGTGCACCTGCTCGCCGAGTTGCTCGACAACGCGACCTACTTCTCCGAACCGGAAACCAAGATCAGCGTGCGTGCTGTCGTCACGAGGCGGCACGCGCTGGCCGTGCAGATCACCGACCGCGGCGTCGGTATGACGGAGGAGCAACTCGACGAGGCCAACGAGCGGCTGGCCGACCCGCCCGACCTCGACGTGTCGGTGACAAGGCGGATGGGCCTCTACGTGGTGGCACGCCTGGCGAAGCGGCACGGCATCGAGGTGCGGCTGCGGGAGAACGAGGACATCGAGGGCGGTGTCATCGCGCGGGTCGTCGTGCCGACCGAGCTGTTGACCAGCGCGCCGCACACGGTGCAGGCCCTGCCGCGGACCTCGGTGCCGGAGCAGCGTTCGGAGCTGTCGTCGCCTTCGATCCCGTTCCCCAGCGGGGATCCGGAGGAGACGACGATGCTCCCCCCGACGCCCGCCGAGCCTCCCGCTGCCAAGCCCGTGCCCGACGAGAACGGCCTGACGCCGCTCGACAAGCCCATCAGTCTCGACGACCTGGTGGCGGGGCCGAGCAAGGCGGCGGGCCCGTTCGTCAGCCACGAGGCGTCCCCGCCTGCCCCACCTTCCCGTGCGGACGAACCGCAGTGGCCCTCGGAGTCGCACGAACCCGCACCCGGCGGGGTCGGTGCTCAGCCGAACCTGCTGCCGAAGCGAGAACCGCACAGCACGCCGATGTCCTCGCAGGCCTACCGGTACGAGTCCATGGAGCAGCAAGCCGAGACCGACCAGGGCAGCGCACTGGACGACGACGTGCCGACCAGGAGGCTGCCGATCTACCAATCGGTGTTGTCGCGCTGGTTCAGCGAGGAAGCCGCCGACGAAGCGGCCGCGACGGACTCCGAAGTCGACGATCAGCAGCCCCTCGATCCGGACCCCGGCTCCGAACAGGACTCCTCGGAGCCCGTCGCCGGGGTGGTCGACAGCGGCTGGCGCAGCGCATCGGACACAGGTTGGCAGGCAGCGCATGCGCTGCTGGAGTCGAAGGGCGAGGAGATGACCCCGGCCGGGCTGCCCAAGCGGGTGCCGAACGCATACTTGGTCCCTGGTTCGGTGCGCCCGAGCAAGGGAGACGGGTTCACCGACGCGACGGCGGGCGAACCTGGCGAGGTTGCCATCGCGAGATCGGCGGAGGCGGCACGCAACCGAATGCGGAGTTTCCAGCGTGGTTACCAAAGCGGGCGCCACGCGCTCAAGGAGCCGTCGGACCGAAGCGAGCAGTTCGACGAGGCGGGGGCAGGCCCCCGTCACAACGGGGCGAAGGAGTAAGAGTTGACACGGGCGGGTTCAGCGCAGTCGGGTGTCCCCAAGCAAGGCAACTCGGCGCAGAAGGGTAGCTTCGCTTGGCTCATCAGCGACTTCGTGCACCGCGTGCCCGGCGCGGCACATGCTGTCGTCGTATCCGCGGATGGCCTGCTGCTCGCGTCGTCACGTGGGCTGCCGAAGGACAGGGCTGACCAACTCGCCGCGGTGGCGTCGGGCCTGACAAGCCTCGCCCGCGGCGCGGCGCAGGTCTTCGAGGGCGGCACCGTCGCCCAAACCGTGGTGGAGATGGCCAACGGCTTCCTGTTCCTGATGTCGGTGTCCGACGGTTCGTGCCTTGCCGTGCTCGGTGCGCCGGACAGCGACATCGGCCTTGTCGTTTACGAGATGACACTGCTCGTGGACCGGGTGGGCCAGCAGATGACCCCGGAGTTGCGCGCGCAGCTACAGGGCTCGGTGCGGCGGTAACCGCACGGCCATGAGCGGACCGATGGAGATTTCGGCATAGACACAGTTCGGTGAACAAACACTGAGGAGAACCCCGTGAATTCCGGGCACTCACGTGGTGACCGTCGGCTCGACAGGGACCGTGCCGCCGGGCGAAGGCGTGGCGATCCCAGCGCCAACCCGCGCCGCGGCCGCGATGACAGCGACTGGCGGCTACGGCGGGTGGACGACTCGCTGCCGGGGCGAAGGCTGGACGACTCGGCCGAGTGGTTGCGGCCCGTGGACATCGGTTCGCAAGGCCCCTCCGAGTTCGATGTCACGGAGTATCGGCAGCAGCTGCTGAGTGGGCCGGGAGCCGAGCTTTACGGCATGGGCGGCGGCGGGATGGTCGAACCTCCTCAAGAGGCCGCGGGGTTTTCCCCGTTTCGCGATCCGGCGGGGGAGCGAGGGCCCTCCTCGCAGGAGTTCACCCCGTCTCCCGTGCCGAGGCAGGCCGATGTCGAGCCCGAGTCGCCTGCCGAGACGTCAGGACTTGTCCGTCCCTATTTCCGTACCAAGGGCAGGACGAAACCGGACTACGATCTCGCGATCGAGGCGCTGATCTCCACCAGCGAGCGTGGCAGGAGGCTGGAGCGGGTGCGCGTACCCGAGCACAGGTCCATCTGCGGACTGTGCCTCGACACGCGGTCGGTCGCGGAGGTGGCCGCGCTGCTTCGGCTGCCGCTCGGTGTGGTCAGAGTCCTTGTCGGTGACGTAGCCGGTCTCGGGCTCGTGCTCATTCATTCCGCGTCGTCCATGGTGGGAGACCGGCCCAGTATCGAGTTCATGGAAAGGGTGCTCAGTGGGCTTCGGAGAATTTGACGCGTCCGCGAACACGCCGGCGACGTCAGGCCCGACCCAATCGGCGAAGATCGTGGTCGCCGGTGGCTTCGGGGTAGGCAAGACCACGCTGGTGGGCGCGGTCTCCGAGATCGATCCGCTGACGACCGAAGCGTCGATGACGGAGGCCAGCGTTTCGGTGGACGACCTTTCGTCCACACCGAACAAGGTCACCACCACCGTCGCGATGGACTTCGGCCGGATCACGCTGGATTCCGATCTGGTGCTGTACATCTTCGGCACGCCGGGGCAGCACCGGTTCTGGTTCATGTGGGACGACCTCGCACTCGGTGCGATCGGCGCGGTCGTGCTCGTGGACACCAGGAGGTTGGCGGACGCGTTTCCGTCCATCGACTTCTTCGAGAATCGCAAACTGCCCTACATCGTGGCGATCAACTGTTTCGACCGGTTGCTGCACCATCAGATCGAGGACGTGCGGCACGCGCTCACCATCTCGCCGTCCGTTCCGATCATGGCGTGCGACGCGCGGGAGCGGGATTCGGCGAAACAGGTGTTGATCTCGGTGGTGCAACACGCGATCTCGCACGATTCGGCATTACAGGTGGGCTGAGCCACCCGGTTCCTCGGGGTGCGCCGCACCGGTACCCGGAGTGATTCACCCGAGCGAATGAGGCTTGTGCCCTCGACAGGTTTGACCTGGCTAATAGTCTTGCCGCTGGGTGAGGGCGAAACCGGGCGGCAGGCGAGGAGGGACAGTGACAGCTTCGGCGCAGCGTGACGGTTTCGGCTGGCTGATCACCGATTTCGTACGAAGGGTGCCGGGCGCCGCACACGCCGTGGTGGTGTCGGCGGATGGGCTGCTCCTGTCAGCTTCCGACGGCTTGCCGAGGGAGCGGGCGGAGCAACTGTCCGCCGTCGCCTCGGGACTGGTTTCGCTCACATTGGGTGCTTCGCGGTGCTTCGAGGGCGGTACTGTCCATCAAACCGTTGTCGAGATGGAGCGTGGCTACCTGTTTCTCATGTCGATCAGCGATGGTTCGTGCCTTGCCGTGCTCGCCGCGCCGACGGCGGACATCGGCACGGTCGCGTACGAGATGACACTGCTCGTCGATCGGGTAGGCCAGCAGTTGACTCCCGAGTTGCGTGCTCAGCTGCAGGGCGGTGTGCGTGGATAGGACAGTGGACGAGTGGGAGGCCCTCAACAAGGGCACGGGCCGCGAGCATTTCGACTCGCCGAGCAGGTTCGACCTCGGCAGCGTCCGGCACGTTGCCCAGCTGACCAAGCGTGTCCGCGCGCAGCCCCCGCCCCCGCCACGGTTCACTCACCGGTCGCTGGTTCGGCCCTACGCGCGCACCGGCGGGCGGACCCGGCCCGCGAAGGAACTGGCGCTGGAGGCGTTGGTGGCTACCACCGAACGCGGCAGGCAGTACCACGGTGTCAGCTCACCCGAGCAGCGATTCATCTGCGACCTGTGCGTTGAGGTGCATTCGATCGCCGAGATCGCCGCTTTCGCGGGACTGCCGCTGGGGGTGGTGAAGGTGATCGTGGACGACCTCGAGAACTCCGGGGCCGTGCAGGTTCAGCAGCCGGGCTTCGTGTTGTCCGACCGCTCCTCGCACGACTTCATGACGAAGATTCTGGAAGGCCTGCGCTCGCTGTAACCCCGCGAGTCCTGCGTTCCCGCCCGCGAGTCCTGCGCTCTCGCCCGCGAGTCCTGCGTTCCGGAACGCATCCGGGCGCCTACGGGATCAGTCCTCCACGAGTGCCGCCGAGGTGATGCGGTGCAGCGGGTAGCGCTCGTTGTCGGAACCTTCCAGAATGCCGCCGCCGACCCGCACCGGCGTGATCACCCGCTGCGCCGCCGTGCCGTGCGAGTCGACGAAGCCGATCCACACCTCCCGTTGCTCGCGTGTGGCTTTGGCGAGCAGGGCCAGCGTCGCCGAGGTGTCCGCCCCGCCACCGCCGGGCAGGCGCACCACCGTGCCCCTGCGGCTGCGTGCCGCCTTGTCTCCCGTCCGGATGTGGGCGATGACGGCGTTCAGCTGCTCCGCGCTGACGCCGGTGGGCTCGGCGGCGCCGCGCCGCGCGGGGCGGCCCCGAGCGGCGATCCGCTTGCCGCTGGGCCGTAGGTCGACGATGCGGCCGTCCGGTCCTTCCGCCGCGGGCGCGAACCCCGCCGCCCTCAGGCCCTGCAACACCTCCGCGAGCGGGTACGGGCTCACCAGCACCGTGGGAGCGATCTTGCGAAGCTCGTACTCGTCGGCGACACCGCTGCCGAGAACCTCCGCGATCAGCACTTCGTCGTCGCAGCGAAGAAACGACGCGGCCGTGCCGCCGCGCAGCCTGCCGTGCCTGCGAGCCACGTCGTCGATCAGGTACGAAAGCGATTGCGGTACCGGGGTGGCCGAACGGGTGCGAAAGAGTTCGTGCAGTTCCGCAGCTGTGCGCCCGCTGTCCAGTGCCCGCCGCACGGACGCCTCGCCGACGCGGTACATCGTCGCGTGGCCTGCCGACTCCACATCGGCGACCGCCGCGATCTCCGTTGCCAGTTCCGGCTCCAGCGGGCCGGGAGCCACCACCGTGAGGTCGGCCTGCACGAGCACGTGATCCACCGGCTTCGGCATCGCCTCCGCCATGGCGGAGGCCGCGGCGTGCTGCTCGCCCGCCAGCAGTTGCGTGGTGGCGGCGGGCACCGAACCCAGCGCCACCACGCCGATGGCAGTGGCCTCGGCCATCGCCCAGCGCACCATCTCGTCGCGCAGCCTGCCGCCCCACCTTGGAGCCCGCCACGCGAGCAGAGCCACGAGCGCTTCCACGTCGTCGACCCCGGCCCCTTCGGGTAATTCCGACAGCGCCTGCAGTACCCGCCTGCGAGCCGTGGGTGCCTGCGGTCGGCGCAACTCCTCCGACAGCGGCGCGAGTGCCTTGTCTCTTGGATCTCTCGTGCCCGCCAAACCGGGCAACCGGGGCAGCTCCAGCCAGGCACGGGCGATGGTGAGCCAGCGACCCGCGGGCGGTGCCGCCAACCACGAGTCGGCCAGCGTCGTCGGCAGCCATTCGGCGGTGGTCTCCTCACTCGCCGCCGCCAGTCCGGCACCGACGGCCAACTCCACCAGCAGCGCGGCCCTTTCCTCGTCGGCGTCGAGTTCCTTGGCGACGCGCTTGAGCTCCCGCGTCCCGAGCCCGCCCGCCTTCAACACGGGTGAAGGCTGCTGCGACCACAGCATCAGCAGCGATTCCAGCAGGCGAACGAACTCCATCGCCTCACCGGCCGCGGCCTGGTCCACCGTGGAACGCTCGCGCCTGGTGACGGGCAGCGGGGGTTCTCGGAGCTTGCCGTCCTCGATGACCCTGCCGCCCCGCAGCGCGATACCGACCTCCCTCGGCAGCTCCACGGTCGCCTCGTCCCTGCGTAGCAGCAGCCCGCGCGCCAGCAGTCGCCGCACGGGGGTGGCGGCCGACGGGTCGGTCACCTCCGCCGCCGCGTCCCTGGTCCGGCCTATGGGTGGGCCCTTGGCGAGCACGTCGAGCAACGCTCGCTCGTCCTCACCCACTTGCGCGAGCGTGCCGGGCAGGTCCGAGGCTGACAGGTCCGGGCAGGAAGTGCCCAGCCCGGCTGGGAACGGGCCGAACACCTCGCGTGCGGCGGGCGGGACGCGAAGTCCCTCGTCGTCGCCCCAGACGAGCGCGAGCACCCGCAGCCGGTCGAGTTGGACCGTGATGTCCTCGCCCGCGAGCTCGGCGACGCGGGCGCCGTGCACCGGTTCGGTGTCGGCGCCTGCCACCAGCAGTGTCTCCAGCACCGCCAGCGTCGCGGCGTCGAGCCGTTCGCACGCGCGCGCGATCGAGCCCGCCGTGCTCGCGCGGGTGGCGAGCACGGCGGAGTCGGCAGGCGGGGGCGTCGCGAGGTCGCGCCTGGCACACAGCAGGTTGGTCAGCAGGTCGTCGGATGCCGAGCACAGCCAGTCCGCGAGAGAGGTGGCGGCCATCGTGACCACGATATCTCCCGTTCGAGGCCATCGGGCACACTGTGCTCAGTCGTTGGTTGAGCGGATGGAGGACGACGTGGCGAAGTCGGACGACCGCAAGCGCAAGCGGATCGACCCCACCTGGCCGGAGGTACCCGTGGGCGAGCACCCGGTTTCCGAGCTCGCCGCCGACCGGCAGGGCGCACTCTCGCCGTTCGGCGACGTTACCTTCCCGCTGGACTCCGTGCCGTACGAGCACCCGCACACCGAGATCAACAAGCCCGCATAGTTACTGGTCAGTCACCATCCTGGCCGTCTGCCCGGACACCCGGGGAGCTAATGTTTCCCCGTATATCGCAGAGTTCCTGATGCGGGGGTAGTCCCATGCCGGTTCCCGGGCCCGGTTACTCGATCACCGTGCGACTGGAAGCCCCGCCGTCGGCCAGTGCCGCGGGTGATCTGACCAGCGCCGTGGGCCGGGTCGGCGGTGTGCTCACCGCGTTCGACGTCGTCGAGTCGCACTCCGATTTCATCGTGGTGGACATCACTGCCAACGTGCTGTCGGCCGATCACGCGGAGGACATCACCAAGGCGCTCGACACGCTGGCGGGTGTTCGCGTGCGCAAGGTGTCCGACCGCACGTTCCTGATGCACCTTGGCGGCAAGCTGGAGGTGACCCCCAAGGTCGCGTTGCGAAACCGGGACGACCTCTCACGCGCCTACACCCCCGGGGTCGCACGGGTCTGCCAGGCGATCGCCGCGAACCCCGACGACGCGCGCAGGCTCACGATCAAGCGCAACACGGTCGCGGTGGTCACCGACGGCTCGGCCGTGCTCGGGCTCGGCAACATCGGCCCGGCCGCGGCGTTGCCGGTGATGGAGGGCAAGGCTGCGCTGTTCAAGAAGTTCGCGGGGGTTGATGCGTGGCCGGTGTGCCTCGACACGCAGGACCCCGACGAGATCATCCGCATCGTTCGCGCGCTGGCCCCGGTCTACGCGGGAATCAACCTGGAGGACATCGCCGCGCCTCGGTGTTTCGAGATCGAGGCACGGCTGCGGGAACAGTTGGACATCCCGGTGTTCCACGACGATCAGCACGGCACGGCGATCGTCGTGGTGGCGGCCCTTCGCAACGCGTTACGCGTGATCGGCAAACCGATCGAGAAATGCCGGATCGTCGTCAGCGGTGTCGGCGCCGCCGGTTCGGCGATCATCCGGCTGCTGCTGCGTAAGGCACCCGCCGACATCGTCGCCGTCGACATCGACGGGGCCGTGCACGGAGCAAGGCGCCACCTCGACGACAACCTGCGCTGGGTGGCCGAGAACACCAACAAGGAGGGCTTCTCCGGCACCCTGCACGAGGCGCTGGTGGGGGCGGACGTGTTCATCGGCGTGTCGGCCCCGAACCTGTTCGGCGCCGAGCACGTCGCGACGATGGCCGACGACGCCGTGGTTTTCGCGCTGGCCAACCCCGACCCGGAGATCGATCCGCTGGAAGCGCAGCGGCACGCCGCCGTCGTGGCGACCGGGCGCAGCGACTACCCGAACCAGATCAACAACGTGCTGGCGTTCCCGGGTTTCTTCCGAGGACTGCTCGACGCGCAGGCGCACCAGATCGACGACGAGATGCTGCTGGCCGCGGCCAACGCCATCGCCGACGTCGTGGACGACCGGCTCAACGCGTCCTTCATCGTGCCGAGCGTGTTCGACTCGGCGGTCGCGCCCGCCGTCGCCGAGGCGGTCAGGGCCGCCGCTCGTGGCGAAGAAGAAGTAGCCTCGGCATCGTGAGTGACATGAGTGACATGAGTGAGCATGAGTGAGCTCAGCCACGTCGACGAGACCGGCGCGGCGCGGATGGTCGACGTCTCCGGCAAGGAGGTGACCGCGCGCACCGCGGTGGCCAGTGGCAGGGTGCGCACCACCTCGGAGGTGCTGCGGCTACTTTCGTCGAACGGGCTGCCCAAGGGCGACGCCCTGGCTACCGCGCGCATCGCGGGAGTCCTCGGCGCCAAACGCACGCCCGAGTTGATCCCGCTGTGCCACCAGATCGCGTTGAGCAAGGTGGACCTGGACTTCCAACTCGACACCGACAGCGTGCGCATCGAGGCGACGGCTCGAACCAGCGACCGCACGGGTGTGGAGATGGAGGCGCTCACCGCCGTCGCGGTGGCCGGGCTGACGCTGCACGACATGATCAAGGCGGTCGATCCCGCCGCCTCGCTGGACGAGGTGCGGCTGGAGAGCAAGGCAGGCGGCAAGACCGGGACCTGGCGTCGGGAGGAGCACCGATGAAGCGCACCGCGAGGGTGATCGTGGCCTCGAACCGCGCCGCCAACGGCGTCTACGCCGACCAGACCGGCCCCATCATCACCAGGTGGCTGGCCGAGCGTTCCTACGAGGTGCCCGAACCGGTCGTGGTGCCCGACGGTGAGCCGGTGGCGCAGGCGCTGCGGGAAAGCCTCTCCGACGAGGTCGACGTCGTGATCACCACGGGCGGCACGGGGATCTCACCGACCGACCGCACTCCCGAGGCGACAGCCCAGGTGCTCGACTACGAGCTTCCCGGGATTGCCGACGCGGTGAGGGCGGCGGGGCAGGAGAAGGTGGCGACCGCGATCCTGTCGCGAGGCATGGCCGGTGTCGCGGGCCGGACACTGATCGTGAACCTGCCGGGTTCGCGTGGCGGGGTGAGCGACGGGCTCGAGGTGCTTGCCGCCGTGCTCGACCATGCCGTCGACCAGATCGCAGGCGGCGACCACCCGAGGATCGGTGCCGACAGCCAGCACGAGAACGGTGACCAGCAGGAGAACGGGCAGCTTGCGCCGACGGCTCGGGTAGCGCTGGCGCAGGTGACCGAGTCGGAGCTGTCGGTGGAGGAGCACGCCCAGTTGGTGCGTGAGGCGGGCGCGGGTGCCGTGGTGACCTTCGGCGGTGTCGTTCGCGATCACGACGACGGCCGATCGGTGACCTCGTTGTACTACGAGGGACACCCGACCGCGGGCGAGGTGCTCGCCAGGGTCGTGTCCGAGGTTGTCGGGCGAAGGAGCGGCCTGCGGGCGGTGGCGGTCAGCCACCGGCTGGGCCCTTTGGAGATCGGCGATGTGGCGCTTGCCTGCGCCGTCGCCGCCGAGCACAGGGCCGAGGCCTTCGCGACCTGCGCCGAACTGGTCGACGAGGTGAAGGCGCGACTTCCGGTGTGGAAACACCAGCACTTCGCCGACGGCACCGACGAGTGGGTCAATTCGCCCTGAGCCGTACCGCCCGGTGATGGCCCGACGCGGGTGACCGGCTGGTCCTCCGCCGCGGAGCCGCATGCCTACCTGGATGGTGGCCCCGGACGGCGGCTCGCCGAAGGCCGTCGATCAGGGCCGAGAGCGGTCTTGCTGTTGTCAAGGGACGGGATGAGGGGTCCCACCGCCCGGGGGACGCGGTGGGACCCCTTCCGTGCCTGCCGATCAGCGATCGGCAGGCATCGGCGCCGTCGTCGGCACCATCAGACCTTCGGGGAGGTCACTTGGTGGCGATCTTCTGGCCGACCACGATGAAGTCGGGGTTGGAGATGAAGCCCTCGTTGAGCTCGACGAGCTTCATGTAGCCACCCGCGACGTTGTGCTCGCTGGCGATCTTGGACAGTGTGTCGCCCGCGACCACGGTGTAGTCGCCGTTGGGGTTCGACTCGGCCACGCTCGGCGCGGGTGCCGGCGCGGGTGCCGGCGCGGGAGCCGGCGCGGGAGCCGGGGCCGGGGCCGGGGCCTCGACCGAGGAGGCGCTTTCGGCGCCACCGGTGTTGCTGCTCTCGTAGCTGGCGGTCGAGCCTGCCTTGGCACCGCACACAGGCCAGGCACCGATGCCCTGGCCCTGCAGGACGTTCTCCGCGACGCGGATCTGCTCCGCGCGGGAGGCCTGGTGTGGCATGCCGCTGCCGCCGTAGGCCTGCCAGGTGCTCAGCTTGAACTGGAGCCCACCGTAGTAGCCGTTGCCGGTGTTGATGCTCCAGTCGCCACCGCTCTCGCACTGCGCGATGGCGTCCCAGTTGACGCTATCGGCCTGCGCGGGGGTCGCAGCGATAGCCAGCGGGGCGCCGACAGCGAGGCCCGCAACAGCCACGCGAGCCATGTTTCGGGACGCAGCGGAAGGTTTACGATGCTTGCCTCGATAAGCCATTTCGACTCGGTCTCATCTTCCGCGCCTGTCGAGTGACGAGGCAGACCCGAAGGTCTGACCGACCTTGTTGGCCGGCTGACATCGCCGTGTCGGTCGACGTCTCCTCCCGTCCCAGTCCGGAAGTTTTCTTTCGCTCGGGGTTATGGTTCGGGATCCCGCCGGACTGGGCTCGGCGCAACGGAATCCCGTCTTGCTTGGTCGGTCGGGGCCAACCGAAAAGCGACGGTACGTAACGACGAGCCGGATCGGAAATCCTTGCAACCGTGAGCTAAGTCACAGTAACGGCAAGCAACCTTCAACGATCATGGTGTTTTCGCTGGTAGAGGCCCCGTTATCGAGCCGTATCCGAGTCGAGACTTTTCACTCAAAGTGAGGCATGGGTCACGTCTGTCGGAGCGCGTTTGCTCCGTTCGTGACTACCTCGCGGCCGTCAGGAAAGCCGCGAGCCCGGCAAGATCATCTGTGTTGATGTGATCCACACCGGCCGCCAGCAACTCCTCCCACACCGCCGTCCGCGCCGGGGTGTCGCTGTCCGGTGTGGCCCAGAATCGCACCCGCTGGCCTGCCGCGTGCGCCTGCTCGACGATCTCGCGCAGCCGTGCGCGTTCCCGGGCCGGGAAGGTGCCCTCTCCGGTCCAGGAGAACAGCTTGGTCCAGTTGTCCGACACCAGCGGCGTCAGGCCGGCGTCGGAGCCGGGGCCGA
The DNA here is from genome assembly GCF_000244955.1 of Saccharomonospora marina XMU15. Lineage (GTDB taxonomy): Bacteria > Actinomycetota > Actinomycetes > Mycobacteriales > Pseudonocardiaceae > Saccharomonospora_A > Saccharomonospora_A marina. Next base: position 4,956,534 of record NZ_CM001439.1, on the reverse strand, counting down.
GGTCGGTCGGATCGGCGATGCGGCCGTCGTAGAACGCCAGCCGGTGCCGCTGCGCGCTCAACTGCGCCCTGGGCCGGTTGCCCGAAAGCACCACCGTCACGGCGTGTCGGCGCACCTTGCCCGCGTCGTAGGAGGTGAACATGAACGAGTACCGCCGGTCACGCAGCCGTTGCTGCAGCGCGGCGTAGGTGCTGGTCGCTTCGCTCTTGATGTCCACGAGCAACTGGAAGTCGATCTTGCGCCGGTAGACCTTGCCGTGGTTGTCCATCACCCGCTCGCGCAGCGGCTCCAGGTACAGCGACTCCAGCGTCCGTTCCGGCGTCAGATCCTCAGGGTCGTGCCCGACCAGCAGCTGGTCGCCGACCAGGTAGATGTCGGCCTCGACACTGGTGAAGCCGTGGTCGAGCGCGTCGAACAGCGGGCGGGAGTGCTCGTAGTCGTTGTGCGCGTGCGCCTGCGCGAGTGGCCGCACGTTGCGCTCGCCGGGGCGGTCGTGTGCCGCCGCGGGGGCGCTGAGCAGCGTGAACAGGGTCAGGGCCGACAGCGCAGCCGCGAGCATGCGACGTGGGAGCGACATGCGGCTCAGCCTGTGCGAGCCAGGCGTACGCACGGTGAACGGCCGCTCTCGGCAGGGTCACGAAATGACGAAAATCACTCGCGATCGCTGCGGATCACCGGCGGGTCAGCCGCCCGCGAAGGGCGGGAGCACGTCCAACTCGGCTCCATCGGGGAGCTGCCTGGTGACATCGCGCACGGCCATGCCGTCGAGCAGGAAGCTCGCGGCGTCGAGGATGCGAGCAAGCTCACCCGGATGCATCGCCCGCAACTGATCGACCGCCTCGCCCACCGACGCGCCCGGTGGCAGGCGCACGAGTTCGGAATCCACCCCGCTTGCCGCCCGTGCGGACGCGAAGTACCGCACGAGCACGGTGGTGGCGTGCTGCTCCCCCTCGTCGAGCGAGGTCGGCCCTGAAGTCGCCGAGCTCACGGTCAGCCTCCGATCGCGCTCATCGGCCGGATCGGCTGCGCGAATCCGGCCTCGTTGATCTCATGGCCTGCGAGTTTGCCCCACATGGTGGCTCGCCAGGTGTTGGCGATGTCCTCGTCGCTCGCGCCACCGCGCAGCAGCAGCCGCAGGTCGGTCTCGTCGGTACTGAACAGGCACGAGCGGATCGCGCCGTCGGCCGTGAGCCTGGTGCGCTCGCAGGCGGCGCAGAACGGCCTGCTCACCGACGGGATCACGCCGACCTCGTGCGGACCCCCGTCGACCAGCCAGCGTTCCGCTGGTGCCCCGCCTCGCTCGGCCGGGCTCGGAGTCAGCGTGAACTCGGTGCCGAGCAGTTCCAGGATCTCGTCTGCGGTGATCATCTGCCTGCGGTCCCAGCCGTGCTGGGCATCCAGCGGCATCTGCTCGATGAACCGCAGGTGATAGCCGTGTTCGAGGGCGAACCGCAGCAGCGAGGGCGCCTCGTGCTCGTTGACACCACGCAGCAGCACCGCGTTGATCTTCACCGGGTCCAGGCCCGCTTCCCTGGCGGCCGCGAGCGCGTCGAGCACGTGCCGCAGGCGGTCCCTTCTGGTGATGTGCTCGAACGTCTCGGGATCTATGGAGTCGAGCGAGACGTTGATCCGGTCCAGTCCCGCCTCGGCGAAGGCCTTGGCGCGCTTGGCGAAACCGATGCCGTTGGTGGTCATGGAAAGCCGGGGCCGTGGTCGCAGCGCGGCGATCCTCGCCACGAGCTCCTCCAGCCGGGGCCGCAGCAGCGGCTCCCCTCCGGTGAGCCGGATGTCGGTGATGCCGAGATCGCGCACGGCGATCGTCATCAGCCGGATGAGTTCGTCGTCGCTGAGTACCTGCTCACCGGGCATCCACTCCAGCCCTTCGGCGGGCATGCAGTAGGTACACCGCAGGTTGCACTTGTCCGTGAGGGATACCCGCAGGTCCGTCGCTACGCGCCCGAACGTGTCGATGAGCGCTGGGTTGTCCGGTCGTGGCTTGTCCGTCACCTGGTGCGCACCGGGCACCCGTGGGATGCCTAGGTTTACCTCCGTCACCTATCCCAGCCTAGTGCGCCGATCCGGCAAGGTGTGAGCTTGCTTTCACGACGATCGGGACCACAAGGCTGGTTCATCCGCATATGCGGAGATATATTGCTATGTGTGCCGCAGTTTCGGTTCTCGGAAGCCGCCCGCCTGCTCGGTGTCAGCGACGACACAGTCCGGCGCTGGGTGCGGGCGGGAGAACTCGTCGCGGGCGAGGACGCCGCGAGGCGCAAGGTCGTCGAGGGCGCTGAGCTCGCGGCCTTCGCGCGCAGGCTCGCGGGCGAGACACCGGACCCCACCGGAGTGCGCCGCTCGGCGCGCAACCGGTTCGTCGGGCTGGTCACCGATGTCGTCACCGACAAGGTCATGGCCAAGGTGGAACTGCAGTGCGGTCCGAACCGGATCGTGTCGCTGATGAGCACCGAGGCGGCCACCGAACTCGGGCTGCAGCCGGGCGTGCTGGCGGTGGCGGTGGTGAAGGCGACGCAGGTCATCATCGAGACCGTCGGGGGTGACCAGTGAGGAGGTCGGCGGGCAGGGGGCTGATCGCGCTGCTCGCCGCCGGGCTCACCGCGGCGGCGTGCACGGCGCCGTCGCAGGACGGTTCGGCCACCCTCACCGTGTTCGCGGCGGCATCGCTCACCGAACCGTTCGCCGCGCTGGAACGCCGCTTCGAAGACAGCCACCCCGGCGTGGACGTACGGCTGAACCTCGACGGGTCCGCCACGCTGGCCCAGCAGATCATCGAGGGCGCGCCGGTGGACGTGTTCGCCTCCGCCGACGAGGCGACGATGCGGCAGGTGGTGAGCGCCGCGGCGGTGGAGGGCCGTCCGGCCACGTTCGCCACCAACACCCTGACGATCGCCGTCGCGCCGGGCAACCCGCACCGGATCCGGGGACTGGCCGACCTCGCCGATCCCGGCCTGACGGTGGTCGTCTGCGCGCCCGCGGTTCCGTGCGGCGCGGCGACGCAGCGGGTGCAGCGAGCGGCGGGGGTCGAACTCACGCCGGCGAGCGAGGAGCACAACGTCAAGGCCGTGCTCGCGAAGGTCGAGGCCGGTGTCGCCGACGCGGGCCTGGTGTACAAGACCGACGTCACCGAGCGGCGACAGGTGGAGGCGGTGTCGTTTCCGGAGGCGAAGCAGGCGGTCAACAGCTACCCCATCGCCACCCTCGCCGACGCGCCGCGACCGGCACTCGCGCGCGAGTTCACCGAACTCGTGCTCGGCGAGGTCGGTAGCCGCGAGTTGAGTGAGGCGGGCTTTGGCGCGCCCTGACCAGACAGTGCGCCGCGGCCGCGGCCGTTCTCGAACGGCTGGTGTGCCGTGGGCGTTGTGGGTCCCCGCATCCCTGGCGCTGGCACTGGTCGTACTGCCGGTGGCCGGGTTGCTGGTGCGAACCGACTACGCCAACCTGCCCGCGCTGCTGACGTCGCCGTCGGCGATCAACGCGCTGCGACTGTCCTTGCTCACCGCCGGGCTGTCCACTGTGGCCTGCATGGTGTTGGGAGTCCCGCTGGCGGTGGTGCTCGCCCGCTACCGTGGGCGCGCGGTACGGCTGCTGCGGGCCGTCGTGCTGTTGCCACTGGTGCTGCCGCCCGTCGTCGGCGGTCTCGCGCTGCTCTACCTGCTCGGCCGTAACGGGTTCCTCGGCTACCTGCTCGATGTCACCGCAGGCGTGCGGGTGCCACTGACCACGGCCGCCGTGGTCATCGCACAGACCTTCGTGGCTATGCCGTTCCTCGTCGTGAGCCTGGAGGGAGCGCTGCGCGGAGCCGGTGATCGCTACGAGCGGGTCGCCGCCACGCTCGGCGCGGGCCCGTGGACGGTGTTTCGCAGGGTCACCGTCCCGCTGCTGCTGCCCGCGCTGGGCTCGGGCGCGGTACTCAGTTTCGCCAGAGCGCTCGGGGAGTTCGGGGCGACGATCACGTTCGCGGGCAGTCTGGAGGGCGTCACCCGCACCCTGCCGCTGGAGGTGTACAACCAGGCGCAGACCGATGTCGACAGTGCCGTGGCGCTGGCGCTGCTGCTGGTGGTGGTTGCCGTCGTGGTGATCGTGCTCGCGCGGCCCCGCGCGCTGGAAGGGGTGCGGGCGTGACACTGCACGCCGAGTTGGAGGTCAGCAGGGGCACGTTCACGCTGTCGGTGGCCTTCGACGTGCCGCGTGACACCGTGCTGGCCGTGCTCGGGCCCAACGGGTCGGGCAAGTCCACGCTGCTCGGCTGCCTCGCCGGGCTCGTGGTGCCCGACCGCGCCACGGTGACACTCGGCGAGCGCACTCTGGACGGGCACGGTCACGCGGTGCCGCCGCACCGGCGTGGTGTCGGCCTGCTCGCGCAGGAGGCGCTGCTGTTCCCGCACCTGAGCGTCACCGACAACGTCGCCTTCGCGCCGCGCTCGCGTGGCGCGACCCGAGCGCAGGCACGCGCGACCGCGCACGACTGGTTGAGCGAAGTGGACGCCGCCGAACTCGCCGACCGCAAACCCCACCAACTCTCCGGAGGGCAGGCACAGCGGGTGGCCGTCGCGCGCGCTCTCGCGGGGCAACCGGAGCTGCTGCTGCTCGACGAGCCCCTCGCGGCCCTCGACGTCGACGCCGCGCCTGCCGTTCGGGCCCTGCTGCGGCGGGTGCTGCGCGATCGCAGGCACCGCAGAGCCACCGTGCTGGTGACGCACGACCCGCTCGACGCGCTGACGCTTTCCGACTCCGTCGTGGTGCTTTCGGCGGGGCGGATCGTGGAGCGCGGTCCCACGCGCGAGGTGCTCGCCGCACCGAGGACACCGTTCACCGCGCGGATCGCGGGGCTGAACCTCGTTTCGGGCACGGCGGCCGCGGGTGGTGAGGGCGTGCGCACCTCGGCAGGGCTGCTGGTGACCGGCGTGCCGTCGGTCGAGATGGCCACCGGGGAACCCGCCGTCGCGGTGTTCACGCCGGGGTCGGTGGCGGTGCACCCCGCGGACTCGACCGTCAGTGGCAGCCCGAGGAACGTGATCGACGCCGTGATCTCGGCGCTGGAGCCGCACGGCCCTGTGGTGCGGCTGCGCACCGCCGAGGGAATCAGCGCGGACCTGACACCTTCCTCGGTGGCGGAACTGGGACTGGAGCCCGGCCGCGCGGTGCGGCTCGTCGTCAAGGCGGCCGCGGTGACCATCCACCCCGCTATCGGTCGGTAGAGCAATAGGCTGTGCCTCATGAGCGACCAGCAGTGGACCTACCTCACAGACATGGACGGCGTGCTGGTGCACGAGGAGCACCTCGTTCCGGGTGCCGACGAGTTCCTCGCCGAACTGCGAGCCAACGAGGCCAAGTTCCTGGTGCTGACCAACAACTCCATCTACACGCCGCGTGACCTGCGGGCGAGGCTGTTGCGAACGGGACTGGAGGTGCCCGAGGAGGCCATCTGGACCTCAGCGCTGGCCACGGCGAGGTTCCTGCACTCGCAGCGGCCGAACGGTTCGGCGTTCGTCATCGGCGAGGCCGGTCTCACCACGGCGCTGCACGAGGTCGGGTACGTGCTCACCGACACCGACCCCGACTACGTCGTGCTCGGTGAGACCCGCACCTACAGCTTCACCTCGATCACCAGGGCCATCCGGCTGATCGAAGGCGGCGCCCGGTTCATCGCGACCAACCCCGATCCCACCGGGCCGAGCAGGGAAGGCGTGCTGCCGGCCACCGGCTCCATCGCGGCACTGATCGAGCGCGCGACCGGCCGCTCGCCCTACTACGTCGGCAAGCCGAACCCGCTCATGATGCGCTCGGCGCTGCGCGCCCTTGGCGCCCACTCGGAGCACACGTTGATGATCGGCGATCGGATGGACACCGACGTGCATTCCGGCATCGAGGCAGGGCTGAGCACGATCCTTGTCCTCAGCGGCATCTCGACGCGAGAGTCCGCCGAACGTTACCCGTTCCGGCCCACCCTCGTGATCGACTCGATCGCCGATCTGCTAGGCCGGGTCAAGGACCCGTTCGCCGCTGCTTGACCGGTGGGCATATCGTCGTGGGGTGACTGCCGAGCCCACGTTCGTCGTCGGTGACGTGCATGGCCACCACGCCGAACTGGTCGCCGCGCTACGTGCGCGTGAGCTGGTCGATGCCCGAGGTGACTGGATCGGAGGGCAGGCGAAGCTGTGGTTCCTCGGTGACTTCGTCGACCGGGGTCCTGATGGCATCGCCGTGATCGACCTGGTGCGGAGGTTGCAGCGGCAGGCGCCCGCCTCCGGCGGCGGTGTTGACAGCCTGCTCGGCAACCACGAGATCCTGCTGCTCGGCGTGCACCGCTTCGGCGACACGCCGGTGCCGTCGGACTTCGGGCCGCGCAGCTTCGCCCGCAGCTGGGAGCTCAACGGCGGGCAGCTCGCCGACCAGGAACGGCTCACCCCCGAACACGTCGAGTGGTTGATCGCCCGCCCAGTCGTCGCCAACGTGGCCGGACACCTGCTGGTGCACTCCGACACCCTGGAGTACCTCGAATGGGGTGACACCGAGGACGCCGTCAACGCGGCGGTGCGCGAGGTGCTCGAGGGCGCCGACATCGAGCAGTGGTGGGAGGTGTGGCGCCGGATGACGACGCGTTACGCCTTCCGCGGGCCCGACGGTGAGCGCATGGCGGACATCCTGCTCGGGCAGCTCGGCGGGCAGCGGGTGGTGCACGGGCACAGCGTCATCGCCGACCAGTGGGGCGTGCCGGCCTCGCAGATCAAGGGCCCGTTCCTGTACGCGGGTAATAAGGCGCTCGGCGTGGACGGTGGGGTGTTCGTCGGCGGTCCGTGCCTTGTGGTGGAACTCGCCGATTCCTACGAGCCCTGCCAGGCGCACATCGCGCCCACAGCCGGCTGAGGCCGCTTTCAGTCCGGTACGGGCACGATTCGCCTGCCGAGTGGCAGCAGAGAGACCGGAATCAGCTTGAAGTTGCCGATGCCGAGCGGGATTCCGATGATCGTCAGGCACAGCAGTACCCCGGTCACGACATGGATGAGCGCGAGCCAGAACCCCGCGACGACGATCCAGATGATGTTGCCGAGCACCGATGCCGCTCCGGCGTCGGTACGGTCGGTGATCGTCCGGCCGAACGGCCACAGCGCGTAGTTGGCGATGCGGAACGAGGCGATGCCGAACGGGATCGTGATGATCAGCACGAAGCAGATGATCCCGGCGATCGCGTAGCCGAGGGCGAGCCAGAACCCGGACAACACCAACCAGATGACGTTCAGTAGCGCCCGCATGCCGCCATTGTCCCCGCATCGTGGCATCCGCGCCGCCCCTCCATGTGCAGGTAGCCGCCGCGCCTTCCGCGTTCCTACACTCGATGTGCTGGCCCTTCGACGCCGAGGAGGCATCATGCCGGACGCACTCGCTGTCCCCAGTTACGCCTCGGGCACCTCGGAGGTCCCGCTGCTGGGCGACACCATCGGTGACAACTTCGACCGCACGGTGCGAGCGTTCGGCGAACGTGACGCACTCGTGGAGCAGTTCACCGGCCGGACGTGGACCTACGAGCAGCTAGCCGCCGAGGTGGACGCGCTGGCGCTCGGCCTGGCGAACGCCGGTATCGGCAAGGGCGACCGGGTCGGGATCTGGGCTCCCAACTGTGCGGAATGGACGATGACCCAGTACGCCACCGCGAAGATCGGCGCGATACTGGTCAACATCAACCCCGCCTACCGCGCACACGAACTCGAGTACGTGCTCAACCAGTCCGGGATCACCATGCTGGTGGCCGCGGAGAGTTTCAAGACCTCCGACTACGCGGGAATGATCGAGGAGGTGCGCCCTCGCTGCGAGGCGCTACGGCACGTCGTGCTGCTTGGCAGCGGCGAGTGGAACGCGCTGTTCGAGCACGGCAGGCAGGCCGATCCCGCGCTGCTGGAGCGGCTGCGTGCGACGTTGAGCGCCGACGACCCGATCAACATCCAGTACACCTCGGGCACCACGGGGTTCCCGAAGGGCGCCACACTGAGCCACCACAACATTCTCAACAACGGCTTCTTCGTCGGCGAACTCTGCGGTTACACCGAGGCCGACCGGATCTGCATCCCGGTGCCCTTCTACCACTGCTTCGGCATGGTGATGGGCAACCTGGCCGCGACGAGCCACGGCGCCTGCATGGTCATCCCGGCGCAGGCGTTCGAGCCCGCGGCAACGCTGCGAGCCGTACAGGCGCAACGCTGCACGTCGCTGTACGGCGTTCCGACGATGTTCATCGCGGAACTGGCCGAGGCCGACTTCGACTCCTACGACCTGTCCAGCCTGCGGACCGGGATCATGGCGGGCTCACCGTGTCCGGTGGAGGTGATGAAGCAGGTCATCGAGCGGATGGGAATGGCCGAGGTGACCATCTGCTACGGCATGACCGAGACCTCACCTGTCTCGACACAGACCAGGGCCGATGACTCGATCGAGCGACGCGTGTCCACTGTGGGCAGGGTGCACCCGCACCTGGAGGTGAAGATCGTCGACCCTGAGACGGGCCTGACGGTGCCGCGCGGAACTCCCGGCGAGTTCTGCACCCGGGGCTACTCGGTGATGCTCGGTTACTGGGAGCAGCCGGAGCAGACGGCCGATGCCATCGACGCCGCACGCTGGATGCACACCGGCGATCTCGCGGTGATGGACGACGAGGGCTACGTCAACATCACCGGCCGGATCAAGGACATGGTCATCCGCGGCGGGGAGAACATTTACCCGCGCGAGATCGAGGAGTTCCTCTACACCCACCCGGACGTCCTCGACGCACAGGTGATCGGTGTGCCCGATCGCCGGTACGGCGAGGAGTTGATGGCGTGGGTGCGGATGCGCGAGGGCGCGCCCCCGCTCACCGCCGAGGCACTGCGCGAGTTCTGCCAGGGCAGGCTCGCGCACTACAAGATCCCGCGCTACGTGCACGTGGTCGAGGAGTTCCCGATGACCGTAACCGGCAAGGTGCGCAAGGTGGAGATGCGGGAGAAGTCGGTCGAACTGCTCGGGCTGGGCGAGTCGGCTCGGGGATCGTAGGCACGGACCGGGCAAGGCCGACCCGCCCGACACTCGTTGCGGAGCCGGCCGCGTCGTGCTTCAGGCTGGTTGAGCGCCGAGCCTGCCGTCCTCGACCACGTAGGATACGTCCCGACGTACCCGGGACGCCGCATCGCGCGGATCGTCGACGAACCACAAGTGCGAGGCCCATACGTCGCGGCCCACCTCGCACGAGAGGTAGCCGCGCTCGCGGCCGTTGTAGTAGCGCACCTGCGGGTTGTGCGGCAGCGCTGACTCGAACAACGCGTTGTTGCCCTTGCCGCTGCTGATCGAGCTACCGATGAACTCCGTTGCCACCACCGGGGAGGTGGGGTCGTGTTCCAGCGTGATGTCGTTGACCATCGCCGCGTGGACGTCCCCGCTGAGCACGATGGGGTTGCGAGGCCGCTGTCGGTGCAGAAACCCGGTGATGCGGGAGCGCGCCGCCGGATAGCCGTCCCACTTGTCGGTGTTGTAGGCCTGCCCATCGGTTGTGTCCATGTCGATGGCCGCGAGGTAGACCTGCTGCGCGATCACGTTCCACCTCGCGGTCGACGAGGCGAGTCCTGTAAGCAGCCAGCGCTCCTGCTCCGGTCCGGTCAAGGTGCGGTCCGGGTCGTAGGCGTCGCTCGGCAGCGGCTGGAAGGTCGCGCCGTCCACCTGTGGGGTTCGGTACTGCCGGGTGTCGAGCAGCCGGATCTCGGCGAGGTCGCCGTAACTGAACCGACGGTAGAGGCTCATGTCCGGCCCTGACGGCAGGGCCGAGCGCCGCAGCGGCATGTGCTCGTAGTAGGCGTGATAGGCGGCGGCCCTGCGACGCGGGAAGGTCTCAGGGTCGGCGTTGCCGTTGCCGCCGTAGTCACCCGCCATGTTGTTGACCACCTCGTGGTCGTCGGGCACGCACAGGAAGGCGACAGAGGCGTGCGCGGCCCGCAGGTCCGGGTCGAGCCGGTACTGCGCGTGGCGGATTCGGTAGTCCTCCAGCGACGTGGTGGTCTTGAAGGGCAAATGCCTGCGGTCGGGGCCCGCGCTCGGTTGGGCGGGTCCTCTTCCTTCGTAGATGTAGTCACCGAGGTGCAACACGATGTCGAGATCGCGCTCGGCGATGTGCCGGTAGGCCGCGTAGCGACCGGCGGGCAACGACTGACACGACACGGCGGCGAGCGCCAGCGATGACACCGGCGCGCCCACCGGCGGAGTGGTACGGGTCCGGCCGACAGGACTCAACTGCGACCCGGCACGAAAGCGGTAGTAGTAGACGCGATCGGGCAGCAACCCTTCGACCTCGACGTGGACGGAGTGCGCCCACTCGGCCTCGGCTCGCGCGCTGCCCGCTCGAACGACGTCGGCGAAGTGCTCATCGGTGGCGACCTGCCACAGCACCCGCACATCGCCGGGCGCCATGCCGCCGTCCGGCGTCAGTGGTCGCGGAGCCAGCCGGGTCCACAGCACCACACCGTCCGGGGTCGGATCGCCCGATGCGACGCCGAGTGTGAACGGGTACTCCCGTGGCGGGGCGGCGGTCGTCGCGGCCGCGCTCCGGCCGGAGAACGCGGCGGCGCCGAGGGCGGAGCCGCCAAGCAGGGCGGTACGGCGGGTCAGACTCATGGGCGCTCCCGAAGCGAACCGGACTGGTCCGCCTTTTCTAACGGCCCGGGATGAACACGAGCCGCCGCGCGCATGAACAGGCGAGTGCGGGTCGGGGTCGGCGATGCGGCACTCAGGACCGGTCGGCGCCGTCCTGCCGCAGTGCCTGCTCCACCTGCTCGGAGGTGAGCGGGCCCGCGCTGACGTAGTACAGCACCGCCCCCGCCGGGAGCTCGTCGCCCCAGCCGGGGTTCACCACGAGCCGCTCGCCCGCGCGGGCCGCGAGCACGGTGACGCCGTGTCGGCGGCCGAGGGTGACGCGGCACCGGTCGACCGGCACCGGCCCGAGCGATTCCGGCAGCGTGACCGAGTAGGTGTTGGCCCCGCCGTGTGTCATCAGCTCCGCGTACATCTCGGCGATTCCGGGGGAGGTGAGCTCCTCGGTGATCATGCGGGGGGTGTGCCACTGCACGCACCGGATGTGGTCGTCGACGTAGCCGAGTAGCGAGGCCCGCTCCATGTCGCGAAGAGTCACGACCACGTGCGCGTCGGTGGCGACGTGGTCGACGGCAAGCGCGACGGCGAGCGCCTCGTTGTCGTCCCTTGCGTCGACGAGCACGGCGTGCGCGGTCTGCACGCCGGCCCTTCGCAGCGTCTCCTCGTCGGTGAGGTCGCCACGCACGAACTCGACGGGGTCCTCCGGCATCGGGTGCGTGCCCACCTCGTCCCAGGCGCACAGCACGAGTGTCCCGTCGATGCCGTGCAGCACCTCCCTGGCGATGCGCTCGGTGCGCCCAGGCGTGTAACCGAGCAGAACCGTGTGCCCGGACGCCTTCACGGTGATCGATCCCTGCATGCGGCGTCCTCTCGCTCCCTCAAGCACCGAGGCCATCTTCGTGAACACCGTCGTCAGCGTGACGATCCCGCCGATGATCACGTACGCGCCGACCAGGTGGCCCGCGGCCGACTCGGGGAAGAAGTCGCCGTAGCCCACCGTGGCCGCCGTCACCACGAAGTACCACCAGTAGTTCTGTGGCTGCACCAGCGCGCTGCCCTCGGGTTCGGCCAGCGCCATCAGCGGCCAGCTCGTCGCGAAGACGACCACGATCACGATGACCGGGGTGAACCACGAGGTGAGCAGAGCGAACCGGGCCAGCAGCCGGGAGAGGAACAACGGCACGCGCGCGCTCCGCGGGTTTCGTGGACGGGTTCGGCAGCCGACCATAACGGACCAGGGCCGCCGAACCCCTCACGACTTGCTCACGAGGTGCTTACGAAGCAGTTCACGACCTGTTCGCGGCTGCCTCGGCGAACGCCTTGGCGTCCTCGGCGCCGAAGGTCTCCTCCAGCTGCTCGGGAGTGTGGTCGACGTCGATGGCCGCCACGTCGGCGCCGCGAGCGGACTCGATCGCGCCGAGCCTTCGCTGTGCCCTGTCGGCGGCGTACTGCAGGAACTCCTGGTTGTCGATGCTGAAAGGCGGCTCGTCGAACTGGCTGTTCACCCACTCGATCATGCCTAGCGCGTGAGGCAGCAACTCGCCCATCCGTTGCTGCACGACGTCCCACAGCGAGTCGTCGGCGGCGATGTGTCGCCTGCACGTGAAGGTGCCCCAGGCCATGTGCCTGCGCTCGTCGTCACCGATGCGGCGCACCAGCTCCTGCATCCCGGGCAGGATGCCGCGGGAGGTGCACACCTTCTGCCACGCGTAGTACCCGGTCAGCGCGAGGCTGCCCTCGATGACGTGGTTGTAGGTGACGCTTGCGCGCACCTGGTTCACCGGGCTCGGGTCCTGCGCCAGGATTCCGAGCGATTCGGGAAGCTCCTCGTAGAACAGCTTGCGGTAATGCGGGTTCTCCGCCACGTAGGAGTGCAGGTCCTCGGTGAGGCCGACGGCGTCCATCCAGCGCCGGAACACCTCCGTGTGCTTGGCCTCCTCGAAGCAGAACTGCGTCAGGTACATCTCGTCGGCGAGCCTGCCCTCCGCGGCCATCGCTTTCATGAACGGCTGGATGTCCTCGGTGACGGCCTCCTCACCGGCGATGAACTGCGCGCACAGGTACGTCGCCGAGCGCCGCTCCTCGTCGTTGAGCGACTCCCAGCCCTCGCGTTCGGCGGAGAAGTCGATGTCGGCGGGATTCCAGAACTTCTTGTTGCCCTTGACGAAGAGTCGCAGCGGGAAGGAGTCCCAGTTCAGGCCGCCTCGGCGCAGCGAGTGGAACCCTTCCCGGTGTGGTGCGACGGTGCCGGTCATGAACGTTTCCCTTCGGGTCACTTCGTTGTGGACGATTCGATGAGCGAGGCGATCACGGCCCGTACCCCGTCGGCGGCCTCTTCGGCCGAGTGGCCCGGCAGCACCAGGTAGCTCATCGTCAACCGCGTCATGGTCTCGGCGACGAACTCGGTGTCACGCAGTTCGGGCAGCCGGTCCCGCAGGTAGGCCATCGAGACCTCGGTGGCCGCCCGCAGGATCGGCTCGCCCCTGGTGGTCAGCAGCGGGAGCAGGTCCTCCGCGACGTCGGTGCCGAGCGCCGCGGCGACAAGCCGGTTCTCCTTGGCGTGTTCGATGGTGTAGACGGTGGCGGCGTGCACTCCGGACAGCACGTCGGGCGCCGCGTTGAGCCGCTGCTGGATGCCTTCGGTGAACTCGGCGAGCGTTCGCAGTGCCACCGCCTGCACGAGTGCGGCCTTGCTACCGAACTCGTTGTAGACGGTCTGCCTGCTCACCCCGACTCTCGCGGCGACGTCGGCCATCCGGAGCCGGGCATATCCGCGTTCGGGTAACAGTTCGGTGGCCGCGTCCAGCAGTTCCTCCCGCAACGACGCCCTGGCGCGTTGAGCGAAGCTCGTGACCTGAGACACATTCATATGTTGACAGAGTGCGCAGTGATGTCAAGGGAGTGGACCCGTCCAACTTCCGTGTAAAGGCATACGGTGGCGCGGGTGGGAAGGTGCGTGGGTTTCGACCTCGACATGACGCTGATCGATCCGCGGCCCGGCATGGTCGCGGCGATGGCACAACTGGCGCGGGAGTCCGGTCTCGACCTCGACGGCGAACTGTTCGCCTCCCGGCTCGGACCACCGCTCGACCACGTGCTGCGGGGGTTCGAGGCGCCGGAGGAACGTATTCCGGAACTGGTGTCGCGGTTCCGCGAGATCTACCCCGGCCTGGTCATCCCGAGCACCACGGTGCTACCGGGCGCCTGCGCCGCGATCGACGCCGTCCGCGACGCCGCAGGCACCTCACTCGTCGTCACCGGCAAGTACGAGCGAAACGCCGCGTTGCACCTGCAGGCGCACGGTCTGGCGGTGGACGTGCTTGTCGGTGATCTCTGGGCCACCGGGAAGGCCGCCGCGCTGAAGCGGCACAACGCGTTCGCCTTCGTCGGCGACCACGTCGGCGACATCCAGGGCGCGCTTGCGGCGGGCGCGATCGCGGTAGGGGTCACAACCGGGCCGTGCAGCAGAGCCGAACTGCTCGCCGCGGGTGCCCACGTGGTACTCGACTCGCTCGTCGAGTTCCCCGGCTGGCTGGCGGCTAGCGCTGACGGTGCTCGCGTACCAGGGCGATGAGTCCCAGGCCAAGGCCCAGCGGTGTGACCACACCCGCGAACGCGGAAAGCCACACCGGCAGGTCCTGCAAACCTGCCGCGAAGAGTACGAAGACCGCCACCACCGCGACCATGCCAATGGCGAACAGGATGATCCCGGCCCGCATCAATCCCGGCTTACCCACGGTGCGGTTTCCCTTGTCCTCAACGGCGGTGTTCATACCGGCATCTTAAGGTCGGCATTCGGCTTCTCCGTACTGTGTGTGGCGAGATAGGCTTGGTGGACACGCGTCCTGGGTACGCCTGGGGCGCGTTCGTCGTGCGGGGACGGTGGCTGCCGGACCCGTGGCAGCAGAGCGAAGGAACGGTGAGGGCAGTGCCGACCGGCAAGGTCAAGTGGTACGACGCGGACAAGGGATTCGGCTTCGTCACGCAGGACGGCGGCGAGGACGTCTACATTCGGAAATCCGCGCTACCGCAGGGCGTGGAGGCCCTCAAGGCCGGTCAGCGACTGGAGTTCGGTGTCGCCGACGGCAGGCGCGGACCGCAGGCTCTGTCGGTCCGCCTGCTGGACCCGCCGCCTTCGGTGGCCGAGGCCCGTCGCCGTCCCGCCGAGGAGTTGCACGGGCTCATCGAGGACATGATCAAGCTGCTGGAGATGCGGGTACAGCCGGACCTGCGCAGGGGCCGCTATCCCGACCGCAAGCACACCAAGCGCATCGCCGAGGTCATGCGGGCCGTCGCGCGCGACCTCGACCCCTGATACCCGCCTGCGCGTCAGCGTCGCGCCGCGGGCTCGATCTGAAGTGACCACACGCCACGCACGACGAGTTGCGGCTGCCCGTTCTCGTCCACGATCGGGTTGCCCTGCTCGTCGGCCGCGTAGGCGGCTCCCAGTTGCTGGACCTCCACCACCAGCAGCTGGTCGCCGGGCGAGTCCGGGACCACGGTGTAGGCGTGCTGCTTGCCGTCGGTGAAGACCTGCTGGCGCACCGGGCGCGGCTTGCCGTCCGGGCCGAGGAACTGCACGTTGAGGGCCCACGGCGTCGACGAGACGTCCGAAGGCAGCGACACCTGCACGGGCTTGCCCGTGCGCACGCGCAGGTTCGCGGGTTCGCCACCGGTCTCGCAGGAGGTCAGCTTGGCGTCGCAGTAGCTGAGCGGTTGCGCCGTCGTGCTCTCGCCGTCGGCGTAGAAGGTGATCTCGGGGGCCGAGGGCGCTGAGCACCCCGCCAGTGTGACCGCGCCACCCGCCAGAAGTGCTACTACCAGACGTCGCATAGTGGCGAGACTACGAGCCGTCGGCCACGCGGGTCGGATCGGGTCGCGGCGCGCGCCCCCGGCCGAACGAGGGCAGCAGCGACGAACCGTTCCTGACCAACCACGTCTGGGCGAGCCCGAGCGCGAGCAGCAGCGAGACCACGAGGAAGCCGATCCAGTAGGTGGGTGGCAGCAGCAGCCCGACAGCGCCGCCGAACACCCAGGCGAGTTGCAGCACGGTCTCCGAACGGCCGAACGCGGAGGCACGCGACTCCTCCGGCATGTCGTGCTGGATGACGGCGTCGAGGCTGTTCTTGGACAGCGCGCTCGCGGTGGCACCGACGAGTCCCACGACGGCTGCCGTTGCGATGCCGGAGAAGATCGCCGCCAGTATCGTCGCGGCCAGCGTAGCGGCGAGGGAACCGAGAATGACCTGGTCGTACTTGCCGAAGTGCAGCCTGGACCCCAGCGCGTTGCCGAGGAAGCCACCCGCGCCCGCCGCGGCTCCGATGATGCCGAGCAGCAGCAGTTGCACGAACGGACTCTGCCCGCTGTCCTCGGTCTGCGCCTTGACCGCGAACGCGGCGAACATCATCAGGAAGCCGGTGAGCACGCGGATCGAGCCGTTGCCCCACAGTGCGACGACGACGTGTCGAGCCATCGGTCTGCGCGGCTTGAGCGCGGGCGTTCGCGCGGAGAGCGAGGCGGGCACCTCGCCCTCGGTGACCTCCACCCACGACGGGATGCGCATGGCCTGCGCGGCGCCGACGGCGCAGATCAGCGCGGTGAACCACAGCGCGCCCGCGGAACCGAACGCCCAGTTCACCCCACTGGCCAGCGCGCCGAACACGCCGCCTGCCGCCAATCCGAAGACGGCGAGTCTCGCGTTGGTCTTCGACAGGGTGATCTCCGGCGGCAGCACCCTCGGCGTCACGGCGGCCTTGAGCACCATGAACGACTTCGAGAGCACCATCTTGCCGAGTGCGGCCGGGTAGAGCACCCAGCTGTCGAAGTTCAACGCCATCAGCACACACATCAGGGCCTGGCCCGAGGAGGCGACGGACATCGCCAACCTGCGGCCGCGCTGGATGCGGTCCAGCGCGGGGCCGATCACCGGTGCCACCAGCGCGAACGGGGCGATCGTGATCAGCAGGTACAGCGCGACCCTGCCCCTGCTCTCCCCGCTGCTCGCCGCGAAGAACAGCGTGTTCGCCAGCGCCACCGCCATCGCCGCGTCGCTGGCGTAGTTCAGCATCACCGCGTACGTCAGCGACGTCAGCCCGGACTTGTCCGCGCCGTCGGCCGTGGCGGCTCTGCGGAAGGCGGCCACGGCCTGCCCGCTGAGCTGGCGACCGCGAAACGCCGCCACCCGCGTGACGGTGAGCTTCTTCGGTACCCGCTGGTCGGCTCCGCCCGCGTCGAAGCCGTGCCTGGCCGTCGGCTCCTCCTCGGCGTCCCTGGGCTGGCCAGGGGCGTAGCCGCCGGTGTCGTAGTACTCGTAGCCGGGCCGCTCGCGCCGGGGCGGCACCGGCCCAGGTGGCGGGGAAGGCGGTGGCGGGTACGGCCGCGCGCCCCTGCTCGGCCTCGCGGGCTGCGTGGGCATCGCACCGGTGGGCGCCTCGTCCGCGGTCAGCGGGGGAGGCGGCGGATAGGCCCTCGTCGGAGGTGGTGTCGGGTGTTGAGCCCGCGTGCGGTCCACCGGTGGTTGGCTCGCCCCCGGTTCGGGCGTCCACTTCCGCTTCCCCTTGCGACCCGAACGCATGTGCCCAATCCTGCCGTACTCAAGCCCTGCCCGTACGGGTGATCACGTGGTCGAGACGAACCGCACCCTGAACATCTTGGGCCAGAGCTTGCCGGTCAGCACGAACTCGTCCGAACCAGGCACCGCGGCGATGCCGTTGAGCACGTCGGCCTCCGCGCGCTCGGCCTCGTCCAGCAGCCCTGCTGCGTCGATGCGGGCGGTGACCGTTCCGGTGTCGGGGTCGATGCGCAGGATCTCGTCGCTGTGCCAGACGTTGGCGTACACCGCCCCGTCGACGCACTCCAGCTCGTTCAGTTCGTCACGTGGCTCGCCGTCCTCCTTGACCACCACCGAGGAGCGAACGGCGAAGGTCACCGGGTCACGGAAGGTCAGTTTCGCCGACCCGTCGCTCATCACCAACCGCTGCCTGCCGGGTTGGTGACACAGTCCCCACCCCTCGCCCTCGTAGCGGACGGTGCGCCGCTGCGCGAGGGTGTCGCGATCGCGTTCGATGGCGATGCCGCTGCGCCAGGTGAGCTGCCACACCCGGGAACCGACCACGGTGATGCCCTCGCCGAACAGCGGCTTCGGCAGTGAGACGACGACCTCGGGTTCGGCGCCGAGCGGTCCCGCCCGCAAGGTGGACTCACCGACGAGCCCGGTGCCCTCGTACAGCGTGCCGTCGTGAATCTCCAGCCCCTGGGTGAACGCCTCGCGGTCGTGCGGCAGTACCCGCAGCACCTCGACCCGCAGCCGCTGTACCCGCGTCGGGTCGTTCGGCGTCGGCTCACTCGACGGCGCACCGCACGCGGCGAGCGCGATCACCAGTACCAGCACCGCCACCGTGGCAGGCAGCCGTCGGCCGGTAGCTCCCGCAGCCCGTATCACGACCACCAGCCTGGCACGAACCCACCGACCGTCGCGCGGCACTGTGCTGCACAATGGAGACTCATGACCCTGCTGCTCACCCTCGACGACGGCACACTGCGCCGGAAGCTGTTCGATGCGGTGGAGTTGGCCCGCGACTCCGCCGTGCTCGACGCGGGTGCCGAGAACGTGGGCGAGCACGCCGGAGTCGAGGTCGAGGACTCCGTTTCGGTCACCCACCTGTTCGACTCGCGGCTTCCCGGATACCGGGGCTGGCGGTGGTCCGTCACCGTCGCGACGACCGGGCACGACGAGCCGGTGACCGTCAGCGAGGTGGTGCACACGCCGGGTCCCGACGCCGTCGTCGCACCGAAGTGGGTGCCGTGGGAGCGGCGGGTGCGGCAGGGCGACCTCGGTATCGGCGACATCTTCCCGACCGCGGCCGACGACCTTCGGCTCGCTCCCGCCTACCTGACCACCGACGACCCCGAGGTCGAAGAGGTGGCGCGCGAGACCGGACTCGGCAGGGTCAGGGTGATGTCGCGTTACGGCAGGCAGCAGGCGGCGCAGCGCTGGCACCGTGGTGAGTACGGTCCGCGCTCGGACATGGCCCGCAGCGCTCCGGGCACGTGCGGGACGTGTGGCTTCTACCTGCGGCTGGCAGGGTCGTTGCGTGCCGCGTTCGGCGTCTGCGGCAACGAGATCTCACCGGCGGACGGTCACGTCGTGCACGCCGAGTTCGGTTGCGGCGCGCACTCCGAGATCGAGGTCGAGGCCAGCTCCCCGGTTCCGGTCGCGGAGCTGTTCTACGACGACTCCCTGCTCGACACCGAACCCGTCGGCTGAGCGGTAGGTCCGCACGCTGTCCGCCATCCCAGACTTCGATTCCCACGACCTGCGCGCCGCGGTGCTGCGGGCCTGGCGGGACTCGCCGACCCGGTTCACCGAGGACACCAACGCCGAGCACGACCTGCGGGTCGGCGGCTACCGCGACCGGCTGTTCGTCGAGCTGGCACAAAACGCCGCCGACGCGGCCGCGCAGGCCGGGGTCGAGGGCCGGGTAAGGGTCCGGGTGGTCGACGGCGAACTGCGGGTCGCCAACACCGGCGCCCCACTCGACGCCGAAGGCGTGGCCTCGCTCGCCTCACTGCGGGCCTCTGGCAAGCGCGGTGGCACGGTGGGCCGGTTCGGGGTCGGCTTCGCCGCGGTGCTGGCCGTCACCTCGTGCCCGCGCATCGTGTCCCGCACCGGCGGGGTGTCGTTCTCGCGGACCCGCACCCGGGAAGCGGCGGGGCGCGAGGGCGAGGTGCCGATCCTGCGGTTGCCGTGGCCGTTGCCGCCGACCGAGCCCCCGTTGCCGGACGGGTTCGACACCGAGGTTCGCCTGCCGCTGCGCCCGCCGGCTGGCGAGGTGCTCGAGCTCATCCGGTCCGAGGTCGCGGACCTGCTGCTGGCACTGCCCGCGCTGGCCGAGGTCGATGTGGCCGGGCAGGTGTGGACCCGCCGCGACGACGGCGAACTCGTCGAGTTGGCCTCACCGGACGGGCACCGCACCCGGTGGCTCACGCACCAGGGCGAGGCCTGCGTGTGGGCGGTTCCCGTTTCCGAAACCGGCGCGCCGTCGCCGATCGCCGACGACGTGCTGCACGCTCCGACACCGACCGACGAGCGGGTGAGCCTGCCTGCTCGGCTGCTGGCGTCGGTGCCGGTCGAGCCTTCCCGCCGCCGCGTCCTCGCGGGCGAGGCGACCAGGCAGGCGTTGGCCGAAGCCGCTCACGCCTATCCCGGTCTCGTCCGGCGGTTACCACCGCGACACCGGCTCGCGCTGGTGCCGCCCGCGGGCTTTCCTGCCTCGGAGGTTGACAGCACGCTGCGGGAGCTGCTGACCCGGCGACTGTCGCAGGACGCGTGGTTGCCCGCCGCGGCAGGCGGGGAGCTGGCGGGGGCGGCCGCGAAGGTACTCGTCCCCGAACTGCCCGACCTCGTCGAGTTGCTGGCCGACGTGGTGCCCGGACTTGTCGCCGCCCCGCTGTGCGGCGGGCAGGCGGCGCGCACGCTCGCCTCGGTGGGCGCGTCCACGGTCGACGCCGCCGCGATCGTGGACGCGGTCACCGGCATCGAGCGCGAACCCTCCTGGTGGCGGCGGCTGTACGAGGTGCTGCTCGACGGAGTGGAGCGGCACCAGGTCGCCGCCGACGAACTCGGCGCCCTGCCCGTGCCGCTGACCGACGGCCGCACGGTTGCCGGTCCCAGGACGGCGCTGCTGCTGGACGACGTGGACCTGGCCGCGGAACTGGACCTCGCCGGGGCCGGGCCTCGCGTGGTGCACCCGCGGGCGGCGCACCCGCTGCTCGAACGGCTCGGCGCGGTGCACGCGGGTGCGGGTGAGGTGCTTCGCGACCCCGCGCTGCGGGAGGCCGTCGAGGGCAGCGTGGAGGATGCGCTCGCGGGCGTGGACGTACTGCCGCTGGTGCGTACGGTGCTGCGGCTGGCGACCCGCGCGGGCGCGGAAGGGCTCGGTGCGCTGGCATTGCCCGACCGCACGGGCGGCTGGCGGCGCGCCGACGAGTTGGTGCTGCCCGGTTCGCGACTGCTGGACGTGCTCGACACCGAGGCGATCGGTGCGCAGGCGCCGCTGGACGTGCTCGACGCCGACTTCGCTTCGCGCTGGCCCGCCGAGACGTTGACACAGGTTGGGGTGCTCGACGGTTTCCGGGCACCTGCCGAGGACGATGACACCGAGAACACCGGTGCGGGCGAAGACCCGCCCATCGCCGATCTCGATCTGGTCGCCGACGATGCCTGGCCGGAGGCGGTGCGGCTGCTCGCGTCGGACCCGCGAACCAGGCGGATGCTCGTGGAACCGGGCGGCCGGGTGCGGCGGTGGCTGGCGGACAACGCGCTGCTGGCCGGTCAGCCGCCAGGGCAGTGGCGGCTGCCGGATGCGGAGTCGCTGGCCGGGTTGTTCGACCCGGTCTTGGACGTGGACCTGCCCGACGAGCTGCTCCTGGCGATGGGTGTTCGTTGGGAGCTGACCGTTGTGGACGCGCAGGACGCGCAGTGGCTGTGCTCCCGGCTCGCCGAGGAGGCCAGGTCGGTTCCACCCGGTCTGGTGCTGCGGGCGCATTCGGCGCTGTCGCGGGTTTCGCCGGAGGGCGTGCGCCCACCCGCCGCCGTGCGCGCGCTCGACGGCTCCGTGACCGACGCCGCCGACGCCGTGGTGCTGGACGCGCCGTGGCTGCTGGGGCTGTGGCCACACAGCGTTCTCGTCGCCACGCTCGACTTCGCCGAGGCCCCGGCACTGGCCGATGTGCTCGACCTGCCGTTGGCGAGCGAGGAGACGACCGCCGAAGTGGAAAGCGAAGGTGACTTCGTCGCCTGGCGGGATC
This sequence comes from Saccharomonospora marina XMU15, assembly GCF_000244955.1. Lineage (GTDB taxonomy): Bacteria > Actinomycetota > Actinomycetes > Mycobacteriales > Pseudonocardiaceae > Saccharomonospora_A > Saccharomonospora_A marina. The sequence continues at coordinate 4,935,102 of NZ_CM001439.1, read as the reverse complement.
TGCCCGCGATCGTCGAGGTCGCCGACCTGCTCGGTATCGCCCCGGAGGAGGGCGGGTTGTTCGTGCACGAGACGCTCACCGTCGGCGGACGCCCGGTTCCGTGGTGGTACGACACGGCCCTGCACACCTCGGACACCGCCGAGGGGCTTGCCAGGGCCTTCGCCTGGGCGACCGGGCGCTGGCCCAGGCGAGCGCTGATCGCGGCGTTGCTCGACGATCCGGGGCCCGCCACGCTGCTCGGCTGAGCCAACCGTTGCCCGCAGTCGACTGCGTCGGCGCTACAGGCCGTGCGGGGTAGGGCGGGAACCGCGCCTTGCGGCGGCTCGCTGCCACAGCATGATGCCCATGCCCACGATGCCGAGGCCACCGCCTGCCAGCGTCGTCCACAGCCACACGCCGCGCACCCCAGTGATGAGCAGCACGGCGAAGGCCAGAAACCACAACACGGTGCCTAGGATCATCGGCGGCCAGAGGTTGACCAGTGACCTCGGCAGCTGCGGTGTGGGACGGAACCGCCCCTTGGTGCGGGAAGGGTCGCTCGGTACGTCCACGTGGGAAAGGCTACCTCCGCCGTGTCGCTGCCGGTCCGAATCGAGGCAGGTGAGTGATGGCAGAAGCGACCGCGGAGCGGAAGCTGAAGTCGCGGCTGGACCGGTTCTTCCGGATCAGTGAGCGCGGCTCGACACCGGGCAGGGAGGTGCGCGGTGGGCTGGTGACCTTCGTGACGATGGCCTACATCATCGTGCTGAACCCGCTCATCCTGGGCAGCTTCTCCGAGGGGCCCGGTGCCAACGCGGACGCGACCGGGGCGATCCTGCCGGTTCCGCAGGTCGCGGCGGTGACGGCGCTGGTGGCGGGTGTGCTCACGATCCTGATGGGCGTGGTGGCGAACTACCCGTTCGCGCTGGCGGCCGGTCTTGGCATCAACGCGCTCGTCGCTGTGAACATCGCGCCGCAGATGACCTGGCCCGCCGCGATGGGACTGGTCATGGTCAACGGCATCGTGGTGCTGCTGCTCGTGGTCACCGGGGTGCGCGAGATGGTGTTCAACGCGGTACCGGCTCAACTCAAGGCGGGTATCGCGGTGGGCATCGGGCTGTTCATCAGCCTCATCGGTCTGGTCGACGCCGGTTTCGTGCGCCGCATCCCGGATGCGGCGGGCACCACGGTTCCGGTCGAGTTGGGCATCGGTGGCTCCATCGCGTCGTGGCCGACGGCGGTGTTCGTGGTGGGCCTGGTGATCATGGGCGTGCTGGTGGCGAGGAACATCAGGGGCGCCATCCTGATCGGTGTGGTGGCCGCGACGGTGCTGTCGATCGTTGTCGAGGCCGTCGCAGGCGTCGGCCCCTCCGGCGGCACGGACCCCAAGGGCTGGAACCTCGGCTATCCGGCACTGCCGGAGGACATCATCGGCCTGCCCGACCTGTCGCTGCTCGGCCAGGTGTCGTTCGACGCGTGGGTGCAGGTACCCGCACTCACCGCCGCGCTGTTCGTGTTCACCCTGGTGCTCACCGACTTCTTCGACACCATCGGAACGATGACCGGGCTCGGCAGGCAGGCCGGCCTGGCGAACCGGGACGGCCAGTTGCCCAACGTCGGCAAGACGCTGTTCGTGGACTCCCTCGGCGCCATCGCCGGTGGCGCGGCCTCGGCCAGTTCCAACACCGTCTACATCGAGTCGGCCTCCGGTATCGCGGAAGGCGCGAGAACGGGTCTGGCCAATGTGGTCACCGGGCTGCTGTTCATCGCCGCGATGTTCTTCACCCCGCTGTACGAGGTGGTGCCGATCGAGGCCGCCGCGCCCGCGCTGGTCGTTGTCGGCGCGCTGATGATCCGCCAGGTCGCCGACATCGATTTCAGGGACTTCTCGGTGGCGCTGCCCGCGTTCCTGACGATCGTGGTGATGCCGTTCACCTACTCGATCGCCAACGGCATCGGCGCGGGCTTCGTGAGCTACGTGCTCATCCAGGCCGCCACCGGCAACGCCAGGCGGGTCCACCCGCTGATGTGGATCGTCTCCGCCGCGTTCGTCGTCTACTTCGGTATGGGCCCGATCCGCGAGACGCTGGGCGGCTGACCCGGATCGCGCGCTCAGTGCCTCGGCCCGGTCAGCCCGCGGCGAGCGAGTCGGCGTCGATGGCCAGCAAGTCCTCGAGCGCTGCCGCGCCTGCCGGAGTCAGCCGCACGGCGCGGCCGGTACCGATGCGCTTGACCCAGCCGTTGTCGAACATCCGCAGGCACAGTTTCGCGCCTGCGGCACCGGCAAGGTGCGAGCGGCGCTCCGTCGCGTCGAGGCAGCACTTCACCAGCGGCCTGCGTCCCGCGCGCAGTTGCGCGGGCGCGACGCGGAGCACACCGGTGAGCCATTCCATACCCTCGCCGGTGAGTGCGCAGCCGTGGCGGACGTCGAGCAGTCCGAGGGTGGTCATCGCGTCGGTGATGGCCACCCCGAGCCTGCCCGCGAGGTGGTCGTAGCAGGTGCGGCCCCTGGCCATCGCGGAGGAGGCAACCGCCCTGCGAAGCGTCCGGCCGCGTTCGGCCGCCAGGTCCAGATGTGCGAGCAGGCCTTCGAGAAGTTCGGCGGCGTCGGGTCCAGCCAGTGACACGTAGCGGTGCCTGCCCTGCCTGCGCTCGACGAGCAGCCCGCCTGCGACGAGCCGGTCGAGGTGTTCGCTGGCCGTCGAGGGTGCCACGCCCGCGAGCGTGGCGAGTTCGCCCGCCGTCCACGCCCTGCCGTCGAGCAGTGCGAGGCAGAACCGGGTCCGGGTGCGGTCGGCGAGCAGACCCGCCAGTTCGGCGAGTTCGACGGAGGACACCGCACGATTGTGCACCGCCGACGTTTCGGCGCCGACCGAACCGCCGCGACGCTAGCGTCGCGGCTCATGTTCACAGTCACCGACCCGGCAAGGGTCCACGCCATCCTGACCGATCCCCGCCACACCGTGCCCGCCGTCGCCGATGCGGCCGGACCCGGTGTGGCCTGGCTGCGGGCCAATGTGGCCAGGTTCGCCCCACCTCGGCGGCATCGACGGCTTCGTGCCCTCGCCGAGGCCGAACTGGCGACCGTGGCTCCCGGTGCCTTGCGGTCGGCCGCGCGCGCGTGGCGCGGTGGGCGCACCGGGCCCTCGGTGCCGCTGCTCGCCGAGGCGCTCGGTCTGCCGGTGGCCGCGGACGATGTCGCGCTCGTCTCCAGGCACTACCAGCCACACACCGGGGTGGTGCCCGGTGAGGCAGACGAGGCGGTGAGGCGGCTCGCCTCGGCATGCCGGGGTGGTTACGGCGCCGGTGACGAGCGCACCGCCGCCCGGATCGGGCTGCTCGTCCAGGCCTGCCGGCCCACCGACCTCCTCGCCGAACGTGCGACACGGCGTGGCGGGCCCGCCGCGGTCGCCGAGGTGCTCGCCGCCGAGGCGCCGGTGCGAGAAACCAGGCGCTGCACGCCCACCGGCGAACTGGTCGCGCTGGACCTCGCGGCGGCGCGGTTGCCCTTCGGCGCGGGTGCGCACACCTGCCCTGGCATGGCACACGCGATCGCCATCGCGGAGGGCACGGCGCAGGGCAGCGCGGAAGGCACGGCCAGGCAGGGTGAGGACAGGTGAGCACGCGGGCGTTCCACGACCTGCACGTGGCAGGGCACCCGCTCGTACTCCCGAACGCGTGGGACTACGTGTCGGCCGCGCTGCTGGTGGACGCCGGGTTCGCGGCCATCGGCACCACCAGTCTCGGGGTCGCCGCCGCGCGCGGCCTTCCCGACGGGCACGGGGTGAGCAGGCGGGCCACCGTTGAACTCGCCGTGTTGCTCGCGTCGTTGCCGTGCCTGGTCACCGTGGACATCGAGGGTGGCTTCAGCGACGATCCGGGCCGGGTCGCCGACGTCGTCGAGGAGTTGGCCGCCGCGGGCGTCGTGGGCGTCAACATCGAGGACGGCAGGGCCGGCGGCACGCTGGCCGACCCGGCGCGGCAGAGCGGGATCATCGGTGCGGTCAAGGCCCGCGTGCCCGACGTGTTCGTCAACGCGCGGGTGGACAACTACTGGGTGGGTGTGGATGCCGAGGTGGGTGCGACGATGGCGCGCGTCCGGCGGTACGTGGACGCGGGTGCGGATGGTGTGTTCGTGCCCGGCAGGCTGGACGCGGCCGAGATCGAGGCGCTCGTGGCCGCGACGGCGGCACCGCTGAACGTGTTGTACCTGCCGGGCGGCCTTGACACCGGTGAGCTGGCCGGGTTGGGAGTGCGAAGGATCAGCACGGGTTCGCTGCTGTTTCGCACGGCGGTGGCCGCCGCCGTGCGGGCGGCGACGACCGTCCGCGACGGTGGTACACCCACCGGGAGCGCGCCCGGCTACGCCGACATCCAGCGACTCTGCGATCGTGAGGTATGCTAAGGATGTGTCCGACCCCGTTTCCGACCGATCACTGGCGAGCAGGCTGCGGCTCGCCGTGGTGCGGCTGAATCGGAGGCTGCGGGCACAACGAACCGGTCAGGACCTTTCGCTGACCCAGATCTCCGCGCTTTCCACGGTGCACAAGTGCGGGGCGATGACGCCGGGTCAGCTCGCGGCGAAGGAAGGGGTCCAGCCGCCCTCGATGACGAGGGTGATCGCTGCCCTCGAGGAGACGGGCTACGTCGAGCGCAGCCCGCACCCCACCGACGGCAGGCAGGCGATCGTGGCGATCACCGAGAAGGGCCTCGACTACGTGCGGGCGATGATCTCGGTGCGCGAGGCGTGGCTGGACGACCGGTTGGGCGAACTGAGCGGCGAGGAGCGCGAGGTGCTCTCCAGGGCCGCCGAGATCATCGACAGGATGGCGGGCAACGGCTGACGCCACCGACATCGTGGGAGGCGACAACACGGCGTGAGTATCACGGGTAGCGAAGCAAGAACCCAGCACGAGCTTTCCGCTACCCGCGAACCGGCCGAAGGCCCACCCGCGACGGCAGGCCGTGGCACGTTCGCCTCGTTGCGCATCCGCAACTACCGGCTGTTCTTCAGCGGCCAGATCGTCTCCAACACCGGCACCTGGATGCAGCGCATCGCGCAGGACTGGCTGGTCTTCGAACTGAGCGGGTACAACCCGGTGGCGCTCGGCGTCGCGGTCGCGTTGCAGTTCACCCCGACGCTGCTGCTGTCGCTGTGGGCAGGCGTGCTGGCCGACCGGGTCGACAAGCGCAAGCTGCTCATCGCGATCCAGACGGGCAACTTCGTGGTCGCTGGGGTGCTCGGGGCGCTCGATGTGACCGGCCTGGTGCAGCTGTGGCACGTCTACGCCCTGGCGTTCGGGCTCGGGGCGCTCTCGGCGATGGAGGTGCCGACCCGGCAGTCCTTCGTCGCCGAGATGGTCGGGCCGAGGCAGGTGCCCAACGCGGTGGCGCTGAACTCCTCGGTGTTCAACATGGCCAGGATCGTCGGCCCAGCCGTCGCCGGGTTCGCGATCGTGCTGGTCGGCACCGGCTGGCTGTTCGTCGCCAACGCGGTGAGCACGCTGGCGGTCATCGCCGGGCTCGCGCTGATGAGACCCGAGGAGTTGTTCAGCGCGCCGGTCGTGGCACGTGCCAAGGGCCAGTTGCGGGAGGGGCTGCGCTACGTGCGCGGTCATCGGGAACTGCTGACGGTGCTGGTGCTGGTGTTCTTCGTCAGCACCTTCGGGATCACCTTCTTCACCTCGCTCGCCATCGTCGCGGCCAATGTGTTCGACACCAGGGCCGACGGCTACGGGTTGCTGTCCACCATGCTCGCCGTCGGCACGTTCACCGGCGCGTTGGCCGCGGCACGGCGGGGCAGCAGGCGTGCCCCGAGCGTGCGGGTGCTGCTGCTTTCCGCGTTCGCGCTCGGCGCGATCGAGACGGTCGCGGCGTTCATGCCGAGCTACGTGGCATTCGCGGTGGCACTGGTCCCACTGGGCTTCGCGACCATCACGTTCCTCAACACCGCCAACGCGCTGGTGCAGACCTCGGTGGCGCAGCGAATGCGGGGGCGCGTCATGGGGCTGTACGTGCTGGTGCTGATCGGCGGCAACCCCATCGGCGGCCCGATGACCGGGTGGCTGGCCGGCACGCTCGGTGGCCGCTCGCCGTTCTACATCGGTGGGCTGGCGGCGGTGGCGGCCGCCGTCGGGTGCGCGCTGGTGCTGCGGCGGGCTCGCAGAGCCCCCTTGCCACCCGAGGTGAAGTTAGGCTAACCTTATTTGCACCGCTTCGTGGTGGGAGCGGCAGTCAGTTCGGGAACGAACGAGGCCCTGTCCCGCAAGCCGCGGGACAGGGCCTCGTTTCGTGCGGTACCGGGCGCTTCAGGAAAGCAGCAGACCGTTGCGGCCTGCCTTGGCGTCCTCGAACCGCTTGCCGATCTCGGCCCAGTCGAAGACGTTCCACAGCGCGTTGACGTAGTCCGGCTTCACGTTCTTGTACTGCAGGTAGAACGCGTGCTCCCACACGTCCACAAGCAGGATCGGCACCGTGGGCAGGACCAGGTTGTTGTGGTGGTCGCGAAGCTGCTGGGTGATCAGCGTCTTGCCGATCGGGTCCCACGACAGCGCTCCCCAGCCGTTGCCCTGGATCGTGGTGCACACGGCGGTGAACTGCGCCTTGAACTTGTCGAACGAGCCGAAGGCGTCGTCGATCGCCGCGGCCAGCTCGCCCGTCGGCTTGTCGCCACCGTTGGGCGAAAGGATCTTCCACCAAACGACGTGGTTGGCGTGCCCAGCCAGGTTGAACGCCAGCGTCGTCTCAAGGCCCACGATGGAGCCGAAGTCGTTCGCGTCACGGGCCGCGGCGAGCTTCTCCAGTGTCTGGTTCGCGCCGTTGACGTAGGTCTGGTGATGCTTGGTGTGGTGCAGTTCGTTGATCTCACCCGAGATGTGCGGCTCGAGGGCGCCGTAGTCGTAATCGAGGTCAGGAAGCTCGTACGTGGCCATTGGCCCTCCTTGTAAGCGTTTCGTGCCAAGCCTTCTCAGCTGCCAACCTAGTAGCCGTGGTCCTACTCGGCTAACCGGGGCGTGCGGAGTTGACCTTGCTACGTCGAGCTAGGTCGAGGTCAAGGTGTTGTTAGCGCCGCCACACGACCTACGCCGCCCGGTCCGCCGCCGTAGCGGCCGCGAGCTCGGTGAGCACGCGGATGTTCAGTTCGAACGCCAGCAGCGTCTCGTCGACGATGCGCTGCCGCTCGCCCGCGTCCCAACCGGCGCTGTCGAGCAAGCCGCGGTAACGCTTGCGGAAGGCGTGCGGGTTGCCCACCCGGGAGAAGTCGTAGAACCGCGCGCCCGCGCCGCTGATCCCGTAGCGGCGGCGCAGCAGCGACCCGACCACCTGGCCGCCTGCCAGGTCGCCGAGGTAGCGCGTGTAGTGATGGGCCACGTACCCGCCCGGCCATTCGAAGGCCACCTCGCGCATCCTGCGCACGTACTCCCCGGTGGCGGGCAGCGGGTTGACCGTGTGCCGCCATTGCGGGCCGAGAAGAAACTCCAGGTCCTCGCCCAGCGCGGGCAGCCGGTACAACTCCTCGAGCACGAACGGCGCCCCTACCGCGTCGCGGGCCATGGCCTCACTGGCCTGCTCCAGCGTGCGGTAGATGAAGTAGTACTGCTCCGCCAGCCTCGTGTAGCTCTTCAGCGGGAGCCTGCCGTCCAGCAGAGCGCTCATGAAGGTGGAATGGTGCGCGCGCTCGTGTACCTGCCGGGTGGACTCGCGCAACTGTTGTGAGAACGAGTTGGGCACCGCCATCACGCCTCCCCGGATCTGACAGCCTGTCATAAAGATCGTAGGAGAGAAATCGCGGCAGGGCGAGCCCGTCAATCCGGCGCGGCCTGATCCACCCCGACCGCACGAAGTACGAACGAGACCGCGGAGGCGATCGCGTCCTCCAGTTGCTCCGGCGGTACGTCCACCACCTGCCTGGCGCCGAGCGCTGCCATGATCATCGGGACGACGATGTCGGGGTCCTGCCGCGGCAGCCGCCCCGAGCGCACGCCGTCGAGGAGCGCGGCTCGCAACTGCTCGGTGATCGGGTCGGCGTGGGCGGCCACCCTGCGGTAGGAGGCCGGAGCCAGCGCGGAGGCCAGCGTGCTGCCCGGCGGCAGGTGGTAGTCGGCGAGCGTGCGCAGTTGCAGCCGCACGAACGTGGCCAGCCGCTGCACCGGGTCGGTGGTGGCGGACAACTCCGCGCGCAGCCGCTCGACGTAGTCGGCGGCCTCGTGCTCGACGAAGGCGACCAGCAGGTGTTCCTTGTCGGGAAAATGGTTGTACATCGCGGTGCGGCCCACACCCGCCTCCGCAGCGACGCCCGCGAGCGTGATGGCGTCGAATCCGCGCTCGTAGAGTTGGTTGCGCAGCGCGTCGAACACCTTCGCCCTCACCCGCGCGCGGTGCTCGGGCAGTGAGTCACCGATGATCTTGGGCATACGCGCACCTCCCGCAGGCCGGAACCCGTCAGGCTACCGGCCACTCGTGCACCGGCTCGCCCGCCTCGGCCAGTTGGAGGTAGTCACGCAGCATCGCGACCAGCGCCGAGTCCCGGTCCAAGCCGCGCTCCTGCGCCCTCACCACGCTCTCGCGCTGCCAGGTGCTGCCACTGCGCCGCGCGATACAGCGCCGCTCGATCACTCCGAGGTAGCGGTCGGCCACGTCGGTGGAGACATCGGAATCCCGCAGGCCCTGCCTCGCCAGCGGCAGCAGCACCCGCAACACCAGTTCGTCAGGGGGAACCCAGCCGACACCCGGCCAGTAAAGCCGCGCGTCGAAGCCGTTGCGGGCACCGGTGTAGAGGTTCTCCTCGGCGGCCTGGAAGGACATCTGCGTCCACACCGGCCTTTCCTGCTCGGCCAGTGCCCGCTGCGCGCCGTAGAAGAACGCGGCGTTGGCCATCATGTCGACCACGGTCGGCCCCGCGGGCAGCACCCGGTTCTCCACGCGCAGGTGCGGCTTGCCGTCCACGACGTCGTACACCGGCCGGTTCCAGCGCCATACCGTGCCGTTGTGCAACCGCAGTTCGGTCAGCTTCGGCACCTCGCCGGACTCCAGCGCTTCCATGGGGTCCTCGTCGTCGGTCTCGGGAAGCAGCCCGGGGAAGTAGCGGACGTTCTCCTCGAACAGGTCGAAGATGGAGGTGATCCAGCGTTCGCCGAACCACACCCTCGGCCGTACCCCCTGGTTCTTCAGCTCTTCTGGCCTGGTGTCGGTCGCCTGCAGGAACAGCGGGATACGCGTCTCGTGCCACAGTGCCTTTCCGAGTAGGAAAGGTGAGTTCGCTCCCAGCGCGACCTGCACGCCCGCGAGGCACTGCGCGGCGTTCCAGTGCGCGGCGAACTCCTCCGGCGCCACCTGCAGATGTAGCTGGACCGACGTGCAGGCCGCCTCGGGCAGGATCGAGTCCGCGAAGCTGCGCAGCCGCTCCGGCGGCTTGCCCGCGAGCCCGCTGCCCTCAAGCGACAGCAGTGTCTGCTCGCCGCGGGAGGCGAGGATCTGGTCGTTGAGCAGCGAGTAGCGTGCGCTGTTGGTGAGCCACTTCTGGTCGAAGTGCTCCTGCCGCAGCGTCGGCAGGATGCCGATGGGCGCGATCAACGAACCCGCCTGCCCGGCCTTTGCCCTCGCCTTGTCCAGGTGGGCGTGCAGGTCCTGCTCCAGCCGCAGCGCGGAGTCGCCGTCCAGCGGGCGCGGCGGCACGTTCAACTCGATGTTGTGCTGCGAGAGTTCGGTTGTGAACAGCGGGTCGTCGAGCGTGTCGAGGACGGCCGCGTTCGACATCGACGGCCGCATCGCCTCGTCGACCAGATTCAGCTCCACTTCAAGGCCGATGTGCTTGCGCGGGAACGAGAAGCTGCCGTCGGAGAGCATCCGCGCGAGGGTGTCCAGGCAGCGTTGCACCTTGCGGCGATACCGCCCTCGATCCCTGGGATTGAAGGAGCCCGGTGCCACGTCCTTACCCATGAGGGCATCCCTTTTCGTCCTCAGCCTTGGCTCCCCGACGGCCTCGGCGTTTCCCCTGCCAGGCGGCAACGTTGGCACATGGCGGGGGCCAGAGCTAGCGGCCAATCTGGTGCCGTCCGTCACCCGTGCTTCACTTAGCGCAAGCTGGCGCCGTTCGCAGGATCGGGTTACCCAGCATTCGGAGCACTGACCCCTGTTCGCGCGGCGGATGCGAAACTCGGCAGGTGGCCCAGATGATCTACGTCAACGAGGCGGCAGACCCTCGACTCGACGATTTCCGAGACCTCACCACCGCCGACCGCAGGCCGGACCGGCCGGGTGGCAGGGGTCTTGTGATCGCAGAGGGGACCGTGGTGGTGCGCAGGCTGCTCGCATCGCCGTACCGGCCACTCGCCGTGCTCGGCGTGCGGCGAAGGATCGAGGAACTGGCCGACGACCTGGCCGGGCTGCCGGTACCCGCCTACGTCACTTCCTCGGAGGTGATGGCCGATGTCGTCGGGTTCCACCTCAACCGGGGCGTGCTCGCCGTCGCCGAGCGGGTGCCGCAGCCGACGGTCGAGAGTGTCGTCGCCGATGCCAGGGTGCTCGCCGTGCTGGAGGGCGTCGGTGATCACGAGAATCTGGGTTCGCTCTTTCGCAACGCGGCCGCGTTCGGTGTCGACGGCGTGCTGCTGGGGCCCGGCTGTGCCGATCCGCTGTACCGGCGCAGCGTGCGGGTCTCGATGGGAAACGTGCTGCGGGTGCCGTTCGCCGCGCTGCCCGAATGGCCGCGAGCCCTGCTGTGGCTGCGTGAGCGCGGGTTCACCGTCGCGGCGTTGACACCGAGACCGGACGCGGTCGACCTGCGTAGGCTGCCGAACGGCACGACAGGCAGGGTGGCGGTGTTGCTCGGTTCGGAGGGGCACGGGCTTTCGGAGCAGGCGATCGCGGCGGCGCAGCTGGCCGTGCGCATTCCGATGGCACCCGGTGTCGATTCCCTCAACGTGGCGACGGCGGCCGCGGTCGCCTTCTACGAGCTGACCGGCACTCGCGCGGCGGCGTCGTCCGGCGAGCGCGACGCCTCTGCCGCGGCGGCGAACTGATGGGGGAGACGGTTGGCCACTGAGGTGGAACTGCTGGTTCGGGGCGAGCGGGCGGTGCTCACCGGCACCGACGACGGGCGCGAGGCCGATCCGCACCACGTGGCGCTGGGCGCGGACCTGGCCGAGGCATTACACGAGTGGGCACAGGTGGCCGCTGCCGTGCGCCGCAGCGGTAACGGCGCGGGTGGCGAGGTCGTATCGCGCAGGGGTAAGCAGCTCGCGGGCAGGGTGGCCGCCGCACTCGGGGTGCAGGTGAGCTACCTGGACCCGGTGACCGGGCGGGCGCTACGGGTGCCCCCGCCTCGCCGGCGGGCTGCGCCGGCGCCGGAGCGCGGCGAGGAATCGACCCCATGGGGCACCGGGCTGACCGTCGCGGCCTTCTTCGCGGTCGTGGCCGTCGTGGCGATCGTCGCGCTGGCGCGCGCGTTGGCGCAGGAGACAGCAGGCTGGGTGGCGGTCGCGGCTACCACCGTCGTCTCCGCCGGGCTGGCGCCTTCGCTGTGGCTGGCCCGGTCGGTGCCGATCGTTCGCTGGATCGCGCTGGGGATCGCTACGGGGGTGGGGCTGTCCTGGGTAGGAGTGTTGCTCATCGTGGTCGGTTGAGCCGGGAATCGGCGAGTCGGGCTCGAAAGTGTCGAGACCACAATCACTCGGGCTCTCCGGCCCGACGTTCGAGGTACACGCCGTAGCCGCAGAAGGGACAGGGCATCCACTGTGGTGTGAACCCCAAGTGGATTGTCCGAACTGTACTCTTTACGTTGCGTGATAAAATAACGCTGTTTCGGCGTTCTCTGTAAGCCTTGGCCACCCCAACGGCTGGCCGCCGAACGGGTAGTTCTGGGCGACAGGTAGTTTGGGCCACATGGCTTCGCCGATCAACGATGACGTCCGCAATGTCGTGGTAACTGGGGGCTGTGGCTTCATAGGGCGTGCTGTTGTCGCCGCGTTCAGACGGAAAGGCGCACGCGTAACCATCGTCGACCGGGAACCGGTGACGGTGACCGACGAGGGCATCGTCGCCGTCCAGGGTGACCTCGCCGACCCGGAGGTCAGGGAGCGAGCCATCCTGCCGGGCACGGACGGCATCATCCACCTCGCCGCCGTGACGTCGGTGCTGCGCTCGGTGGAGATGCCCTCCAAGACCTACTCGGAGAACGTGGCCATCACCCACGAACTGCTCGAGCTCGCCAGAATGCACGGGGTGCGCAGGTTCATCCTCGCCTCCACCAACGCCGTGGTCGGCGACGTAGGCGAGGCCACGATCACCGAGGACATGCCGCTGGCGCCACTGACGCCCTACGGGGCGACCAAGGCCGCCTGTGAGATGCTGCTCTCCGGCTACGCGGGCGCCTACGACATGGCTACGTGCGCGCTTCGCTTCACCAACGTCTACGGACCCGGGATGAGTCACAAGGACAGCTTCGTGCCTCGGCTGATGCGCGCCGCCCTGCGCGACGAAGGCGTGCGCGTCTACGGCGACGGCACCCAGCGCCGCGATCTGGTGTTTCTCGACGACATCGTGCGCGCGATCGAACTCGCCTGGGACGCCGAGCACGTCGGCAGGGCCATCGTGGGCGCGGGTAGGTCGGTTTCGGTGCTCGAACTCATCGAGACCGTCCGGGAAGTCACCGGTTGCCCGATTCCGGTGCAGCACGTTCCCGCGCCCGGTGGCGAGATGCCCGCCGTGGTCGTGGATGTCTCCCGCAGCGAGCAGACCATCGGCTACCGGCCGCGGTACAGCCTGCGCGACGGGCTGGCCGCCACCTGGCAGTACTTCCTCGACCACGACAGGCAGAAAGTGTTCGAGTGAGCGGGTTGCTCCGTCGCCACTGGCTGCTGCTCGTCCTACTCGCGGGTGGCGTCACGCTGCGTGTGCTGACCTGGCTGGCCTACCAGCCCGCTCTGCTGTACATCGATACTTTCCGCTACCTGAACAACCTCGAACAGTTACGGCCGACGGACCTGAACCCGCTCGGCTACACGGTCGTGCTCAAGGGGCTGTTCCACCTCGGTGGGCTGGGTTTCGTCGCCGCCGTGCAGCACCTCGTCGGCGTACTCATCGCATTGGCGCTGTACCGGCTCACCCTGCGCTACACCGACCGCACCTGGTTGGCGGCGCTGGTCGCCGCGCCCGTGCTGCTCGACGGCTACCAGCTCCAGATCGAGGAGCTGATCATGTCGGAGATCTGGTTCCAGGCCCTGCTGGTGGCGGTGCTCTGGGTATTGCTCTCCAAGGGCGAGCCGGGCTGGCAGCGGGCCGGGCTCGCGGGCCTGCTGCTCGGGGCCGCCGTGGTCACCCGAACGATCGGGATCACCATGGTTGTGCCGGTTGCGGTCTACCTGGTGCTGGCGGGCGGGGCGTGGCGCAGCAAGGCGGGCTGGAAACGGATCGGCGTGCGCTCGCTGGCGGGTGTGCTCGGGCTCGCGATCGTGCTCGGCTCCTACGCGACCTACTACCGCTCGCAGGCGGGCCACTGGGGGCTCACCGGGGCGCAGGGCAACGTGCTGTACGGGCGAACAGCGGCCATCGCCGACTGCGGCGTGCTACCCGCTGAGGACAAGACCCTGCAGCGGTTCTGCCCACCCGAGCCGATGGACGAGCGGCTGTCCATCGACTACTACACACACTTCCGGTACGGCGATCCCGACTGGCCGGGCCCACTGCCCCCCGGGCGGAGCAAGCGGGAGCTCGCCCAGGAATTCGCGACGACCATCATTCGCGAGCAACCGGTGGACTTCACCCTCGCCGTACTCGGCGACTTCGCCAAGAACTTCGACCCGGTCAAGGAAACGGCACCGGGTGACGTACCAGTGGAACGTTGGCAGTTCCAGACCTCCTACCCGTACTACAACATTGGGACGGCAACCGTGGAGAAGTACAACGCGACGACGCTTGCGTTCGACGGCGTGCTGCCGAGCGTCAACGTCGAGTTCGCGTCCTTCCTGCGTGACTATCAACTGGGCGGCGGCTACACGTGGGGTCCAGCGCTCGCGCTCGCGGCACTGTTCGGGGTGCTCGGTGCGTTGGGGGTGGGCCGTGCCCGCAACTCCGGGCTGCGTTCGGCCGCGTTCCTGGCGACGGGCGGCGGGCTGATCATCCTGCTCGGCTCGGCCGCGTTCGAGTTCTCTTGGCGCTACCAGATCCCCGCACTGGTGCTCGTGCCGCTCGGTGGAGCGCTCGGCCTGGCCGCGATGCTCGGCTGGGGGCGCAAGCGACCGGGGTCGACAGGGCGGCGACCCAAGATGGCCGATTTCCCCGACGACGTCGACTCAGCGGCTGTCGCGGACTTCAAGCAGCGCTACGGTGACAACCCGCTCACCCCGCTCGTGGTGGTCATCGCCGCCTACAACGAGGAAAAGGGGATCGGGACGGTACTGCGGGAGATGCCGTCGCACTGCGGCGACCTTCCGGTCTCGACACTGGTCGTGGTGGACGGCGCCACCGACAACACCGCCGAGGTCGCCGAAGCGGCGGGGGCCTACGTCTGCGTCGCGCCGCGCAACCGGGGGCAGGGCGGTGCGCTGCGGCTCGGCTATCACCTCGCCGCCGACTGCGGGGCCGAGTACATCGTCACCACCGACGCCGACGGCCAGTACGACAACAACGAGATGCCGTTGCTGGTCAAACCACTGCTGGACGGTGCGGCCGATTTCGTCACCGGGTCGCGCAGGCTCGGGTCCTACGAGCACGACAGCACGGTGCGCTGGCTGGGTGTGCGGGTGTTCGCGGTGCTGGCCTCGATCCTGACGTTGCGCAAGATCACCGACACCTCGTTCGGGTTCCGTGCGATGCCTGCCGAACTGGCGACCTCGGTGACCCTGCGGGAGCCGCAGTACCAGTCCTCGGAACTGCTGCTCGGGGTGATGGCTCGCGGCGCCCGCGTACTCGAGGTGCCGATGAGCATGCGGCTGCGCAACAACGGTGCCAGCAAGAAGGGCCGCAGCCTGATGTACGGGGCGAACTACGCCAGGGTCATGACCGGGACGTGGCTGCGCGAGTACGTGTTCCGCCGGCGAACACCAGCCGGTCGAGCAGTGCGAACTTCAGGATGAACACCAGGGCGTAGCTGGTGAGGAAGGCCACGTCGAGCACGATGATGCGCACGAACCCCGAGATCTGGAGTGGCTCGGTGATCCAGCCCGCCACCGTGGTGAGGCCGACGGAGGCGAGTCCGGCCGCTCCGATCACGGCGAAGTACGGCATCAGTTCGCGGGTGACCTGAGGCTTTCCCTTCCTGCCCCAGGCCCAGCTTCGGGCCAGGAAGTAGTTCGGGATGGCCCCCGCCACGAAAGCGACGGCGCTGGCCAGCGCGGGGCTCGCGCCCCACCAGAGGAGACCGATGAGTGTGACCTGGCTGATGGAGGTGGCCACGATGGAGCTGGTAGCCGCACGGAACAGCCGGACAAGCAGCCGGGGCCGGGATGCCGAGGGCTGGCCCGGCTGAGGAGCGGCGGCAGTAGCGGTGCTCACACCAGCTATTGTGCACTCCGCCATCAGAGTGGTGGCAGCCGCGTCCCCTTTCGTGACAGTGGGTTGCCCTGCGCCCATCCGTGGTACAAGGTGGACCCGGTCAGGTAACAGGTGCGTCTAGGATCAAATCCGGCGCACTTTCGTGTAACGATCTGGAGGCAGTCGAGTCGTGCGAGTCCTCGTTCTCGGTGGTGACGGATATCTGGGGTGGCCGACAGCCCTGCACCTTTCGGACTGCGGCCACGAGACGGCCGTCCTGGACAACTTCGCCCGCAGAAAATACGACGAGGAGCTTGGGTCCGGCAGCCTCGTCCCGATCGAGGACCTCGAGGTCCGCGTGCAGGCATGGAAGGAGGCTTCCGGCAAGGAGATGCCCCTTTACGTGGGCGATCTGCTTGACGCCGACTTCGTGTACCGCGTGGTTCGGGAGTTCGAACCGGACACGATCGTCCACTTCGCGGAGCAGCGGGCCGCACCCTATTCGATGATCGACCGTGAGCACGCGGTCTACACCCAGCACAACAACGTCATCGGCAACCTCAACGTGATGTACGCCATCGCCGAGATCAACCCCGAGATCCACCTGGTGAAGCTCGGGACGATGGGCGAGTACGGCACTCCCAACATCGACATCGAGGAAGGCTGGATCGAGATCGAGCACAACGGTCGCAAGGACCGGATGCTCTACCCGAAGAAGCCCGGCTCGTTCTATCACCTCAGCAAGGTGCACGACTCGCACAACATCGAGTTCGGCTGCCGGATCTGGGGTATGCGCGCGACGGACCTGAACCAGGGCGTCGTGTACGGACAGACGACCGAGCAGACGGCGCGTGACCCCCGGCTGGCGACCCGGCTCGACTACGACGCCGTGTTCGGCACGGTGCTGAACCGGTTCATCATCCAGGCCGTTCTCGGTCAGCCCCTCACCGTGTACGGCAAGGGCGGGCAGACCCGAGGGATGCTGGACATCCGTGACACCGTGGAGTGCATCCGCCTGGCCGTGGAGAACCCGGCCGACCGGGGCGAGTTCCGGGTGTTCAACCAGATGACCGAGAGCTTCTCGGTGCAGCAGGTCGCCGAGTTGGTGGCCGAGACGTTCCCAGGGCCGGTGCAGATCGACCACCTGGAGAACCCGAGGTGGGAGCTCGCCGAGCACTACTACAACGTCAAGCACACCGGCCTTGTGGAGCTCGGGCTGAAGCCGCACCTGCTTTCCGACACGCTGATCGAGTCGCTCTTCCCGATCGTGGAGGAGAACAAGCACCGGGTGAACATGGAGAACATGCTGCCCAAGGTGAAGTGGGCCAGCGCCAAGAACTGACCGGCACACAGAACCACGAGTAAGGGCCGCTCATCGCCACATCCGATGAGCGGCCCTTCTCTTCGGCCTTGCTCAGCCGCGCTGGCTTCGCACGCCCAGCAGCACGTCCTCCCACGCGGGTACCGCGGGGTGGTTCTTCTTCCTCGACGACTTCGGCTTCGCCTGTTGCGCTGGCCGCTCCTTCGGCTCCGGCTTCGGCTTGCCCTGGTCCTCGGGCTCCTTGGGCTGTACCCGAGGCAGCTCGGCGGTGTCGTCCTGGCTCGGCTCACTCGGCTCCTTGATGGGCGCCTCGATCACCTTCGCGCTCGGCCGCTCGTCCAGCACAGGCTGCTCGGCCTCAGCCTGCTCGGCAGGCTCGTCGGCCTTCACCTCCACCGCCCTGGGCGTGCGGTGCGAGTTCGGGTCCAGCAGCGCCTCGGCCAGCTCGTCGAGCGCCGTCACCGTCCCGCCGTGTGCGCCGGGTGAGAACGACCAGTGCGCCCGGTTCTCCGAACGGCCTGCCTTCCAGTGCAGTCCCACGACCCACTTGCCGTCGTCACCACGCCAGGAGTCCCACGTGGCCCGCGAGTAGTCCTGCCCGCGCAGCCCGAACGAGTGCGCGACCACCTCGCCGAGCGTCTGCACGTCGGGGCCGTCCTCGCGGGTGGGGTGCGCCTGCTGGGCGAGCTCCGCGGTACGCGAGCGTTCCAGCAGCACCGGATACGCGAAGCGTTCGACGCGTTGCAGCGGAACACCCGCCACGGAGGCGACCTGCTCGACGGACTCGCCCGCGCGGATACGGGCCTGGATTTCGCGTGGGCGCATCTGGCTCTCCAGCTCGATCTCGATCTGGCCGAGGCGGGTGATGTCACCACGAGCGGCCGCGCGCAGCCGTTCGTCCGCGGGCAGGAGGAACTGCTCACGGCGCGCCGGGTCCTCGCACACGATGGACTTGCCGTCCTCGTGCAACCCGACCACCCGCAGCGTTCGCATTCCCGCCTCCCGAGACTCACCTGGCGTGGGTGTCAACGGTAGATCGGCGCGTCGCCTTGACGGGCGAGGCGCGCCGACTACCGCGAACATCCGTTGTCGATCGTGCTGGACACGTCCGCGTCGATCATGACCGACGCGCCGCGGATCCGCACCCCCGATAAGGGGAATTCTGGTGAGGTCGGTTGCGCGGGCTCAGCCCGCGAGTCGCTCCACAACCCACTCGACGCTACGAGTCAGCGCGGTGATGTCGTCCGGCTCGATGGCGGGGAACATCCCGACACGTAGCTGGTTGCGGCCCAGCTTGCGGTACGGCTCCACGTCCACGATGCCGTTGGCGCGCAGTACCTTGGCCACCGCCGCCGCGTCGACATCGTCGCCGAAGTCGACGGTGCCGACGACCTGCGACCGAAGCGAGGGGTCGGAAACGAACGGCGTGGTGTAGGCCGTCTTCTCCGCCCACTCGTAGAGCCGGTTCGAGGACTCGCGCGTGCGCGCCGTCGTCCACTCCAGGCCACCGTTGCCCAGCATCCATTCGATCTGGTCGACCAGCAGGAACAGGGTGGCGACGGCCGGGGTGTTGTAGGTCTGGTTCTTGCGGGAGTTGTCCAGCGCGGTCGGCAGCGAAAGGAACTCCGGCACCCACCGCTGCGAGGCGCCGATCTCGCCGACCCGCTCGATGGCCGAGGGCGACATCAGCGCGAGCCACAGCCCGCCGTCGGAGGCGAACGACTTCTGCGGCGCGAAGTAGTACACGTCGAAGTCCTCGGCGTCGACCGGCAACCCACCGGCACCCGAGGTGGCGTCGATGGCGACCAGCGCGCCCTCGCTGCCCTGCGGCCTGCGCACCGGCACCGCGACACCCGTCGAGGTCTCGTTGTGCGCCCAGGCCACCACGTCGGCGCCCTGCTGGAAGGCGATGTCGGGTGCGCTGCCGGGCTCGGCGCCGACCACGATCGAATCGGACAGGAACGGAGCCTTGTCGGTCACCGTCGCGAACTTGCTGGAGAACTCGCCGTAGGTGAAGTGCTGGGCGCGCTCGCGCACCAGACCGAACGCGGCCGCGTCCCAAAACGCCGTCGTCCCGCCGTTTCCGAGCACGACCTCGTAGCCGTCGGGAAGGCCGAACAGCTCGGTCAACCCGGTGCGGACCCTGCCGACGAGCGACTTGACCGGCTGCTGCCTGTGGGAGGTGCCGAGGACGTTGGCACCCTCCTTCGCGAGGTGGGCGAGCTGCTCGTGCCGGACCTTGGACGGTCCGCAACCGAACCGGCCGTCGGCGGGCTTGAGGTCTGCGGGAAGTGTCAACTCAGCGGCATCGGTCATACAGCCAGTGTTTCACGCCCGCCAGCCCGCTTCGTCCACCCCGCCTGGCACCGGTGCCGACGGGTCGTAGGGCGTGCGCGTGAAGACGAACGTCGCCAGGTCGAGGTGGTGCGGCGTGCCTGCGGTGTCGCGGTGCACCGTGAGGGTTTCGCCCGCGTAGTAGCCGTCCAGTCCCAGCCAGCGGTCGTGGTCGAGCGGCCGGAACCGGGAGGCTCGTCCCGGTCCTCCCGCCGGTGCGAGATCGAGCCAGCCGTTGGGCAGTATCCGCAGGTGGTACGGGGCGGGGCCCCAGTGCCACAGGCCGGTGAGTTCCAGCAGTGCCTTGTCGATCCTGGCGGGTCGCCACTGCTGTGGCAGCGGCGGCTCGTGCTCGTCGGCCAGCGAGATGAGGTCGGCCGCCAGCGAGAGAATGCCCACACCTGAGGTGGTGTTGGTCAGTGCCACCGCGCCGGTCTGCGTCGCGGGGTCGATGAGGGTGCACGCCAGGAAACCCGGCATCGAGCCGGTGTGGCCGGCCAGCCGCTTGCCGCCGACGCGGACGAGTTGCAGTCCCAGCCCGTAGCCCGCCGTCCACGGCCCGCTGTCGTCGATGACGGCGGCTTCGCGCATCTCGGCCACCGTGTCGGGGTGCAGCACCTCGCCCGTCCGCCCGCCCACGAACGCCGTCCAGTTGGCGAGGTCGCGGACGCACGACCACAGCTGACCGGCAGGTGCCATCGCCCCGGCGTCGTACGCCGGTTCCGGCAGCACGACGTCGGCGAAGGGGTGCACGGCCAGTCCCCGCGCGTGCGGTCCGTTCGGTTGGGCGGTGGTGCGTGACATCGCGAGCGGGTCGAGCACCTCCGCCCGCACCGCGTCGAGCCAGCTCCTGCCGCGCAGCCGGGCGACGAGTTCGCCGAGCGCACCGTAGCCGAGGTTGGAGTAGTGGAACCGCCTTCCTGGCCGGTGCTTGAGGTCCTCACCGCTCAGTTCGGCGCTCAGGTCGGACCAGTCGCCGCCAGGGCTGCGTTCCCACCACGTGCCCGGCGACTCGGACCCGACGCCACCGGCGTGGCTGAGCAGCTGGCCGACGGTCGCATCGCCGAACGTGGTGCCGGGAACGTGCTTGTCGAGCGGGTCGTTGAGATCGAGCCTGCCCTCGTCGCGCAGCCGCATGACGACGACGGCCACCAGTGACTTGGTGATCGAGCCGATCCGGTACAGCGTGAACTCGTCGGGTGTGGCGTCGTCGACGAACCCGCGCGCGCCCGACCAGAGGATCGAGGCGTCCCGGATCACCGCGGCCACGAGCGAAGGCGCCCTGCCGCCCGCCTGTTCGGTGGCGACACGGCGAAGCAGCGCGAACTCGGTGGTTGGCAGCATGGCGCCATTCTGCCGCCTGCCTGTGCCGTGCGCCCCACGTGGCCGAGCCCTTGTTGACAGCTTGTCTAACATGTCGAGATGTCTCGGCAGTGGGTCACGACCAGCGACGGTGTGCGGCTTCGCGTGCAAGTCACCGGCCCGCGGCAGGCGTCCACGATCGTCTGCGTGCACGGCTACCCGGACAACTCGTCGCTGTGGGAGGGGGTCCGCGCCCGACTCGGCGACCGGTTCCGCGTGGTCAGCTACGACGTGCGAGGTGCGGGCGAGTCGACGAAGCCACGTGCTCGTGCCGCCTACCGGCTGGACCGGCTCGCCGCCGACCTCGCCGAGGTGATCGACGAGGTCGCCCCCGACGGCAAGGTCCACCTGCTCGCCCACGACTGGGGCGCCATCCAGTCCTGGCACGCCGTGACGGGTCCCTGGCTTCGAGGCAGGGTGGCGTCGTTCACCTCGATCTCCGGGCCCTGTCTCGACCACGCCGGACGGTGGTTCCGCGCGCAACTGCGGCCGAGCCCGCGACGGTTGCGCGCGGCGCTGCGGCAGCTGGTGCACTCCACCTACATCGCGTTCTTCCAGCTGCCGGTGTTGCCGGAACTGGCCTGGCGCACCGGGTTGCTGGCGAGGCTGCTCAAGCGAGCCGACCCCGACGCCGCCGTGCCGGAATTGTCCGACGGCCTGCACGGGTTGCGGCTCTACCGGCAGAACATGCTGCCGAGGCTGACGCGGCCGGGCCGAAGGCACGCCGAGGTGCCGGTGCAGGTCATCGCGCCGGTCGCCGACGCGTTCGTCACCGCACCGCTGCAGACGCAGATCCAGCGCTGGGTGCCGGACCTGCGGGTGCGAAAGATCCCGGGCGGGCACTGGGTGGTGCGCGGCGACCCAGCACGGATCGCGACCGCCACCGCCGAGTTCGTCGAGCACGTACAGGGCGGTCCACAGTCGAGGGCGCTTCGGCGAAGCCGCGTCAACCCGGCGCCGAGAGGCCGGTTCGAGGGGCGGCTCGTCGTGGTCACCGGTGCGGGAAGCGGCATCGGCAACGCGACGGCCCGCGCCTTCGCAGCCCAGGGCGCCGACGTCGTGCTCGCCGACATCGACGCCGACGCGCTGGGCGCGGCGTCGCTGCGGGTGCGCCGTGCTGGAGGGCAGGCCCTGCCCTACCTGGTCGACGTCAGCGACGCGGAAGCGATGACCGAGTTCGCCTCGGCGGTGCGAGCAGAGCACGGGGTGGCCGACATCGTGGTCAACAACGCGGGTATCGGCGTCGCGGGCCCGTTCCTCGACACCGAAGTGCGGCAGTGGCAGCGGGTCATCGACGTCAACCTGTGGGGCGTGATCCACGGCTGCAGGTTGTTCGGCGGCCAACTGGCGGAGCGAGGCGAGGGCGGGCACATCGTCAACGTCGCCTCGGTGGCGGCCTACCTGCCGACGAAGGTGTTGCCCGCCTACTCGGCCACGAAGGCAGCCGTACTGATGCTGAGCCAATGCCTGCGTGCCGAACTCGCCGCACACGGCATCGGCGTCAGTGCCATCTGCCCCGGCATGGTGAACACCAACATCGCGGGCACCACGACGTTCACCGGTGTCGGAGAGGACGAGCAGCAGGCGCGAAGGGCAGCGGGCAGCAGGCTGTTCGCCAGGCGCGCCTTCCCTCCGGAACGGGTGGCGGCCGACATTCTGCGTGCCGTGCGGCGTGATTCGGCCGTCGTGGCGACCACAGCGGAGGCGCGGGCGGCTCTCGCGCTGTCCAGGCTCACTCCCGGGCTGCTGCGTGCCGCGGCGCGGAAGCTGCCCGGGTGAGCGTGGCGAAGCCGAGACGGATGTCGCGGCAGGCCCGAAGGCAGGACCTGGTCGCGGCCGCGCTCGAGTTGTTCAGCACCCGTGCGCCGGAGGACGTCGGCATCGACGACGTCACCGCGCGCGCCGGAGTGTCGCGGCCGCTGTTCTACCGCTACTTCCGCGGTCTGGACGAGCTTCGCGTCGCCGCGCTGCGCACCGTCGCCGACGACCTGCTCGACAGGATGCGTCGCCGCGCCAGCGGGAGCAGGCAGCAGCGGCTTCGCGCGGTCGTGCGGGCGCTCGTGGACGTGGCGGCCGAGCACCGCTGCGGCTACCTGGCGTTGCTTCGCAGTGGGTCGGTGGTGGCGACCTCGGAGACCAACGCGATCGTGGACGAGGTCAGGGCTCGCGCGGTCGAGGTGGTGCTCGCCGAGTGCGAGATCACCGAGCCTTCCCCGATGCTGCTGGCCACACTGCGCTGCTGGACCGCGATCGTGGAGGTCGCCGTGTCGACCTGGCTGCAGGGGGCAGAGTTGCGCAGGGAGCGGCTGGACGGCTGGCTCGTCGATCAGCTCATGGTCATGCTGCAGGTCACGGCACGCCACGACGACGAGCGTGGGCGTCGTGGCGCGTCCGCGGTCGGTCAGGAGACCTTGACGACCTCTTCCCAGCCTTCGACCTGTTCCGGTCCGCGCGGCGCGGGACCGACGTAGGTCGCCGAGGGGCGAACCAGCCTGCCCGTCCGTTTCTGCTCCAGGATGTGCGCGGCCCAGCCCGCGGTGCGCGCCGAGGTGAACATCGCGGGCATCATCTTCGTCGGCACCTGCGCGAAGTCCAGGATCACCGCGGCCCAGAACTCGACGTTGGTCTCGATGGCCCTGTCGGGTCGGCGCTCTCGCAGTTCGGCCAGCGCCGCCTGCTCCAGGGCCTGCGCGACCTCGTAGCGCTGCGCCCCCAGTTCGCGGCAGGTGCGTCGCAGCACGCGTGCCCTCGGGTCCTCGGCGCGGTAGACGCGGTGTCCGAAGCCCATCAGCCGCTCACCGCGGTCGAGGATGCCCTTCACCACGGCTTCCGCGTTACCGGTGCGCTCGACCTCCTCGATCATCGGAAGCACCCGTGCCGGTGCGCCACCGTGCAGTGGACCGGACATCGCGCCGATCGCGCCGGACATCGCCGCCGCGACGTCGGCCCCGGTGGAGGCGATGACACGGGCGGTGAAGGTGGAGGCGTTCATGCCGTGCTCGGCGGCGGACACCCAGTAGGCGTCCAGTGCTTTGACATGTGCGGGATCGGGCTCGCCCCGCCAGCGCACCAGGAACCGCTCCGTGATGGTGGAGGCCTCGTCCACCTTCGACTGCGGTACGGCGGCGACACCGACGCCGCGGGCCGACTGCGCCACGTACGAAAGCGCCATCACAGATGCCCTCGCGAGTTGCTCGCGGGCCGCCTCGTCGGAGATGTCGAGCAGCGGGTGGAAGTCCCAGATCGGCGCGAGCATGGCGAGCGCGGCCTGCACGTCGACGCGCACGTCGCCGGTACGTACCGGGATCGGGAACGGCTCGGCGGGCGGCAGTCCCTGCCCGAACCGGCCGTCCACCAGCAGTGCCCACACGTCGCCGAAGCTCACGCGCCCGGCGAGTTGTTCGATGTCCACCCCTCGGTAGCGCAGTGCGCCACCGTCGCGGTCAGGTTCGGCGATCTCCGTGCGGAAGGCGACGACGCCCTCCAGGCCGGGCCGGAAGTTGTCGTCTGGGTGCTCGGCTGGGGTGTTGGCCGACTCGATCATGGAAGTCACTTGAGTGGACCTTTCGTGAGGTTCCCCGGCAGGCGTCCACCGTGCGATGCCCCACACGCACGCGCGCCGCTTCGCACGGTTGCAGAAACCATCCTCTTCTTACCGTCCGGTATCAATCGAAAGAAGCGGTGGTTTCGGTCACGATTACGAGAACGATTCAGTCTGTCGCCGTTCGCCGCCGTAAATCCTGCGCCCACTCCCCGGATGCCGCGAAAGTGACACGGGTAAACCCGGCCTGCCCGGCCCGCGCGCTGCCACCCGAGGCGGACTCGCGTTCGGCATCGAACCCGTGACTGGTGGCGCCCGTCACCGATCAAGAACTTTCGCGCGGCAGCGGGAGGCTTTAACGTCGGCAGGAAGGGCGGGACGGACCCCCACAAGGGGCGGAGGTTGGCATGCCGGAACTGGACAAACTGGAAGAAGGGGTCGGCGAGGTCGCCGAAGCGGCCGAGGTGACCGTTCGGTTGCCCGGTATGCGAGTCGCCTACAACGGCGAGGCGCTCGAGGAGTCCGGACTCGCCGCCACCTGGACCGAACAGCTCCAGTTGTGGCTCGACGAGGCGATCTCCGCGGGTGTGCCCGAGCCCAACGCGATGGTGCTGGCCACGGCCGACGCCGAGGGGCGGCCGTCGTCGCGCAGCGTGCTCTGCAAGGGGCTCGACGAGCGTGGCGTGGTCTTCTACACCAACTACACCTCTGCCAAGAGCCACGATCTGACGGTCACCAGGTACGCCTCGGTGACCTTTCCCTGGTACCCGCTGCACCGGCAGGTCAACGTGCGCGGCGATGTCGAGAAGGTGGGCCCCGCGGAGACGGCCGAGTACTGGGCGTCCCGGCCTCGTGGCTCCCAACTCGGGGCGTGGGCCTCGCCGCAGTCGAGGGCCGTAGCCAGCAGGCGTGACCTGGACACCGCGCTGAACGCGATCGAGCGCCGGTTCGAGGGCGTGAGCGAGATACCGGTGCCGCCGCACTGGGGTGGCTGGCGCATCCGTCCCGACGTCGTCGAGTTCTGGCAGGGCAGGCAGGATCGGCTGCACGACCGGCTGCGATACGTGCGCAACGAGGACGGCTGGCGCATCGAACGTGTCGCTCCCTGAGCGCGCGACAGAACTCACGTTCCCACCACTTAGTTAGCGGTTCTAAGCTCTGCTGTCGTGGGTGAACGGACCGCGGCGGGGCCCGGCAGGGGCGTGCGCAGGGTGCTCGCATCGGTCGTCGCGGACCGCAGGCCGCTTCGCATCCCGGCATTCCGGCGGCTGTGGCTGAGCTCGATCGTGACCGCTGTCGGCAGCCAGCTCACCGCGGTCGCGGTGCCGAAACAGGTTTTCGACATCACCGGCTCCTCCGGCTACGTCGGGTTGACCGGGCTGTTCGGTCTGGTGCCGTTGTTGGTCTTCGGCGTGTGGGGCGGCGCGATCGCGGACACGGTCGACCGCCGCAAGCTGCTGCTGGTGTCCAACGGCGGCATCGCGGGCACGGCCGCGCTGCTGTGGGCACAGGCGTTCGCCGAACTGGGCTCGGTATGGCTCGTGCTCGGGCTGCTCGGCCTCAACCAGGCGTTCTTCGCCATCAACATGCCGACGCGCAACGCGGTGGTCGCCAGGCTCGTGCCGCAGCACCTGTTGCCGTCGGCCGCCGCGCTCACCGGCACGATGACCACCTTCGGGGCGGTCTTCGGCCCGCTGGCCGCCGGTGCGCTGCTGCCCGTGGTGGGTCTTTCCTCGCTGTATCTGGTGGACACCGCCGCGCTGCTGGCCGTGCTGTGGGCGGTGTGGCGGCTGCCGCCGCTGCCACCGCTGAGCGGCAAGGTCCGCAGGGCGGGTCTGCGTGACGTGCTGGACGGCTTCGCCTACCTGGCCACGCAGCGGGTACTGCTGGCCTCGTTCCTCGTCGACATCATCGCGATGGTCGCGGGCATGCCACGCGCGCTGTTTCCCGAGATGGCCGAACGCACATTCGGCGACCCACCGGGTGGGGGGCTCGCGCTGGGCTGGCTGTTCGCCGCCATCCCGATCGGCGCGATGCTGGTCGGGCTGATGTCCGGCTGGGTGGGTCGGGTCCGGCGGCAGGGCGTTGCCGTCGTGGTCGCGATCTGCGTGTGGGGCCTCGCCGTGGCGGGGTTCGGGCTCACCTCGTCGCTGTGGCTCGCCGTGGTGTTCCTCGCGATCGCGGGTGCCGCCGACATGGTCAGCGCCATCTACCGGATGGCCATCCTGCAAACCGCGGCGACGGACGAGATGCGTGGTCGCACGCAGGGAGTGTTCACCGTTGTGGTGGCGGGCGGACCAAGGCTTGCGGATGTGACTCACGGCTGGACGGCCGCCGGTGTCGGCACGGCCGCCGCCGCGACCGGTGGCGGGCTGCTCGTGGTCGTGCTGGTGATGCTGGCCGTGCTGGCGTTGCCTGCGTTCTGGTACTACCGCGCGGCGGAAACCGCGCCACAGCAGTGACCTGCCGAGCACCGCGCACACGGGGCCGGCCTGCGACATCCTTTTCGTCGACAATGGACCATTCCCGCCGCGATCGATGACCGGGAGTAGTAGTCGGACCCACTCGACCGGTGGCTTCGGCCGTACTGCGACTACCGGCACCCTGTTCGTATGCCAGCAGGCAGGCAGCGACACCTGAACCAAGCCGTCATGCGTATCCCTCGGCGGGCGGAGGGAACTGAGCGGCACGTGCTTGCCAGTACCTATGTCGCGGCGGGTTCGTTCTCGGCGATGCTCAACTCCACCGACCACCAGATCCTCTACGGCCGCCGCGGCACCGGGAAGACGCACGCACTGCTCTACCTGGCGAACCTGGCAGAGAGTGCGGGCGATGTGCCGGTGTATCTGGATCTGCGCACGATCGGCTCGGCCGGTGGGCTCTACGCCGACCCGACCGAGAGCCTCGCCACGCGCGGCACCCAGTTGCTGGTGGACACGCTGGAGGCGCTGCATGACGAACTGCTTGCCCTGGCCATCGAGGGCGATGTCGGCGACCAGAGCAGGCTACTGCCCGCGCTCGACCTCCTTGCCAGCGCGTCGACCGCCGTGCGCGTCGTGGGCGAAGTCGAGCGGGAAACCACACTGCGCGCGGACGAGGACACGTCCGCGATGGTGGAGGGGTCGGCTTCCGCGACGCCACACGTGAGGATGTCGCTGGCATGGCATGGCTCGCGGCAGGCGGAGAGCAGGCTCAGGCGGTCGGGAACGGAACATCACCATGTCGTTTTCGGTCCGCTGAGCCGCGCCGTGCGTGCGCTCACCCGCTCGCTCGGGGGTGCCCGCCTGTGGCTGCTGCTCGACGAGTGGAGCAGCATCCCACTCGATCTGCAGCCCATGCTGGCCGACCTGCTTCGGCGCAGCGTGCTGCCGATTACGGGTGTCACGGTGAAACTGGCAGCCATCGAGCGACGCTCGCGGCTTCGCCGTCCCGCAGACGACGGCGACTATGTGGGGATCGAGGTCGGTTCCGATGCGGCTTCCGCGGTCAGCCTCGACGATTCCCTGCTCTTCGACCACTCCGAGAAACGCGCGCGGGAGTTCTTCGGGCAGTTGCTGCACAACCACGTGGCCGACAGGCTGGCAGCGATGATCCCGAATCCGCCCGCTGACGCGGAGAGTTTCGTTTCGCAGCTGTGTCGACGTGATGCCCTTCCGGAACTGGTCCGTGCGGCGGAGGGAATCCCGAGGGACGGGATCAACATCGCCGCGCTCGCGGCGCAGCACGCCCATGATCAGCCGATCGGGCTCGCGCACGTGCGCAGGGCCGCGCAGGACTGGTTCCTGCGGGACAAGCAGAGCGCGATCAGTGCGAACGAACCGCTGCTTCGAGGCCTCCGGTTCCTCGTCGACGAGGTCGTCGGTCGCCGCCGCTCGCGGACCTTCCTGATCGACCAGTTGTCCGGCGCACGCCACGACCTCATCGCGGCCCTCTACGACGCCCGCCTGCTGCACCTGCTACGACGCGGGATCGTCGACAAGCACTACCCGGGCACGTTGTACGACGGTTTCGCCATCGACTACGGCTGCTATGTCGCTGTGCTGCACGGCGACTCGCGGTTGCGGCCACGGGATCGAGGTGGCTGGCTGACGAAGGGAAAAGAGGTGCCGCCGGACGACTTCGACCTCACCCGGGCGGCGATCGACCTTTCGCGATTCGAGCAGCCACCTTCGTGGAGGTGACCTCAAGATCGGCCCAGGGAACCGATAGGTTCGCGGGCATGGCGAATCCGACGGGGGAACAGTTCGAGCTGACCAGGGGCAACGCTCGCGCCGTGGTCACCGAGATCGGCGCGGGGTTGCGTGCCTTCGAGATCGGCGGGGTGCCCTACCTCGAGACTTTCGCGGCCGAGGAGGAGCCGCCGAAGGCGGCCGGCCAAGTGCTGTTGCCGTGGCCCAACCGCACCAAGGACGCGACGTGGACCTACGACGGCGAGCCGCAGCGACTCGAGGTGACGGAGCAGCGGCGGGGCAACGCCATTCACGGTCTGGTCCGGCGAAAGGTTTGGCAGCTGCTCGAACACGCCGAGTCGAGCATCAGCTTCGCGGTGGACATCGCCGACGAGCCCGGCTGGCCCGTCCCGCTGCACACGCTGATCCGCTACGAACTCGCGCCGCGCGAACTGGTGGTGACTCACGAGGTACGCAACGAGGGTGCCTGCGACATCGCGTTCGGGGTCGGCACGCATCCGTACTTCCGGATCGGTGACGTACCGACCGACGAGCTGACGTTGACGGTGGCCGCTTCGCGGGTGCGACCCTACGTCGAGGACGAGCAGTTGCCCTTCGGCGAGGAAACCGACGTCGCCGACACCGAGCACGACCTCAACCACGGCCGCATCGTGGGAGGTCTGGACCTCGACACGACATTCGGCGCGCTTCGGGCGGGCGAGGACGGCCGCTACCACCACCTGCTGTCCCACGGCGACACCACGCTCGACGTGTGGGCAGAGCGCGATTTCGGTTGGGTACAGATCTTCACTCCCCCGGAGCTGACCGGCAGAGGGCGGGCGATCGCGATCGAGCCGATGACGTGCCCCGCCGACGCGCTCAACTCGGGAACGGATCTGATCAACCTGGAAGCTGGCGAGTCGTGGCGGGGCAGTTGGGGCGTGCGCGTGGAGCTACTGCGGCGATAGCCACCACACCTCACCGGCCATCACTGGGAACGAGCCTCACACCTTGCGCAGTTCCCGGGCGATCACCATGCGCTGGATCTGGTTCGTGCCCTCGAAGATCTGCGGCACCTTCGCCTCACGCAGGTAGCGTTCGACCGGGAAGTCCCGCGTGTACCCGGCGCCGCCCAGTACCTGCACGGCATCCGTGGTGACCTTCATCGCGGCGTCGGTGGCGACCAGCTTCGCGATCGAGGACTGCCGCTGGAACGGCATGCCCCTGTCCCGGCGCCGCGCGGCGTCGAGGTAGGTCGCGCGTGCCGATTCCACCGCCGCGGCCATGTCGGCGAGCAGGAACTCCATGCCCTGGAAGTCGATGACGGGCTTGCCGAACTGCACGCGCTGCTTGGCGTAGGCGACCGCCTCGTCCAGCGCCGCCTGCGCGAGGCCCACCGAGCACGCGGCGATGCCAAGCCTGCCTGAGGAGAGTGCCGACAGCGCGATCTTGAGCCCTTCGCCCTCCTCGCCGATGAGCCGATCGGCGTCGACGCGGGCGTTGTCGAAGATCAGTTGGGCGGTGGTCGACCCGGTGAGCCCCATCTTGCGCTCGGGCTCGGCGGCGGAAAGCCCTGCCGTTTCACCGTCGACGAGCAGGCAGCTGATGCCGCTGCTGCCCGAGGACTCGGCGGAAGTGCGCACCATGGTTGTGTAGAAGTCCGCCTTGCCGCCGTGGGTGACCCACGCCTTCGTGCCGTTGACCACGTAGGCGTCGCCGTCCCGGCGTGCCCGGGTCGCCAGCGCGGCGGCATCGGAGCCCGCCTGTGTCTCCGACAACGCGTAGGCGCCGAGCAGGTCTCCCTCGAGCATGGCGGGCAGCCACCGGTCGCGCTGTGGGTCCGTGCCGTAGTGCGCCAGCGGGAAGCACGACATCGTGTGCACGGACAGGCCGACCCCGACCGACATCCACGCGGCCGCGATCTCCTCGAGGACCTGGAGGTACACCTCGTAGGTCAACTCCGCGCCGCCCCATCGTCTCGAGTAGGGCAGCCCGAGCAGGCCCGACCTGCCGAGCAGCCGGAACTGTTCACGGGGAAACCGGCAGGCCTGCTCGTACTCGCTCGCGATCGGGGCCAGCTCGTCGCGTGCGATCTCGCGAGTGAGCGCCAGCAGGTCCTCGGCCTCGGTGGTGGGCAGCAGCCGCTGCGCAGGCATGGTCGCCTCCGTGTATTGATACCGCGAACAGTACTGTGGTCTTTTCTAGAGTACTATTTGTGGCGTGCAGCCCACCCCGCCCCGCACCCGCCGTCAGCAGGCCCTGCTGGCCGACCTCGAGCGGCTGTTCCTCGCGGAGGGATTCGTCGGGCTCACGCTGGACGATCTCGCGGCGAAACTGCGCTGCTCGAAATCGACGCTTTACGCACTGGCTCCCAGCAAGGAACAGTTGGCCGTCAAGGTGGTCGCCCACTTCTTCAAGGGCGCGGCCGAGCGCATCGAACGGCGGATCGAGCACATCGCCGACGCGCGAGAGGTGGTCGAAACCTATCTCGCCGGGGTCGCCGACGAGTTGGGCAAAACGTCGGCAGCCTTCATGGCCGACGTCAGCGCGTTCGAACCCGCCAGGGCTGTCTACGAGTTGAACTCCCAGGTCGCCGCCAGGCGGCTTCGCTCGTTCATCGCCGACGGCGTCGAGCAAGGAGTGTTTCGGCAAGCACGCGCCGATGTGATCGCCGAACTGGCAGCGCTGCTGATCGAGGCCATCCAGACCGGCGTGGTGCGTGCCCGCACCGGGGTGCGAGACGCCGATGCCTTCGCCGCGCTGGCACAACTACTGCTCGGCGGCGTGCTGCGCGGCGAGGCTGCGCCGGGCTAGCATCGGCAGCGTGATTGTCTCCGGTGGCGAAGCGCTCGTCGACCTGGTTCCCGCCGGGTCCACTATGGAGCTGCTCGCTCCCCGGCTCGGCGGAGGGCCGTACAACGTCGCGCTCGCGGCAGCCAGATTGGGTGCCGAGAGCGCCTTCCTGTCCAGGATCTCGACGGATCGGTTCGGGCAGGCTTTGCTCGACCGGCTTCGTGAGTCCGGTGTGGACACCTCGCTGATACAGCGCGGACCGGAGCCGACGACGCTGGCCGTGGTCGCACTCGACGGCACGAACGCGCGCTACTCCTTCTACACCGAGGGAACGGCCGACCGTTTCGTCACCGACCCGGGCCCGCTGCCCGAAAGCACGGCGGTGTTGTCGCTCGGCACCCTCGGGATGGTGCTGCAACCCGGCGCCGAGGTCTACGAGACCGTGCTCCGTCGCGAGGCGGGCAGGGGTGTGCTGACCGCCCTCGACCCGAACATCAGGGCGGACCTGATCGTTTCGCCGAACGCCTACCGTGCCCGGTTCTCCTCCTGGCTGCCGCACGTGCGGCTGCTCAAGGTGTCGCTGCAGGACGCGGAATGGCTGGCGGGCGGAGCCGATGTCACCGCCGCCGTCAAGGGCTGGCTGGACTCGGGTCCACAGGCCGTCGTGTTGACCAGAGGAGGCGAGGGCCTGTCGGTACTGACCGCACGCGGCGAAGCCGTCGGCGTACCGACCGTGCCGGTGGAGGTCGTCGACACCATCGGCGCGGGGGACACCGTCCAAGGCGCACTGCTCGCGTGGCTGGTCCGGCGAGAAGTGACAGACCTGGCATCGCTCGACACAGCGGACTGGCGGGCGGCGCTCGGATTCGCGGCGCGTGCGGCCGCATACACCGTGTCGCGTAGCGGTGCGGAACCGCCGACGGCCGAGGAGATGTCTCCAGGCGTGTGAACCTGGTCGCAAACCGTTAGCTGTGGGTAACACCACCGCTGCGAAATGGGGGACGTCTGGACTAGCGTAAGGAGGAATTCATACCCCAGCGGGGCGGTGTGCGAAAACGTGTGACCCGCACAACCTGCGGTCACCGCCGGCCCGTGTGACCGTGAGAGGCATTTGCATGTCCGACGCGACTGCGGGGCAGGCCGGGGGCGAGAAGGCCGTACTCCGCCTGCCGAGTGGCGAGCACGAGCTGAACGTCGTTCGTGCCGTCGAGGGCGCACCCGGTATCGAACTCGGGAAGCTGCTCGCACAGACGGGCTACATCACCTACGACCCCGGCTTCGTGAACACGGGGGCTGCTTCCTCGGCCATCACCTACATCGACGGTGAGCAAGGGGTGTTGCGCTACCGGGGCTACCCGATCGAGCAGTTGGCACAGCACTCGACGTTCATCGAAGTCTCCTACCTGCTCATCTACGGCGAGTTGCCGACCAAGGAGCAACTCGAGAGCTTCACTTCCAAGATCAACAGGCACACCCTGTTGCACGAGGATCTGAAGCGGTTCTTCGACGGGTTCCCACGGGACGCGCACCCGATGCCGGTGCTGTCCAGCGCGGTGGCCGCACTGTCGACCTTCTACCAGGACTCGCTCAACCCCTTCGACGAGCCGAACGTGGAGCTGTCGACGGTCCGGCTGCTGGCGAAGGTGCCGACGATCGCGGCGTACGCCTACAAGAAGTCGATCGGGCAGCCGTTCCTCTACCCGGACAACTCGCTCGGCCTGGTGGAGAACTTCCTGCGGATGACCTTCGGGCTGCCCGCCGAGCCGTACGAGATCGATCCGGACGTGGCCAAGGCGCTCGACCTGCTGTTCATCCTGCATGCCGACCACGAGCAGAACTGTTCGACCTCGACCGTGCGGCTGGTCGGCTCCTCGGAGGCCAACCTGTTCGCCAGCATCTCGGCGGGCATCATGGCGCTGTTCGGTCCGCTGCACGGCGGCGCGAACAGCGCGGTGCTGGAGATGCTTTCGAGCATCAAGGCCGAGGGCGGCGACGTCGACGACTTCGTGAAGCGCGTGAAGAACCGCGAGCAGGGCGTTCGGTTGATGGGCTTCGGGCACCGGGTGTACAAGAACTACGACCCACGCGCGAAGATCATCAAGAAGACCGCCGACGAGATCCTCGCCAAGATCTCCGGCGGTGACGAACTGCTCGACATCGCCAAGGCGCTGGAGGAGCGCGCGCTTTCCGACGACTATTTCATCGAGCGCAAGCTTTATCCGAACGTCGATTTCTACACCGGGCTGATCTACCGCGCTCTCGGGTTCCCGACGAAGTAC
Organism: Saccharomonospora marina XMU15; assembly: GCF_000244955.1. GTDB lineage: Bacteria > Actinomycetota > Actinomycetes > Mycobacteriales > Pseudonocardiaceae > Saccharomonospora_A > Saccharomonospora_A marina. The sequence goes on along the minus strand of NZ_CM001439.1, from coordinate 4,901,853 downwards.
TTCACCGTGCTGTTCGCGCTCGGCAGGCTGCCGGGGTGGATCGCGCACTGGAGGGAGATGATCCAGGACCCGGCCACCAAGATCGGCCGACCGCGGCAGATCTACACCGGCGAGAAGGAGCGCGAGTACAAGCCCCTTTCGCAGCGCTGAGACACATCACTGTCGAAGGCCCTGCCACCGCCCGCGCGAACCGGGATGGCAGGGCCTTTGTCGTGCCGGGGTGGGTGCAACCGGCCGACGGGTGGTTGCTCGTGCTGCGTACGGCGCCATGCTTGCCCGGGGCGGCCACGCCACCACGGCGGGGTTCGGGACGCAACGACGGTGTTGGTGCGGTTCTACTGGCTCAGGCGCGTACTCGATCGGCGCTTGTTCGTGCATGACAGCGGCAACGTGAGCTGGCTGACGAGGTGACTGCGCTGATGTCGACCGGGGCCGACGGCGGCTATGGGATTTGGTGTCGCTGAAGGAGTTCTTGCGTCCATGAGGTGTGGCGTCGGCGGAGCTCGGCGGCCGTGAGATCGTCGCGACCAAGGCCACGGTAGTTCGGGACCCACGTTTCCACGGCCTGATGCGAGCGAGCGAGTGTCCACAGGTCCCACAACCATGGCTTGCGAACCCCGGTGCCGCTGGCTTCTTCATACGCCGAGAGGAACACGTCGGCAAGGTGTTCGCCGTAGAGCAGGTAGAGGTCGAATCGGCACCAGCCGATGTCGTACCCGGCCGGCCCGCGGGCGGCGCCTTCCCAGTCGATGACCCCGGTCAAGATGCCGTTGTCCCAGATCACGTTCCCGGATTGGTAGTCGCCGTGGGTCAGCACCATTGGTGCGGGGACGATCTCGTTCGTCCAGGCATCGTCGACGATGCGCGCAGCGGGGCCGGACAGCCGGGCACGGTATCCCCGGCGGTTGAAGACCGTGTCGAGGTTCGCGGCGACGGCCGCGTCGGCGTTGTGGATGCGTGCCAGGGCGCGTCCGAGCTGCGTCGCCCAGGCGTGTGGGTGGTCCGGGATGATGTCCGCTTTACCGGGTAGCCGGCTGATCAGCACCCACGATGGTTCTCCATCGTTGACGGTGCTGCGTGCGAGAAGTCGTGGTGCGAGGCCACCCAGGGTGTCGAGTGCGGTGAGCACCCGTCCCTCGTCCACGGCCGCAGAATCACCGGCTGGGAACTCGCGCAGGACCATCTCGCGTTGCGGGTTGCGGGTTCGGATCAAGTGAGTTGTGGCATGGGAGCCGCCCGCGAGTGGCTGAACGGTGTCCAGGGTTGCGGAAGGCCCGGCCAGCCTGGTCGCGGAAGCGAGCGCAGCGGATGCAGCGGTGGGCATATCGGTTAGCGTTTCCTTTTCGTCGGACGGATGCCGGTCACCGCGGAGGCACGACCAGCATGGTCTCCCGGTGCGCAGCGCATCCAGCCGGTGTCGGTTTGGAGCCAGTCTTGGCGGTGTTCGAGTGGCGATTACCGGTCCTGGTCAACCGAGGTGAGCGGCGATCCAGCCTCGCCAACGTCCCCGCGCTTCGCTTCGGTCAGACTCCGAACGCCGCGATGACGCCCAGCTTGATGGCCTCGTGAGCGTCTTATCCGCCGTGATCTGAGGTGGCGCGGGTTCGCATCAGATGCGACAGACCTGGATGGGGCGCGAGTACAAGAAGTGCTGCGGCGCTGCGGCATTATGGGCGTGAGTACCTCGGTGGGCGTGCGTCGCATGCGCCAGCTCCGGATGCCCACCGAATGTGTCTGCCGGTGGACAGCAGCCACATCGGTGGCAGGCAGGCATCAGCCCGCTCGCAGCGCGTCCTTCAGACGTACCCTTGCGCCCGTGCGCAGCACGGCCGCACGGTAGACCCGGCCGCCCAGCCAGGTCAGGGCTGCGATGGTGGCGACCGTCAGTAGCAGTGCCAGCCCGAGTTCCAGCCCGCTCACCGTGCCGGTCGCGATCCGGCTGGGCATCAGGATCGGCGACAGCGGTGGGATGAGCGAGAGCACCGTGGCCGCCGTGCTGTCCGGCTGCTGGATCACCGTGAAGCCCGCGATGAACCCACCGACCAGCACGATGGTGATGGGCATCAGCACCGTCTGCATGTCCTCCTGCCGCGACACCAGCGACCCGGCGCCCGCGAAAACGGTCGCGTAGAGGAAGAACCCAAGCACATACCACAGCAGACCCCACAGCAGCGTGCCCGTGGCGATACCGGTGATCGTCAATGCCCCCGTCATGCTCGCCATCGCCAACCCGGCGACACCCAGCACGGCCAGCTGCACCAGCCCCACCAGCCCGAGGCCGATCACCTTGCCGAGCAACAGGTGCCACGGCCGCACCGTGGAAAGCAGGATCTCCACGACCCTGCTGGACTTCTCCTCGACGATGCCCTGCGCGACCATCGCGCCGTAGGTGGTGATGCCCATGTACAGCAGGAACATCAGCACCATTGCCATCACCAAGCGCTGCCCGCGCTCGGGGTCGGGTTGCTCGATGGTGGACACCTCCACCCTCGTGGAGCCGACCTCGCCCAGCACCTGTTGCGGGTTCAACCCCGCTTCGAGCAGCTTGGCCTGCAGCACCTGTTGCTGCGAGATGCCGTCGAGCAGCGCGCGCAGCTGCTCATCCACATCGGACTTCACCAGCACGCGCAACTCGGCGACGCTGCCGGACACGAGCGCGTCCAGCTCACCCGCCGAAACCTGGTCGCTACCTTCGGCGCGCGAGACCTGCCGCGTCTCGACGTCCAGGCCCACTTGGCTCGCGGCCTGCCGCAGCGGTTGCGCGATCGCGGTCGCTTGCCCGGTCAGCCCGACGGTGGTCGTTCCCATCCCGCTGAACACGCTGATCTGCAACAACAGGTAGCCCACGATGGCGGCGAGGATCACCAACGTCCCGATGAGGAACCCGCGCGTGCGCAGTCGGGTGTTGAGTTCGCGCTGGGCGACGAGCCGGACAGCAGTGGAGGGTCGAAGTGAGTCGCTCATCGGGCCTCCTGTGTCTTGAGGGACACCCTCCCCTGCTGTGGCCCAAAAGCTTGCCACAGCGGGGGCCCACCCCGGTCGGCCCTGATGAGCGCCGCTGCGCAGGCTCCGCGATTCTCGCTCATCGGGCCTCCTGTGTTCTGAGGGACACCCTCCCCTGCTGTGGCCCAAAAGCTTGCCACAGCGGGGGCCCACCCCGGTTGGCCCTGATGAGCGCCGCTGCGCAGGCTCCGCGATTCTCGCTCATCGGGCCTCCTGTTGGTCGGTGACGACGTTTCGGAACAGCTCGGCCAGCGACGGGTGCGTCCTGGAGAACTCCCGAACCGGTCCGGTCGCCAACGCCGCCTTCAGCACCGTCTGGTCGTCGGTGCCTGGGGCGAGCTCCACCACGGTGGTGTCGCCTTCCTGTGACAGCACCTTCACCCCGGAAAGCTCGGCGGCCCAGCCCGGTGGCGCGAGCGGTGCCGTGACGGTGATCTTCGTCGCCGCGCCCTCGGTCAGCTCGGCGACAGCGCCGCAGGCCACGATCCTGCCCGCGCGGATGATCCCGACGCGGTCGCACAGGCGCTCGACGAGATCGAGCTGATGGCTGGAGAACACCACGGGCACGCCTGCCGCGGCCTTCTCGCGCAGTACCGAGCTCATCACGTCAACGGCGATGGGGTCCAGCCCGGAGAACGGTTCGTCAAGCACGAGCACGTCGGGGTTGTGCACCAGCGCCGCGGCGAGCTGCACCCGTTGCTGGTTGCCGAGGCTGAGCTTCTGTACCTCGTCACCGCGCCGGTCCGCCAGTCCCAACCGCGAAATCCACGTCTGCGCGCTCTGGTGTGCCTCGTTGGAGGACATGCCGTGCAACTGAGCCAGGTAGACGAGCTGGTCCAGCACCTTCATCTTCGGGTAGAGGCCACGCTCCTCCGGCATGTACCCGATGCGGGTCCTGGTCTCGTGGGTCACCGGACGGCCGTCGAAGCGAACCTCTCCCGAGTCGGCCTCGAGCACACCGAGCACGATTCGCATCGCGGTGGTCTTGCCTGCCCCGTTGCTGCCTACGAACCCGAACAGCTCTCCGGGCCGCACCTCGAAGCTGACCCCGTCGAGTGCGACAAGGTTGCCGAACCGCTTGCTTACGCCGTCGAGCTCAAGCGCATGATGCTGCACGAACTATCCCCCTGATCGTAGCCGCGCGGCCGATCATACATTCACCGCTTCTCGCTCAAGCCACGCAGGGCGCGGTCGACGAGTTCGCTCACGCGAGGCCTCGCCGCCTCCGCTTCCCTCGGTACGAGCCCGAGCCGGGTCCTGCGGTGCAGTACGTCGTCGGTATCCAGCGCACCCTCGTGCCGCACTGCCCACACCACCTCGGCCTCCGTCGTCTCGCAGCCTTCGAAAAGCGGTCGAGCGAGGCGCCGGTCGACCTCGCCGAGGGCGGCGACGCGCGGGGCCTCGGTTCCGTACTTGGTCACCAGCCGAGGCTCGGCGTCCACTGCGGACAACGCGTCCCGGTCGGCGGCGCCCACGAGCGGGAGTGCCGCCGTCCGGACTTCCGCTGCCCGCAGTCCGGCCGCGCTTACCGCGGCGTCCACGGCGTCCTGAGCCATCCTGCGGTAGGTCGTGAGTTTGCCGCCGACAGCGGTGATGACGCCGGTGGACTCGTCGGTGAGCACCACGTGCTTTCGGGAAAGGTCCGCTGTGCGACCCCCGGGCGTGTCCACCAGCGGGCGCAGCCCGGCGAAACTGCCGAGCACGTCGTCGGGCCCCAGCCTGCGCTCGAGCACGGTGGATGCGGTACGCAGCAAGAAGTCCACATCGGACTGCGGTGCCGACGCGACGTCGGGTGGCTCGCCCGTCATGGGCTCGTCGGTGAGCCCGAGGTATGCCTTGCCACCGGGCTGGGGCAGCAGGAAGACGAACCGGTTGCGTTCGCCTGGCACCGGCACCATGACGGCGGTCTCGCTGAGTCCGGTTCCCCTGGTGTCGAGAACGAGGTGTGAGCCGCGGGAAGGCCGCAGCCGCACGGAATCGACGAGCTTTCCCGCCCATACCCCCGTGGCGTTGACCACCTGCCGAGCACGAAGTTCGACCTGATCGCCGGTCAGTGCGTCGCGGGCGAGCACCCGGTCGGCGGCGACCTGGGTGGCCGCGAGTCGTGTCAGGATCCGGGCTCCGTGCGCGGCGGCGGTCCTGGCAAGGGCGATCACCAGCCGCGCGTCGTCGGTGAGGGCGCCGTCGAAGGACAGCAGCCCGCCGCGCAGGCCACCGCGGCGCAGGCCGGGTGCCAGCGCAAGCGCTTGCGCAGCCGGAATCGAACGCGGCCGCGGCAGCAGCGAAGCAGGTGTGCCCGCGGCGCGACGCAGGGCGTCGCCCGCGTACAGGCCCGCCGCCGTCATCGCGTGGCCCGCTCGCGAGGCATTCCCGTAGGAGGGGAACAGTTGCGCGAGCGCTCTTGTCAGGTGTGGCGCGGTTCGCCGCAGCAGGATGTCGCGTTCCGCCGCGCTCTCCCATGCCAGCGCGAAATCGCCGTGTGCGAGGTAGCGCAGACCGCCGTGGACGAGCTTGCTGGACCAGCGAGAGGTGCCGTATGCCAGATCGACGGCCTCGACGAGTGCGACCGACAGTCCGCGCGAGGCGGCGTCCAGAGCGATCCCGGCACCGGTCACGCCACCGCCGAGCACGATGATGTCCATGCGCTCGCCCGAAGCCAGGGCGGTCAGTTCCTGCTCGCGCCGCCGGGCGGTCAGTGAGGCCCTGATCATGCCGCGAGCGCCGAGTCGAGAATGTGCCGCAGTTCGGCGAGCAGGGCCTGCTCGCCGACGTCCGCCGTGGCCGGTCGCAGTGAGAGCACGAAGGACTGCACCACCAGCAGTACGGCGCGTACCTGCACGGCGGGCTCGGCCCTGCGGACGGAACCGTCGCGATGACCTTCGGTCACGATCGCGGCGAGCGCTTCTTCGGCGAGCCGTTGCGTGGAGCCGAGACGCTGGGTGATGTAGGGAAGCACCAACTCGGCGTCGACGTCGAGCACGGTGCGCATCAGCGGGTTGGCCACCAGCGCGCGCACGGCGCTGACGGCGCCGTCCACCAGTCGTTGCCTTGCGGTGATCGAGGCCGGGGTGTCGTCGATCGCCTTGCGCAACAGCGCGCTGAACTCACGCGTCATGAGCGCGATCAACACACTGCGGACGTCGGGAAACCGCCGGTAGAGGGTCATCCTGCTGACCCCGGCCGTGCGCGCTATCTCCGCAAGGGTCGTCCTGCGCACGCCCGCGCTGAGTACGCAGGTCTTCGCCGCGTCGAGCAACACGTCGTCGGGGACCCGCGTGGCCGATGTGCGGCCGCGGGTGTCGGCGAGAGCGCTGCGGGTCCTGACCGCAGTGTGACGTTGCGCTTCCATGTGTCACACTCTAGCGGTGAACGAGACGCTTGACCATCGGATTCGCTCGGCATGGACACCGCAAGCGGCGGGCGCGGTCGAACTGGCTCCGCAGGCGGTGCGCTGGCTGACCCAGCGTATCGGCACCTTCCGACCTGACGGCGGCAAAACACCCGATTCGGCTATTGAGATTCCGCGTTCCCTGCTGCCGTCGGCCGCGCGAGCAGACCTCGCCACCGTGGTCGGCGCGGGTCAGGTGCTCACCGGTGACAGCGAGCGGCTCGGTCGTACGGGTGGGCTCTCCTACCTCGACCTGCTGCGCCGCAGGAGCGCGGCAGGGCTGGCCGTGCCCGACGCCGTCGTGCTACCCGCTGATCCGGAGCAGGTGCAGCGGGTGCTGCAGGTGTGCGCGGCACACGACATCGGCGTTGTCCCCTTCGGCGGTGGCACCTCGGTGGTCGGCGGGGTGACGGCACTGCGCGGGGACAAGCCTGCGGTGGTGGTCCTGGACCTGCAGCGGCTCGATCGGCTGGTCAGTGTCGACCCGGTCTCCCGGATCGCGGTGCTGCAGGCGGGAGTGCGTGGGCCGGAAGCCGAGCGCCTGCTCGGCGAACACGGGTTCACCCTCGGGCACGTGCCACAGTCGTTCGAACGCGCCACCATCGGCGGGTTCGCCGCGACCCGCTCCGCGGGCCAGGCCTCCTCCGGATACGGCAGGTTCGAGGACATGGTCACCGGTGTGCGGGTGGCGACCCCGGTGGGCGAGTGGCGCCTCGGTGTCGCGCCCGCATCGGCCGCAGGACCGGACCTGCGCCAGCTCGCCGTCGGCAGCGAGGGTGCGCTCGGCGTACTCACCGAGGTGGCCGTCCGTATCCGTCCGGTGCCGACCGAACAGCGGTTCGAGGCGCTGGCGATCGAAGGGTGGCAACGCGGTACCGAGGTGGTGCGCGTGCTCGCACAGCACGGCCTGCTCGCCGACGTCACCAGGCTGTCCGATGTGGACGAAACTGCCGGATCGCTCGCGCTCGCGGGTGGCAAGGCGGCGCTGCTGCGCCGGTACCTGTCGGCTCGCGGGCTCAACCGGCCCTGCCTGCTGATCCTCGGCTGGCACGGCGGGCAGCGGCAGCGCCGCAAGCGGGCGCTGCGTGTGCTGCGCGCGGCGGGCGCCGTCCGGCTCGGGCGCGCACCGGGCGAGGCGTGGCGGCGCGGTAGGTTCGCCGGTCCGAGGCAGCGCGACGCGCTACTGGACCTGGGTGTCTGCGTCGAGACGCTGGAGACCGCGGCGCACTGGTCCCGACTCGACACGCTGTACGAGCGGGTCGGCACTGCGTTGCGGGCCGAACTGGACCGCCCGCTGGTGATGTGCCACATCTCCCACGCCTACGAGACCGGTGCTTCGCTGTACTTCACGGTGCTCGCCGCCCGCGATCACAGCGACCCGCTGGGCCAGTGGACCCGCGCGAAGCGGGCGGCGTGCGAGGCCATCACCCGCGACGGGCTCGGCACCATCACGCATCACCACGCCGTCGGTACCGACCACGCGCCGTACCTGCGTGCCGAGATCGGCGATGTCGGTATCCAGGTGCTGGCCGCGGCCAAACGCGCGGTTGACCCCAACGGCATCCTCAACCCGGGCAAGCTGATCGGCTGACCGGCTCGACCCGCAACCCGTGTGAGGCGGCGGGAACGCCGGTGAGCAGCCGAGCCCGCCGTTGCGGCACGACGGCCATGCGCACCATCTCGCCATCGACCAGCAGCGGCATGCGCTCGGCGGCCGCGCCGACGTAGGCGAGCGCGCCCTCGACCGGCGAGCCGTCCTCGAGCCGCACCGCGCCCTCGCGCAGCCGGACCAGGTCGTAGCGGGTACCTCGGCCCTCGCAGCGGTCGAGCACCGCGAGCTGATCGGGCGTCGCGAACCACACCGCGTGCCACTCCTCGACGCCCGGCGCGGCGGCGAGCGTGGCGGGTCTGGCCCCGTCACGCTCCCGGAATCCGGCCGCCCAGACGGCAGCCATGCCGTGGCAGCGGGCGCGGGCGACGACGACGGCACCGGTCAGCCCCATCGTCCTTCGCAGCCACGTGATCTTCTCCGGGCAGGCGTTCGAGCCGTACGCCAGCACCGGGGTCAGCTCGGTGCGCCACCGAGGCCGTGCCGTGCTCAGCGGGTACCCGGCGCCGTCCCGGTGCACGAAGGAACAGCCGGGCCGGGCGCCGGGATACGGTTCGGCCGGATACTTACGGTCGACGAACAGCACCTCAGTCGAACAGGACTTCAGTCGAACACCACGACGCTGCGCAACACCTCTCCGTTGTGCATCCGCTCGAACGCCTGCTCGACGTCGGCCACGCCGATGCGTTCGGTGACGAACTTGTCCAGCGGCAGCCTGCCCTGCAGGTAGAGATCCACCAGCATCGGAAAGTCCCTGGAGGGCAGGCAGTCGCCGTACCACGACGACTTCAGCGAGCCACCACGGGCGAAGAAGTCGATCAGCGGCATGTCGTCGAGCTTCATGTCCGGTGTCGGCACGCCGACGAGCACGACCGTGCCCGCCAGGTCGCGAGCGTAGAACGCCTGCTTCCAGGTCTGCGGGATTCCGACGGCGTCGATCACCACGTCGGCGCCGAAGGAGTCGGTCAGTTCCCGTACCGCTTCCACCATTTCGTCGTGGCTCTTGCCACGCGCGTTGATGGTGTCGGTGGCACCGAACCCCTTGGCCCACTCCAGCTTCCTGTCGTCGGTGTCGACCGCGACGATCGTGCGTGCCCCGGCAAGGTGGGCGCCCGCGATGGCGGCGTCACCGACACCGCCGCAGCCGATCACCGCCACCGTGTCTCCCCGGGTGACCGCGCCGGTGTTGATGGAGGCTCCGATACCCGCCATCACGCCGCAGCCGAGCAACCCGGCCACCTCCGGCTCGGCAGCCGGGTTGACCTTCGTGCACTGTCCGCTGTGGACGAGTGTCTTCTCGAGGAAGGCACCGATGCCGAGCGCGGGGCTGAGCTTGGTGCCGTCGGCCAGCGTCATCGGCCTGCTCGCGTTGTGTGTCTGGAAGCAGTACCACGGTTTGCCTCGCTTGCAGGCCCGGCACGTGCCGCACACCGCGCGCCAGTTGAGTACCACGAAATCGCCGGGCCGCAGGTCGGTGACGCCCTCACCGACCTGCTCCACGTAGCCCGCCGCCTCGTGCCCCAGCAGGAACGGGAAGTCGTCGTTGATGCCACCCTCGCGGTAGTGCAGGTCGGTGTGGCACACCCCGCATGCCTTGACCGAGACCACCGCCTCGCCGGGACCGGGATCGGGCACCAGCACGGTCTCCAGCGAGACCGGTTGGCCCTTCGCGCGAGCGACCACGCCTTGCACCTCGTACGGCATTGGCTCTCTGTCCTTTCGGCCTCGAAGCTTCAACAGGGCAGCTTGCCACGGCGAATGCGGTCATGGCGACATCCGAATGGATTTGCGCACGCAGGTTGCGTTGACCGGAAACCGCCTTGCCGTCTCACGGGGTGATGAGGTAGACGATCCCACCTGGCCCGGGTCTGACCCTGCCTTCGTCGTCGAGACGCCTGGTGCGCTGCCAGGCGGTTTCGAACTGCGCGCGTGGGTACACCCTGCGCACCGCGTCGGCGGTCTCGCCCGCCGGGTCGTTGACGATCACGTCACCGCTGTCGGTGAACCCGGCCACCACCATCAGGTGCCCCGCGCTGCCGTAGCCCGCGCCGTCCAACTCGTCGCGCCGAAACGAAAGCGAGGTGATCACCGGAACTCCGCTCGCGACATGGCGCCGCAGTTCGGCCAGGTCCGGCAGCCGGGTGACCCGCGCATTGAGACCGTAGTGAGCGGCGTAGGCAGTGTTGAACGGCCAGTTGCCGGTGCCCTGGTAGGCGTAGTCGTAGGTGTGGCGCGCCGCGTGCACCACGCCGGGGTCGGGGCAGTCACTCGGCAGCCACGACAGTTCCCGCTCGGACGGACCCTTGCCCCAGTACTCCACCACCATCTCGGTGGCCGCTGGACTGCACCAGTGCTCGCCACCTCCGCCGTACTCCACGAAGCGGCCCCGGTGCACGTACTGGGCGAATCGTGGCACCGCGAGTTCGAACCCGCCATCGCGCTGCGGCTCGCTGGTCGCCACCTCGAATCGCTCGGCCAGTCGCGACGCCATCGCCCCCACGGCCGTCAGCGTCGGCGTCGCCCGGCTGCCCTCGCGGCGGTGCAGGGTGACCCTGAGCCGGTAGGAGACGAATGTGACGCCCGGCGCGGCCGCGAGCGTGTCCACGTCGACGCTGCCGTGCGCGTCGCGTTGCCCCGCAACGCTGGTGCGCCTGATGTCGCGGTCCCCGTACGCCCAGTCGGCGAGCACGTACCACCGGGTGTGCTCGCCGTCGCGGGTGCGCGCGGCCGCCTCGACACGCAACCACGTGTCCTCGGGTGTGCGCGCGTTCCACGACGCGATCAGCTCGGTGGCGCCGGAAGCAGGCACGCGCGGCTCGCAGGTCCAGTACCCGTACTCGAAACCGCTGACCGTGCCCACGGGTTCGTGGATGCTCAACCCCTGCTCGCCGGCGCGCAGCCCGCGCGGTTTCCCACGCAGGAAACCGCGCGGACCGCGGGTCTCGTGGTAATCGATCGTTTCGGCTGCCCTCGTCCTCGTCAGATGACGGCCTGCGTCTGCGTCACCTTCGCCGCGAGCCGCCCGGTGTCGGTATGGATCTCGGTCTCGACCACGATCACACGCCTGCCCACGTGCAGCGGCCGGGCCGAGGCGGTGGCGTGGCCGCTGCCGATGGGGCGAAGGAAGCTCGTCCGTGACTCGATCGTCGTGGTGCCCTGCGCGCCCCGCGGGATGTTGGAGTACGCCAGGGCCGCACCGGTGGCGTCGGCGAGCGACATCAGGGCGCCGCCGTGCATGCTCTCGCCGAGCGTGGTCAGCGAATGCTCCCACGCGAGCCGGGTGCGGACGAGGTCCTTGGAATGCTCGAGGACCTCGATGCCCAGCCGCTGCGCGAACGGCATGGCCTGGTGGATGAGCTTCGTGGCTTGTTCGTCCATGGCGACGACCCTGCCTCGGGCGGCAGCACCCCGTCGATTACCCGCGGGGTAATGCGGCCGCCGCGTCAGAAGTGGCTCACATCGAGCTTGCCCTCGGCGTGGGCGGCCCTGAGTCGCTTCTTGTCGAACTTGCCGACGCTGGTCTTGGGAACCTCTTCCACGAAGGTCCAGTGCTCGGGCAGTTGCCACTTGGCCACCTTGTCCTTGAGGAACTCTCGCAGTTCCTCGGCGGTGACCGCCTGGCCCTCCCTGACGACGACGGCCACGAGCGGCCGCTCGTCCCACTTCTCGTCCGGCACACCCACCACGGCGGCCTCCGCCACCGCGGGATGTGCCATCACGTGGTTCTCCAGGTCCACGGAGGAGATCCACTCACCACCCGACTTGATGACGTCCTTGGCGCGGTCGGTGAGTGTCAGATAGCCGTCCGGGGTGATCTTGCCGACGTCGCCGGTGCGCAGCCAGCCGTCGTGGAACTTGTCCGGGTCCGCGTCGCCGTAGTAGGAGCCCGCGATCCACGGCCCGGCCACCTCCAGTTCGCCGACGCTCTCGCCGTCCCACGGGACCTCCTCGCCGTTGTCGTCGATGAGCCGTGCGCGCACCGACGCGGGGAAGCGTCCCTGCGTGTAGCGGTACCGCCAGGCCTGTTCGCCCGTCGCCGTCGAAGGCGGCCGTGCCACGCTGCCCAGCGGAGAGGTCTCCGTCATGCCCCAGGCGTGCAGGATCGGCACCCCGTAGCGCTCCTCGAACGCGTGCATCATCGCGGGTGGCGCGGCGGAGCCGCCGACCACGACCTCCCGCAGGTGCGAGATGTCCTGCGGGTTGGCGTCGAGTTGTTGCAGCAGGCCCTGCCAGATGGTCGGCACGGCGCCCGCGAATGTCGGCCGCTCGGCCGCGAGCATCGCCGCGATCGGCTCGGGCTGCAGGAACCGGTCCGGCATGACCATCGAGGCGCCGACCATGAACGCGGCGTAGGGCATGCCCCACGACATCGCGTGGAACATCGGCACGATCACCAGCGCCTTGTCCGCCTCGCTCAGCCGCATGCTGTCGCTCATGCACACCTGCATCGAGTGCAGCCAGATCGAGCGGTGGGAGTAGACGACACCCTTGGGGTCACCGGTGGTGCCCGAGGTGTAACACATCGCGGCGGCGGAACGTTCGTCGATGACCGGCCAGTCGAAGGTCTCCGGTTGCCCGGTGAGCAGCTCGTCGTAGGAGTGCACCCGCACCCCGCTCGGCGCCTCCAGCGCGGCGGGATCGCCGTTGGCGACGATCACGTGCTGGACCGTCTTCATGTGCGGCAACTGCTTGGCCAGCAGCGGCACCAGCGTGCCGTCGACGATGATGACGTGGTCCTCGGCGTGGTTGGCCACGAAGACGAGTTGCTCGGGGAACAGCCGGATGTTCAGCGTGTGCAGCACCGCTCCCATGGCCGGGATGGCCAGGTATGCCTCGAGGTGTTCGGCGTTGTTCCACATGAACGTGCCGACGCGCTGGTCGCCGGTGATGCCGAGTCCGCGCAGGGCGTTGGCCAGCTGCGCCGCTCGCCTTCCGATCTCGCCGTAGGTCTTGCGCACGCCTTCCGACCCGTTCCAGGTCACCACGGCGCTGTCCGCGTGCAGCTTCGAGCCGTGGCGCAGCAGGTTGGCGATGGAGAGCTGGTCGTCCTGCATCGTGCTCAGCATGGTGGCTCCTGCCGGTGGTTCGTCGGTGAACTCGGGTTAGGCGCGACTTTAGTCCGGTCCTCGGCCACGCGGCATGTGCCGAGTGCACAACGGTTACGCAACGGGGCTGGGCGATGCGAACCGCGTTACAGGCCGCTGACCAGGTATGGCCCGGTCGGGCGGTCATCGCGTGTCGGCTTCGCGGTGCAGCGGATGTTGGCGTTTACTGGGGCGGTGGTAACAGACGGCCTGGCCAGCGCTTGCTCGGGCAAGCACCCTTCGCACCTGGTTCGTCGCCGCTAGTTACGCGGACACCCGAGAAGAAAGGAACACTACGTTGGCTTTGCCCACGTTGACTCCGCAGCAGCGGGCGGAAGCCCTGGCCAAGGCGGCTGAGGCCCGCAAGGCACGCTCGGAGCTGCTCGCGTCCATCAAGTCCGGAAGGGAGAGCATCGACAAGGTGCTCATGCGGGCCAAGGACGACAAGACCGTCGGAAAGACGAAGGTCACCCAGTTGCTGAAGGCCGTCCCCGGACTTGGCCAGGTCAAGGTGGCCGCGTTGCTCGAACAGGCGGGTATCGACCCGGACCGGCGCGCGGCGGGCCTCGGTGAGCGCCAGCGCGAGGCGCTCATCAACGCGCTCAAGTGAGCGGTGGCTCGTGGGTGGTTGGTGGGGACGCCTACAACTCCGCTAACCACTCACGAGGCAGGCCCATCGCCCTCAGCAACGTGGCGAACTTGGCCGATGTCTCTTCCAGCTCTGCCCACGGGTCGGACTCCGGCACGATCCCTCCGCCCGCGTAGAGCCGCAGTGCCGAGTTCCCGACCTCCGCGCACCGGATCGACACAGCCCACTCGCCGTCGCCCTCGGCGTTCACCCAGCCGACGGTGCCCGCGTAGTAGCCGCGCTCGAACGGCTCCAGTTCGGTGACCAGTTCCCTGGCCAGCCCGGTCGGGGTGCCGCAGATCGCCGGGGTGGGGTGCAACGCGGCGGCCAGTCGCAGCGCGGTCACGTCTCGGTCCACCAGTTCTCCGGTGATCTTGGTGCGTAGGTGCCACATCGTCGGCGTGGACACCAGTTCCGGCATCTCGGGCACGTCGAGCTTTCGGCAGAACGGCCGCAGCGTCTCCACCACCGCCTCGGCCAGTACGGCATGCTCGATGTGGTCCTTGCGGGAGGACAGCAGCGCCTTGCCGTTCTCGGTGTCGGTCACCGGATCGGCCGAGCGGGGCAGCGACCCGGCATGCGGCAGTGACACGACCCGGTGTCCCCGCCGGGAGAGCAGCAGCTCAGGGCTGGAGCCCACGAGCGCACGCCCCCCTGGCAACCCGGCCGCGAAGGTGTAGCCGCCAGGGTTGTCCTTGACGAGGTTGTGCAGGATCGCCTCCGCAGAGACGCCGCCGCCGAACTCGACGTCCAGTGCCCGTGCGAGCACGACCTTGCGAAGTCCGCGGTCGCGCAGCGCCGCGACCGCACGGGCGACCGCGTCGGCGTGTCGCCGTGGCTCCGGGACCGGGCGTGCGTTCGTCGGCGGAGCGACCCGCCTGCGCGGTAGGGCGTCCACGGCCGGGTGCATGGGACCTGCCCGTCTCGTGCGCCGTGGCAACACCATCCGTCCCGGTGTCCCCTCCGCGCTGTCGAACGGCAACGCACCCACCGCGATCGGCGCGATGCCGTCGCCCAGCGCCGTTGCCACCCGCTGCGAGAGCCTGATCTCGTCGGGGTCGGTCAGCGCCGCCGCCACGCCGGAACCGAGCAGCGTGGCGTTCTCGGTGGCGAGGAAGAAGTCGCGTGCCGTGTAGTCCTCGAGCAGCCGGATCGACGCCTCGGCGGTCGTTCCTTCGGCGCTCGAGTCGGCCACGGGTCGCACCTCCAGGTCGGGCGGGCCACGACGGCTCGCCGCGACCTCGCGCCTACCATTGTCCGTCGCCGGAGGAGGCTGGGCTCCACCACCGTTCGGTGACCTCGATCTCGTCGGTGGTGAGCACTGCCACAGCCGCGCGGTAGCCGGGACCGGGGTCGAGATCGGCCATCCGGGTCTTGCTGGGGTCCAGCGCGGTGTCGGTGGATTCCAGCAACCGTGGCCGCGTACCCGGGCTTGACATCGTGAGCCCGCGCAGCGGGATGATCAGGCCCTTTCCCGCCGCCTTCATGGCGGCCTCCTTGCGCGTCCAGTACGTGAAGAACCCGGCGGAGCGCTCCATTTCGGGCAGCTGGTGCCAGGTGGCCAGCTCGGCTTCGTTGAGCGTGTACGACACGAGCGCCTCGTCGGCCCTCCTGCCGGTCGACTCCACGTCCAGCCCTACCGCAGGGCCGCCGGTGACCGCTACGCCCACCCGTTCGCCCGCGTGCGAGATGGACAGCGCGATACCCGTGCCGGGCAGCCGGGGAGGTCCGTGTTGCTTGCCGCAGGTCGAGCAGGTGGCGTCGAAGCGGATCGCCGCCGGACCGCGGCCGAGTCGCCGTCCCGCCAGCGTCTTGGCGAGCACGCGGGCGGTGAGGAACCTCGCCCTGTCGGCCTGCTTGCGGTAGGCCTCGTAGCGCTGCCGCTCCGGGTCGTTGAGCAGCGCGAGGTGATCGCCTACCTCGTCCAAGGGCGTGGCCCACCACACCTCGCATGTCGTCACACGTCGAACCTAACGAAAGCCTCGGCAGGCGGGGGGACTGCCGCCGGGCACCTTCGTGCGCTACCTTTGCCGCTAAGCATCCGCTTAGTGGCCGAGGGAGTCTGCGCATGGATTTCAGCCTGAGCGTCGAGGAACGCGAGATTCGTGACTGGGTGCGCACGTTCGTGCAGCGGGAACTCATGCCGCTGGAACAGGAAGTGCTGCGCAGGGAGCGAGCCGGGCAGCCGGGGCTGACCGGTGACGAGCTCACCGAGTTGCAGTTCAAGGCGCGCGAGTCAGGTTTCTGGGGCGTGCAGACCCCGCAGGAGTACGGCGGTATGGGGCTTTCGGCCGTGATGACCGCGCTGCTGGAGGCGGAACTCGGCCGTACGTTCGTGCCGTTCCGTTTCGGCGGCGCCGCGGACAACATCCTGTTCTACGCCAACGACGAGCAGAAGCAGCGCTACCTGCTGCCCACCATCGAGGGCAAGCGCAAGTCCTGCTTCGCCATCACCGAACCCGGTGCGGGTTCGGACGCGAAGGCGATCCGCACCAGTGCTCGCAAGGACGGTTCCGACTGGATCATCAACGGCGAGAAGACCTTCATCACCGGCGGAAACGAGGCCGACTTCACGATGGTCTTCGCCATCACCGACCCGGACAAGGGCGCCAACGGCGGGGTGACGTGCTTCCTGGTGGACAGGGAGCTGGGCTGGCGTTCCGAGCCGATCGACACGATGGGCGAATGGGGTCCGGCCTCGCTGGTGTTCGAGGACGTCAGGGTGCCGGAAAGCCAGATCCTCGGCGAACTCGGGCAGGGGTTCAACCTCGCCATGCAGTGGATCGGCAGGGGCAGGTACCTGCTCCCCGCCAGGGCGATCGGTTCGTGTGAGCGACTGCTGACGATGGCCATCGACCACGCCAACACCAGGCACACCTTCGGCGCGCCGATCGCGCAGCGGCAGGCGATCCAGTGGATGATCGCCGACTCCGGTGTCGAGATCGAGGCGCTGCGCTGGCTCGTGTTGCACGCTGCCTGGCAGGTGGACTCCGGAATGGACTCCCGGCACGCGCAGTCGATCGCCAAGCTCTACGGAGGGCTCAAGGCCAACGAGATCGTCGACAGGGTGCTGCAGATCCACGGCGGCATGGGGTACACGCGTGAGCTGCCGATCGAGCGCTGGTACCGGGAACTGCGGTTGCTGCGGATCTACGAGGGCACCGACGAGATCCAGCGCCGTACCATCGCGCGCAACCTGCTCAAGGGCCACGCCAAGGTCGGCGGGGTCCTCGGTTAGCTCACCTCGGCGAGCCCGCGATCGCCTACTTCCTGGTGGTGGGGTCCGACGGCGCAAGGGGCCACCGGACCCCACCACCGACTACCGGGGTGCTTGTCAGGAGCGCACGGTGTCCTTGCGCTCGCGAAGCGCGAGCGGAACGCCCGCGAGGTCCTCCTCGTTGCACAGCAACTTCAGGTCGTAATAGGGGTATCCGTCGCGTTCGTCGTAGTCCAGGTGGACGGCCAGCACGTCCACGGGCTCGCCCAGCCACTGCTGGGCCTGCCTGAGCCAGCCGGCGCAGCGCTCCAACGCGGCCGGGAGATCGTCGTCACGGAACTCCACCGGTCGGTACGGCACGTCCTGGATCCGGTCACGCGAGTTCGAGGGCATTGGCAGCCCCGGCGAGACACCCGCATCGTTGAGTTCCAGCTGGATGGTTTCCTCACTCACCCCACGAGCGTCCCTCAGTGCAGCCGTGAGGGCAAGCGCCGAGGCCGCGCAGGGCCAGCTCGGCGAAGTGCGCGCCGAGTTCGTCGAGGCAAAGTTGCCCGCGTGGCGAGTACCACCTCGCCACTCCGTTGCACATTTCCAGCAGCGCGATCCTGGTCACGGCGGGTTGGGTGGTACGGAACACACCCTGGGCGAGGCCGTCGGTGATGGCCTGGTCCCACAACCGCTCGTACTCGTCCCTGAGCGCGATCACCGACCGTCGCGCGTTGGGCGAGAGTACGTGGATCTCGTTGTCCACGATCCGGGTCTCTTCAGGCTGACTGGCGTGAGTGCGGACATGCAGAGTGACCAGCCTGATCACTCGTTCGCGTGGATCTTGGACTCCGTCGAGGGCTTCGTTGGCCGCGGTGATCAGGTCGCGCAGGCAGTCGCGCATGATGTCGGCGAGTAGTTCCTCCTTGGTGCCCATGTAGTGGTACAGGCTCGCCGACGACAGCTTGGCGGCCCGCGCGAGATCGCGGATGCCCGTGCCGTGGAAACCCCTGGTGGCGAACAGTTTCACCGCGGCACGCCGCACCCGCTGCCCGCTGGCTAGCGCCATGCGCCCTCCACCGTGTCGAACGTCTCGGCCCGCGCGGCCTCGGTGCGCAGCTTTGCCTTCGCGACGCGCTCCGACGCCGTCATCGGCAACTCGTCGTGGAAGGCCCAGTAGCGGGGCACCTTGAAGTAGGCGAGCTTGCTCGCGCAGAAGTCGGCGAGCCCGCGTGGGTCGGGTTCGCGACCCGGCTCCACGACGACGTGGGCGATGATCTCCTCACCGCGCAACTCGTCGGGGACCCCGAGCACCGCGACGGCGCGGACGTTTGGGTGCAGCAGCAGCGCGTGCTCCACCTCGGCGGCGGAGACGTTCTCCCCGCTGCGCCGGATCATGTCCTTCGTCCTGCCCACGTGGAACACGCGGCCTTGCCCGTCCATCGTGGCCAGGTCGCCGGTGTGGAACCAGCCGTCACGGAAGGCTCGCGCCGTGGCGTCGGGGTCGTCGTGGTAGCCGTGCATCAGCCCCACCCCCCTGATCAGCAGTTCACCGGTCTGCCCGCGTGGCACCGGCCTGCCCTGCTCGTCGGCGATCAGGACTTCCCGGTGTGGGGCGGCTCTCCCGATACAGCCCGTGCCGAGTTGTTCGTCGTGGTCTGCCGGGTCCATCCGGATGTCCGCTCCGGTCTCGGTCATGCCGAACGCCTCGAACCAGCCCACCCCCCAACGCTGCTCCAGTTCGGCGTGCAGTTCGCGCGGGATCGCCGAGGCGCTGATCGCCCGTACCCGGTGCTGCCGGTCAAGCGGTGACGGCGGCATGCGCAGCAGGAGCGTGGGCATCAACCCGAGGCAGTAGAACCAGGTCACGCCGTGCTCGCGTACGCGCTGCCAGAACGAGGCGGGGTGGAACCGGTCCAGCACCACGAGCCTGGCTCCGGAAGCCAGCCCCAACACCACATTCCACTGTGGATCGATGTAGTGGAAGGGCTGTGCGGTGAGGATGGTGTCGTCGGCGGTGATGGCCGGATGCCGCGCCATCAGGTCCGCCGCCAGCGCCGTCCAGTAACGGTGTGGCAGGACACAACCCTTGGGAGAGCCCGTCGTGCCGGAGGTGTACTGGATGTTGGTGGGCAGCTCCGGCACCGGCCGGAACTCGGGCAACTCACCGTCGAGGGTCAGTTCCGCCACCGTCAGCACCCGCTCGACGCTAGTTCTCGCTGCGATCGAGCCGAGCAGGTCGGTGAACTCCGGCGTCGTCACGACCAGCCGTGCCCCCGAGTGCGACAGCACGTGCTCGCCGTCCAACTCCCGGTAGTTGGTGTTGACCGGCACGAGCACGCCGCCCAGCCGCGCGAGCGCCAGCCACAGCAGCGGGAACTCCGGCTGGTTGCGCAGCAGCACGGCGACCCGGTCGCCTGGCCCCACCCCGAGAGCGGCGAGCGCGCGGGCCAGCCGTTGGGCGCGGGTGAGGATCTCGGCGAAGGTGAGTCGCTCCCCGGTTTCGTCGAACACCCAGGCCTGCGAGTCCGGCCAGTGGCGTGCGGCCCGCTCGAGCAGGCCGAACAAGTGCTGCTCCCTCATCGCGACCGGAACTCCTCGGTGGCGCGTGCGACGTCGGGGGAGTGCTCGGTGAGCAGTGCGTGGCTGACTTCCAACTCCAGTGCGCCCTCCACGGTGGCGTCGACGCCGCTGTCGACCGCGCGTTTGGCCAGCGTCACCGCCGCGGCGGGTTTGTCCGCCAGCCGCCGTGCCCATTCCCTGGCGTGTTCCAGCAGCCGCTCGCCGTCGACCACGGCGTTGACCAGCCCGATCGATGCCGCCCTCGCCGCGTCGATGCGCTCGCCGAACAGCAGCAGTTCCTTGGCGCGCAACGTCCCGACCAGCAACGGAAGCAGGCGGGAAGCCGCTCCGGTGACGCTGAGGCCCAACCCCGCCTCGGGAAAGCCGAACACGGCGTCCTCGGCGGCGAGCACGAGGTCGCAGCCGAGTGCGAACTCGGCGCCCGCGCCGATCGCGTAGCCGTGCACGGCGGCGATCACCGGTTGCGGTAGCGCGCGCAGCGCCCTCGTCACCTGCTGCAACCGCTCCAGCCGGGCGCGCGAATCGCCCTGCGGCGGAGGCTGCTTCAGATCATGCCCCGCACAGAACGCGCGGCCCCTTCCCGCCAGCACGACGGCACGGACCTCGCTGTCCGTCGCGAGTCGGCCGAGCGCGGCGAGCAGGTCGTCCACAAGGCCGGGTGTGACCGCGTTCAGTCGCGCCGGCCGATCGAGCCACACCTCGGCTGTGCCGTCGGTGACGGTCAGTGTCACGGCCTCCATACCGGGCAGCGTAGCCGAGTCGATCGATCGATCGATAGTGTGTCGGAATGCCGGTACGAGACGCGATCGCCACCGATATCGAGGAAATCTGCTCGCTCATCGAGGAGCACGCGCGCTACGAGGGCAACGAGGAGTTGCGGCTTGACAGGGCGGACATGGCACGGCACCTGTTCGGTCCCGACCCCAAGGCATGGGTGCTCGTCGCGGAAACCGACGGCGAGGTGGCCGGAATGGCGCTGTGCTCGTGGATCTTCTCCACCTGGGAAGCCCGGCCCGGCATCTGGCTGGACGACATCTACCTGCGGCCGCGGTTCCGCCGCAAGGGGCTGGGCAGGGAGCTGCTCACGGAGTTGCGTGCCCGCACCGAAGGGCGGATCGAGTGGGACGTGCGCGAGGACAACCACAGTGCGCTGGCGTTCTACGCCCAACTCGGCGCGGAGCCGGTTCCCGGCTGGGTGCGCTACCGCTGGCGGGGGTGAGGTGAGAGACCCGGCGGGGAACCCGGCCACGCCGGGCGACCGCATCGTCGGCGCCTCGCCGTATCGTAGGTGACATGTCTGATGGCGCTACCCGTCGATCGGCGTCGATCGAGGACTACGTGCGGGCGATATACGGCCTCGCCGAGCGTGGTGAGCCCGTCACCAACACCTCACTGGCCGGCAGGCTCGAGGTGAGTCCGTCGTCGGCGTCGGGGATGGTCACGAAACTCGCGCAGCAGGGACTCGTGGAGCACGTGCCCTACCGCGGTATCGAGTTGACGTCGGAGGGCAGGCTGCTCGCGCGGGCCGTGCTGCGCAGGCACCGCCTCATCGAGTCCTATCTGGTTTCCGAACTCGGTTACACGTGGGACGAGGTGCACGCCGAGGCCGACCAGCTGGAACACGTCGTTTCCGACCGCCTCGTCGAGCGGATCGCCGCCAAACTCGGCAACCCGGTGCGCGACCCGCACGGCGACCCCATCCCCGCCGTCGACGGCTCCATCGAGGAACTGTCCACCAGGCTGCTGGAGGACCTGCCCACCGGCGCGGTCGGCGAGATCGTGCGGGTCTGGGACACCGACCCCGACCTGCTGCGATACCTGGCCCAGCGTTCGATCAAGCTGGGTGAGCGCATCGAGGTGATGGAACGGCAACCCTTCGGCGGGTCCATCGTGGTCAAGGTCGGCCAGCCGCCCGAGGCGGCCACTCACGCGCTCGGCAGGGAGATCGCGCAGGCGCTTTCGGTCGCCGTGCGCTGATTCCCCGAACACGACCGCGCCTCACGGGATGATCTTGCGCTTGCGGAGGTCGTCGAAGATGTCGAAGAACATCCGCTCGGTGTCGACGTGTTCGGTGAATCCGAACCGCCGCGCCTTGGAGCCGTCGGCGATCACGTCGTAGTCCCAGGCGAACACGAAGTCACCGAACCGCCAGGAGGAGACCTGATCGTAGGGGGTCGGTTCGAGGCCGAGCCTTGCGACCATCGAGTTCCACAACGGCTCCTTGTCGGCCATGACGGTTTCCAGTGACATCGGCAGCGGGGGCGCCACCTCCAGCCCGAAGTACGCCGCGATCTTGGGCCACAGCTCGCTCCACCGGAACAGATCACCGTTGTTGATGTTGAATGCCTGGTTCGCGCAAGCCTCGGCCGTGGCGGCCCACACCGTCGCCCTGGCGAGCAGGCCGGCGTCGGTCATCTCAAGCAGGCTGTCGTAGGCCCCCGGCTTCCCGGGGAAGCGCAGCGGCAGCCCGAGTTCCGCCGAGATGGCGGCGTAGCAGGCGAGCACCATCGCCAGGTTCATCGGGTTGCCGAGCGCGAAACCGCACACCACGGACGGACGCAACGCCGACCACGTCCATGCGCTGGCCCGCTGGCGCTGCTGCAGGAATGCCTGCTGGTCGACGTTGAACTCGGGCGGCATGTGCGCCGCGTCGTCCTCCCTGGCGGGGGTCTTGAACGGGCCGAGGTGGGCTCCGTACACCTTGTAGCCCTGCATCAGCGAGATGTGTTTGAGGTCGGCCGCCGCGGGCTCCACCGCGTCCACGAGGTTGCGCAGCATGGCAAGGTTCGGCGGCACCAGCTCCGCCCAGCTGGGACGATCGGCGTATGCGGCGTAGAAGACGTGCGTGACCTCGGTCAATTCGCCCAGCTTCGACAGCGTGTCCTCGCGGTCGAGGAGATCGACCCTCAGCTGGCGGGTCCGTGCCGTGTCGTCGCCGCCGCGCCTGGAGATCCCGATGACCTCCCAGTCGTCGAGTGTTTCCAGGTGCTCGACGAGGTTGCGGCCGATGACTCCTGCCGCCCCTGCTACGAGGGCGACCTTTCGATTCGAACTCATGCCTGTGAGCCTGCTCGACCAGCATGCATAAGTCCAAGTCAAGTATTTCACCAAGATGATAAGATTCACTCATGGCAAGTCTGCGGCAACTGGAGTACCTGGTGGCCATCGCCGAACAGGGGTCGTTCACGCGAGCGGCGGAGGTGCTGCACGTGACTCAGCCCGCGCTGTCACACCAGGTCCGCGTGCTGGAACGGTCGGTGGGAGGTCCGCTGCTCGAACGGCTACCGCGAGCGGTGCGGCTGACGCCGATGGGGCGCGCGATGTTGCCGCACGCGCGGGCGGCCCTCGCGGACGCGCGGCGGGCGAGTTGCGCCGCGCGCCAGGCGTTCGGCCTCGAACGGGCCGAACTGGAACTGGCGACGGTGTACTCCATGAGTCTCGGCGTGCTACCGCCGGCGCTGCGTCGCTGGAGCCAGGACTACCCTTCTGTCCATATCAGACTCCACGAGTACAGGCACGCCGACGAGTTGCGCGAGGGCATGGCACAGGGACAGGCCGATGTGGCAGTGGGCCCGCAACCGTCGGACTGGGAGGGCACGGTGCGGACGCTGGGGGTGGAGGAGTTCGTCGTTGTGGTGCCGCCGGATTTCGAGGCGGGCGAGTCGGGGGAGGTCGAGCTCGCCGAGTTGGCAGGCAGTGCGTGGGTGCACTACGCGCCCGGCAACGGCCTCGCCGACATCGTCGACCAGGCCTGTGCGGCCGCGGGGTTTCGGCCCCGCGTCTCGGTTCGCACCGAGCAGAGCGCGGCGGTGCCGGTGCTCGCGGCGTCCGGACTCGGGCCTGCCCTCGTACCGGCCAACATCGTCGCGCCGCGGTTCGAGGGCAGGGTGTTGCGGCCGAGGCCGTCGGTGCGGCGCACGCTGGCCGCGTACACGCGATCCGCCCCCGATCCGCTCACCGCCGAGTTCCTGCGGGTGCTGGCTCGCGAGTGCGCTGTCGGTCCGCGACCGTGAATGCACAGTTCGCGGGCGGGAGCGCAGAACTCGCGGGTGGGAGCGCAGAACTCGCGGGCAGGAGCGCAGAACTCGCGGGCAGGAGCGCAGAGTTCGTGGGCAGGAGCGGGGGACTCGCGGGGCTCAGCACGCGAAGCGCTCGTTGACCTGCTGTTCGGTGAGGCCGAAGTCGGCGAGGGCGTAGGTGTGCGCCGGCTTGCTGGCGCCGCTGGAGCTCTGCTCGTGCATCGCGCGCATCGCTGCCGTGGCCGTTTCGGTCAGCGGCAGGTCGAAATGGGCGTATATCCGTTCCACGGTGCCGATCGGGTCGGCGACGAAGTCGTCGTAGGCCACGTCGTAGAACCGGCTCTGGTCGTGCTTCGCGCGTTCGGCGGTGAACGTCCGCAGCCCGCGAGCCCACAGTTCGAGCTGGTCGCGGCCGACCACCTCGCCCTGGTAGACCGTGGACCACTGCGCCGACGCCTGTGCGTTGAGACTGCACACCGACGCGATCGCCACGCTCGGCTGCCGGTGGGTCTGGATCACCAGTGCATCCGGGTACACCGACAGGAGCGCGTCCAGTGCGAACAGGTGGCTGGGGTTCTTGAGCACCCAGCGGCGGTCGCGGTCGGGCAGGCCGATCAATTGCAGGTTGCGCTTGTGCCTGCGGTAGGCCGGGGTCCAGTTCTGCTTGGCGAGCCAGTCGGAGTAGGTCGGCAGGTGTGCGAGGCACTCGTAGGAAACCGAGCGCATCGACTGCCGCAGCAACTGCCAGCACTCCTCGACCATGTCGGCCGACATGGCATGCACGCCCATGAACTCGGGGCGCTGCACGTGAAAGCGTTCGTAGCCCGCCTGGATCCGCTGGAACACCGGATTGTCCGCCCAGGTGTCGCGCGGAGGGCGCGGTTGCGGCACCTCCGTCAGCCAGACCTCGAGACCTTGGTGTGCCGGGTCGGCCGTGAGCAACCGGTGCAACGCGGTCGTTCCGGTGCGCGGCAGCCCCGTCACGAAGATCGGCCGCTCGATCGGCACCGTGGCGTGCTCGGGACGACTTCGCCACGCCTGCTCGCTGAGCAGGCGAGCCACAAGGGCACCACGCAGGAACGAGCGCTTCATCCTGGCGCCGACCTCGGTGAGCCCCGCCTCGCGCTCGTACGACTCCAGCAGCACTTCCAGGCCGTCGGTGTAGTCGTCCTCACCGAAGTCGTCCAGCCCGGTGATCTTCGTGGCGGAGGCGTGCAGTTCGCGCACGGTGCCCACACTCATCAGCTGCTCCCTGTGGAATGGACCGAAGGGCCGGTCGAACCGGATACTAGAACCGGTTCTACTCAGTGGTCAAAGGTGTGGTCAGCCGGAAGCTGGGCAGGTCGTCGAGCGACAGCATCGCCTCGTAGGTGCGCTTGTAACCGGTGTGCTCGATCCGCCACGCGCCGTCGGAGCAGCGCCGGTAGCGGTCCTCGTAGAACGCGGCTCCCGTGATCACCGTGCGGTATTCCGTCGCGATCACGGTGTCCTGGAAACACCACGTGCCGGTGGCGGTGTCACCGTCGATGTCGATCTCCGGCTGGGAGGCGAAGTGCGTGGTGATGATGGCGGGGCTGAGCTTGTCCCGCAGGAAGCCGAGGATGGCGTCGCGTCCGGTGAAACTCAGCGGCTCGCCGTAGGCGGAAGTTCCGTAACACGCGGTCGCGTCGGTGGTGAACACCTCGGACAACTCGTCCCAGCGTTTGAGGTCCACGCAGCGCAGGTACCGGTACTTGAGTCGCTTGATCTGTTCCAGCGAGGTGAGATCCATGGGCCCAAGCTTGGCCGCGCTCGCTTCCCGTTGCAAGAACTTGTTTCAGTTTTCTGGTGCGGTGGCTACCCGGGGGCGGGGCCGCTGGCCGGACTTGCTTTGCTAGGACGGTGACAACTGACGCACGACTGGCGGCGACGCTGGCGCAGCAGGCAGGCGAACTGCTGCACGAGCTACGTTCGGACTCGGCCGACCTCGGCCCGAAGGAACTCGGCAAGCGCGGCGACTCGCTGTCGAACGAGCTGCTGTTGCGGCGGCTCGCGCAGGAGCGGCCGGGCGACGCCGTGCTGACCGAGGAGTCGGCCGACTCCTCCGCGCGTCTCGAGGCGGACCGGGTCTGGATCATCGACCCGCTCGACGGGACGAGGGAGTTCGGTCTCGGCCGGCGGCCGGACTGGGCGGTGCACGTCGCCTTGTGGGAGGCAGGTAAGGGCATCACCGCCGCGGCGGTCGCTCAGCCCGACCTTGCCCGGGTCTACGCCAGCGACGATGTCGTCGCGCAGAGCCCGGGACCTGGGCGAACGCGGATACTGGTCAGCGACACCCGGCCACCCGCGTTCGCCGAGGCGGTAGCCGGGTCCGTGGACGCGGAGTTGGTGCCCATGGGTTCCGCAGGCGCGAAGGCGATGGCGGTGCTACGTGGCGAGGCCCATGCCTACCTGCACGCCGGTGGGCAGTACGAGTGGGACTCGGCCGCGCCCGTGGGTGTGGTGCTGGCCGCGGGGCTGCGCGCCTGCCGCATCGACGGTTCCGCGCTCCGTTACAACTCGCCGGACCCCTACCTTCCAGACCTGCTGATCTGCCGTCCGGAGTTGGCCGAGCCGATGCTCGCCGCGCTCGGTGAGCACGCTCGGTAGACACAC
The DNA here is from genome assembly GCF_000244955.1 of Saccharomonospora marina XMU15. Lineage (GTDB taxonomy): Bacteria > Actinomycetota > Actinomycetes > Mycobacteriales > Pseudonocardiaceae > Saccharomonospora_A > Saccharomonospora_A marina. The sequence continues at coordinate 4,875,703 of NZ_CM001439.1, read as the reverse complement.
CTGCGCGGGTGGGTGCCGTGACCGGCTCCCACCCGCGCGTTCCAGGGAGTGCGAGGTGCTGGTTCGGATCAGTACTCGGTCTGCTCCGCCTCCGCGACACAGGTCTTCTCGGTGATGTTGAAGCCCGCACTGTTCGCGTCGGGGGACAGGACCGGGACGCTGACGCCGTTGAGCAGGTCGCCGATCTGCGCGCCGACGTTGTTGTCGCAGATGCCGATGTTGTTGTCGTTGAGCACGTTGTTGACGTTGATGAGGCCGTACTGCGCGGTGTAGGTGTCGTTGCTGTGGTACTCGTTGACCTCGATGTCGTCGCCTTCCCAGGCGAAGGCGGGGGAGCCGAGCATCAGCAGTCCGGCCGCGGTTGTCGCGACAAATGCGGTTTTTTTGAACACGTTGCTCATTCCTTATCGGCTTGTGTTGACGATTAGGGTGCTGCGGGTCGTTTGATCAACCGCAACCGCGCCAGAAACTATAAGGGTGAATCCGGTTCGCACGCGCGGCTGAGCGGACGTGTCGCTTCACTAAAAAGGGTGATCCCGTGGAATCATGGCGTTGTTCGGCGTGCCGAGCCGCGTTGGCGTCGACCAGGGATTATGCGAGGTGGTTGTGGTCACGTTGAGTGACTTTTACACGATCAAGCTATGTCGGAAACCGTAATCGGTGTGCGAGTCGGATGCTTTGCGTTGGTTTTCCCGTTTCTTGGATGCTTCGATGGAGTGAACGTCGGCCGATTTCTCGGGCATTGAAAGGTCATTCACATTGGTCACCGATCTGCTCGACTGGCTGCGAAGCCTGCCGCAGGCAGGCTTGCTCGCGGCAGCGGGCGTGCTCGTTTTCGGAGAGTGCACGCTCGGGCTCGGCTTCATCGCTCCCGGCGAGACGGCCCTGTTGATCCTCGGTACCACGGTCACGGGGGCGCCGTCGTTCCTGCTCATGTGGTCGGTGACGACGGTGTCGGCTGTCGCGGGAGACACGGTGGGATACCTGCTGGGCAGGAGATTCGGACCGAGGTTGCGCCGCACCAAGGCGGTGCGACGCTACGGTGCCGACGCGTGGGACCGAGCCACCTCGGCGCTGCGGCGCAGGGGCGCCCTCGCGGTGCTGTTCGCCATCTTCGTTCCGGTGTTGCGAACGCTGCTGCCCGCCGCGGCGGGTGCCTCGGGATTGCCGCCGAGAGTCTTCCTGCCCGCCGTGATCGTGGGGGCATCGGCGTGGTGTGCCCTGCACATCAGCCTCGGGTTCGCGGCGGGAACCGCCGTACGCGAGCTCGAGGACGCCGTCGGGTTCGGTGGCTGGCTCGTGCTCGGCCTGATCGTGGTGGTGACCGCGATCGTCGTGTTGGTGAAGCGCCGCCGCGCAGGGCGGGGTGCTAAGGGTTGATCGCGCGGAGCACGTGCTCGCCGTACTTGCTGAGTTTGCTCTGGCCGACCCCGCTCACCGAGCCGAGTTCGGGTAGCGAGGCGGGCCTGCGTGTGGCGATCTCCCGTAGCGTCGCGTCGTGGAAGATGACATAGGCGGGCACGCCCTGTTCCTTGGCCGTCGCCGCACGCCATGCCCGCAGCCGCTCGAACACGGGCGCGTCGTCCTCGCTGAGAGCGGTCACCTTGTCCGCGCGTTTCCCGCCCGAGCGCACCTGCCGTTCGGGTTCGGCCCGCAGCCGCACGGTCCGGCCTCGGTACAGCACCTCGTCGCTGGCCTCCGTGGTGACGAGTGTGCCGTACTCGCCCTTCACCGCGAGCAGGCCCGCCGCCAGCAACTGCCGCACCACCGCGCGCCACTGCGACTCGTCGAGGTCGGTGCCCACGCCGAACACCGAAAGACTGTCGTGACCGTGCTGGACAATCTTGGCCGTCTTCTTGCCACGGAGGATGTCGATGAGTTGACCGGCGCCGAACTGCTGCCCGCGCTCCCTGCGAAGCCGTACCACGGTGGACAGCAGCTTCTGCGCGGCGACGGTGCCGTCCCAGGACCGGGGAGGGGACAGGCAGGTGTCGCAGTTGCCGCACCGACCGCTTTCCTGCCCGAAGTAGGCAAGCAGTCGCGCCCGGCGACACTCGACCGTCTCGCACAGCGCGAGCATCGCGTCGAGGTGCGTGGCCAGCCTTCGCCGGTGCGCGGCGTCGCCGTCCGAGCCGTCGATGAGCTTTCGCTGCTGCACCACGTCCTGCAGCCCGTAGGCCAGCCAAGCGGTGGAGGGCAACCCGTCGCGACCTGCCCTTCCGGTTTCCTGGTAGTAACTCTCGATCGACTTGGGCAGGTCCAGGTGCGCAACGAAGCGGACGTCGGGCTTGTCGATCCCCATACCGAAGGCGATCGTGGCCACCATGACGAGCCCGTCCTCGCGCAGGAAGCGAGCCTGGTGCCGCGCGCGAGTGGTCGAGTCCAATCCGGCGTGGTAGGGCAGCGCCGTGATCGCGTTGCGCGTCAGGAACTCCGCCGTGTCCTCCACCGACCTGCGGGTGGCGCAGTAGACGATTCCACAGTCGCCCGAATGCTCGGTGCGAAGCAGTTCGAGCAATTGGGCGCGTGGTTCCCGTTTCGCGACGATGCGGTACTGGATGTTGGGCCGGTCGAAACTCGCCACGAAGTGCTTGGCTGCTTCCAGCCCGAGCCGGGTGGCGATCTCGTCGTGGGTCTGCCTGGTCGCTGTCGCGGTGAGCGCGATGCGTGGTACTTCGGGCCAGCGTTCGTGCAGCTGCGACAGCGCGAGGTAGTCCGGGCGGAAATCGTGCCCCCACTGCGACACGCAGTGCGCTTCGTCGATGGCGAACAGCGAAACCGTTCCGCGATCGAGCAGCCGGTAGGTGCTGTCCAGCCGCAGCCGCTCCGGCGCCAGGTAAAGCAGGTCCAACTCGCCCGCGAGGAACTGCGCCTCTACCGTGCGCCGTTGGTCGCCGTCCTGGGTGGAGTTGAGAAAGCCCGCGCGCACACCCGCGTGGCGCAGCGCGTCGACCTGGTCCTGCATCAGCGCGATCAACGGAGAGACCACGACCCCGACGCCATCGCGCACCAGCGCGGGGATCTGGTAGCACAGCGACTTTCCACCGCCGGTCGGCATCAGCACGAGGGCGTCTCCGCCGGAGGTGACGTGGTCGACGATCTCGCGTTGGCCGTCGCGGAACGAGTCGTAACCGAAGACCTCTTTCAGCACCCGCAGCGGTTCGGACGAACTCACCCGGCGATCCTAGTACCGCAGCCGGTGTGCCCAGCGGTCAGAGGTGATTGTCCAGCTGCCATGACTTGGTGTGAAGCTCGTGGCCGGCTGCCGGTGTGAGCCCGGTCCGCATGACCGTCAGCAGGCTCGGCACTGCCTCCTCGTGCCGACCCCGGGCGGCAAGCGGTAACGAGAAAACCTCCCGGTCGGTTAATGTCCGCCGCGAAGAAGAATCCCTGGAATCAATCGGCGGTTATTTCGCCACGGTTTTGTTATGATAGCTTTATCGCGCGAGCGTGTCGGAACGGACGTCGTTCCGGTGGTGGTCATTGTTAGCCGACCTTCGGCTGATTCTTCTCACATTCCTTTCGGTTTCCTTACTCGGCGTCGTCGGGCAGGATCGCGGGGTCACCCGATCATGGTGGCGATCCCGTACTCGATCAGCGAGTACCCCGTGCTTACTGTGGGAGCTGGACCTTGCGGTATCCAATGCGCCGGTTGGCGGGCGCGCTATTCGCCAACGCTTTGATCCTCACGGCTGTCGCCGCGCCCGCGATGGCGCAGACCGAGAGCAACCCTTCCGACGCGGCCACGACCACCGTGTCGTCCCCGGAGTCGTCGCCGGAATCGCCTGCCTCGCCGTCGATTCCCGCGTCGGAGGAGTCGCCGTCGGCGTCGCCGTCATCGGAACCGTCCCCCTCTTCGCCGAGCGTTCCGGAATCGGAGCCGTCATCGCCTCCGGACTCCGGCGACGAGACCACGACCACCACCGCGCCGTCCCCCACCGGCGAGCCCGACCCGGGTGTGGAGGAGCCGCCCTACGTCGACGACGTCGCACACGGCATCGACCTCGATCCCGACAACGGCATCGGACTGCTGATCATCGCGTGTGCCGCGGGGCAGCCCAAGCACCTCGAGTCCCCGGACTTCGAGGTCCTCGAAGGCCCGCACCAGGACGAGGTGGACGGCCGGTACTGGCTGTATCTCGTGCAGTTGCGCGACGGCCTGACCTTCAAGAGCGGCGAGGTCGTCGGCTACTGGGAGTGCGGCGGCGAATCCCCTGGCGGCGGTGAGGCCCCCGGCGGCGGTGCTCCGGTGGCCCCGGTGCCGGGCTCTGACGACGCCGGTGAGTGGCAGCAGGAGAACGGCGGGGACGCGCAGGTCGAGTTCGCGCCGCAGGGTGGCGTCGAGACCGGCTTCGGCGGCACGGCACGGGGCTGAACTTGATGGTCCCGCGCTCGAAACGGCGCCTGTTGCGGCGGGGCGGCACGGTTGTGGCCGCCCTGCTGCTGGCCCTGACATCGGCCGGGTGTGGGTCTTCGGAGCAGCCCGCACCCGCGGCCGAACAGTCGGCCCCGACATCGGTGCCGGTGACGAAGCCCTACGACAAGCTCAGGCCGACCAAGGTCAGCATTCCCAAGATCGGGGCGGACTCGTCGTTGCTGGCGGTCGCGGTCAACACCAAGGGTGAGATCGCTGTTCCCCCAGCCGAGAATCCGATGCAGGCCGCCTGGTACCGGCTTTCCCCGGTGCCGGGGGAGACCGGCCCCGCGATCGTGCTCGGCCACGTGGACGGTGGCGGTGAGCCCGGCATCTTCAACCGGCTGCACGAACTGGCGGCAGGTGACGAGATTCTGGTGGAGCGCAGCGACGGCAAGCGGTTGCGGTTCGTCGTGGACCACTCCTTGCAGGTTCCGAAGGAGGAGTTCCCCACCGAGGCCGTCTACGGCAACACCGACAAGCCGCAACTGCGGCTGATCACCTGTGGTGGTGTGTTCGACCGCGCCGAGCACAGCTACGAGGACAACGTCATCGTGTACGCGAACCTGGCCTGACCCGACCCGTACCGCCCCCGTGCCCGGCCTCGGCGGCCGAACACGGGGGCGGTTCTTCGTGCTAGTGTGAAAACAAAAGAACAGATCGTTCACAGAGTCTGGACAGGGTGATCGGATGCCTTCGGCGTTCACGGCGCAGGAGAAGGCGCGCATCAGCGAACTGCTGCTCGACACGGGGCTGCGGGCGTTCACGACCCAGGGTTTGCGCAAGACCTCGATCGAGGACCTGGTGCGTCCGGCCGGGATCGCCAAGAGCAGCTTCTACCTGTTCTTCGATTCCAAGGAAGCGCTGTACCTGGAGTTGCTGCTGCGGCAACAGAAGCAGGTCAAGAGCCGGGTGGTCGACGGCGCCTTACTGCGCGGCGCCGACGCCCGCGACAGCCTGCGGCTGTTCCTGCGGGCGACCATCGAGGAACTGTCGACCAACCCGCTCTACCGAAGGCTCATGACTCACCCCGAGGAACTGCGGGCGGTGGCCCGCAGGCTTGATCCGCACCGGATGAGCGCGCTGGAGGACAACCCGGTCACCGCGCTCGACGACTTCGTCGAGCGACACCGTGCCGAGGGTGCGCTGATCGACGCCGACCCGGCAGTGATCGTCGGCGTGCTCCGGGCGGTGCTGCTGCTGCCCGCTCACGAGGACGAACTCGGCGAGCACTACCCCGCTGTCGCTGACCTGCTGATCGACCTGGTCGCGGCAGGCCTGACCTCGAAACAGGAGGAACTGTGATGACCGGCAAGGCGATCGTGATCGGGGCGGGTATCGCGGGGCTGTCCACCGCGCTGCGGCTGCGCGACGCGGGCTGGGAACCGCTCGTCGTCGAACGCGCGCCTTCGTTGCGCGACAGTGGGTATGCGGTGGTGTTCTCCGGAATCGGCTACGACGCCGCCGAGCGCATGGGCATCCTTGCCGGCTTGCGTGACCGTGCCATCCCCGCCACCGATCTGGTCTACGTCAAACCGGACGGCAGCACGCGGTTCAGGATTCCGCGCGACACCGTGCGTGCGCTGCAGGGCGAGCGGTCGCTGAACATCCTCAGGGGAGACATCGAGCGGGTGCTGTACGAAGCCGTGCGCGAGCGGGTCGAGATCCGCTTCTCCACCACACCGCGGGCCGTGGAGCAGGACGACGAGGCGGTAAAGGTGACGTTGAGCGACGGCACGGTGGTCGAGGCCGACCTGCTGGTCGGCGCGGACGGTCTGCACTCGGCAACTCGCGAACTCGTGTTCGGCCGCGAGGAGAAGTTCCGGCGCGACCTCGGCCACATGGTGGGCGTCTTCATGATGGAAGGCCTGCCTGGCGGCGTCGCCGAGGACGCCACCTCGTCGCTCACCGTCGGAGGTCGAACGTTGGCGATCGTGCATGTCGGCGACGGGCGCTGCGCCGCGTTCTTCGGCTACCGCACCGATCGCCCCGACGCCGAACTCGCCGACGGGGCGTCGAGGGCGTTGCCGAGGGCCTACGCGAACATGCGATGGGTCGCACCCGAGGTGCTCGCTCAGCTGTCCGAGGCAGACTCCGTCTACTTCGACGCGATCAGCCAGCGAATCGTCGACAGGTGGAGCAGGGGCAGGGTGGTGCTGATCGGGGACGCGGCGTGGTGCGTCACGCTGTTCGCGGGCTTCGGCTCCTCGCTCGCCGTGGCGGGCGCCGACCTGCTCGGTGAGGCGCTGGAGCGGCACGGCGACGACGTGCGCGGTGCGCTGTCGTCGTGGGAGCAGCGGTTGCGTCCCGAGGCCGAGCGAAAACAGCAACTCGGCCGCAGGGTGAAGGGGCTGTACGCGCCCGCGGACCCGGTGCGGTTGTGGTTGCGTGACCTGCCGCTGCGCATGGCGGCACTGCCACCGGTGACGCACCTGCTCAAGCGACGGCTGCAACTGAAGGGCTGAGCCGCTCGCCGGGTGCGTGCGCTCAGCGGACCTTCCTGCCCACCCCGCACAGCAGCCTGCTGTGCTCGGGGCGCTCGGGTACAGCCGAGTCGGGACGCCACTGCGGCAGCCAGACCAGGCCGGGCTCGACGAGTTCGAAATCGCCGAAGAACTCGGCGATCTCCTCGCGCGTTCGCAACTGGCCCCGGTTGGTCGACTGCGTGGAGTAGTTGCGCGAGACGCGCTGCATCGCGGCCATACCGGCTTCGTCGGCCGGGTCGACACTGCCGTGGGAGATCACCAGCAGGCTGCCGGGCGGCAACTGGTCGCGAAAGTGGGCAAGCGGTGTCTCGGGGTGCTGATCCGGTGTCATGAAATGCAGCAGCGCGACGGCGAGCAGGCAGATCGGCTGCTGCGGGTCGAGCAGTCCTTCGGCGAGTACTCGTTTCCACAGTTGCGGGCCGTCGAAGAAGTCGCCGTGGATGGCGTGGTGCCGATCGGGGTCCGCGGATTCCTCGAGCAGGATGCGTGCATGGGCGTGCGCGATGGGCTCGTTGTCGACGTAGATGACCTTCGACTCGCCGGGTGCGACCTCGTCGGCCACCTCGTGCACGTTGCCCTGTGTCGGCAGGCCGCTGCCGATGTCCACGAACTGCCGGATGCCCTGCTCGGTCGCGTAGCGCACCGCGCGCCCGAGGAAGGCCCTGTTGGCGAGTGCTCCGGTACGGATATCGGGCATCAGTTGCAGTTGCCGCTCGGCGAACTCCCGATCGATCGCGTAGTTGTTCGTACCACCGAGCAGGTAGTCGTAGACGCGACCCGCGCTCGGCCGCTCGAGATCGGGAGAAGGTTCCGTGCCGGTCATAGGACAACTGTACGGTCTCGCGGTGTGACGCGGGGTGAGGACCATGGTGCGGGCCGAGACCGCGAGCATGGTCTCGGTCACATTCGAGCGGCAAGTCGCCATTTGACACCCCTACCCCCCACGGGTATAAATGGCGCTGGCTACACAAGTAAGGGAGACAAGCCATGCGGGGATACACCGGGGACAAGGATTCCTTCCTCAAGCGGCTGCGTCGCATCGAGGGGCAGGTCCGGGGCCTGCAGCGAATGGTCGAGAACGACGAGTACTGCATCGACGTGCTCACCCAGATCTCGGCCGCGACGAAGGCGCTGCAATCGGTGTCGCTGGGCTTGATGGACGAGCACCTCAAGCACTGCGTCGCCCAGGCCATCGCCGAGGGCGGCGAGACGGCCGAGTCGAAGGTCCGGGAGGCCAGCGAGGCGATCGCGAGGCTCGTCCGCTCCTGAGCGGTTCACAAGTTGACGAGGAGGTTTTCGTGGCAGAGGCAACGTACACGGTGACGGGCATGACCTGCGAGCACTGCGTCCGGTCGGTCACCGAGGAGGTCGGTGCCATCGAGGGCGTGACCGACGTTTCGGTGGACCTGGAAAGCGGCCGCGTCAAGGTCAGCAGCACCGGCGAGGTCGGTGTCGACGACGTGCGCACCGCGGTCGAAGAGGCCGGTTACCAACTCAGCGCGTGAACTCCTGAAGGAGAGAAATGAATACAGCGGGGAGACTCTCCGCCTACGGTGTGGCGCTCGCCCTGGTCGCGGTCGGCGGCTGGGCGATCGGCACCGCTGTCGGTCCCTTCGCCGGTGCCACCGGCGCGCACGGTGCGGAGGAAGCCGTGCACGGGGACACTCACAGCGGCACCGTCGCGGAGAGCGAACGACCCAACCAGCCCGGCGGATCGACGTCACCCAGGGGCGGATATCACCTCCCGCCCACCGGCACGACGTTCTCCGAGGGCACAACAGCCGGGTTCTCGTTACCGGCCACCGCCGCGCCTGCGCGCACCGCGGGGCCCACGGTGGAAGGAGGCGCTCGATGACATCGGATACCTCGCGAGTCGAGCAGGTGCCAGGCGCGGCCGAGCACGAGATCGAACTGGCCATCAGCGGCATGACGTGCGCTTCCTGCGCCATGCGCATCGAGCGCAAGCTCAACAAGCTCGACGGCGTCAGCGCCACCGTCAACTACGCCACCGAGAAGGCCACTGTCAGCTACCCCGAGGGCACACAACCGGACAGGCTCATCGAGGAGATCGAGGCCGCCGGTTACTCGGCGGCGCTGCCGGCGACACCCGCCGAGCGGCGGGCCGAGGCAGCGGCCGACGCGGAGCCGGGTGAGCACGACGAGCTGCGCTCGTTGCGGCAGCGGCTGATCGGCTCGGTGGTGCTCGCGGTACCGGTGATCCTGCTGGCGATGATCCCGGCGCTGCAGTTCACCTACTGGCAGTGGATCTCGCTCACGCTGGCGGCACCCGTCGTGGTGTGGGCGGCGTGGCCCTTCCACAAGGCCGCGTGGACGAACCTGCGACACGGCTCGGCCACGATGGACACGCTCATCTCGATGGGCACGCTCGCGGCGTTGTTGTGGTCGCTGTACGCGCTGCTGTTCGGCAGCGCGGGGATGCCCGGCATGACGCACGCGTTCGAACTGACCATCGAGCGATCCAGCGGCGAGGCCAACATCTATCTCGAGGTGGCCGCCGGGGTGACCATGTTCATCCTCGCCGGACGCTACTTCGAGGCGCGGTCCAAGCGACGCGCGGGCGCGGCGCTGCGTGCGTTGCTCGAACTGGGCGCGAAGGACGTCACGCTGCTGCGCGACGGCAAGGAGGAACGCGTCCCCGTCGACCGGTTGGCTGTCGGCGACCGGTTCCTCGTGCGGCCGGGCGAGAAGATCGCCACCGACGGTGTGGTCGAGGAGGGCAGCTCGGCGGTGGACGCCAGCATGCTCACCGGCGAGTCGGTACCGGTAGAGGTCTCCTCCGGCGACCAGGTCGTGGGGGCCACCGTCAACGCGGGTGGGCGTCTGGTGGTGCGTGCCACCAGGATCGGCTCCGACACGCAACTGGCACAGATGGCCAAGCTGGTCGAGCAGGCGCAGACGGGTAAGGCGGAGGTGCAGCGGCTGGCTGACCGGATCTCCGCGGTCTTCGTGCCGATCGTCATAGCACTGGCCGTCGGCACGCTGGCCTTCTGGCTCGGGGCCGGGGTCGGTGCCTCGGCGGCGTTCACCGCGGCGGTCGCCGTGTTGATCATCGCCTGCCCGTGCGCGCTAGGCCTCGCCACCCCCACGGCACTGCTCGTGGGTACCGGCAGGGGCGCACAGCTCGGCATCCTGATCAAGGGGCCGGAGGTGCTGGAATCCACCCGGCGCATCGACACCGTCGTGCTGGACAAGACCGGCACCGTCACCACCGGTCGGATGGCGCTGGTCGGGGTCCACGTCGCGGAGGGCACCGACGAGGAAACGGCGCTTCGGCTGGCAGGGACGCTGGAGAACGCCTCGGAACACCCGATAGCGCGGGCCATCGCCGACGGCGCCAGGGAGCGGCTCGGCGGCCTGGGTGAGGTGGAGGAGTTCAGCAACACCGAAGGGCTCGGCGTGCAGGGTGTGGTCGACGGTCACGCGGTGATCGCGGGCCGGACCGGCTTGCTCGAGCAGTGGAGCCTGCGGCTGCCCGCCGAACTGGCCGAGGCGAAGGCAGAGGAGGAGGCGCGGGGACGTACCGCCGTGGCCGTGGGTTGGGACGGTGCTGCTCGCGCGGTGCTGGCCGTGGCCGACACCGTGAAGCCCACGTCCGCGGAGGCGATCGCGCGGCTGCGCGAACTCGGTCTGACCCCGGTGTTGCTCACCGGCGACAACGAAACCGTCGCCAGGTCGGTCGCGGCCGAGGTCGGGATCTCCGAGGTGGTGGCAGAGGTGTTGCCACAGGACAAGGTCGAGGTGATCAAGCGGCTGCAGGGTGAGGGCAAGGTGGTCGCGATGGTCGGAGACGGCATCAACGACGCGGGTGCGCTCGCACAGGCCGATCTGGGACTGGCCATGGGCACCGGCACCGATGTCGCCATCGAGGCCAGCGACCTGACGCTGGTTCGCGGCGACCTGCGTGCCGCTGCCGACGCCATCCGGCTCGCCCGGCGCACCCTGCGCACGATCAAGGGCAACCTGTTCTGGGCGTTCGCCTACAACGTCGCGGCGCTACCACTGGCGGCCGCGGGGTTGCTCAACCCGATGATCGCCGGGGCAGCGATGGCGTTCTCCTCGGTGTTCGTGGTCAGCAACAGCCTGCGGCTGCGCGGCTTCCGCTGAGCACACCTGCGGCAGGGGCCCGTCGAACCGTCGCGATCGGTTCGACGGGCCCCTGCGCCGTCAGCTCACACCCCGACCGAGTCGCGGGTGATGACCTTGGTGAGCGGGACCCCGTTGCCATTGCCGTTCCCGCCGTCGAAGGGTGTGAAGTCGAAGCGCACCTCGCCGCGCGCCGAGTCGCAGACGACCGGGATGAGGATGCCCGCGGTGCTTGATGTGGTGAACCTCGCGAGTACCTGGGCGAGTGCCTCGGGAGCGTGTTTGGGCTCCGCGTCGGCCTGAGCGAGCGTGCGATGCAGGTTCGTCAGGTCCCACCCCTCCGAGGAACCGCTACCCGCGGGCATCCCCAGGGCGGCGGTGAGCAACCACCTGCCGGGTTTGCCGGAAAGGGCGGGCGTGCGGTGCGTACTGATGCCGATAACCTGATCGGCCCGGATCAACCCGTCACCGAGCGTGCGAATCCAGACCCTGTCCAGCGCCATTCTCGCTCACTCCTCCCTGCGCCGGGTGCCGCAGTGCCTACATCCAACGATCAAGAGTATCTTCAACGTCTTCTTGATTCAATCTTCACTGACCGATGCAGATATTGTTGGGGCCTTTCGGCCCCTTGTGGGTTGCCCCTATCGACGTAACGTTTCGACCGCGTCGGGTGGAAACAGGGCAGGAGAGCAGCTCGGACCCGGGGCCGTACAGCGGCGGTGACGAAAGATGGATCTGGAGTTTCACGGTGCTCCCGCGCAGGGACTGCGGCGCTACGTGCGCCTGGTGCGCGAGGCACTCGAGCTGGTCGGCGACTGTTCCTGTGTGCAACTGGAGCCACCGGCCAACGCGTACCTGGCTGTCGAGGGCAGTCTTGCGTGGTTCCCCGGCAGGGACGTGGCGTTGATCTGGGACGAGGAGAACGGCTGGGCCGTCGCGGTGGAGGCCCACTGTGGCGAGGACCTGCTCGTGCAGGACTACCTCGGCGCGGACATCCTGCCGGAGCCCGGTGAGGTGGCGCGGTTCGCCAAGCGGGTGATGCAGGGTGAGCGGGTGGGGCTGCTGGACGCGCCCGCACTGCGGACGGCGGAAACGCAGGACGAGCTACCGTCGCGGTTGGCGGAGTACGCCGTGCCCGTGGCAGTCCCGAGCTGACGACCACGGGCACGACGCCACTCCTCGGCTCAGATGGACACGCCGTGGCTGCGAAGCCAGACGAGCGGGTCGATCTTGTTGCCGTTCTCGTGCACCTCGAAATGCAGGTGCGGGCCGGTGGACTGGCCCCGATTGCCCATCGTGGCGATCTGCTGACCCGCGCCGACGCGCTGCCCGACGGACACCAGTGACTCGTTGATGTGGCCGTAGACGGTGATCAGCCCGTTGTCGTGCCGCACCCGCACCCACAGGCCGAAGCCACTTGCAGGGCCGGAGGAGATCACCTCACCGGCCATGGTGGAAAGGATCGGCGTGCCGATGCTGTTGGCGATGTCGATGCCGTAGTGCACCGTTCCCCACCTGAACCCGTAGGTGGAGGTCAGGGTCCCCTGGGCGGGCAGCACCACGCCGGAGGAACCGACCGAGGGCGCGCCTGCGGGCGCGGGGGCAGCGGGCGCGGGGGCACCGGCCTGCGTGACCTGTGCGGCCTGCGCCTGCAGCGCTGCCTTCTTGGCGAGCAGCGTGTCGATGGCGCCCTGCGCGCTGTCCTTCTGCGCCACCGCGTCACGGTGCGCGGCCTCGGCATCGGACTTGGCCTTTGCCGCTGCCGCCTCGTTGTCGGTGGCGCGCCGCAGCGCCGCCTGTGCCTCCTTGTCGGCGGCGGCCCGCTCGTTCATCGCCTTGCGCATGCCGTCCAGTACGTCGAGTTGCTCGCTGCCGATCGCGTTCAGCAGCGAGGCCCTCGCCAGCATGTCGGTGGGGCTTTCCGAGCCGAGGTAGGCGGTGACCGAGCCGACGGTGCTGCCCTGCCGGTAGCTGGCCGAGGCGAACTTGTCGACCTTGTGCTGCAACTGCCGTACTCGCTCGGCCGCGGCTTCGGATTCGGCGCGGGCGGTGTCGGCCTTGGCCCGCGCGTCGGCGGCGGCCTTGGTCGCTTGCTGCTGTCGCTGTTGCGCCGCGGTGAACTTCTGGTAGGTGCTCGCCAGCTCTGCCTGTGCCGCGCTGAGTTCGGCTTCTGCGGCCGCGATGTCGTCAGCGAGGGTGTCCTGGGCGCCTGCGGCGAGAGTGTTCCCGAGCGCACCGACAAGAGCGATGATGATCAGCAACGCGACAGGCGCGCCTCGGGACAGCGGAATGCGCACACCCATGTGTGGCTCCAATGACGGTCAGGGGCGTGCGCCGAAGTCGGGGGATGACGCACGCCCGGGTCGGGGGCATGGTGACTATGCGTCAGTGAGCGCAGCTAATCCATAGGATTTGAGCTGCACCACAACAATTCGGTCACATTGGAGCCACAATACTGCTCTGGGTGCTTGACTGCATACGTTACGAAGCTGCCTTGGCGCCCGACAGGGTGATACCCGGCCGCGCTCGCGAGGGCGCGGCGGGCAAGGTCGAAGTCAGTTTTCGGGAGCCGCGTGTCCGGCTGCGGTTGCGAGGGCGCGGCTGACCCACGCGTGTTCACCTGACGTGCCAATTCCCGGCCACGCTCCCCATGGCCCGCCACCTTCGGCCTTACGTCAGCTGCGGGCGGCGATACCTGCGGGCCGCCGACGAACGCAGCCGGGTCCGCAAACGGCGCCCGGCCACGCTTTCGACTCCCGAGGCGCGGCCACGGCCGTGCGGGGGTTGCCGACTGGTTCTGCCGGACGTGGTAGCCGCTCCCTGCCGGATTCTCACTCCGGGTCGCGGCGCTGTTCGTCGGCGTCGGTTTCGGCTTCGTCCTGGTCCCATTTGCGGCGCATCGTCGTTATCGCCCGGTCGTGCAGTTCGGCGATCGCCACGTGCGCCTTCTGCACCTCTTGGTCGAGCCTGTCGAGGAAATCCTTGTCCGACTCCATCGTGCCCCTCTCCCTTCGGCCTGCGACCCCTCCGTCGCTTCCGCCGGCCGGTGCGGACTGGAATCCAGGTACCCACTTCCGGTTCTGTAGTCCGCCCCGTTTCCTCGAGGAGCCGGATCCGGCCGTCGCGAACGCGGGCCGCTCGGATCGCTCGTCGAACCAGTGCAGCGCGATCGGTCACTGGAGCTCCGTTGCGCGACGCTCGTTGCGATAGCAGCCCCCGAGGTGAGCGTGCCCGAACAGGGGCGGCCGCGCTCGCCGAATCACGCTTGGTTCACCTGCCCGGGATCGCGCGGTCGGGGATGTGGTGGCCCGAATGCAGAACTCGCGGGACGGGAGTGGGGAACTCGCGGGCGGGAGCGGGGGACTCGCGGGCGGGAGCGGGGGACTCGCGGGCGGGAGCGGGGGACTCGCGGGCTGGAGGGGTCAGCGCAGGCGTTGGTCGACCTGTACCACCCCGTGCGCGCCGCGCTCGGCGTCCACCATTGCGTGCGTGACGAACGGGTAATGCCCGGCCTGCGGGAAGGTCAGCTCGACGAACCCGCCCTGGGCGGGGGCGAGGTCGAGTACCTGCGCACCGGTATCGCCCCCCGGCCCGGCCCGTAGCAGGTAGCCGCCTTCCTTCCAGACGGTGTCGAACTGACCGCCCACGACGTGGAATGCGGTGCCACTTTGCGGTCCCGCGGCGAGCACCCACAACCGCACCCGCTCGCCCACCTTCGCCCGCAGCGGATCGTGGTCGTACTGGTTGGCGTAGCCGTTGAACACCACGAGGTCGGGCTGCCGCGCCGCCAGCTTGTCCGCGTCGGCGACGTCGCCGCGCCGCCCGAGATACAGCTGCGACTGCACGAGCACGTACTCCCTGTCCACGGCGGGCAGCCCGGGCGGGTCGATGATCACCGCGCCGAACATGCCGTTGGCGATGTGCAACGACATCGGCATCGTCGAGCAGTGGTAAAGCCAGACCCCGGCCCTGGTGGCGGTGAACCGGTACGTCAGCGACTGCCCGGGCTGGATCGTCCGCATCGGACGGTCGGGAGCGAGCGCGCCCGCATGGAAGTCGATGGAGTGACCCATCGACCCGTCGTTGACCAGGGTGATGTCGAAGACGTCGCCGACCTTGCCGCGCAGTGTCGGTCCCGGCGCGGTGCCGTTGAACGTCCACAGTCGCTGCGTGAAACCGGGAGTGACCTCGCGCTCCACCTCGCGTACCCGCAGCGTCAGCTCGTGCAGGTCCGCGTCTGGTGAGGGCGGCAACCTGGGATCACGGGCGGTGAACCCGGGGCCGGGCACGGCTGCCAGATCCGGCGTTCGCGCAGGGTCCGCCGCGGCACCGTCGGCATCGGCGGCACGGTCGGTGGCATCGTCGGCGGCGGGGTCGGCGAGGTGTCCCGTGTCGTGATCCGACGACTGTCCTTCGCCACCGACCACGTTGACGTTCAACACCATGCCCAGTTGCCGGTGTCCGGCGACCGAACACCAGCCCTCGAGGTCACGGCCGACCACACCGGCGTCCAGCGTGGCCTGCTCGCCCGGTCGGATTCTCGGAGTGCGGGCGAGCGACTCCAACACGAGGTCGTGGGTGTTGTCCCCGGTGTTGCGCAGCACCACCACGAGCCGGTTGCCCGAGGGAACCTCCACCACACCGGGGACGAAACGCATTCCCTCGATCCGGACCTGCACCGTGGTGGTCTGCCCGGTGGCGGCCACGCCGCCGTTGGCTGGAGGGCCCTGCGCCACGCCCGCCGCAGCCGGATCGAGAGCCACGCCGCCCGCGGCCGCGAGCATCACCGCCGACAGACCCACCGCCGCGACACCGGCCCTTCTCCGCGAGGGCACCCGTGGTGGCGGGCCCGCGGGGCGGGCAGGTTCGTCCCGCCTCGCGCGCGCCACCAGTACGGCACGGACCAGCAGCGGCAGGAAGGACGCCATCGCGACGAGTACGACGACCGACACCAGCACCCGCACCAGGCTCGGTACCGGCAGCACGTACAGCAGCAGGCCCGCGTTGGTGGCCGCGACGCGTGCCGGGCCCGCCGTTTCCAGCGTCGATGAGGTGGCCCGCACCGTCGTGGGCCCGCCTCCAAGCACCACGGGCACCAGGTAGGTGAGCGCGCCGAGCAGTACCTGCGCGGCGAACCCGGCCAGCAGCGGCGTGGTGAGGGAGTCGACGTGCTCCGCCACCGCTGAGCCGTCGCGCGTCGTGGCGAGCACGGCGGCCAGCCACACCAGCGAGCCCGCAAGCCAGGTGACCCCGGCGAGCACGGAAGCCGTGGAGAACTCCACCGGCGCTTTGCGCCGCACCTCCTCGACGTGCGGGACCGCCATCGCCACCAGGCCGCCCAGGTAGAGCAGCAGACCCGCGGCCGCGAGCACACCCGAACCGGCGAGCGCGCCGCCCGCGGCGACCACGAGCCCGGCGACGAGTACCCACAACATCCGCGTGGCCGTTCGCTGCGATCCTTCGGCGATGCGGGTACGCAGCATCGTCGGCCACAGCGTCACCAGGGTGCCCACGACGGTGAGCCCGATCCAACCGAGCAGGTTGAGCACCGCGTGCGCCACGACTACCCGGGCGTGGGCCTCGGCGGTGAGCCCGCCGCGTGCCATCAGCACACCCAGCGTCACACCCACGGGGAGTGCGGCGCCCGCGGCGATGTAGAAGCGCACGGTGGCCCCGAACCTGGACGGCAGCGCGGCGCGCATCCTGCGCAGCAACGCGATCGCGTGCCAGCAGGCCACGGCGGCCACGGCAGCGCCGCCGGCCAGCACCACCGGCCAGTTGCCCGCGACGACACCGGCCACCACCGCTACGGCGCCCGCGTTGAAGACGCCCAGCCGACTCCCCTGGCCACGTCGCATGACGTCGTCGGGCAGTTTCAGCAGGGCGGTGGCGAAATGCCAGGACCAGATCAGGATCGCGTTGCCCGCGGCGCCGAGTCCCAGCAGGTGCACCAGCAGCCAGCCGGACACCGGCAGGAACCGGTGTATCAGCGCCACCAACACCACGGCAGCCAGCCACGCGGCGACGACGCCCCCCGTGCGCAGGTGCCAGGACGTCCGGCTCATGGTCGCCTCACCGCGGGCTGTGTGGTGTTCGCCCTGCTGGTGAGTACCGATGCGGCCGCCACGACGACGAACAGCAGCACAGCGACGATGTTCCCTGCGCCGCCCGCCCGCCATGCCCAGTCCTGCTCTCGCAGGTCGCCCAGCAGCACGCGCAGCAGCAACGAGCCGTGCAGCAACACCGCGGGCAGGTGCAGCACCGGACGGTACGGCAGTGGCCGACGCAGCACCGCGGGCAGGATGATCGGCGCGTGCGCGAACACCATCGACATCACGAAGCCGAGGAACACCGCGTGCACCACCGCGTCGTACGTGCGGCCGGTCGCCCAGTCCGGGGCGAGCAACCAGATCGCGCCCGCCACAGCCAGCCAGGCGTAGCCCGCGAGCAGCCAGGTGGCCGTGAACCGGGCGAGCCCACTCGCACGCACGGTGTGCCTCGCGACGTCGTGACGCGCAAGCCAGCCCGCGAGGCCGAGCAGTGCCGCGCCGAACAGTGCGTGTCCGGGCCCGGCCCACAACAGTGAGGCGAGCGCGCCCGCCGCGGCGAGCGCGCACAGCGCAACGCCCGTCACCTCGACGCGGGCGGCACGTACGGCGACCCGTGCCAGTTCCATCCGCTCACCCACGATCGTGAGCACCAGAAAGCCCGCCGGCCATGGCAGCAACGCGGGGACCTCGACCCCGCCGAGCCACAGCAACGCCGCACCGAAGGCCAGCACGGCGCCACCGGCCTGAACCAGCACCGGCAGCGCCAGTTGCCGCCTCCACAGTGGGAGGTAGCTTGCGACGAGGACCGCCGTTCCGAGCACCAGTGACAACCCGCCGAGCCACCGTGGCGCGGGAGAGATCAGCACGACACCGCCCGCGCCGAGGAAGGCGGGGGCCAGCAGACCCCACCACCTCCCGAGCGCGATGGCGCGTTCGAGCGCGACGAGGGTGCCGACGAACGAGAGCACCAGCAACATGCCGTGTACCTCGGCCAATCGGGACCAGCGCAGCGGGGCGGGCAGTTCCAGCAGCAGCAGTGCGGCGTCGAGTCCCAGCAGCAGTGCGATCCCGCCGCCGAGCAGCAGCGCGGTGGAAAGCACCCGGGAGTCAGTCACGGGTCATCAGCCGCAATCTGCAGGCGCCGGGCTCGGAGAACGGCAGCAGCGCCGTCCTTTCCTCGTCGCCGCCGAAGACTTCCATCGCGCCTCGCACGATCCCCAGGTGCACCTGGCAGACGACCTCGGGGTATCGCGTTGCCGCGTCGAGCAGCGGGCAACGCCGCAGTGCGGCCGTGGTCGCCCTCGCGTCGGCCTTGGGGTCGAAGCCCAGTTCGTCGAGCAGGTCCAGCACGCGGCGGCGACCTCGTGCGGGCGAGGCCTGCGAGCCGGAGTCGTCGTCGCGTTCGGTGGCCAGCTCCCTGCCCCACGCCCGCCCGGCCTCCAGTGCCTCCTCGGCGGGTCGTGCGCTGGTGCGCGTGAGGTGCGCGGCCAGCGCGGTGGCCAGTCCCGCGTACTCGCGCACGCGAGGGTCGGGCTCCGCCCGGTCGGGTGCTGCGGAGTAGGTCCACGCGGGCCTGCCCCTGCCGCCGCTGCGTGCGCGTTCCCGCACGGCGAGCCCGGTCTCGACGAGGGCGTCGAGGTGTTCGCGAACTGTGTTGGGGTGCGCGTCCAGCTCGCCTGCGAGAACGGCGATGGTGGTGGGTTCGGCGCGTCGCTGCAGGTGTTCGAGGACGGTGCCGCGCTGGCCGGACATCGGCCTGCTGTCCGGCCGTGCACGCACCGGTGACGGCCCCATCCGCTCCGAGTTTTCCACGGCTACCACTGTAGTTAATCGGCTCGGGGTGGGTCCACCCCTGCGATTGAATAAACACGGAGATGGGTGTAGAAAAAGGGGAACGTGCTCCACAGAGGAAGGATCGTGCCGTGGCAACCACAAGCGATGTCGTCGTGGCTTCGAGCCCGCAGGACGCCGAGGCGGTCGAGGCCGTCGAGCAGCATCATGCGGAGCTTGCCGGGCGACTTGGCGCGCTGACCACAGCCCTCGTCGGTGCGGCCGAAAGTGCCGAAGGTGAGCGGTTCGAGCAGGCGCACCGGTCAGCGGTGAGGTTCTGCACCGAGGAACTGCTGCCGCACGCCGCCGCCGAGGAGCGCCTGCTGTACCCGGCCGCGAGGTCGCGCGAGGCGAGGCTGGTCGACGGCATGATCGCCGAACACAACTCGATCAAGGGACTGGTCGACGAGCTTTCCGCCGCGGAGCAGCCGGTGCGCGCCGCGGCGGCGATCCGGGCGCTGCGCGCGCTGTTCGAGGTCCACCTGTTGAAGGAGAACGAACTGCTGCTTCCCGTGCTGGCGCAGGACCCAGCGGTTTCGCTGTCCACTGTGCTCGAAGGGATGCACGAGCTGCTCGGTGGAGCCGAACAGACCGAAAGTACGCCGTCGGATCACGGCCACGGCCACGGCTCCTGCGGGTGTGGCGAATCCGACAGCGGCACCCCGGAGCTTGACGTGCGCGCCGTACCTCACGCGATCAGGCATGCCACCGTGTTCGGTGCGTTCGACGCGATCGGGACGGGCGGCTCGCTGGTGCTCGTCGCACCGCACGATCCGCTGCCGCTGCTGCGCCAACTCGACGAACGAGCGGCGGGCCGGGTCGACGTGGAGTACCTGGAGCGCGGGCCGCAGGCGTGGCGGCTGCGACTCACCCGCACCTGACGCGAGTCCCCCGCTCTCGCCCGCGAGTCCCCCGCTCTCGCCCGCGAGTCCCCCGCTCTCGCCCGCGAGTCCCCCGCTCTCGCCCGCGAGTTCTGCGCTTGTCGCGGTCGACAGCGTTGCCGGTTCGTGGGCTGGTTCGACGGGCACCGGGTCGAGGTGACCGTGTGGACCTGGAACTCAGCGCGACACCGCCGCGGCGTCGGCCGCCCGGGCGGCCGATGTGCGGTAGGCGTCGGGGACCTCGGTGTACAGCGGGCCGAGTGCCACATCGGCGTGGAACAGGCGCCAGCGCCCCGCCTGCCGCCTCGTTCGCACCCCGTCTACGAGCACACTTGCGCCCGCCCGGTGCGCGGCCTCGAGCAGCGCGGTGAGTGCCTGCTCGGCGCCCTCCTCCTCGTCGGCCGGTTCCCCCTCCGCTGGAACCAGTGACGCCGCCACGGTGACCGCGTTGAGCGGCAGGTCCCGCAGCAGCGCGAGGTCGGCGAGCGAGCCGAAGCCGAGCAGGGCCACCTCGACCCCGAGTTCGGCGAGCACCTTGAGGTTGTCCACGGCGTCACCGCGACCGCCCGCCAGCGCGATGCTGGGAAAGCCGAGCCGCAGCCGGGCGGCGGGCAGGCCGGTGACATCCAGCGTCCGGCGGACTCCGGCTACCAGATCGGGGTCGGCCGCCTGGTGCCGCGTGAGCCGCGCGCTCAGCAGCAGCGCAGGCTCGCCGTGCCTGGCGGCCACTTCCTCACAGGCTTGCCGTAACAGCCACTGGCCAAGGGGAAGCATCAGCCCGGTCTGCTCGGCCAGTTCCACGCACCTGTCGTGCGGCAGTGTGCCCAGCTCGGCATGAGTCCAGTTCAACGAGGCTTCGATGCCGACCGCGGTGCCGTCCGCCAGGTTGACCAGCGGCTGGAAGGCCAGGTCCACCTCGCCGGTTTCCCACGCGCCCGGCATCGAGGCCGCGAGGCTGAAGGACTGCCGGTCGCGGGCATCCTGCTGCTCGTCGAGCAACTGCCACTGACCGCGACCGCCACGCCTGGCACGGCGCAGGGTCCGGTCGGCGGCGCGCATGAGTTCGGCGGGCGCGGTGTCTCTGGACGGCCTGTGCACCACACCGATACTGACCGGCGCAGCCAGGCCATTGCTGCCGTCCAGGTACTGCGGCTCGCCGAGTTGCTCCTTGATCCGCTCCACCATCGTCGCCACGTCCGGAGTGACGGGGGTGTTCTCCACCAGAATGCCGAACTCGCCGCAGCCGATACGGGCCACCATCGCGTTCTCACCCGCCATCGCGGCGGACAGCCGTTCCGCGACACTGGCCACCAGCCGGTCGGCCACGGCCGAGCCCAACCCGTTGGCCACGGCGGGGAAGCTGTCCAACCCGATGTGGAACAACGTGACGCCCGTTTCGGCTCCGGCTCGCCGCAGACATCGCTCGATGTGGGTGCTGAGGTACTGCCTGTTGGGCAGACCGGTCAGCGGGTCGTGCAGCGACTGGTGGCTGAGCTGGTTCTGCAGCAGGTCGATCTCGGAGTCGTCCTGTACCGCGGTGACCAGGTACCTCGGCTTACCGTCCACATCGAACACCAGCGACGCGGTGAGCGAGGCGCGGACAGTCTCGTTCTCCTCCAGTACGAGTCTGCACTCCCGCCACAACCGGGGAAGCCTGCCGTCGAGCAGTTCCTGGTAGGCCTCGCGCAGTTCTGCGGCATCGTCGGGGTGCACGACCTCGAACAGCGTGCGACCCGCGAACTCGGTGGTGGTGCGGTTGAGCGTCCACGCCAGCGCCTCGTTGACGCGCAGGAACCGGCCGTCGAGTTCGGTGAGCGCCAGCCCGCACGCCGAGTTGGCGAACGACTCGTCCAGCGTGGACTCGCTGAGCTGCTGCTTTCTCCTCGCCTCCCAGGCCACCTTCAGCAGCGCCTGGTTCAGCTCTTCCTGCCGTCGCTGGTTGAGCAGGCGCTGCCGGTCGCCGTAGCCCGACATGAGCGCCGCGAGGGCGGGTAGCACCCGGTCGGCGGGCTGGTCCGTACCACGTAGCCGTGGGCTGTGCAGTAGAGCTTTGCCGAGAAACTCCACCGATCGGCTCAGGTTGTCGGTGTCGACACACTGCGATTCGGCCAGTCGCGCGCCGACAGCGGCGGCCGGCCCTGCCTCGAACGGGTCGGCGAGCACGATCTGGAACAGCCGTTCGACGGTATCGAGCAGTTCGCGCTCCAGTTCGCCGCGGGCGAGCTGGAGGTAGCCACGCCTGCTGAGCAGATGCATCCATTTGTGGGCAAGCAGAGCCGACTCCCGGTGGCCGCTGCCACGGGAAGCCTTCTCCTCGGTCGGGGAGCTGTCGTGAGGAAGCGAGACGCTCATGTCATCGGTTTCCAGGGGGCCGGACGCTCGATGACCGTGCACTATACCTATCCGGTTGTACTCCATTCGGGTGGTATCGATTAAGCGG
Source organism: Saccharomonospora marina XMU15 (assembly GCF_000244955.1). Taxonomy (GTDB): domain Bacteria; phylum Actinomycetota; class Actinomycetes; order Mycobacteriales; family Pseudonocardiaceae; genus Saccharomonospora_A; species Saccharomonospora_A marina. Next base: position 4,853,498 of record NZ_CM001439.1, on the reverse strand, counting down.
TGGCGGCTGCGCTTCCGCTACTCACCGACCCCAGGTACGGCCGCAGGCCGAAGGCTGTCGCCCGAGTGAGCGACGTCGTCATCCTCGTGCTCGCTCCCGCAGGCGCAGCAGACCCAACGCGACCAGACCGAGCACGGCGCCGTAGACCCCGTTGCCGAGAATCATCGCGGCAAGCCCGATCGGGGGCGCCACTTCCGCGTCGGTGGTAGCGGCGCCGACGATGTTGAGCAGTAGCGCCAACACCCCGTATCCGACACCTGCCAATGCCAGCGTGGCCACCGGCTCGCTCACCCGTGCGGCGACCACAGTGGCCACCCACACCACGGCGAGCACCACGGTGACGGCCACCGGGCTCCACGGTTTGCCGAGTGCGTCGAGCACTCCGAACATGCTCAGCAGTGGCCTCACCAGTCCGATCGCCGACAAGGTCACGATCAATTTCCACGGTAGATCGGCCGCTGTGCTTCTACTGGTTTCCCGCCTGGTGTGCCTCGTCTCGACGTGGCCGGGCTGCCATCCGCCCGATTCCACCGCACGGTATGGCCGCACCGGCTGGGCTCGCATCGGCGTGAACTCGAAATCCGCCGTCGACTCGCCGCGTACGTCGGCGTCGCTTCCGGCGGACACCGCGGTCGTCGCGGGGCGTCCCCCGCGACGTGATCAGCCGCGGAACAGCCTCAGTCGGGCGGCGCCAGCACACCCTCGGCGAGACCGTCGGCCAGCTTCCGTGCTAGTTCGCCGCCTGTTGTCGCGGCAGCTCGCAAGCCGGTCTCGAACGCCTCGAGTCGGGCGAATGCCTCGCCCAGCACGCGTTGGCGTCGCACGTCCAGCATCGGGATTTCGATGCGTCGGACATCGACGCGGTGCACCCCCGACGCGGTGGTGCTGCTCGCGCGCGCACCGCCCGCACGGATGCGGCCCGCCAGAAACCGCACGTCCAACCGTTCGTCGTCTACCCGGATCAGCTGCAGGTTCGGTCCCAACACCAGGTCGTCGCGGTCGATGATCCGCGTTTTCGGTCGCCCGTCGCCTGCCGCCAGCAGCGCCACCACGAGGTCCCCTTCGCGTAGCCGGATCGGCTCATCCTTGGCCGTGGTGGCCAACCGCGCCACAGGTCGCGTTCCGTTTGCCACGTCCCGCCCGGTCAGCACGAGCGGGCCCGAGCTGCCTTCCTCGTCCAGTTCCAGTGGGCCGGTGTGTTGCCGCAGCAGCAGCGCCGAGGCCTTCGCGAGCTCGTGGATCGTGATGAGGGTGCGCGGTTGTGGCTGCGCCTGACGGAACTCGGGCAGCAGTTCGGCCAGTTCGCCGAACGTGGCGATCAGTTCTGCTCTCTCCCGGCGCAGGGAGGGCAGGTCCAGCGCCACCGGACGTGAGGGTAGCCGTCTCGCCGGTGTCAGGTCGACGTCCTCGTCGAGCAGTTCGATGGGGTCGACGGCACGCCTGCGTCCCGGCACCTCACCGACGTCGGCTGTGTCCACGAATTCCCGCCAGCCGTCGAGCAACTCGCCGCCGAGCGTGGTCCAGTCCACCTGACCTCGGCGCGGTGGTTGGTGGTGACCGAGGTCGGCAAGCAGCACCGGGTTCACGCCGTCCCCGGTCGGGTTTCGCAGCACCCACAGGTGGATCGCGATGCCTGTCGACATCAGCACGCCTGCGGGCAGCGCGAACACCGCCCGCACCGCGCCCCGGCGCACCAGCGCCTGCCGGATGACCCGCCCGGAGCGCCTGGAGGCCACCCCCGCGGGTAGCGCCAGCACCACGGTGCCACCCGGTTTCGCATGTGCCAGGCAGTGCTGAAGCCAGGCCAGTTCGGGCTCGCCCTTCACCGGGAAGCCGTACTCCCAGCGCGGGTCGATACCAAGCTCCTCATGCCCCCAGTCGCGGTAGCCGAACGGCGGGTCGCACACCACGGCGTCGGCCCGCAGGCCGCCGAAGGCGTCGGCTCGCAGCGCGTCGCCCTCGGCGATGCGCACGTCGGCGGTCGCGCCGAACCTGGCCCTGGCGAGCCTGGCCAGCGCGGGTTCGATCTCCTGGCCGAGTAGCCGTCTCGCGCCGGCTTCGGCTGCGGCGCGCAGGATGTTGCCCGGCCCGCAGGCCGGGTCGAACGTGGTGGTGATGGGTGTGCCCGCCAGTTCGACCATCAGGCGCGCGAGTTCGGGAGGGGTCACCAGGTGCTGCCGCTGCTGCCGCTCGAACAGGCGGGTACACAGTGACTCGATCAGCTCATCCGGTGCCTGCGCGCCCAGTTCGGTCAGTGAGACGAGAACGCGCTCCGGCAGTTCGACGGACCCTGGCTCGCGCAAGTGCGTGGCGATGTCGGCGACCAGTTCCTCCAGATTCGACTCCCGGCTCGCTTCCAGCCCTCGCCACAGCGCGTCCACGGGGTGGGCGCGGGAGAGCTTGCCCTGCTTGCGTAGCCAGCTCTCGACCTCGTCGAGCCGGAACACGGGATTGGCACCGGTGCCGACAACGGGCTCGGGGAAGTCGGGATGGCGCCTGCGCCAGTTGCTGACGGCCGCCCGACCGACCCCGGCAAGGCGGGCGATCTCCGCAGCGGTCACAACGGTGCCTTTTGACATGCCTACCTCCAGCTGGAACGGACGTTAGCCTAACACGCCAAGCAGATAGCATGTTGACTGTGAACACACCTGAGTGATTGAATGTGTCGTCAACAAGCATTGGATCGTTTCGGTCAGCCAAGGGGCTCGCTCATGATTCGCTGTGGCAATACGCGTGCCGATCTACCCGCCCTCGCCGAGGCGGCGGCCGGTGGCGACAGGGAAGCCGTGGCAGAACTGCTCACCGTGCTGCGGCCGAGGATCGTTCGCTACTGCAGGGCACGCATCAACGCCCACCACTCCCACGGCTGTGCCGACGATGTGGCTCAGGAGGTCATGCTCGCGGCGCTGACCGCACTGCCGAGGTTTCGCCACGAGGGAAACGGCTTCGACGCGTTCGTCTTCGGTATAGCCGCCCACAAGGTCGCCGACTTCCACCGCGGCCGCACCCGCGACCGCACCCGCGACCGCACCACCGCGATGGCCGAGGTTCCCGAGGTCAGCGACGACCGGGCCGGACCGGAACAGGCCGCGCTGCGGGCGGAACAGCGGCAGCAGATGAGGCGACTGCTGGCCAACCTCACCGACGCGCAGCGGGAGATCATCGTGCTACGGCTGGCCGTTGGCATGACCTCCGAGGAAGCCGCGCGGGTGCTGTCGTCGACGCCCGGAGCTGTCCGGGTCGCCCAGCATCGCGCCTTGGAGAAGCTGCGCCGCCTACTGCAGCAGCACCCCGACTCGGCCTGACCCGGGCGAAACCGCGCAACGGGGGGCGTGCCCACCTCGGATATCGGAACCAACCATGCGTGCCGTACAGCCCGCAGCGATCAGCAGGCATCGGGATCAGCGACGAGCGAGCGTTCTGGGCGTATTCCACGGGAAGCGAGCACCCCGTGCCGGCACGGGACTTCGCGCAGGTGCCGATGATGCGTGCGCCGCTGAACGCGCTGCGGGACAGCGCCGAACCCGTGGTAGTGGCCTACGACGACGGCGAGCGGTGGCAGGCCCGGACCCACGGGCGCGCAGCCACAGTACGGTCGTCACGTGCTGCATCGCAGCGGTCGGCATGCTCACCGAACTGGACGTGTGGGTGCACGACACCCTCGGGTTGGCCAACCCACTCGCCTCGCACGCCTACCCGCAGCCCGACGGCATGGCTAGGCATGACCAGCCAATACCGTCCACCTGGGATCTCGCCGACGCCGGGGCGGATGGGCCGGGCGTGCGAGCGGGTCGCGAGGCGCTGCGCTGTCCCGCTGTCGCGGAGCTGCTCGACTCCGTGCGCGAGCCACTGACGTTCGAGCGGTTCGGGTCCAACCTCGGCGCAGCGATCGGGCGCACCGCGTTGCGCTACCACCCCGACCGCGGTGTTGCCAGGCACTGCGGCGGCGCGGGCTGAGTTCGGTCCAACCCTTCTTGCGGGTTTGTCGAACAGCTGAGCGAGTTGGTCGGTGCCCGCTTCGGTTGTTCGCCGTGGCACTGCAGGACTGCTTTCTGCCGCCGCGCCGGACCAGGCATGCCACGACGGAGGAAGAGGTCCGCGAGGTCATGGGCGATCACAGTCGACTGCGGTCAGCGGTGCCGCTCGGCCATCGTCTCGATGCCTGCGAGCAGCAGGTCGAGTCCGAACCGGAAGTAGCCTTCCGGGTCTTCGCACTCGCTCAGCGGCCCCGCCGCCTCAACCAGCCGGGGGTACCGGTCGGGCGGCAGTGACCGCAGGAAGGCCCGCGTCCGCCGCCGGGCTTCGATCGGCTCCGCGGATTCCTCACCTGGTCCGGCTCCTGGTACTGCGCTGACGAGATGGGTGAGGGTGCTGAGTGCGTGCCGCACGATCTGCGTCGCCTCCGCCGGAGAGAATCCACCGCGCCGCAGGATGTCGAGCATGGTCTCTGCCGCGCGCAGGTTGCTTTCCGAAGTCGTGTTGCGGGATGCGAGCAGGAGTGCGGTCGCCGGGTGGGCTCGAAGCACCTCGACCATCGAGCCCAGGACCGTCCTCAGCTGTCGCGCCCAGTCGGCGGAGCTGTCGACCGTGGTGTCGATCTTGTCGTAGATCCGGCCGACCATGCCGTCCAGCAGTTCGTCCTTGTTGCGGAAATGCCAGTACAGCGCCATGGCAGACACGCCGAGGTCGCCGGCAAGTCTGCGGATCGTGACGGCGGCCAGCCCTTCGGTCTCCGCGAGGTCAAGGGCCGCGTCGACCACGGCGTGGGGAGTGAGTCGCGTCCGCCCGGTGGCGGCTTCTCGGCGTTGTCGGGTCATGATCCGTTGATTGTACAGCGTACAGCTATACGTGTACGCTGTACATGTACGTTGTACGGTTGTTGGCGAGGAGGCGGCGATGGATCTCAAACGATGGTTCTACCGGGATGGGCGTCCAAACCGGGTGGCGCGCGTGCTGGACAGGGCTACGGCAGGGCTGTACGCGCGCGGGGTGGCCCCGAACTACCTTGTGACGCTGCGGGTGCGGGGGAGGCGAACCGGAAAGCCCGTCGCCGTGCCGCTGGTCATGACCGTGATCGATGGTGAGCGCTACCTGGTGTCGATGCTCGGGGAAGGGTCGAACTGGGTCCGCAACGTCAGGGCTGCGGCCGGTGAGGTCACGATCCGCCACGGCCGCGATGAGCGGGTCCTGCTGGAAGAGGTGGTACCGCGGCAGCGGGCGCCCGTGCTCAAGGAGTATCTGCGACGAGCACCCAATGCCAGGGCGCACCTGCCCGTTGCCGAGGACGCGCCGCTGGTGGAATTCGAACGGGTGGCGAGCCGGTTTCCGGTGTTCCGCGTCGTGTCGAGGGCGCAACCGTAGGCCGGTTCGGATAGCCGGTCGCTACCCCGGCGCGACGATGCTGCGTTCGATGGCCTCGGTGGCGAACTCGATCAGTCGTTTCGCGCGGACCCGGCCCTGCCGGGAGCCACCGAGAAGCAGGTCGTCGGCTACTCCGATGAGTGCGTCCCACACCCAGTGAGGAAGAGCCGGGTCGTCGATCAGCGTTTGGCCACACGTCTCGGCCGTCTCGTGCAAGGTGCGAGCCAGCGTCCGCAGCGTTTCCCGGTACACCGACGCCGAGGTCGCCATGCCCTTGCTCCGTCGGCCGCTGGCGAGGACCTTCGCCTCCCACTGCGGCGCGGACCGGCCGAGCTTGCGCCACAGTTCGGTGACCTGCGGCAGGATCTCGCGCAACACCGCGGCGATGCCTATCTCGCGCTCGACGTCGCGCAGGGTGGCCTGTACCTGCTCGAGTCGCCTGGCCGTCAACGCGACGAAGACATCATCCTTGCCACCGAAGTACTGGTACACCGTGCCGGAGCTGACGCCGGCCCCGGAGGCGACGGCGCGCATCGTCAGCGCCGCGTAGCCGGACTCCTCCAGGAGCCGTTCGGCCGAGGCGAGAATGTCGCGCCTCCTGCCTTCGGCATCACCCCACGCGGCACGGAGCCGCTGTGTCGTCGCCGCCATGACGCGACCCTACCGCAAGGGGTGGACATTGTTCAGTTTGACTGTTGGACATTGTTCAATTTGCCGCTACGGTGGCTCGCATGAACCGGACCGGCACGGCGGGCACTGCTGACGAGGGGGCCGAATGACACTCGACCAGCTGGATCGACTCGAGGCCGACAGCATCGACATCTTCCGCGAAGCAGTCGCGGAGAGCGAGCGGCCGGTGCTGCTGTACTCGATCGGCAAGGACAGTTCGGTGCTGTTGCACCTCGCCCGCAAGGCATTCCACCCCAGCCCACCGCCGTTCCCACTGCTGCATGTCGACACCACATGGAAGTTTCGCGAGATGATCGCGTTTCGCGACGAGACCGCACGCCGGCTCGGTCTGGACCTGATCGTGCACCGCAACCCGGACTGCGTCGCCCGCGGCATCAACCCGTTCGACCACGGCTCGGCGCGGCACACCGACCTGTGGAAGACGCAGGGGCTGCGCCAGGCAATGGACAAGTATCGCTTCGACGTCGCCTTCGGCGGTGCGCGACGGGACGAGGAGGCCTCCCGCGCCAAGGAACGCGTGTTCTCCTTCCGTACAGCGCAGCACCGTTGGGACCCGAAGAGCCAGCGCCCCGAACTGTGGCGGCTGTACAACACGCGGATCGCGCCCGGGGAGAGCATTCGGGTCTTTCCGCTTTCGAACTGGACCGAACTCGATGTGTGGCGCTACATCGAGCGGGAGCGGATACCGATAGTTCCGCTCTACTTCGCCGCGGAGCGGCCGGTGGTCGAGCGGGACGGCGTGCTGATCATGGTCGATGACGACCGGATGCCGCTCGCCGACGGGGAAGTGCCAGCGTGGCGAAGCGTCCGTTTCCGCACACTCGGCTGCTACCCGCTGACCGGTGCGGTGGAAAGCCGAGCACGCACCGTCGAGGAGATCATCGCCGAGATGCGCGATACGACCACCTCGGAGCGGCAGGGCAGGGTGATCGACCGCGACCAGTCCGCCTCGATGGAACGCAAGAAGCAGGAGGGCTACTTCTGATGTCCGTACCGGCGGTGCGATCCCGAAAACACCAGGACGAGCCGGGATTGCTGCGGTTTCTCACCTGCGGCAGCGTCGACGACGGCAAGAGCACGCTCATCGGACGGTTGCTGTACGAGTCGAAGCTCCTCTACGCCGACCAGCTCACCGCGCTGCGGGCCGATTCCTCGCGGTACGGCACGAGGGGCGCCGAGTTGGACTTCGCGTTGCTGGTGGACGGTCTCGCCGCCGAACGCGAGCAGGGCATCACCATCGATGTGGCCTACCGCTTCTTCGCCACCGGGGATCGCCGGTTCATCGTCGCCGACACCCCGGGGCACGAGCAGTACACCCGCAACATGGTCACCGGGGCGTCCAACGCCGACGCGGCGGTGATCCTGCTCGACGCGCGCAAGGGCATGCTCACCCAGACGCGCAGGCACACCATCCTGGTCGCGTTGCTCGGCATCCGGCACGTCGCCCTGGCGGTGAACAAGCTGGACCTGCTGGACTACTCGCGGACGGTTTTCGACGACATCAGCCTGCGGTATCGCGCGTTCGCCGCCGAACTCGGGATCACCGAGGTCACCTGCATCCCGATGTCGGCGGTGGAAGGAACGAACGTCGTCACCACCAGCGACCGGACGCCATGGTACGAAGGGCCCGCGCTGCTCGAGTGGCTGGAGTCGGTGCCAATCCACGAGGCCGAGCAGGCCGACCCCGCGCGGTTCCTGGTGCAGTGGGTGAACCGGCCGCACGACGGCTTCCGCGGCTTCTCCGGCAGGGTGCTGCGCGGCTCGCTCCGTACGGGCGACGAAGTCCACGTGCTGCCAGGCGGTCGGAAGTCGAAGGTGGAGCGGATCACGACGATGGCCGGCGACCTGCCCGGCGCGGTCCGCGGATCGTCGGTGACCGTCGTACTCGCCGACGAGGTGGATGTCAGCAGGGGCAGCGTTCTCGCGGCGGGCGAACCGGCGGAGGTCGCCGATGCGTTCCAGGCGCATGTGGTGTGGCTGGACGAGCACGAGTTGCTGCCCGGCAGGCGATACCTCGCCAAGTTCGGTGCCAGTACCGTCGGCTTCAGCGTGGACCGCCCCAAGCACCGGCTCGACGTGGACACCGGTGCCCGATTGCCCGCGAAGACGCTGGCGGCAGGAGAGATCGGCGTGGCCAACGTGCACCTCGATCGTCCGGTGGCCGCCGAGCCGTACCGCACCTGTCGCGACCTGGGTTCCTTCATCGTGCTGGACCGGCTCAGCAACCGAACCGTGGGCGCAGGGATGATCGACTTCCCGCTGCGGCGTTCGGCCAACGTCCGATGGCAGGCGGTCACAGTGGACAAGCGGGCACGGGTGGCCCGCAACGGGCATCGCCCCTGCGTGGTGTGGTTCACCGGGCTGTCCGGTGCAGGCAAGTCCACGATCGCCGATCTCGTGGAGAAGGCGCTGCACGCTCGCGGGGTGCACACCTTCCTGCTGGACGGTGACAACATCCGGCAGGGGCTGAACTCCGACCTCGGATTCACCGACGCCGACCGGGTGGAGAACATCCGCCGGACCGCCGAGGTTTCCGCGCTGCTGGTGGACGCGGGACTGGTCGTGCTGGTCTCGTTCATCTCGCCGTTTCGCGCCGAGCGTGAACTGGCCCGCGGACTCGTTGAGCGCGACGAGTTCTGCGAGGTCTATGTCGACACCCCGCTGGAGGAGGCGCGGCGGCGCGACCCGAAGGGGCTCTACGCCAAGGCGCGCCGCGGTGATCTGGCGAACTTCACCGGAATCGACTCCCCGTACGAACCGCCTGTCGAGCCTGAGGTGTGGCTCGACACGACGACTCTGAGTCCCGATTCGGCGGCCGAGCAGGTGCTCGTCAAGTTGCGTGCGATGGGAGTACTCGACGGGCATTGAACATTGTCCAGATTTCGGTACTCTACCTAGAACTCGTTCTACCAGGAGGAGATACCGTGACCGACGTGGCGAAGGCCTGGTCGCAGTTCTGCCGCGGGATCGAGGCGGCCGGAAACGAGGTGCTGCGCGACACCGCCCCGAACACGCCGCTGGACAGGGCCGAGGGCTTTCGCTACCTCGCCAGGCTCACCCGCGAGATGCTCTACTCGTGTGTCGACAACGCCGACCCGGACTTCCCGCGACTGCACGAACTCGACCTGGTCAAGATCGGTGCCGACAATCCTGACAACGTCTACCTTTCGGCGAACATCCGAGGTGACCGCAGCTACCGGATCACCGGCGAACGCGGCACCATCGCCTACTTCAGCATCGGCTCCAAGGCCAACCGCTACGCCAAGGACGGCACCATGGCATCCACGGGCGAGTTGACCGACGCCGACCTGGTCGCGGAGCCGGACGGAACCATCGAGATCATCGCCAGTGTCACCGAGCAAGGGCGCAACTGGCTGCCACTGGCGCCCGACTCCACCGGGCTCGTCGTGCGCCAGACCTACCTGGACCGCACAACCGAGACGCCGGGTCGATGGCGGATCGAGCGGATCGCAGGACCTGCCGAACCGGCCCCGCTGACGCCGGAGTTCATGGCCAAGGCGCTGCGAAGGGCGGCGCTTTCGGTGCACGGCACCGCGGCGACGTTCGCACAGTGGACAGAGCTGTTCATGACCAAGCCCAACGAGCTCGCGGACTTCGGCCAGGACATGTTCCAGCGGGCCGGTGGCGACCCGGAGATCTGCTACCTGCACGGTTACTGGACCCTGGCGCCCGGCGAGGCGTGGTTGCTCGAGACCGAGGTGCCCGACTGTCCATACTGGAACTTCCAGCTGGACAACTGGTGGATGGAGTCGCTGGACCACAACCGCCGCATCACCGTCAACAAACACACCGCCGTCCTCGACGCAGGCAGGCTGACCATCGTGGTTGCCGAGCGTGATCCCGGGTTCGGCAACTGGATCGACACCTGTGGACACAGCAGCGGAACCGCGTTGCTGCGCTGGCTCGGCGCGAAGTCCAACCCGGTACCCAACTGCCGCGTGGTCGCTCTGGATTCACTCACGCGAGGGGAGGACTGATGGGGCAGCCGTTCCGGCCCGCCGCGATGCTCGACGGCGAGGTCGTGCTCATCACCGGTGTCGGGCCGGGACTTGGCAGCCACCTGGCGGTGCGCGCCGCGGCCGAAGGAGCCAAGGTGGTGATGGCGGCACGCTCGACAGAGGTGATGACACGGCAGGCCGAGAAGATCGCCGAGGCGGGTGGGGAAGCCATCGGGGTTCCCTGCGACGTCCGCAAACCCGACGATGTCAGTGAACTGGTGGACACCGCAGTGCGACGGTTCGGCACCATCACCGGCCTCGTGAACTCGGCATACGGGCACCCGGGTTTCGCCGACCTGCTCGACACACCGGAGAAGGCGATCCGGCGCTCGATGGACATCATCCTGTTCGGCGCTCTCAACGTGACCCGTGCGGTGGTGCCGCACATGAAGCAGGCGGGGCGCGGTTCGATCGTGAACATCGGCACGATGGCCACCCGAAAGCCCGCGCGAGGTGAGGGTGCCTACGCGGCGGCCAAGGCCGCGATGGCATCGGTGACAAGGTCGCTGGCGCTGGAGTTGGGTGAGTACGGCATCAGGGCCAACCAGGCGCTCATGGGCTGGTTGGACGGGCCCGGCGTGCGGTTCTACCTGCGGATGACCGCGCAGGAGCGTGGGGTCGGCGAGCAGCAGATCTACGACGAGATCGCGGGCCGTAACCCGTTGGGCCGCATACCCACTGACGAGGCGTGCGCGGGTGCGGTGCTGTTCCTGCTTTCCCGCTATGCATCCGAGGTGACCGGTGCGACGCTGGACGTCAACGGCGGGGAATACACGCCGTCGTGAGCGGGCGGATCGGGCGCCGCGTATCGAGAACCGACCGGATCGAAACGAACAGGAGCACGAACGGGGTGGCTGCCATGCCGACGCAGCCGCCGCGCGATTCGTCACCGCGCCGGATCTCGAAGTCCCCGCCCGGTTCGGTTCCGGGGTGGCTCCGTAGACAGTGACGGCGAAGCTGTTCGGCGCCCTCGTGCTCGTCCAGCCACCGGGTCTTGTAGCCGCACCGTGCACACCGGTACCGGAATTTCGCTGGCATCGTGGTCCTTTCGTAGCAGGCGGAGTCTCGCCGGTTTCGCCGGTCGTCAACCAGGTCGACCACCTGCCATTCGTGGCCGGTCACCGGGTAAGATCAACGGGTCTTTCGGCGCGTCGGGGGGACTCGCGAGTTGGCCAACCGTTTCGGTGTTCTGCTTCGCGACGCGCGGCGGCGGGCGGGCTTGACCCAGGAGGAGTTGGCTGCTCGCTCGGGTGTCGGGGTTCGGACCATTCGCAGGCTGGAGACCGGCAGCGGTACCGATCCTCGGATCGGCACGGTGACGTTGCTGGCCGATGCGTTGGGGGTCGGCCAGCAGGAGCGGCACGACCTGCTGGCCGCTGCCGACGGCAAGTACCAGGACCTGTCACGGGAGTCGCCCGCGCAGGATGGTGCCGAGGCGGTAGCGGTGCCGGTCGAACATGCCGTGGTTCCGGTAGCGGGCCCACTGCCTGCGGTGCCCGCGGAGGTGTCGGAGGCGGCCGACCACCTGGCGCTGGTCATCGCGGCCAGACTGCGGCGTGAGGAAGAGTTGCGCCGGTTGCACGACCCCTTCCCGCTCCCGGTGCGGTGGCGGGGTGCGCCTGCCCGCCTGGCCGACCACTGGGACAACATCTGCCGCGTCCCGGTCGGGGTGAGCGCCGGACCGCTGGAACTGTCCGGCGGCGTGGGCGACATCGCGAGCACCTACCTGCGGGTTCCGTCCGGGCGGTTGGTGGTGTTGGGCCGGGCGGGTTCGGGCAAGACCGTGCTGACCCTGCGGTTCGTGTTGGACACGCTGGCCGCGCGCACGCGCGGGGGCCCGGTCCCGATGATCTTCAACCTGGGATCGTGGGACCCGACCACCACCCCGCTGCGTAGCTGGCTGGTGCAGGTGTTGCAGCGCGACCAGCCGGGCCTGGCCGCGGCGGCGCCGGGTGGGGCCACACTCGCGGCTGTGCTCGTGGACACCGGCCGCATCCTGCCCGTGCTCGACGGTTTCGACGAGATCGCACAGGGCCTGCACCGGCCTGCGCTGGAAACACTCAACTCGCTGTCGATGCCGCTGCTGCTGACGAGCCGCTTCGAGGAGTACGAACGGGCCGTGACCATGGTCGACGTGCTCACCTCGGCCGCCGTGGTGGAGTTGACCGACCTCACCGCCGACGACCTGGGCGGCTACCTGCCCCGCACCGCACGGCGCCTTGCCGCCACCGAGGGCGGCGGCACAGCCACCGCATGGGACAGCGTCATCAACGCACTTCGACATCACGACACGGCCCGACCCAGCCCGGCAACCGGACTGGCGTCCGTGCTGACCACACCGCTCATGGTCAGCCTCGCCCGCACCGTCTACAGCGACTCCCGCGACCGCGACCCCACCGAGTTGCTGGACGACACCCGCTTTCCCACACCCCAGCACATCGAGGAACACCTCCTCGACAGCTTCGTGCCCACCGTCTACGGCCAACGGTCGGTACCCGCCCGCGCAGGCAACCGGGGCGACTGGCACATTTCCCGCATCCGGCACTGGCTGGGATTCCTCGCCGACCAGCTCGACCGCCAAGGCACGAGCGACCTCGAATGGTGGCGCATGGGCGGCACACTTCGCGACTCCACCCGCGTGCTGCTGGTAACCGCATTCGCGTGTGTCGCGTCGTTGCTGGTCGACTGGCTGGTGTTCACCCCGGTCCACAGACTCACGTCCGGGATGACGTTTCACTGGTATGTCACCGTGGTCGACGGCCTCGTGATCGGGCCGGTCATCGGCCTACCGGTCGGCCTGCTGTACCTGCTGATGGTGGTGCGAAAGGGCAAGGTACTCGAGCCGACGCGCGTCAGGGTGCGGCTGCTCGACGGGTCCGGCAGGCAGCCGGGCATCCGGCGAAAAGTCGCGGCGCGGTTCGTGGCAGGCGCTCTTGGCGGCAGCATCGGAGGCGTCGGCTACGCGATCGCGAGAGCCATCGTGATGGCGGTGTCCCCGACTCTGGCCATCGCCGACGAACCCGGCGCGATCGTGCGGGTGATCCTCGTCGACGCCGCCTTCTGCGCGGTTGTCTTCGGTCTGGCATGTGGTCTGGTGCTGGCACTCGCGGCCGCGCTGGAGGCCCCTGCCAACCTCACCACCGCCACGAGCCCCGCCGACCTGCTCGCGGCCAACCGCACGACGGTGCTGCGCCTTGCTGGTCTACTGTCGCTCGCCCTCGCGCTGGCACTGGCCTTCGGCGGCCTCGCGGTCACGAGCGCGTTGCGTGCCGTCGTGGGCACGGTGCCGTGGAGCCTGAACTGGAGCGTGGGCAACGGCCTGCTGGTCGGGCTGATCGGTGGGTTGAGCGCGGGCATGGCCTACGTCGTGGCTTTCACCGCGTGGGGACAGTGGCTGCTCTTCACCCGGTTCCGACTTCCGGTCGTGGGCAGGCTGCCGTGGGCGGTCGGCACCTTCCTCGACGACGCCTATCGCCGGGGCGTGCTGCGCCAGTCCGGCGCCGTCTACCAGTTCCGCCACGCACGCCTGCAAGAGCACCTCGCCAAGACCTACCGCGCGGACCGCTGACAGCCGTCGCGATCGGAGCCGACCGGCGGCCGCTTCGCCATCACGCGTCCCGAACTCGACGGTTTTTACCTGCTCACTGGCACCGGCCAGCAATGGCCGCCGCGTGACCTTCCCGGCGTTTCGAAACGGCCGTGACCATGGGCCGAGCCGACGAGGAGTCGGCGACCGGAAAGGGGAGCTGGGGTGGCAAGCGAGACGTCAGCGGCAGGCAAGCACCCGGAGCAGGCGTCCGACGCCGAGCAGCCGCAGGCGGCGGTGGGCACGGCGGGTGTGTGGGACGTGTACTTCGGTCAGGACGCGCCGCCGGAAGGCGGCGTGAACTGGGAGGCGTACAGCCACGAAGAGCTGTACCAGATGTTGTGGCAGGACGCCGACGTCGCCGACGTCAGCTCCATCGCCGCGGAGTGGTCGCAACATCGTGCCGCGTTGGTCAACCACGCGCAGGTGCTGCGCGAGCAGCGGGCCGCGTTGCTGCAGAGCTGGCAGGGAACCGGCGCCGAGCAGGCGGCGAGCAGGCTCAGCGCGCTGGCCGATCGGGTGGAGAAGCTCGCCGAACTCGCTCACGCGGGCGAGCAGGCCAGCGAACAGGCGGCCGACGCACTGGCCAGGGCGAGGTCAACCATGCCGCCGCCACCGGGAGACCCGGCAGCGCCGATGAACGACGCGGCAACGAACTGGGCGGACATCACCGGGGCTTCGCTCGCGAGCGCGCCTGCTCGATCGAGCCAACCGGCGGTGCCGGCAGCGGGGATGTTCAGCGTGATGGATCAGTTCCCCACCGGGCCGGAGGCGCTGGGAACGAGTGAGCCCGCGCGGCAGCCGCCCACCTCGACTGCGCCGTCCGCCTCGGACGCGGGTGCGGCCTTCGGCGCCGTGGGCAGCGCGGGGTTCAGCTTCTACGTCGGCGCCAACTCGACGGACATGAGCAAGCAGCAGGCGGTTCGGTCGATGCAGGGCTACGAGTCCAGCCTGACCAACTCGGGACAGTTGATCGGCCGGGCGCGGAGCACGATCCCGGCGGCGACCACGAGCGCCGCTGCCAGATCCTCGGCCGGCGAGCCGCCGAAACGTCTCGCTGGATCAGGAAGTGGTAGTGGCACGGCCGAGGCGCTCGCGGCCGGTGCCGTGGTCGGAGCGCTCAGCGGCGGCGCGGGCGCGATCGCGGGGTTGGCCGCGGGCGCGGGACCGGGCGGCAACCCGCTGCTACCCGGCAAGGGCGTGGGCACGGCGACGATGCAGGGCGGCAGCGGTGCGACGGCGGCTCGGCTGGCCGTCGAGTCGGCCGCAGGCAGGTCAGCCGCCATGGCAGGCATGGTCCCGCCCGCCTCCGGCGTGCATGGGGGGCATGACGAAGCAGAGCACGAGAACCAACTGCCGACGATCGACCACGAACTGTTCCCGGTCGAAGAGCCGGGCAGCGAGGCGGTCATCGGCCTTTCGCCGGAGGAGCAGTGATGAACGACGGGCAAGGAGTCGAACTCCAACTTGACCTGCTCGATCAGCGGATCACGACGCTGGCCGAACTCGGCGACCTGACAGGCGACCTGGTAGCCACCGCGAGCAGGCTCGCCGAGCGGCTACCGATGCTCGGCACCGCGCCGCCCGCCGTGCACCTCGCGATGCGGCTGCGGGACGCGGCGGGCAGTTCCGGCCTCGCGGGCGAGATCAAGGCCACGGAGCGGGAGGTGCGCGAGTTCAAGCAGTTGCTCGCCGAAGCCAAGAACAGGCACACCGAGCACGAGGCCCAGGCAGGCGAAGACCTGCGTGCCAAGGAATCGTCCGTGGAAGAGTTACGCCGGCAGCAGCGAACCGGCCGGTGTGAGTCACCAGGAGAGCCGTCATGACGGCCGGATCGGCCGTCGAAGGCGGCGTCTGCTTCGAGCCTGCGGAGCTGGACCTGCTTGCCGTCCACGCGGGCAGCAGGCGCCCCCCGTTTCCGCTCAAAGTGCCCTCGCTCGGCCGGATCAGCGGTGAACGTGAGGCGTTGCTGGCCGCGAGAGCCACTTCGCTGGCCGCGCGAGGGCTGTTCACGACACACGGTCCGGCCGGCGCCGCGGCGGATCTGGTCGCCGCGTTGCGCGAGCACCGGGGCGCGGTGGACCTCGTCGTGGTCGAAGGCGGGACGGTCACCGGTGTCGTGGCCATGATCCACGGGCCCGGCGCGGTGGTGTGCCACCAGTCCATCGGCGGCGCACCGGGCCCGGTCACCGTTGAGCGGGTCTCGACCGCCGCGCTGACCGACGAACTCGCGAGGGCGACCCCGAAGACAGGCGCCGCGCAGACCATGCCGATCGCGTTGCCTCCCGGTGTCGTCGGTGACGTTGCCAGGCTGCTGGAGAACACGGCAGGCATCGCGGCGCCCCGCAAGCGAATCAGGGCTCTGGTCGCCGAACGTGGAGGCGATGAGGCAGCTGTCGACGCGCTGATGGACCTGTTGCCCTCCGTGCCCGGGCGCGGCCAGTTGGGAGCCGTGATCGAACCGGTGGCAGGCCGCGTCGAACGACCACTCGAACTGTCGTGGCTGGACGCTCCGAAGGGGCGGATCAGAGTGGACATCGACGAGCGCGGCTGGGTGAGTATCAACCCGTTGCGGCACGGCGAACTCCTACGGGTGCTGCGCGAAGCGGCTGCACTTGCCCGCGGCTAGCGCCGGGGCGCACAACGTTTTCAGTCCAAACATCTAGGGAAGGGGAGCAATATGGACCCGGCACGGTGGCTGGCCGAATACCGCGACCGTCTCGAGCGAGCGTCGTACGGCGCGCGGCAGGCTCGTGAAAGCCTTCGGGAAGTCGAGGCGACCGCCGCATCGCCAAGGGGTGAGGTGGCGGTGACGGTGAACGCCGCGGGCGCGCTGCAGGCAGTCAAGTTGACGCCGCTGGCGCGCAGAATGGAAGCTGAAGTGCTCGCCGCGCTCATCGTCGACACGGCACGCGAGGCGCAGCGCCTGGCTGCCACCCGGATGACCGAGGTGATGGCGGGCTACCTCGGGGACAGCCCGGCCCTCACACAGATCACCCAGCATGTTCCCCCGGAGGTCGTGCGATGACGACTAGGTCTTCGTACAACGTCGATCCCGACCAGTTGCGCGGACACGCGGGCAGGCTGGCCACACACGCCGATCAGTTGTCTTCGATCGGCACGGCGCTGCCCGGTGAGTTGGGGCCGCTGTCGCTTGGTGTGTTCGCGCGCTTCGTCGCCACGAGTCTGGGCACCGCGATGGCCGAAACGACAGACGCGTTCGCGCACGCGTCATCCACCTTGGACAAGGTGAGCGACGCGATGCGACGTGCCGCCGACGAGTACCAGTACGCCGACGAAGCCCATGCTGCCGACCTGACCGGGATCGGCGCCGACCTTGGCGATGAGGGGGGCCGATGAACACGGCAGCGCATACCTGGGAACTCGCCGAGACGGACCCGCATGGCCGGACCGAGACCGGGGATGCGCCGCGGCCTGCCGATCCCGAACGGTCCGCGGTGGAGATCAACACCGCGCTCGCCGACCTGCGGCTCGCCGGAGACGCCGTCGGCAACAAGGAGTGGCTGTCCGTCGAACTCGCCGGAGAACCCGTCGTCTCTATCGACATGCTGGGTTCGACGGCGAGCCCGCTGTCGGCCCTGGTCAGCGCGGGATGCGACTTCCTCATTCCGATGATCTCGTTTCTGGAGGAACCGCTCGACCAGTTGCGTGGCGAGCCCGACTCGGTGTCGGGCCCCGCGGGTCAACACGACGGATGCTCGCGGCAGGCGAACTCCGTGGCCGAAGACTACGAATCCACAATGGATCAAGAGACCGGCGAGTGGTCCGGAGAGGCCAAGTCGGACTATGCCGAGACGGCGAGCAAACTGACCGAAGGGGTCAAGTCGATCGCCGAGGCGGCGATGACCAACTCGAAGGCGATGATGGCCGCGGGTGAGGTGGTGGCACAGGTCGTCGACATCGTCACCCGGTTGATCACCGAAGCCGTTGGCAAGATCGTTCCCATCATGACCGAGGCGATCGCCGCGGCGCCCGCGACGTTCGGGGCGAGTATCGCGCAGGCCATCCCGCGATGCGTGGCGATCGCCGTGGACTACGGCGGGCGGATCGCGGCCAAGCTGGCCGAGTTGCTCGCCAGCGGCGAGAACCTGGTGAAGCTGATCGACGGCGTGCTCGGCGCGCTCGACGTCGTGAAGGAGGGGCTCAGCGTCATCGGCGACCTGGCAGGCGGCGACTCGTCGAGCTCACCCGCCGAAGCGCAAACAAGTGGGGGTGACGACCGATGAGTTCATCGGGGAAACGAATGGGGACAACAGCATGATGAGCAACAAAACTCAGCGATGGTTCGCGGGTGTGGCAGGCGGTACAGCGCTCGCGGTGACCGCGCTCGTCACACCCGCGCAGGCCGCACCCGCGGAAGACCACGCCGACACTCAGGCGGTGCTCGACCGGTACCAGCAGCAGGCAGGGCCCGGCGCGGCGGTCCATGCGGGCGACGGCGCCGAAGCCTGGACGCTTTCCAGTGGTGCACGTGGAATCAACGACGACGGCCCGATCACCGCATCCGACCACTTCCGTGCGGCCAGTCAGACCAAGACGTTCACCGCGACCGTCGTGCTCCAACTGTTCGACGAAGGGCTCGTCGCCCTCGACGCACCCATCGAGCGGTACCTGCCGGGTGTGGTCACCGGCAACTTCGACGGCACCGTCATCACCGTGCGGCAGTTGCTCAACCACACCGCGGGGTTCTCCAGGGACACCAGTGGCGCGGCGGCGAACCCGGGCGGAAGCTACGAGCTGGCAGAACTGGTGCGGGCGGCGATGGACGAGACACCGCAGTCCGCGCCGGGTGGTTCCATCAGGTACTCCAACGTCGGCTACCTGGTGCTGGGGATGCTCATCGAGCAGGTAACCGGCCGGTATGTCGGTGACGCGATCACCGAACGGATCATCGAGCCGCTCGGGCTCAGTGGCACGTCGTTCCCCGCGCCGGGAGAGCGGGCGTTGGCCGATCCCTACGTTCCCGGCTATCAGGGATTGCGGATCGGCGGCTTCTACTTCTGGATCGAGGCGACCACCATGATCGAGCTTTCGCTGTACAGCAGCGCAGGCGCGCTGGAGTCCACACTGGAGGATCTGGCGAGGTTCTACCGCGCTCTGCTCGGCGGCGAGCTGCTGTCCCAGGACGCGCTCGCCGAGATGCGCACGACTGTGCCGTTCTCGCCGGAACGCCCGGACGGCTACGGCCTCGGCATGCGCAGCCTGTACACCTCGTGTGGCGTCGTGGCGTGGGGGCACGACGGCATGTCGCTGACCGGGCACGCGTCGCTCACAGTGGTCACCGATGACGGCCGGTTCGCCTCGGTGGTCACCAACGCCGACACAAGCCCGCAGGACCCGGCAGCGCTCGACGTCGCCAACGCCGCCCTGTGCGAGGCAGAGTCATGACGAACTCCGGCTGTTCGACAACCCGGGGGGCGCGCCTGTCCGCCTTGAGTTGCTCAACGGCGGCGATCGCTCGGCCGTGGTGAACCTGCGTTACCAGCAGGCCGCGACCAGCTGATCGACTCCTGAGCAGGAGCATCCCGAGCCCGACCGGATGCAGCTGCGTATCAGCTGTCCTACTTCGGTGGCCTGCGGGCAGCCATCTCGAGGGCCAGCCTGGCCGTTTCCGCATCCGTGATCAGCGTGGAGACCATGCCCGAGCGCAGCACCGCGTCGACGGCTTCTGCCTTCGGCGCTGCGTAACCGAGCGCGATCACCTGGGGTACCCGGCGTAACTCGTCGGCGCTGATGGCGAGCACGTGGTGCGACAACCCGGTTGACAGCGCGTTGCCGTCGGCGTCGAACAGCCGCGCGGCGACCTCCGCCTTGGCGCCACGCTTGCTGATGGTGTCGCGTTCCGGCTGGCTGAGCGAGTCATACACAGTGGACTCGCCTGGCTGCCAGGAGCCGATGCTCACCACGGCCTTGGTCAGGTTCTCGAACTGGCCGAAGGTTTCGGCGATGCCTGGCTGCCTGCGCAGGATCTCGGTGGTCCTCCTGTCGGGAAGCACCAGGGGAGCGAAGATCGGGTAGGCCTCGCCGCCGGAAACCCTGGCGAGCCTGCTCACGGTTTCCACCGACCGATCCCGCATGTCGATGCCCGCTTGGACGCCGCACAGCTGCACGATCGGGCAGCGCGGAAGGCTGTCGATGAGCCCTGTCATGACGTTGACCGACCGTGCCCACGACAGCCCGATGACGTCGTCGGCTGTGACCATCTCTGAAAGCAACTGAGCGGCAATGGTGCCGATGCGGTACCGCAACTCCGCGCGGCTCCCTTCAGAGAGTGCTCGTTCGAGCACCAACGCACGATCCAGACCGTATGCGCAGGTCAAATCGTCGCCGAGGGCAGGGTCAAGACCGGCGGGCATGTCGAACTCGATCCGAACCAGCCCCTGTTCCCTTGCCGACTCGAGTATGCGGGCCACCTTGAAACGGCTGATGCCGAACTCCTCGGCGATCTCCAGTTTCGGCTTTCCCTGCAGGTAGTAACGCCTGGCGACGGACGCGGCCAGTGCAGCCTCTGCGAGTCCGTACCCCTGTTTGGCCTTGCTCATATGAGCAACATAGCACCACAGAGGTTGACCCGGTACCTGCGAAGCGCCTTCAATTCCCGTCACGCGCGATGCTGTGATGGTTCGTCAGCCACTCATATGAGCGCAGACCGCAACGACGCTGTGAAAGGGAGAACGCGATGCGAGCCGCGATCATCGACCAGCCGGGACGCGTTCGAGTCGGTGACGTGCCGGACCCCGAACCGGGCGAGTCAGAGGTTGTCGTCCGCGTCGGCGCCTGCGGCATCTGCGGAACCGACGTCCACATCGCCGACGGCGGGTTCCCGCCGACGCCGTACCCCATCGTGCCCGGCCACGAGTTCGCGGGTGAGATCGTCGAACTCGGCAAGGGCGTGCCCGGAGAGTGGCAGGTCGGCGACAGGGTCGCCGTGGACCCGTCGCTGTTCTGCGGCCACTGTGCCGCATGCCGCTCCGGACACGGCAACCTCTGCGTCAACTGGGGCGCGACGGGAGACACGGTGGACGGCGGTTTCGCCGAATACGTCGCCGTGCCTGCTGCCACCTGCTACCGACTGCCCGACCACCTCACCGCGCAGCAGGGCGCGCTGGTGGAGCCGGTGTCCTGCGCGGTCCACGGCCTGCGCAGGATCGGAGTCGAAGCAGCAGAGCGGTTCCTGGTGATGGGAGCAGGCCCGATGGGCTTGATCATGCAGCAGTTGCTGCAGCGGTCGGGTGCCACGGTGACCGTTGTCGACCGCAACACAACGCGGCTGCAGATGGCGAGTTCGCTCGGAGCCAACGCTGTCGCGGCCGACGCAGCTGAGCTGGACGACGAACGCTTCGACGCCGCGATCGATTGCACCGGCGTGGTCCCCGCGATCGAGGCCGCTTTCGGCGCCCTGCGCCGCGGCGGCAGGCTGCTCGTCTTTGGGGTGGCGCCGGAGGAGGAGCGCGTGCTGCTGTCTCCGTTCCGCATCTTCAACGAAGAGATCACCATTGTCGGCTCGATGGCGGTGTTGCACAGCTTCGGCACCGCACTGGACCTGGTCGCGGCCGGCGCCGTGGACACGTCGGCGCTCGTCACCGACACGCTCCCGCTGGAGCGCTACCCCGAGGCTCTCGAACTGATGCGCGGCGGCGCAGGACTCAAGATCCAGGTCGTTCCGGGAGGTGCCCTCGATGCCTGAGGCCCTGCCTAGCACTGACCACACCGGACAGGACGAGGAGGTCCTGATGAGAATCCGTTCCCGGTCCCGACGTACGGCGTTCGCGGCGATGGCCGCGGCGCTGGCGCTGGTGGTGTCGGCCTGCGCGGGCGCAGGCGGGGGCAGCGGGGGTGACGGCAAGCAGACCGTCACGATCGCTACCGTAGCCAACCCGCAGATGCAGGACATCGAGAAGCTGAGCAGTCGATTCGAGGAGGAACACCCCGACATCGATCTCAACTTCGTCATCCTTCCCGAGAACGAACTGCGTGACCGGGTGACACAGGACATCGCCACCGAAGCCGGTCAGTACGACGTCGTGACGATCGGAACGTACGAAACGCCGATCTGGGCGGAGAACGGCTGGCTGGCGCCGCTGAGCGAGTACGCGAGCGATCCGGCCTACGACGTGAACGACATCCTGGAACCGGTCCGTGCCGCGCTGTCGTACGAGGACACGATGTATGCGGCGCCGTTCTACGGCGAGTCGTCGTTCCTGATGTACCGCAAGGACCTGTTCGACAAGGCCGGCTTGACCATGCCCGAGCAGCCGACCTGGCAGCAGGTGGCCGAGTTCGCGAAGGAACTCGACGACCCGCGAACCAACACGGCCGGAATCTGCCTGCGCGGGCTGCCTGGCTGGGGGGAGGTGCTGGCACCGCTCAACTCCGTGATGCTGACCTTCGGCGGGCACTGGTACGACGAGCAGTGGCAGGCTCAGCTCACCTCACCGGAGTCGAAACAGGCGGTGGAGTTCTACGTCGACCTGGTGCGCCAGTACGGCGAGCCGGGTGCTCCCAGCGCCGGGTTCTCCGAGTGCCTGACCGCCATGGGCCAGGGCAACGCCGCGATGTGGTACGACGCCACCGTCGCCGCCAGTTCGCTGGAGGACCCGAAGACGAGCAAGGTCGCGGGCAAGATCGGGTACGTACCCGCGCCCGTGGTGAAGACCGATCACTCCGGTTGGCTGTGGGCCTGGTCGCTGGCGATCCCGCAGACCTCCGAGCGCAAGGACGCCGCCTGGGAGTTCGTCTCCTGGGCCACCTCCAAGGAATACATCAAGCTGGTCGGAAACGAGTTGGGGTGGACGAGGGTGCCGCCGGGCAGCAGGCAGTCCACCTACGAACTCCCCGAGTACCAGCGGGCGGCGAAGGCGTTCGCCGAGCCCACGCTGAACGCGATCCGCAACGTCGACGTGCGCCAACCCGGAGTGCACCCCCAGCCGTGGGTCGGCGTGCAGTACGTCGCCATCCCGGAGTTCCAGGATCTGGGCACGAAGGTCTCGCAGGAGATCTCGGCGGCCATCGCGGGTCGCCAGTCGGTCGACGAGGCGCTCGCCAAGGGCCAGCGCTACGCCGAGCAGACCGCCAAGGAGGGCGGCTACCAGAAATGACCGTAGCGAAAGTCCGGGCGGCGGCTCCCGCGCTCACCGTGGGGCAGCGCTGGCGCCTTCGCGGACCGCTGCTGCCCGCACTGCTGCTGACGATCGTGCTGACGCAGATCCCCATGCTTGTCACGGTCTACTACAGCCTGTTCTCGCAGAACCTGCTCCGCCCCGGCTCGGCGGAGTTCGTGGGACTTGCCAACTACGGCAAGGTGCTCGCGGATTCGCTCTTCCGCAACGCGGTGTTCAACACGGTGGTGCTGACCGCGTCCACAGTGGTGCTGTCCATGGCGATCGGTATCGGTCTGGCCGTGCTGCTCGACAAGAAGTTCCTCGGCCGCAGCATCGTGCGTACCCTGCTCATCACCCCGTTTCTCGTGATGCCCGCGGCCGCGGCGCTGCTGTGGAAGACCTCGATCTTCAACCCGGTGTTCGGCCTGCTCAACTGGGTGCTCTCACCGTTCGGCGTCGACAACGTCGACTGGGTGAGCCGGTTCCCCATGGCTTCAGTGATCATGGTGTTGGTCTGGCAGTGGACCCCGTTCATGATGCTGATCGTGCTCGCCGGGCTGCAGAGCCAGTCTCCCGAGATACTCGAGGCGGCCACAGTGGACGGCGCGGGAGCGTGGTCCACGTTCGCCCACATCACTCTTCCACACCTGCGTCAGTTCATCGAGCTCGGAATCCTGCTCGGCTCGATATTCATCGTGCAGACGTTCGACGCGATCTTCATGATCACTCAGGGCGGGCCGGGCCAAGCCACAACCAACCTGCCCTACTTCATCTATCAGCAAAGTTTCCGCGCCTTCGACGTCGGCGAGTCAGCCGCCGCCGGTGTGCTCGTGGTTGCCGGGACGATCATCATCGCGACGTTCGCGCTGCGGGTCATCTCGAACCTGTTCCAGGAGGAGGCGTGACCATGTCGCCGACGACCACTTCGACACCGCCCGCCGAGACAGGCGCCGATTGGACTTCGAAGCCCGCGACACGCGCGCAGCGGCGACGGCGGCGGGGTCGGCCCCGGCACATCTGGGTCGGACTCGTCGCGTGGGCAGCCGCGCTGCTGTTCTTCGCGCCGGTGTTGTGGATGTTCCTCACCGGCTTCAAGCAGGAATCGCAGGCTTCTACGGACCCGCCCACGTTCTCCTTCGTGCCGACTCTCGACCAGTATCGGGCGATTCTCGGCCGTGACTTCGCGCCGTACTTCATCAACTCGCTCAGCGCGTCGCTGATGTCGACCGTTCTGGTGGTCATCCTGGCGATGCCTGCCGCCTACGCGCTGTCGATCGCGAAGATCCCGAAGTGGCGGGACTCGCTGTTCTTCTTCATCGCGACCCGGATGATGCCCGCGGTGGCGATCATCCTGCCGCTCTACATCATCGCCAAGAACATCGGCGTGCTCGACAACGTCACGATGCTCGCGCTGGTGTACACGGTGATGAACATGCCGATCGCGGTGTGGATGATCCGGTCATTCCTGGTCGAGATACCCAGGGAAGTGTTGGAGGCGGCAAGGATCGACGGTGCCACGTTCGGTATCGAGATCCGCCGCGTCATCCTGCCCATGATCGCGCCAGGGTTGGCGGCGACCGCGCTGATCTGCTTCATCTTCGCATGGAACGAGTTCTTCTTCGCGGTCAGCCTCACTTCGACACAGGCGGCCACCGTTCCGGTGTTCCTGGTCGGCTTCATCACCAGCGAGGGATTGTTCTGGGCGCGCCTTTCCGCGGCATCCACCATGGCCGCGCTTCCGGTGATCATTGCGGGTTGGGTGGCGCAGAAGTGGCTGGTCCGTGGTCTGTCGCTGGGAGCGGTGAAGTAGCTCGCCGAACACCAGAGCGGGATCACCACCAGCCAAGAGTTCGGAACCGCTGCGCCGCCGATACCGGCGATGCCGGGCAACCATGCCAGCACGATGACGTGCACCGGGTTCGGACCGGAAGACGGCCCGGGTCAGCACGGTGATCGCCGGCCGCATCGCCGAAGCGGCGCGGGCCGAGCCGGCTTCGCCTGCCGACCAGGTGAGATCGCTTTCCTTGTGAGCGCGGCCGACAGTTCACGGGTCGGTCTTGGCGTCGGCGACTCTGGCGAGCACAGGGATTGGGTAGTCTTTGTCGTCCGTCCGCGTGCTTGAGTCGGAGCCGAAGGAGAGGCAGAGAGTGGGGGCCAGGAGGCGCGATCGACGCGGTTCGACCGAGCGTAGGCGAACCACCGCCGGTGGTGCGGACAGCCTCGAGGCGACCGGCGACGTAGCCGAAACCGAGAGTATTGACCGCTTCCTTCGGGCGCTCGCGCCGTATGCGGTGGCGTCGATCCCGTTCGTCATCACGATTTGGGCCTTGATCAGGATCAGTGGTGGCAACCCGAACGTAATCTTCTTGATCTTGCGGGAATCGAGTGTCCCGGCCATCCTGTTCTCGGTGCTCAACATGGTGATGCCGATCGTATTGGCGCTGCTTTACATCTTCGTGTTGAGGCGTCTCCACAGGGCGTCGAGGACTTCTGTCGCCTACCGATATCGCCTGTACCTTCCCGTTTCGGCCTTCTTCGTTTCATTGACCTTCTTCCCGATCATCTACTCGATACCTGTTCTTGTGGTGACGCTCTCGGTGATCGTCTTCAAGGAAGAGGTGCTGGACGCCGCGTTGCGCACCCTGGGCAACGGGATGCTCGTGTTGGGGTTCATGCTGATCGCCGTTCGAGGTTTCTCGGACCCGATGGTCTGGTTTCCACGGGAGCTTGTCGAGACCGACGGTGGAGATTCTCGGGTGTCGGCTTATGTGTTGGAATCGACCGACCACGATCTCACCGTGCTGCACGCGGATGATTTTCGGCCGGAAATCATCCGCCAGGACGACGTGGTGAGAAGGACGCTCTGCGCGGATCGGGAAGAGCAATCCAGTTGGGCTGTCAAGGTCTATCACATGCACTTTCAGGATCTGTTTCGCGAGCTCGTGGGTGGAAAGGTCGATCCCCGGCCCTTGTTGCCGGAGTGTTCATCGATCTGAACTCTTCTCGGTGGGTCTGCCGTAGTCACACGATGGTGCACCGTCGACCACGGGCAGCGCGGTCGCGACCGGAATACGGTTGGGCAACCAGCCGCGTTCCGGCGCGGTCGCCCGACGAGAGGGTGACGGTGACCCAACCTTTGCTGCTCGACGAGTACCTGCCGAGCTACGACCACGCCATCCATGTTTCCCGGCTGTTCCGGGCACCACCGACCGAGGTCCTCGACGCTGTCGCCGACCTGGACCTGTTCCGGCTCCCGCTGCCACGGGTGCTACTGCGAGCCCGCGCCCTGCCGGGCCGTCTCGCCGACGCCCGTGCCCGACGCCGGGGCGGTCCTCCCACCGCGGAACCGCCGACGTTTCGCATCCGAGACCTGCCCGCACGTGGCTGGATCCTGCTCGGCGAGCGCCCAGGGAGGGAACTGGTATACGGCCAGGTGGGCAAGGTGTGGAGAGGAACCGGCGGTGCGCCTAGCCATCCCGTCACCGCTGACACCTTCGCCGATTTCGCCGAGCCCGGCTTCGCCAAGCTGGCCGAGAGCACGCTCGTCACGCCTTACGGTGAAGCGGCGTGCGTGTTGACCGTGGAGTCGCGGGTCGCTCTCACCGATGTGGACAGTCGGCGGCGGTTTCGGCGTTACTGGCTCGCGGCGGGGCCGTTCATCCGGCTCATGCGACCAGCGGTCATGCGCGCGCTGGCTCGGCGGTTCCGGGACGAGTGAGGAAACGCCGATCAGCCCTCGGTCGAGAGACCGGGGAAGGAACTGGCACAGCGCTTGCAGCGCGGGTCCGAAGCCGTGCTCCGGTGGGGTGGCGTAGCCGGCGACCAGCCAATCGTGGGTGGGCATGGTGGCGCTGGGGTGTCGAAGTCCATGTCGGCGACTCGTGGATGCTCCAGCCGCGCTTCGCCTCCCGGCGCGAACACTATGCCGAGTTGAGGGCTTACTGCCGGATGGCGACTCCCACATCGACCAAGCTGTGCCCGCGATCCACGCGGTTGGCGCGGCGGTGCGCGATCCTGTGGCCCGTCGTCACGCAGATGTGCCGGAAAGGCGTCGTAGGCGGTGCCGGAGGTGTCGTTGCTCGGCGAGATTGACGGTGGCGGCGATGGCTCGCCGGTAGGCGTTCGCCGCGTCGCCTGGTCGGTTGGCCTGCTCCAGGAGGTGGGCACGTACGGCGTCGAGACGGGGAAGGCGGGGGTGCTCGGCTTCCAGCGCATCGAGCTGGGCGAGGGCGAGGTCATTTCCGTCGACCATGGCCTGCGCGACGATGCGGTTGAGGGTGATCGTGGGGTTGCCATGACCGGTGACGATTTCGAGGAGCCGGTAGAGGGCGAGGATCTCGTGCCAGTCCGTGGTCGCCGTGTCCGCGGCTTCGGCGTGCAGGGCCGCGATGCAGGCCTGGAGGAGGTAGGGGCCGGGTTCGGCGCCCGGGGTGGCTCGGCGGACGAGTGTGATCCCTTGGTCGATCAGTTCCTGGTTCCACAACGTGCGGTCCTGCTCGTCGAGTGGCGTCAGGCGCCCGTCCGGTCCAACTCGGGCTGGGTGGCGTGCCTCGGTGAGCAGCATCAGGGCGAGGAGTCCGGTGACCTCGGTGGACCGCGGGAGGCTTCGTAGCAGGAGCCGGGTCAGGCGAATCGCCTCGGCGGCGAGGTCCGTGTCGGCAGGCGGTGTGCCGGTGGTCGTGTGATGTGCCTCGGTGAACATCACGTACAACACGTCGAGTACGGCGGTGACGCGCTCGTCCGCGTGCTTGGGCGGTGGAAGCGGGGTGCCGAGTTCGGACACGCGACGCTTGGCACGTGTGATCCGTTGCGCGATGGTGGTTTCCGGGACCTGGTAGACGTTGGCGATCTGTGCGGTGGTGAGTCCGGCCACAGCCCGAAGCGTCAGCGCGACCTGTCCGGATCGTGGCAGCTCGGGGTGGCAACACAGCTGCAGCACCAGCAGCGAGTCGTCGGCCTGGACAGGCTGCGGTGGCATTGGCGGATGCAGGAGCGCGGCGCGGGTTTCGCGCAGGCGGCGGCGCGCGTCGCTGCGGGTGAGGTCGACGTAGCGGCGGCGGGCGGTCGTGACGAGCCAGCCCACGGGGTCGTCGGGGAACCGGGCCGGCCACTGTCGGTAGGCGTGCAGGAGAGCCTCCTGGACGGCGTCTTCGCACAGGTCGAAGCGGGCGCTGCCGTAGGTGCGCAGCAGTCGGGCGAGGGCTTGCGGGGCGAGGTCGCGCCACAAGCCCTCGCCCGGTAGCGGCTCAGTGGTCACTGATCTCCCAGGTCGGCGAACATCACCGGCCGTAGTTCGAGGGCGAGCCCCGGGATGCTCGCGTCGGGGATTCGCTTGGCCAGCTCCACCGCCCGCGCCTCGCTGTCGACGTCGATGAAGTAGAAGCCGCCCATGAACTCCTTGCTCTCTGCGAAGGGTCCGTCGGTCACCTCGGGCCTGCCCGCAGAACTGCGAATGACCTTCGACTGGCTGGGGTCGGCCAGCGCCTGGGTCGCGATGAACTCGCCACTCTCCTTGGTGGCGGCCATGAAAGCGGCGTGCCCTTCTTGGATCTGTTTCTGCTGCTCGTCGGTGAGCTGCTCGAGCACCGCCGGATCGACATGCATCAGGATCAAGTACTTCACGATGACCTCCTTGATTAGGTGAACCACCTGTTTGGCGGCTCAACAGGGGTCGTCACCAACCCGGCTGACGCGACACTACGCGCCCAGGAATTTTCCGCCGGATTTCACACAGCGGCTGTCTAGGCGGGAGGGTCGGTGCCGACCAAGGGGTATGCAAGCGGCAGCTTTCACACCCCAGGGAGGTCGGCCATGACACAGCGAGTCAGGGTCCACTGCTTCACCGTCACCCAGGACGGGATCGGCGCGGGCGAGGACCAGAGTTTCGAGCGCCCGTTCGGCCATGCGGACCCCGGCGCACTGCTGGGCTGGGCCGGGGCCACGGCCAGCTGGGTCAACCGTACCGCCCCGGGCGGCTCCCGGGGTCTCGACGATTACGTCGTCCGCGACTTCACGCGAAACATCGGTGCCGAGATCATGGGGCGCAACAAGTTCGGCCCGGTTCGCGGTCCATGGCCCAACGACGACTGGCAGGGATGGTGGGGAGACAAGCCCCCGTTCCACACACCGGTCTTCGTGCTGACGCATCACCCGCGGCCGTCGTTCACGCTCAGCGACACGACGTTCCACTTCCTCGACGCGACGCCGCACGAAGCGCTGCAGCAGGCGAAGGCCGCCGCGGGCGGCCAGGACGTGCGCATCGGCGGGGGTGTGACGAGCATCCGGGAGTTCCTGGACGCGGACCTGATCGACGAGATGCACATCGCCGTCACCCCGTACGAACTCGGCAGCGGCCTTCGACTGTGGGACAGCCCGGACGAACTCACCGACAGCTTCCACCTGGAACGCGTCCCGAGCCCCAGCGGCATCGTGCACCACTTCTTCTGGCGGCACTGAAGGGTCGCTCAGACCATCGCTTCGGCCAGATACGCGCGCAGGGACGTGGTGGGGCGGCCGAGCAGTTCTCCCAGTGCGGGGTCGGTGACGGCGAACTCGCCGCGGCGCGAGGCCTGGAACATGCCGAGCAGCATGGTCGCCCGCGCCTGCGGTATGCCGTGCGTGATGGGTCGCAACCCGCCGTACCGGTGAACCGCCCGAAGGCGCCGTCGAGTTGAGGCGGCTGCGCGCCGAACTGGGCGTCTGACCTTTCGGTGGCCGTTCGGATCGTGACGGACCCACAGGTCCGTTCGCCGATTCACGCCCTTCCGGCCGAAGTACTGGTCCTTGACGACCAGGACCGGGTCGACGTGCTGACTGACGCCTGCCCGGATTCGGCCGGGTGGTGGCCGACAGCGTCGCCGCGCTCGGCGCCACCAGGCTGTTCATGTGGCGTTCTCGCCGATTGCCCGGAGCTCCTCTGTGGAACCCCGGCCGCGGCGCCGACCTGATCGAGGTCGGCGCCGCGGTAGTTTCAGCGCAACTTGCCGAAGAATTCCCGGACGTCGTCGACGAGCAGGTCGGGGGCCTCCATTGCGGCGAAGTGGCCGCCACGGTCGAACTCCGACCAGTGCACGATCGTGTGTTCGAGTTCGAGCGTGCGGCGGATGGACACGTCCAGAGGGAACACCGCGACACCGGTCGGCACGGTGGAACGCTCGCGCGCACTCCAGGCTCCGGCGTGCGCGGTCTCGTAGTAGCTGTTGGCCGAGGAGCCGGCGGTGCCGGTCAGCCAGTACAGCATCACGTTGGTGAGCAACTGGTCCCGATCAACCGCATCCTCGGGCAGTTCGGCGGCCGGATCGGTCCACTCCTTGAACTTCTCCACGATCCAGGCCAACTGCCCCACCGGGGAGTCGTGCAACCCGTGCGCCAGTGTCTGTGGCCGGCTGATCTGGACCATCGCGTAGCCCGATCCCTCGGTCTTCAGGTACGCCAGGTGCTCGATCCGGGCTCGCTCTGCCGCGGTCAACTCCTCCACCTCGTGTGGGCTGACCTCGGCGAACGCGGAGAGCCCGTTCGTGTGCACGCCGACGACGTTGTCGGGGTTGAGGCGGCCCAGCCCTGGGGCGATGACCGCGCCGGTGTCGCCGCCCTGTGCGCCGTAGCGGTCGTAGCCGAGCCGGTTCATCAGCTCGGCGAAGGCCATGGTCGTCCGGTTGATGTCCCAGCCGGCCTCGCGGGTCGGCCCGGAGAAGCCACTGCCAGGGTTCGACGGGATAACCAGGTGAAACGCCTCCGCCGGGTCGCCACCATGTGCCCGAGGGTTGGTCAGCGGGCCGATGACGTTCAGGAACTCCACTATCGAACCGGGCCAGCCGTGGATCAGCATCAGCGGCAGCGCGTCCGGCTCGGGCGAGCGCACGTGCAGGAAATGGATGTTCTGCCCGTCGATCTCGGTGGTGAACTGCGGGTAGGAGTTCAACTCCCGCTCGTGGACACGCCAGTCGTAGCCGTCGCGCCAGTACTCGGCCAAGCCCTTGAGGTAGCTCACCGGCACCCCGCGGCTCCAGCCCACATCGGGCAGGTCCACGGTCCAACGGGTCCTGGCGAGCCGATCCCGGAGGTCGTCCAGGTCGGACTGGGGAATGTCGATGGTGAAAGGCCGGATCTCGCTGTCGTGTGTCATGCCGGCAACGCTAGAAGCCGGTTAGGTCGAATTCGGTCCTAGGTGAATGGCAGGCTTCGAGTCATGCGGGAAACCTCGGCACGACTGCTGCGACTGCTCTCCCTCTTGCAGACGCGACGCGACTGGTCCGGCGCCGAACTCGCCGAGCGTCTGGAGGTAGCTCCACGCACCGTGCGCCGCGACATCGACCGGCTGCGAGACCTCGGCTACCCGGTGCACGCGACTGCGGGCACCGCAGGCTACCGGCTCGGCGCAGGCGCGGACCTGCCGCCGCTGCTGCTCGACGACGACGAAGCCGTCGCCGTCGCGATGGGCCTGCGCACGGCCGCCGGCGGTTCGATCACCGGCATCGAGGAGACCTCGGTGCGTGCCCTGGCCAAGCTCGAACAGGTACTGCCCTCCCGGCTACGCCACCGGATCAACGCCCTACAGACGATGACCGTGCCGATGACCAACACCGGCCCCACCGTCGAGCCGAGCACCCTCACTGCCATCGCCGCCGCCTGCCGCGACTCGCTGCGCCTGCGCTTCGACTACCGGACCCACGACGGAACCAGCGCCATGCGCACCACCGAGCCGCACCGGCTGGTGCACGCGGGCCGGCGCTGGTACCTCATCGGTTGGGACATCGACCGCCAGGACTGGCGCACCTACCGCGTGGACCGCCTCGACCCGCGCACGCCCACCGGTCCCCGGTTCACCCCACGCACGCCGCCAGAACCAGACCTCAGCGGCTACACCTCGCGGGCGATCTCCACCTCTGCCTACCGCTACCAAGCCCGATTCACCCTGCACGTCAGCGCTGAAACCGCGGCAGAGCGCATCGCTCCCACCACCGCGACGCTGGAGCCGATCGACGAGCACAGCTGCACCCTGCGAGCCGGATCAAACTCACTCGACGAGTTGGCCATCTACGTCACGACCAAAGGGTTCGACTTCCAGGTGCACGAACCGCCGGAACTCGTCGAGCACATCAAGACGCTGACGGCCCGACTCGCCCGCGCGACGGATTAGTACCGCTGCCGTCGGGTAGCGGGAGTGGTGCGTGACCAGGATGAGCAGGTCTGCGATCGCTGCCGTGGGGAGCCGATCCTGCCGCCGGTCGCGCAAAAGCGGACGTTGTCAGGTCGCAGATGCGCAGCCTGCCCGTCCGGCGAGGACATGTCGTTGGTATTTGGCGATTATCCTCTGTCACGATTGTGCTGGGTGAGGATGGGCGGATCGCTTGCCGGTGTGGATCGCTCGTGCCTCTTCATCCGAACCACGTTACGTTTAGGACGTCGACCCGGTTTTGATCTTCAAGTACGAGATGGGTGACGAGCCCGCGACCCTCGCCGAAGTCGAGCTGCCGCATCCAGCCGTTCGGGTCGGCGTCGTTGTAGGGTGAGCCATTCCACGGCGTCAGTTCGAGTACTCCCATGGCGTCAGCCAGCAGGGGCAGCACCTCGGCCGGAAGGGCGCGGATCTGCGAACGAACCTGTGGGTCCGTGAGAATGCGGTAAGCCACCGAAAGGTCAGACGCCCAGCTCAGCGCGTAGCTGCTTCCACTCGACGGCGCCCTCGGGCGGTTCGCCGGTGCGGCGGGTCCGCTCGGCCTGCTGGAGCATCCTGCGATGTGCGGCCGGGTCGGCCTGCGTCATCTGGGCGATGCGCCGCCAGTTCGCCAAGGTTGACTGCAGCGCTTCCAGACTCAAAGTCTCCGCTGCCTCCCGCAGAGCTTGCTGGTACGCAACATCGAACGCCGCTACCTCGTCGGGTAGCAGCGCAGCCCGGATCTCTCGGGGCGAGTCGAACCGGCCTTGCCCTGGGTTCCCACCATGGTGAGAGGCGGCGGCAGTCATGCCGACACGACAGCCCGCCATACCCGTCTGTGCGTGAAGGTCACCCGGCTCGCTGCCTCAGACTATGCGTGCTCGCCCCGCGTTCGGTGAATGACGAACTTCCGCCCGCCGCAGTGGTCGCGGCAGGCACGGAGCGTGCGATAGAACGAGTCGAAGGTTTCCGCGTCGAGTCGCGCCAACGTGACCCTGCCGACAAGCGGGCGGATATGCGTGCGAATGACGCTCTCGTACCGCTGGCGAGTCGATGCGTCGACGTCGAGAAGTTCGAGATAGCGGTCCATGAGCTGGTTCACGGTCGCGTTGGTGCGCGCGTTCCGTTGCTCGTTGATCTCGTTGAGAATCCGGACGCGGACCTTCTCGGCTTCCTTCTCCACGTTCGGGCAGCCGGGACGGTCTCACGTACGTAGTGTCGGCGGCCTGTGAGCGGGTCCTCGCCCGCGTAGACCACGATCCGGCGGGCACCACTGGGCAGCGTCTCGATCCGGCCCCTATGGCGCTTCTGAGAGCTCTTTCCGGCGTCAGCCATGGTGCGAAGATACGGAACTCGCACCACGATCCGCACCACGCGGGCTTCCGCAGATCATCGGAAACCGCCTCTGACCTGGGCGCCCCCGGGAGGATTCGAACCTCCGACACCCGCTTTAGGAGAGCGGTGCTCTATCCCCTGAGCTACGAGGGCAGGGATACTGCCTGACAGCTTAGCGGGTGACTTCCGCCTGCTGGAGCCGGGACCTTGACGTGGCGCGAGTTGCTCACTGTAATACCCCCACTACTTGTGAGTAACCTTCACGGATCGGACACGGTGACCCCGGTCCCCCTGCCCTTGGAGGCGCCGTTGATCAAGGTCGTTTTCGCCGACGACGAGGAACTCGTCCGCTCGGGCCTACGCACGATGATATCCGTCGCGCCGGACATTGAACTGGTCGGCGAGGCGGCCGACGGAAGAACCGCGGTGGAAGCCGCCCGTCGTCTCCACCCTGATGTCGCCCTGCTGGACATCAAGATGCGCGCACCGGACGACGGCATTCGCGCCCTGCGAGCCATCCAGACACTGCCGGAACCCCCTGCCGTCGCCATGCTCACCACGTTCGACGTCGACGAGTACGTGAGCCTCGCTCTCCGGTTCGGCGCCAACGGCTTCCTGCTCAAGGACATCGAGCCCGCCGCGCTGGTTCGCGCGATCCGCGACCTGGCGCGCGGCGGGGCTGTGCTCGACCCGAGCGTCGCCGCGCGCATGGTCAACGCGCACCGCGACGAGCAGCGCGCCGCGGCACCCGCGCGAAAGCTGCTCGCGTCGTTGTCCGACCGTGAACGCGAGGTCGTCACCCTGATCGGGAAGGGCCTTTCGAACGCGGAGATCGGTGGGACGCTGCACCTGTCGGAAGCGACGGTCAAGGGCTACGTCTCCGCGGTGCTGTCCAAGATCGGCGCCGCCAACCGGGTGCAGGCCGCCCTGCTGGCGTACCGGGGCGGACTGGTCGACTGACACGCGGCCCGGCGTTAAGGACCGTCTCAGCCGGCCGAGTAAGACTGGTCCTATGCGCATTCTTGTCGTCGACGACGATCGAGCCGTTCGCGAGTCGCTGCGACGCTCGCTGGAGTTCAACGGCTACCAGGTCGACGTCGCGGGCGACGGTGCGCAGGCGCTGGAAAAGGTCGCCGCCGACCGCCCGGACGCCATGGTGCTCGACGTCATGATGCCGAGGCTGGACGGGCTCGAGGTGGCGCGCAGGCTCCGAGGCATCGGTGACGACCTGCCCATCCTCGTACTCACCGCCCGCGACACGGTCTCCGACCGCGTCTCCGGCCTCGACGCGGGCGCCGACGACTACCTGCCCAAGCCGTTCGCGCTCGAGGAACTGCTCGCGCGGCTGCGCGCGCTGCTTCGACGGGCCGGAGCCGAGGCGCAGGCGGCGGGCAACTCCGTGGCACTCACCTTCGCCGATCTCAGCCTCGACCCCGGTACCCGGGAGGTCTATCGGGGCGAACGGCAGATAAGCCTGACGAGGACCGAGTTCGCCTTGCTCGAACTGTTCATGTCCTACCCGAAGCACGTGCTGACGCGCAGCAGGATCCTGGAAGAGGTGTGGGGCTACGACTTCCCGACGTCGGGTAACGCACTGGAGGTCTACGTCGGCTACCTGCGACGCAAGACCGAGGCCGGTGGTGAGCCACGATTGATCCACACCGTCCGTGGCGTCGGATACGTACTTCGGGAGACGCCCCCGTGACCCTCACCTCGAGCGAGCAGGCCCGGCCTCGCCGTTTCTCCTTGCGTACCCGGGTCATGTTGCTCGCCGCCATCTCGGTGGGCGTCACCGTGGCGCTGGTATCGCTGGGCGCATACCTGACCGTGTACAACAACCTTTACCAGCAGTTCGACGACAGCCTCACCGAGCGGGCCATGGCCGCCGTGGAGAGCCCGACGGTGCAGTCCAGGGTGCAGTCGATTCCTGGCGCGTTCCTGGTGAGCAGCGACATCCAGATCGGTCTGCTCACCGCGACTTCCGACATGATCCATCCGCGTGCGGGCACACCCCCACCTTGGGGCCCGCCCGAGTTGGCGGTGGCGCGTGGAACCACCGACTCGTCACTGCGCACGGACCAGGCCACCGACATGCGCGTGATCGCGCTGCCCGCGGGCAACGGGGTGGCCATGGTGCTCGCGCAGTCGCTGGAGCCGACCAAGCGGACGCTGTCGGACCTCGCGCTCGTGCTGTTCCTCTTCGGGGGCGCGGGAATCGTGGTGGCCGCGGTGGCGGGTACCGCGGTCGCCAGAGCCGGGTTGCGTCCCGTCGAGCGCCTGACCTCCGCCACCGAGCGGGTGGCCCGAACAATGGACCTGCGTCCCATCCCGGTGAGCGGCGACGACGAGTTGGCGCGGCTGACGCACAGCTTCAACACCATGCTCGACGCCGTTTTCGAATCGCAGGAGCGGCAGCGCAGGCTGGTCGCGGACGCGGGGCACGAGTTGCGGACACCGCTGACCTCGCTGCGCACCAACTTGGAGTTGCTGCTCGCCGCCAGCAAGCCGGGTTCGCCGTCACTGTCGGAGCGCGATCGCACGGAGGTCGAGGCGGACATCCGGTTCCAACTCGACGAGTTGACACAGCTGATCGGTGATCTGGTGGAGCTGGCTCGGGGAGAGGCTCCCAGGGAGGAAGCCGAGCGCGTCGACCTCGTCGAGGTGATCGAGCGGGCACTCGATCGCGCGCGGCCGAGGGCTGGTGAGGTGGAGTTCGAAGCGGACCTGCGTCCCTGGGTGCTCACCGGCGACCCGAACACGCTGGAGCGCGCGGTGCTGAACCTGCTCGACAATGCAGTGAAGTTCTCGCCTGCCGGCTCCGTCGTGCGGGTCGTGTTGCGGCCGCTCGGTGACGGCACGGCCGTGGTGGAGGTGGCTGACGCGGGACCGGGTATCGCGGAGGAGGATCTGCCCAAGATCTTCGATCGCTTCTACCGGTCGTCCGAGGCGCGAACGCTCCCGGGTTCCGGGCTGGGTCTGGCGATCGTCAAGCAGGCCGTGGAGCGACACGGCGGCGCGGTGTACGCCGGGCGCGCCGCGGAAGGCGGCGCGCTGCTGACGATCCGGCTGCCCGGCGTGCCGGGGTAGGGCAACCCGGTAGCGGCGGCCGAGCGTCACCCGGATACCACGGCGGTTTCGGTGGCGGGTTCGGTTACCGTCCCTCGACGGTGACGCGCCCGGAGTTCCCACCTTCGGGTGGCGCGGACCAGCCGACCGTGTTTGATCATGTAGAGTTTTGTGTACTTCTGGTGCAGTTGCGGATGGAGTAGACGGTGCTGGCGCGGCAGCGGCAAGCGATGATCCTCGACGAGGCGCGGCGGACCGGTGCGGTCCGGGTCAGCGACCTCGTCGACCGCCTCGGCGTGTCGGACATGACCGTCCGCAGGGACCTCGACGTGCTCGCGAGCAGGGGACTCGTGGAGAAGGTCTACGGAGGCGCGACCACGGTCACCACCATGAGCACCCACGAACCGGGGTTCGAGGCCAAGTCCGTTCGCCAGCGCGCACAGAAGGAGGCCATCGCCGCCGCCGCCGCGGGACTGATCCGCCCCGGAACCGCCATCGGCATGTCCGCGGGCACCACCACCTGGACACTGGCCCGAGCCCTTGGCCCGATACCCGGCCTGACCGTCGTGACCAACTCGATCCGGGTCGCCGACGTGTTACGCGGTTCGGGCGAGTCCGACCGCACCGTCGTCCTCACCGGAGGTGTGCGCACACCCTCCGACGCGCTCGTCGGTCCGGTGGCGGTACAGAGTCTGCGCAGCCTGCACCTCGACATCGTCTTCCTCGGGGTGCACGGCATGGCCGACGGACCCGGCTTCACAACGCCCAACCTCACCGAGAGCGAGACCGACCGCGCGCTTGTCGAGGCGGGTCGCAAGCTCGTCGTCCTCGCCGATCACACCAAGTGGGGCATGGTCGGCATCTCCACGATCGCCGACCTCACCGAGGCCGACGTGGTCGTCAGCGACGAGGGTCTCGCCGACGACGCTCGTAGCATCCTTCGTGAGCATGCGGGCGAACTCCTGATCGCGCGGGTCGACAGTCCGGCTGGGGCGCACGAGTGAACAAGACCGTTCGGCACCTCGCGGACGGCCGGGAGATCATCTACTTCGACGAGGGTCCCGCGCCACCGTCGCGCGACGCGAGGGACGCCCGCGCGCTTCCTCCCGTGGCGGGGAGTTCGGAGATCCGCAGGGACCCGCTCACCGGCGAGTGGGTAGCCATCGCCACGCACAGGCAGACGCGCACGCACAAGCCACCCACCGACCTCTGCCCGCTGTGCCCCACCCGCCCCGGCAAACCGAGCGAGATACCGGAACCGCACTACGACGTGGTCGTGTTCCAGAATCGCTTCCCGTCCTTCGTCGACCGCAACGGTCGTACCGAGGTGGTGTGCTTCACCAGCGACCACGATCGTTCCTTCTCCGAACTCGGCCCGCGCCGGGTGCGCACGGTGGTCGACGTGTGGGCCGACCGTACGGCCGCGCTGTCCCAACTGGACGGCGTGGAGCAGGTGTTCCCGTTCGAGAACCGGGGCGAGGAAATCGGTGTCACCCTGCATCACCCGCATGGGCAGATCTACGGCTACCCGTTCGTCACACCGAGGACCGAACGTATCCTCGCCACCGCTCGTGACCACTTCGCCGAACACGGCACGCATCTCCTCGGCGAGTTGCTCGCCACCGAGCGTGCCGATGGCGCCAGGGTGGTGGAGGAGGGTGAGCACTGGACCGCCTTCGTTCCCCCTGCGGCGCGCTGGCCGGTGCACGTGCTGGTCGTGCCCCATCGCAGGGTCGCCGACCTAACCGGTCTGACAACCGAGGAGCGCGCCGACTTCGCCGAGGTGTATCTGCGGCTACTGCGCCGCTGCGACGGTCTGTACGACAGGCCGCTGCCCTACGTCGCGGGTTGGCAGCAGGCGCCCGTGCGGCAGGGTCACGACCTGGCGTGGCTGCACCTGGAGTTGTTCTCGATACGCAGGGCACCGGACAAGCTGAAGTACCTCGCGGGCTCGGAGTCCGGCATGGCCGTCTGGGTGAACGACGTGTCGCCGGAGCTGATCGCGCAACGGCTGCGGGCGGCAGGGTGAATCTTCAGGCCTGGCGCACAGGCTCGATTCAGCGTGTTCTCAGGACGACGGAGCATCATGAACCCATGACCGACAACGACCCCTATGCTCAGGACAAGCCCGGCGGCCAGGCACCCGGAACACCGGAGCAAGGCGGTTGGGGTGCCCAGCAGGAGCCGAGTCCGTGGTCGGCCCGGGGCCACGCGATGCACGGTTACAACCCGTACCAGCCGAGCCGGTATCCGGCCGCGAGCACCATGCCGGGCGGCGAACCACCGTCGCCGCAGCGCAACCGCCGTGGCGGTACCGCCAAGCTGGTCGCGGGCGTGGCGATGCTCGCCCTCCTGGTGGGCGGCGGGGCAGGCACCGTGGGTGGTTACCTGGCAGCCGACAACGCCGCGACCGGCAGTTCGGTGAACGCGCTGAACGAACCGCTCCCTGCCAAGGACACCGGTAGCGCCCCTGCGGGCAGCGTGGAAGCGGTCGCGCAGAAGCTGATGCCCAGCGTGGTGCAGCTCCAGGTGCGCGGTCGCTCGTCGGCAGGCGAAGGCTCCGGGTTCGTCATCAGCGACGACGGCTACATCCTGACCAACAACCACGTCATCGAGGGGGCGGCAGACGGAGGCGCCATCAACGTGGTGTTCCAGAACGGCGACGAGGCCGAGGCCACGATCGTCGGCCGTGACCCCACCACGGACATCGCGGTGGTGAAGGCCGAAGGCGTCAGCGGGTTGCCCACCGTGGAGCTGGGCCGCTCCGACGACCTGCGGGTCGGCGAGTCCGTGGTGGCGATCGGCTCACCTTTCGAGCTGGCGGGCACCGTCACAGCAGGAATCGTGAGTTCGCTGCACCGACCCGTGACGGCGGGCGGCCAGGGTGACCAGACGACGGTCATGGACGCCATCCAGACCGACGCCGCCATCAACCCCGGCAACTCCGGCGGACCGCTCGCCAACATGCAGGGGCAGGTCATCGGCATCAACTCCGCGATCTACAGCCCGCAGTCCTCCGGCATCCCCGGCATGCAATCCGAGGGCGGCAACGTGGGGATCGGTTTCGCGATCCCGATCGACCAGGCCAGGCGCACAGCGGACGACATCATCAAGTCCGGCCATGCCACGCAGACCTACATCGGTGCCACGGTGGGCGACGCTCCTTCCGGTGGCGCGGTGATCGGCGAGGTGCAGCCTGGCAGCCCCGCCGAGAAGGCAGGCCTGAAGTCCGGTGACGTGATCGTCAAGCTCGGAGACCGGCGCATCGATGACGCGAACACTCTCGTCGCGGCGATCCGCACCCGGGCGCCGGGCGAAACGGTCACGATCACGCTCGGTAGCAACCGGACACTGGACATCACGCTCGGCGGCCAGCCGGTACAACCGAACTGAGACGCTCGGCCGCAGGTGCGGCCGAGACCAGCGCGGCGGCCCACGGGCGGGTGAGTTGAGCCGATCACCGCTGCCGGTGGGCCGCCGACCAATCCTTCGCCGCGTTCAGCGCGAAGCAGCCGCGGTCCGGATCGCGCGCACAGCCGCCGCGAACCGCGAGTCGGGAATCAGTTCGGCGACGCTGATCGCGTCGGCCATCGTGTCCACATCGCACAGTGTCTCGGTCCGCGCCGCGATCGACTCGGTGGTGGCGAGCGCACGACGGGTGAGTGCCGCGGTGTCGGGCCGCGACATCGGCACCCCGGCCAGCACCCGCGCTCGCGCCGGGTCCCGCAGTGCCAGTACCCACCAACCCCCGTCGAGGGCCTGGCCGAGCACGGCCTCGTGCCTGTGGAGGTCATCGGCGACCGAGCGCAGCAGTGCGGGGGTCAGCTGCGGTGTGTCCATCCCGACCTGCACGACGGGCATACCGGGCCACAACCGCGCGACGTCGGCGTGAGCGTTCGCCAGCCGGGCCCCGAGGTCGGGTCCTCGCTGGGCCAGCACGGTGCAACGACGCAGCAGACCCGACAACTCGCCGCGCCGCGCGGCGGAGGTGAGCTGCCCCGCAAGCGCGACCACCGGCACCGCTTCCGGGACCGTCAGTGCAGCGTCGAGCGTGTCGAGCAGCGCGGCCGCGGCAAGGTCAGCGGCTTGCCGAGGTGCCGCGGGTGGGCACAGCCGCGTCTTCGCCTGGCCGGGAACGGGTGCCTTCGCCACGACCAACGCACACCAGCCGCCGTTCACGCGCGCCAGACCCGCGCCATGTCCGTGGCGGCACGCAGGGTTCCGCGCAGCGAACCCGACACCTTCGACACCGTGCCGTCCGCCCTGCGGCCGTACCCGACGTCGACCTCGTGCACTCGCCAGCCCTCGCGAGCAGCCCTGACCAGCAGTTCCAGCGGATATCCGAATCCTCGATCGGCCACCCCGAGTTCGAGCAGCGCCGAACGATTCACCGCCCGGATCGGCGCTAGGTCGTGCACGGGAAGCCCGCGTGCTCGCAGCAGCAGCGCCAGCGCCGCGTTGCCCGCGCGTGCGTGCCACGGCCACACCCCGGGTGCCGTCGCGACTCGGCGGCCCACCGCGAGTTCCACGCTGCCCTGCCGCACCGGCCTCACCAGTCGGGGGAGTTGCCCGGCGTCGAGGGAGCCGTCGGCGTCGAGAAAGCACACGATCCGCGACGAGGCTGCCTCCAGACCGGTGTGGACGGCAGCGCCGTACCCGCGCCGTGGCTCGAAGACGACCTTGGCCCCCAGTTCCTCGGCGACCTTCGCGGAGTCGTCGGTGGAACCGTTGTCCACCACGATCGCGCGGAAGCCGGGCGGGAAGGCGCCGAGCACGGCGGGCAGCGCAGGAGCCTCGTCGAGGCACGGCAGGACGACGTCGACCGGTTCTTCTCCGTTCACGAAATCGGACGATAGATCCAAGCCGGACACCGCGAAACTCGTGCGGGATTACGAAACCCTGACGGGGGTCGCCGGGTATTACCGAGTTCTGACGTGTCCCCGCGGCTCGCTGACGCCCGAGGTCCGGCCCGTTATCGTGCGGGGGGTGGTCGATTCCTCCACCACGACAAGGCCCGGCGCGACCGCGAATCGAGTGCGCGGTGACCTCGTCGCCGTCGGCGTTGCCGCGTTGCTCGTCGCGCTCGCTGTCGCGGTAAGAGAGTCGCCGCCGCTGTACGGCAGGTGGCTACCGCACGCCGGCCCGGCATCGGTGTTCGCGGTGCTGCTTGCGGTGGCGGCCGTTGTGTGGGGTCCGGCACTCGCGACGTCGCTGCCGTGGCGTGGGTTGCTCGCCACCGGGTACGTCGCCTCGCTGGCGTGGCTGCTGTCGTTGGCGCTGGTCGACGGCTGGGAACGCGGTTTCGCGGCGCGGCTGACGACGCCGCACGAGTACCTGCACGAAGTAGGCGGCATCACCGACATCTCCACGATGCTCGACACGTTCGCCGACCGGATCGTCGCGGGCACCCCGGGCTTCTGGACCACGCACGTGGCAGGCCACCCTCCAGGCGCCGTGCTGGTGTTCGTCTGGCTGGACCGGTTGGGGCTCTCCGGCGGTGTCTGGGCCGCGTTCGCGTGTGTGGCCGCGGCTGGACTGGTGTCGGTGGCCGTGCCTGTCACCTTGGCCGCGCTCGGCCGTGCTGAGGCGGCGCGTGCCTGCTGGCCGTTCGTCGTGCTGTTCCCAGGTGCGGTGTGGCTGGCGGTGTCGGCGGACGCGGTGTTCGCGGGAGTGACCGCGTGCGGTATCGCCCTGCTCGCGCAGGCTTGCCGAGCCGCGCACAGCGGGTCTCGGTACGCACCCGCTCAGGCCGTCGGAGCGGGCGTGCTGCTCGGCTTCGGGTTGTTCTTGTCCTACGGCCTCGTGCTGCTCGGCCTGGTGGCGCTCGCCGTCGGGCTGTTGGGCCGCAGTGCGAGGGCGACGCTGTACGCCGCGGCGGGAGTCGCGGCGGTGGTGGCCGCGTTCGCGATGGCCGGCTTCTGGTGGTTCGACGGCTATCGGCAGGTCGTCGAGCGATACCACCAGGGAATCGCCTCCGAACGGCCCTACTCGTACTGGGTGTGGGCGAATCTGGCGTGCTTGGTGCTGGCGGTGGGGCCCGCTGTCGTGGCTGGGCTGCGCAGGGCATGGCTGAGCCGCGGCTGGACGCCTATGGTGATGCTCACGGCCGCCGCCCTCTGCGCCGTCCTTGTCGCCGACGTGAGCGGCCTTTCCAAGGCGGAAGTGGAGCGGATCTGGCTGCCTTTCGCGGTGTGGCTGCTGCCTGCCACGGCTTTGCTGCCGCCTGGTACGCGACGTTGGTGGCTGGCCGCCCAAGCGGCGACCGCGCTGGCGGTCAACCATCTGATGCTGACGGTGTGGTGAGGGCGATGAGTGAGGACAGCGGCGAAGGCCTGGTGCTCGTGGTCGATGACGACGAGACGGTCCGGGACGTGGTGCGTCGCTACCTGGAGGTGGCCGGGTTCGCCGTGGCGGTCGCGGGTGACGGCCACGAGGCGCTGGAGCGCTGCGCCGCACAGCCACCCGACCTGATCGTCCTCGACGTGATGATGCCGGGGTTGGGTGGCCTCGAGGTGTGTGGCCGATTGCGGCGGATCAGCGAGGTGCCGGTGGTCATGCTGACCGCGCTCGGGGAGGAGGAGGAGGACCGTATCGCGGGCCTGCGAATAGGTGCCGACGACTACGTGACCAAGCCGTTCAGCCCCCGAGAGCTGACCCTGCGGGTCTCGTCGGTGCTGCGCAGGTCCCGTGGACCGGCGCCGGGGGCGAGCGCGCCGGATCTCGTCGACGACGACCTGCGGCTGGTGCGTTCGGCGCGGCACGCCACGCTCGCGGGTGCGCCGCTCGCACTGACGGCTCGGGAGTTCGACCTGCTGGCGTTCTTCCTCACCCACCCCGGCATCGCCTACTCCAGGGCCGACTTGCTGGACAAGGTGTGGGGCTGGCAGTTCGGCGACCAGTCCACCGTAACCGTCCACGTCCGGCGGCTGCGGGAGAAGATCGAAGCCGATCCCGCCAACCCCAGCCGGGTGGTCACGGTCTGGGGCATCGGCTACCGCTACGACCCGCGACGATCATGATCGAGTCCGGCGAGTCGCTCGCCGAGATGCTCGCGCACGCCTGGCACATCCTGCCTGTCGCGCTCGCGTTCGCGATGCCGGT
Organism: Saccharomonospora marina XMU15; assembly: GCF_000244955.1. Classification (GTDB taxonomy): domain Bacteria; phylum Actinomycetota; class Actinomycetes; order Mycobacteriales; family Pseudonocardiaceae; genus Saccharomonospora_A; species Saccharomonospora_A marina. Next base: position 4,810,061 of record NZ_CM001439.1, on the reverse strand, counting down.
CGTCGCCGTCGGTGCCTTGGTGCTGTACCTGCTGCGCAGGGGTTCCCTGGCCAGCACCCTCACGGTGCTAGTGCTGATCCCCATCGTCGCGACGCTGACCGGGGTGCTCGGCGTCAGCGGGTTCATGTTCAGCACGGCGTTGACCACGATGTTGCTGGTCTGTCTGCTGGTGGCGATGGTGACCGTCCCCGCGGCCGTCGTGCTCGGCAGGGTTATCGCCAGGCGCAGCGTGTGGGAGCGGGAGGCCAGGGATCGGGAGCGAGCAGCGGAAGCCTCGCGCCGCGAGTTGGTCGCTTGGATCAGTCACGACCTGCGTAGCCCGCTGTCGGGTATCAGGGCGATGGCCGAGGCGCTTGCCGACGGTGTCGTCGGCGAGCCCGACGAGGTCGCCAAGTACGCCCAGCGCATCAACGTCGAGGCCACCCGCCTGACAGGTATGGTCGATGACCTTTTCGAACTCTCCCGAATCACGGCTGGGGCGCTTCGCCTGGAACTGACCGCCGTACCGCTCGGTGACGTGGTCAGCGACGCGCTGTCCGCGCAGAGACCGGTTGCCCGACGCAACCGGGTGAAAGTGCGGGCGAGCGCACAGGCTTGGCCGGTGGTGGCCGGTAGCGATCCGGAACTCGCCCGCATCGTGCGCAACCTCGTCTCCAACGCCATCCGCCACACTCCGCCCGACGGCACGGTGGCCGTCGACATCGGAATCGACGGCCAGGAGGCGCTGCTCGCTGTTGACGACGCGTGCGGTGGTATCCCCGAGGACGAGCTCGGCCGGGTGTTCGACGTCGCGTTTAGAGGCTCCCAGGCGCGCACACCCGAGACCGGGAGGACCACCGGTGGCGGCGGCCTTGGACTGGCGATCGTGAAAGGTCTTGTGGAGGCGCATCGAGGTCGGGTCGAGGTGCACAACCACGGGCAGGGTTGTCGATTCGAGGTACGGCTGCCGCTGGCGGCCCGCTGACCACGGGCTGTTGGCAGCTATCGTCTGCGTCCGGTGCCGTTACCCGGTAGCACGAAGCTCAGCCGTCGCGAACTCGTCGATACCTTCGGCGAACCCGATCGTCGCGGTGAAGCCGAGCAGCCGCCGCGCCCGCTGCGGGTCAGCGACGACGTGGCGCACATCGGCGGGACGGGCGCCGCCGACCACGCGTGGCCGCGGACCACCATGGGCCCTCGCGAGTTCGGTGGCGAGCTCTCCTATCGTGTGGGGCTCGCCGGAACAGATGTTGACGGCGCTCAACTCGCCCTCGGCTGCGGGCGTGCGCAGGGCGAGCACGTTGGCTCTTGCCACATCGTGGACATGAACAAAGTCCCGTCGTTGCTTCCCGTCCTCCAGCACGGTCGGGGCCTCGCCTCGCTCGAGGGCGGAGCGAAACAGCGACGCCACGCCGGCGTAAGGCGTGTCGCGTGGCATCCGGGGGCCGTAGACGTTGTGGTAGCGCAACGCCCACACGGTGCCGCCGGTCTGCCGCGCCCATGCGCCCGCCAGCTGCTCCTGGGCGAGTTTGGTGGCCGCGTATGTGCTTCGTGGCCGAAGCGGGGCTTCTTCGGGAACCAGCAGAGGTCGCAGGTCGGCGCCGCACCGGGTGCACGTCGGATCGAACCGGCCGGCGTCCACATCGCATTGGCGACGAGGAGCGGGCGCCACCACTCCGTGCCGTGCGCAGGCGTACCTCCCTTCGCCGTACACGACCATCGAGGACGCCAGCACCAGCCGGCGCACCCCCGTTTCGTACATCGCCGCGAGCAGCACCGCCGTGGCGTGGTCGTTGTGCAGCGTGTAGGACGGCGCGTCGGAGGGATCGACACCGTGCCCCACCACGGCCGCCTGGTGACACACCGCGTCGACCTCGGCGAGCAGCTCCCGTACCAGTGCCGCGTCTGCCACATCACCGCGCACGAACCGGTGTCGCGTGGCGTGCCCAGGCGGGTTGCCGGCGCCGTGCGCGGTGGGCAGCAGCGCATCGAGCAGCACTGGTTCGAACCCCGATTCGGCCAGCAGGTCGGCGATGTGGGAGCCGATGAACCCGGCTCCACCGGTGACGAGCACGCGCACGCCGAGGACGCTATGCGGTTCACGACGAACCCGCAGCCCCAACCGACCGTCCGTAAGCCTTCGGTCACATCTGTCGCGAGGTCCCACTACGGTAGGGCTCATGGAACGCAGTGCACAGCGGCTGGGCCGCGCTCTCGTGGTGGTTGTCGATGACCGGACGGCTCAGGGAGAGATCGAGGACTCCATCGGGCCGCTCGTGACCGAACTGCTGGAGGAAGCCGGGTTCATAGTGGACGGTTCCGTTGTGGTTCGCGCCGACACGGTGGAAATCCGCAACGCGCTCAATACCGCGGTGATCGGTGGGGTAGACCTGGTCATCACGGTTGGCGCTACCGGAGTCTCCCCGCGAGACGTCACCCCTGACGCCACGGCCGGTGTGCTCGACAGGCCCATCCCGGGCATCGGGGAGGCGCTGCGTTCCTCCGGGTTGGCCGCCGGCGCCATCGATGCGGGCATCTCCAGGGGGCTCGTCGGTGTCTCGGGCAGCACGCTCGTGGTCAACCTCGCGGGCTCTCGCGCCGCCGTCCGTGACGGCATGGCGACACTGTCGTCGCTGGTTCCCCACGTCATCGACGAGTTGTCCGGCCTTGACGAGAGTTGACGCCGTGGCCACGGACCGCGATCGGCCTGCCGACGAACCTGCCCCACCGCCTCGGCGGCGCCACCGCCGCATCGAGGAGGTCTTCGGGGAGGTGGTTCCCGAGACCACTTCCGACGAGAAGGAGCCCGGCGGTGACCGCGGCCGACGCGACGAGTGGTACCTGGAGAACCGCCCGCCGCACCACGACGGTTGAGCCACGGTCCGCGTGTTCCGGCCACGTGTGGGCTCGCGGAGGGCCCCGGCCTATTCGTGAAGGGGCCAGGACCGCGATGGTCTCGTCGCCACTCCCCAAGCCGACCCTCCCTGCGACGGCATTCCGGTGCGACCTAACGCAGGGTCACCGTGATCGGCTGCTCGAGTGAAACAGCGGCAAGGCGAGCTGCGGTGTCGGCAGGAGCCGCGAGCAGCACCAGGGCACCTTGGTCGTCCATCGCCGGCCCGTCGCGCGCTGCTGTTCCTTCGTCTGGTACCGCCACCACGGTGACTGTGCCTGCCACGACGTGTTCCCCGCTACGGGTGGCGTCGGTGCCCGCCCGGTCCGGAGTAATGACGTCGACACGAGTGCCCGGACGGAGCAGCTTCGCGATCCGGGCGTCGGCGAGCCGAACCGGAACTGTCGCGGTGCCGGGTGGGCTACGACGGTGCTCGGCGAGCCTGGCATCGGTCAGTGGCTCGCCCGCGCGAGCCGCGCCGATGAGGTGGCGACCGATAGCGTCCGATGTCTTGCCCAATGCGCCGTCGGGCCCGATTCCGGTCGGAACGGCCGCGACCCTCAGATCGTCTGCTGCCAGTTGCGTTCCCGACGGAACCTCCCTGGCAGTGACGACAACGTTGACCAGCGCTTCACCGCTGACGTCGGCACCGGGGATGGCTGCCAGCGCCACCGCCAGCAGGAACAAGGTCGTGGCGAGCGAACGCCGCACCAGCGCGGCGGGGCGAGCCCGGACTCTGCCGCGCAACCACTGTCGCCAGGCTTGTTCACGGGTCTTGGCCTGCATCGTTTCCCCTCGAATCGGATCGGGAGGGCGGTGCTTCGCCCTCGACCGAAACCGACGTTAGGGGCGCTGCACGCGAAGTCGGAACCCGGGAAGCGGCAGCCTGTGGATAACTAGGCCGTTGTGGATAACTGCGGTGTCACGAGGCTTTCGGCGTTGCGGCCGTGGTACTGGTTGAACTCGTGGAGCCGCCGCCGTTGTTCGATCCGGAGCCGGACCCGGCGTCGGACTTGGCGGAACTCCCGGAACCGTTGGAGGACCCGTTGGAGGAGCTGTTGGACGAACTCGACGCACCTGAGGTGCTGGACGACTTCGAGTCGGACCGAGAGTCGGTGCGGTAGAACCCACTGCCCTTGAAGATGACACCGACCGAGCCGAACAGCTTGCGCAGCGCACCCTGGCACTGCGGGCAGTCGGTCAGGCTCGCGTCATTGAACGACTGGACCACCTCGAACTGGTGGCCGCACTCCTTGCAGGCGTACTGGTAGGTCGGCACGGGGACTCCTTCTGGCGCTGGCACTCCCTTCCGGAGAGTGCTAACTCAATTTTGCTGTATGGCATTCCCCGAGCGCAATCGAGGGCCCTCTCACAGCGAGGGCTTCACAGTGAGGGCTCTATCGAAGGTAGCCGACGCAGCCCGTCACTCGGAGTCAGAACCGCCGTCATGCGCACGTCATGGGGCTCGGCGGGCAACTGGTCGACGAATTCGGTGTCGCGAATCACAGCGACCAGTTCGGCGGTCGCTGAGACGAGCGACAGCGACCGGTCGTAGTAGCCCGCACCCCTGCCGAGCCGGACCCCCGAACGGTCCACGGCAAGGGCGGGAACGAGCACGACATCGGCCTCGGCTATTGCCTTCGGTCCGAGTCGAGGCCCTTGCGGCTCCAGCACCGGACGCAGGTTGCCCTTGGCCAGTGCCGACGTGCCCGTGTACTCGGCCCAGTCGAGCGGGCCGGGCTCCGCGGGAACCACAGGAAGGAGAACACGTGTACCGCGCTCCAGGAGAACGTCGAGCAGCGCGATCGAACCGGGTTCGGACCCGAACGGGACATAACAGCACATGGTGGTCGCCGCCATCCCGGCCACCGCCTCCGTCAGCGCGGCGGCCTCGAGCACCCGCTGTTGTGCGGAGATCGCTGCTCGCCCGGCCTTCATTCGCGCCCGCCACTGTGCCTTTACCCCCGCAGGGGGGTTGTCGTTGTCTGTCTCGTTCACGTGACCAGGCTAGGCTTTGCGCCCATGACGGGCGCCACGAGTCACAACATCTTCCGGACCGCCATCGTGCCTGCCGCGGGACTCGGCACGAGATTCCTGCCGACGACCAAGGCCGTGCCCAAGGAACTGTTGCCGATCGTCGACACGCCGGGCATCGAACTTGTCGCCGCCGAAGCGGCCGAGGCCGGGGCCACGCGCATGGTGATCGTCACATCCCCCGGCAAGGAAGCTGTTGTCCAGTACTTCCGGCCGATGGAGGAACTGGAGGAGGCGCTCCGCCGCAAGGGCAAGACCGAGCAGCTGGCCAAGATCCGCAGGGCACACGGGTTGCTCGAGGTGGACGTCGCCATCCAGGAGCAGGCTCATGGGCTGGGTCATGCCGTCGCGCAGGCCGAGGCCAACCTCACCGAGGAAGACAGGGCGGTAGCCGTCCTGCTGCCCGACGACCTCGTGCTGCCGTCGGGGGTGCTGAACCGGATGGCGGACGTGCGGGCGCAGTACGGCGGCAGCGTGCTCTGTGCCTTCGACATCCCGAAGGAACAGATCTCGCCCTACGGTGTGTTCGACGTGTCCGACACCGGGGACGAGGATGTCAAGCAGGTGCACGGCATGGTGGAGAAGCCCTCGCCGGAGGCGGCGCCGTCGACCTACGCGGCGGCGGGACGCTACCTGCTGGACCGGGCGATTTTCGACGCGCTCCGCAGGATCCAGCCGGGCTCGGGCGGGGAGTTGCAGCTCACGGACGCTGTCGCGCTGCTGATCAAGGAAGGGCACCCGGTGCACATCGTCGTTCACCGGGGTGGCAGGCACGACCTCGGCAACCCCGCAGGGTTCTTGAAGGCGGCCGTGGACTTCGCACTGAGCCATCCCGAGCACGGTCCCGAGCTGAGGGAGTGGTTGACCAACCGGATCGGCAACGAGGGCTCATGACCACACGCGAGTCCGCCACCGCCGACCCGTCGTCGCCCACCGAATTCAGGTCGGTCGACGCGCAGCTATCTGTGCTCTTGGGTGCCGCCGTGCGGCCGCGCCCGGTGCGGGTCGCGATCTCCGAGGCGCAGGGACTGCTCTGCGCGGAGGAGGTGGTCGCAGAGCACGCGTTGCCCGGCTTCGACCAGGCAGCGGTGGACGGCTACGCGGTGCGCAGTGTCGATGTGCGGACGGCCAGCGAAGAAGCAGTGCAGATGCCGGTGGTCGGCGAGATTCCGGCCGGCTCGCGGCAGCCCCGGCGGTTGCAGCCCGGCCAGGCGGTCCGGGTCGCGACCGGTGCTCCGCTTCCCACGCTGGCCGACGCCGTCGTGCCCACGGCTTTCACCGACGGTCACGAGGCCAACGTCACGGTGCAGCGGTCCGTTCCTTCCCACGGCTACGTCCGTAGAACCGGGGAGGACGTGCAGATCGGCGACGTCGCCGTGCGCCGGGGTGACACGATCGGGGCCGCGCAGGTCGGCCTGCTCGCCGCCGTGGGTCGGTCGAAGGTGCTCGTCTATCCGCGACCACGGGTGTCGATCATCTCGGTGGGCGACGAGCTGGTCGACGTGGACCGCACACCCTCCGTGGGCCAGGTCTACGACGTCAACTCCTACGCGCTGGCGGCCGCTGCACGGGACGCGGGAGCGGAGGTGAGCAGGGTCGGCATCGTGCCGCTTGACCCCAAGCGGCTACGTGAGACCGTCGAGGGCAGGTTGCTGATGTCCGAGGTCGTCGTGGTGGCGGGAGGGGCAGGAGGCAGCATCGGTGAGGAGGTGCACGCCGCGCTGTCCGACCTCGGCAAGATCGACACGACGAGAGTCGCCATGCACCCCGGCTCGACACAGGCGTTCGGCAGGTTGGGCCCGGACTCGGTGCCCACCTTTCTGCTTCCGGCGAATCCGATGAGCGCACTGGTCGTTTTCGAGGTCATGATCCGGCCGCTGATCCGTGCCGCACGCGGCACCCGGAACCCCCACCGCAGGGTCATCGAGGCGCGCCTGCTCTCTCCCATCGTGTCGAGCAGGGGTCGTAGGGGTTTCCTGCGAGGCCAGCTGCTGCGCGACGAGAGCAACGGTGAGTACCTGGTGCAGCCACTCGGCACGTCGGGCTCCCATCTGCTCGCGTCGCTGGCCGAGGCCAACTGCCTGATCAACGTGGACGAGGACCTCGTCGAGGTCGCGGCGGGCGAGCAGGTCAAGGTGGCCTTCCTGGCTCAGCGCACGTGACGGCTCATGACATCGCAGGGGTATGGCGCGCCGTATGCCGCCGAACCTCGCCACCCGGGTTGGCCCGCGAGGCTGGGTCCGCTCACCGTGCGTGCGGGCACTGTGGCTTTGCGGCCGGTCCGGCTGCTCGACGGCGGAGAATGGAGCAGGATCCGGCTTCGCGATCGTGAGTACCTGGAGGAATGGGAGCCGACTCAGGCCGGGTACTGGCACGAACGCAACGCCCACTGGGCGTGGCCGCCACAGTGGGCTTCACTCCGCGGCCTGGCTCGACGCGGGCAATGTCTGCCGTTCGCGATCACCGTCGACGGTGCCTTCGCAGGGCAGATCACCGTCGGCAACATCATCAGGGCGTCGCTGCGCTCCGCCTGGGTCGGCTACTGGGTTTCCTCGCGACTGGCGGGCGGTGGCGTGGCGACGGCGGCCGTCGCGCTGGTGACCGATCACGTCTTCGCCGCCGCGGGCCTGCACCGGCTGGAAGCCACCGTCCGCCCCGAGAACAGTGCGAGCCTGCGAGTGCTGGCCAAGGTCGGTTACCGGCAGGAAGGCCTGTTCCTTCGATATCTGGACGTCGCCGGGGCATGGCGTGACCACTTGTGCTTCGCGATCACCGACGAGGAAAGGGGTGAAGGGCTGGCCGCACGACTCGTCGCCAAGGGCCTCGCCACCGCTCCTGAGCAGCGTTAAGACGCGGCAAATCTGCACCGAACGAGTGATCGGTTTACGCCGAACTACCGGCGAGCCTCCGCCGATTCTGTTACTCCTGTGACTACCGTGACGACTGTCGGTGTGGGACAGGGAGTGGGCGCTGCTCAGGACGCCCCGGCCGCGCGGTTCCACGGCGGCACAGCAGTACTGGTCGGGGGAGGTGACGGGACTTGCCGAGCTCGTTGATCATTGTCGCGCTCGCCGCGGCTTGGCTCGCCGTCCTTGTTCCCATGGTCGCGCGAAAGCGCCAGGAGATCACGCAGACCAACGACTCCGCGTTGGCTGCCCGGGTCGTGAGGAGCGGGAGCACACGAAGCGACTGGCGGAAGGAGTTCGCCATGACCGCAAACGCCGAGCCGGACGAGGACATCCACTCCGATGAAGCGGATGTCCCCAGGCACGATTACGAGGCTGACGGCGACGACGCGGACTTCGAGGAGTACGACACCTACGAGCCGGAACCCGAGCCTCGGTCGAGTTCGACGGAACAGCCTCCGGTTCGCCGCTACCGGCCGGGCCGAGGTGGCTTCGACCCGGAAGCCGCGGAACTGGCTGCCAGGGCCAAGTACGCATTCCGCCAGCGGGTCGTGCTCATGCTGCTGCTCACGGCAATCGTGACCGGCGTGCTCGCGGGCGTCGTGCTGCCGATGTTGTGGTGGGCGCACGGCGCGGCCGACGCGGTGCTGGTGGGCTACCTGGTCTACCTGCGCAGGCAGGTGCGGATCGAGGAAGAGATCCGCCAGCGCAGGCTCGCGCGGCTGCACAACAGCGCCCAGCGGGCCCCGAGGCGTTCCGATCCGCTCGCCGACATCGAGGTGCTGAAGTCGCAGGCGCCCGAGCCGCCGGGAGCCGAGCGCGACCCCGTGCCGACTTCACGTGTTCGCAGGCAGGCAGTGGTGGTGGACCTCGAGGACGAGGACCCCGCCTTCCACGAACTCGACGACCCTGGTCAACTGCCGTATCGACGCGCTGCCGGCGAGTAGGCACCCCCTGCTCGGTGGGCATGGCGACTTGCTATGCTCATCGAGCAACTCCAAGGGGCTGTAGCGCAGTTGGTAGCGCGTCTCGTTCGCATCGAGAAGGTCAGGGGTTCGATTCCCCTCAGCTCCACCATAGGATTGTTGTTAGAACCCTGCTCGCGTTGAGGTCTTGGAGCAGGACCTCAACGCAGAGAATCTAGGATGGGCCACCTGTTTGCGGGTGGCCTTCCTGCTGTTTCGGGCTTGCGGATTGGCCGGTGCGCTCTCGTCACTTCCTTGCTCGGCGGCTCGCGTGTGCTGGAGGGGCATGGAGCTGCCCGAAGGAAGATCACCTGGGTGAGCAGGCGGCGTTGGGGACTGTCGGTCATTACGATCTTCCCGCCGAGCACACCAGGTGTGTCAGGACCACTTGCGCCGATCGACCAACAGTCCCTGGTCGCAGGCGCTCGAGATCGGCTGGCAAGCCTCGTCGGCGACAGGCGCCGGGTGCGGGACCGCAGGATCGCAGCGCTCAGTGCCATGGACGCGGGCCAGGCGGCCATCGTGAGAGCAGGGGCGATGGGCCACGCGATGATGAACTGCTTGGGCCATCCTGCCAGCCACTCCAGTGACGGCCCCATGAAGATGAGGCCCATGATGCCGGCATCGTCGCGGCCGTGATGAAGGTCATGATGACCTGAGTGAGAAGGGTGCTCTTCTTGCTCATCGTCCGTTCCTCGTCCGGGACGTCGCCCTCGAAGCTCACTTTGGCTCCGCCGACCGCTCCGTTGCGGGAGTCGGGCTGCGCCTGGGGTTCATACCGTGGGTTCGATGTATCTCGCAGGAGTGCGAGGCTGGAATTCCACACCAGCCTGAATCTTTGGGCGCAGCCGTGGTCGTGGGTCTCGGCGACGGGTGAAGCGCGGGATGTCTCCCAGCTCGACTTCGGCGACTCCTGCCGCGGTGGTCCGGCTCAGCGGCGGCCGATGGTGCCGTGCCGGGACCCGGCGCGACGTCGAGCATCTCTCGTGCTGCACGCCTCACCGGCCCGGCGTCCAGCGCCAGGCGGCCTGATCGAGCTCAGTGATCGCGATGACGATGCGAAAACGCCTGGTGTTTGCGGGGAATCGGTCGGGGCGGTCGAGGCCGTCCTTGATGTCGCCGATGGCCTCGTCGAGCCATCCGTTCAGCAGGCGGTGTGTGTCGGCGTCAACGGCGGCGGCCTCGAACGAAGCCGTGGTGTAGGGGCCGATGGTGTTCCGGCGCTGGGCGGTGGAGGCCAGCCAGCCGCGGAGCCGCTCGCTCGTGCCGTCCTCGACGACCGCGACCAGCTCGCGCTCGGTTGTGCCCGTGCTCGGGGGAGGGGACCCGGTCCATGCCGGGTTGAGCCGCTCGATGATCAGCGCCTTCAATCAGATCGACCTTCAAGGGGAAGTGCGTCGTGCCCGCCGCGTCGAGGCGATGTCGTCGACCTTCGCCGACGCGTAGCTCTGGGACGAGAACAGGCTGACTCACGCGTCGAGCAGGCGGCTCGCCGGTTATCTGAGCGGCTTGGACCGCGCCGATCGCCTCGGCGCCGCCGAGGAGGTGGCGCGCCGCGGGCCTTCGTGGCACTCGACAATGCGGGCACGAAGGACGCCGACCCCCTCACCGACGAGGCCAGGGCCGCACTGGTGGCGCGGCTGTCCGAGGCCGGTCATGTGACCGAATTTCTGTTGTCGTACAACGCGATCGGCGCGGCCTTCGGCCACTCCGGCACGGATATCCCGTTCGCGCACGTACCGACCGACTTCGCGCCCCGACTCGCCGAGACCGGCCTCGGCGACGACGTCGTGCGACGAATCCTCATCGACAATCCGCGCGCTGTTGGCGGTGCATCGATCCGATGCCCGACAGCGGTGCGTGTTGCGTCGAGAGTGAACACCGTCCTAGGGCCGATTGCCGCTAGGAGGGGGTTCGTCGCCATCCAAGATCACGTCGGCTACGGCATGCCGGGTCCGAACTGGACCCTGGTGGTGGAAGGGCCGGAGGAACTCGAGTAACGCGTCGCCGAGCGGCTCGCCGACCCGGACGCTGCCGCCTGGCTGAGCCTGCACGTGCTGCGCTACCCGAAGTGCCACGAGGCGGGCACCGGCTCGTGGCCGAGCTGCCGTGCGACGAACCCTTGGTGGACGCGCACAACGCGCTGCTGCCGCCCGACGCCTTCCACTCCCGGTCGGCGCTCGGTCACGCACAAGATCTACCGCGGTGCGCAACACCCGTCCCAGGCTCGATCCTGCCCCACACCGCGTGAGCGCAGGGCTTATGCGCCGGGATGGCTTGGCGCGGCGGGTATCCTGCACAGCAGGATTCGGAGCGGGAGGGCCAACGACGACCGAGATGAAGAAGCCCCCGGCGTACGCCGTCGCGAGTGTCGATCACGCGCTGCGGCTCGCGACGATCCTGCAGCTCGAAGGCAGTCTGAGCGTGGCCGACGCCGCTCAGCGCCTTGGCGTCGCGCGCTCCACCGCCCACCGGCTGCTGGCGATGCTGGTCTACCGGGATTTCGCCGTGCAGGACGACACCAAGCGCTACCGACCCGGTCCTGTCCTGGAGCTGGCCGCGCATTCGCATTCGATGGTCTCCCGGCTGCGGCAGGCCGCGTTGCCGCACCTGTTCAGGCTCGTTGACACGCTGGGCGAGTCGGTCAACCTGACGGTGCGCACCGGCAACACCGCACGGTTTGTCGCCTGCGCCGAGTGCCGGCAGCCGCTGCGGGTGGGGTCGCGGGAGGGCATGGTCTTCCCCGCGCACCGGACCACCGCGGGACTGCTGCTGCTCGCCGAGCTCGGCGACATGGAACTGGAGGCCCTCTACGCCGGTGATCGCAAGCCTGAAGCGCCGGCGATGGACGAGCTGCGCCGTGAGCTGGCGAAGGTCCGGCGCAACGGGTTCGCGGTCAACCAGGGCCGCTCGGAGCGCGGAGTGGTCGCCGTCGGAGTGCCCGTGCGCTCCGGCGGTGCCGCGATCGCGGGCGTGTCGGTGTCAATGCCGAGCATGCGGTACGACCGGCGGCGGTTGCGCCCGATCGTGGCGACCCTTACCTCCGCCGTGGCATCTCTGGAGGAGGACCTCCGTCGGCTCTGATGAGTTACGACGATTCTGCAAAGCAGAACTCCCTGTGCCTCGCGTGGTGGCCGTCGGAGGGTGGAACGATCGGCCCTGTCGTTCGGGACCGAGCTCGGCGGCCATCCGGCTGGCCCCCGGCGTTCGAGCGAGGAGGAGTTCAGACCAGTGCAGTTCTACCTTGATGGCTACAAGCCGGGGGATCCGTTGGTCGAGGAGCCCCACCCGTCGGTGGTCGAGCGTCCGGCCGGGTTGCCGGAAACGGCCGACGTGGTGATCATCGGGTGCGGTCCGGCCGGGCTGGTGCTGGCCGCCCAGCTCGCCCAGTTCCCCGAACTCCGCACCGTGCTCGTCGACCGGCGGGACGGGCCGCTGGAAGTCGGTCAGGCCGACGGGGTCGCCTGCCGCACGGTGGAGATGTTCGAGGCGTTCGGGCTGGCCGATCAGCTCATCCATGAGGGCTACCAGGTCAATGAGGTCGCCTTCTGGCGGCCCGATCCCGAAAACCGTGGTTCGATCGTGCGTACCGCCCGCATCGAAGACGTCGAGGACGGCATCTCCGAGATGCCGCACATGATCGTCAACCAGGCCCGGATGCTGGCGTACCTGCGCGACCACATGCTTCGCTCGGCCGCCCGCGCCGAGCCGTTCTACGGGCTGCACGCCACCGACGTGCGCGTCGATGATCCCGCCGGGGAGCACCCGGTCGCGGTCACCCTGCAGCACGTCGAGAACTTCGAGCCGACCGGGCGGATCTCGACGATCCGCGCCCAGTACGTCGTCGGCTGCGACGGTTCGCGCAGCAGGACCCGCGAAGCGATAGGACGTCGGCTGGAGGGCGATGCGACCAACAGCGCTTGGGGCGTACTGGACGTCCTCGCCGTCACCGACTTCCCCGACATCCGGCTGAAGTCGGCCATCCACTCCGAGCAGGGCAGCATCCTGATCATCCCGCGCGAAGGCGGGTACCTGGTGCGGCTCTACATCGAGCTGGACAACGACCGCGACGCCGAGATGCTGCGCCACCGCAGTGCCACCCCGCAGAAGCTGGCCGCGGTCGCCAACCGGATCCTGCACCCCTACTCGATCGACGTGAAGCACGTCGGCTGGTGGGCCGTCTACGAGATCGGCCAACGCCTGTGCGAGCGCTTCGATGACGTCGATGAATCCGAGGAGCGGCTGCCGAGGGTCTTCATCGCCGGCGACGCCTGCCACACGCACAGCGCCAAAGCAGGGCAGGGCATGAACGTCTCGATGGCCGATGCCTGGAACCTTGGCTGGAAGCTGGGAACCGTGCTCCGCGGCACGTCTCGGCCGGAGGTGCTGCGCACCTACTCCGCGGAGCGGCAGCAGGTCGCCCAGCAGCTCATCGACTTCGACCGCGAGTTCGCGGCGCGGTTCAGCGCGCATTCCGACCGGGGAGAGGGCACCGATCCGGAGCGGTTCCAGCACTACTTCCGCCGGCAGGGCCGGTTCACCGCCGGGGTCGCGGTCCGCTACGAGCCCTCGATCATCACCGCGGCGTCCCCATACCAGCACCTGGCCGACGGCCTCCCGCCGGGAATGCGGTTTCACTCGGCACCGGTCATCCGCCTGGCCGACGCCAAACCGATGCACCTCGGCCACGTCGCTCGAGCCGACGGCGCCTGGCGCCTCTACGCGTTCGCCGACCGGGCGCACCCGACCAGCGCCGAGTCCCGACTGCGCGAACTGGCGGCGTTCCTGGCCTCGGCGCAATCACCGATCACAAGGTTTACCCCGCATGGTGCGGAGCCCGATTCGGTGATTGACGTACGCGCGGTGTTCCAGCAAGGGCACCGCGACATCAGCGTCGAGGACCTGCCGCCCGTCTTGCTCCCCCGCAAAGGATCGTTCGACCTAATCGACTACGAGAAGGCCTTCTGTCCTGATCCGAACACAGACATCTTCGACCTGCGGGGTCTGGACAGGGAGCGTGGAGCTCTCGTAATCGTGCGCCCCGACCAGTACGTGGCCCACATCCTGCCGCTCGACTCCCGCAACGAGCTGCTCGAGTTCTTGAGCGGAGCGCTCGTGGCGTGCTGACTGCGGCCCGACCAGCTCCACACCCAGCTGTTTGCACTGCTCGGCCAGCCGGTGCTGATCCACCTCAGCAGACACGGGTTCTGGTGTTTCGGCCACCAGCGATCCTTCCCGCCGAGCACGCTGTTCGGCGTGTCAGGCCGACCCCGGATCCACCGCTGATCAGACCGACCCTCGCCGGGATGCGTGGCCGAGCGTCGGCGTTGGTCACTGTTTGGCGGGTGCGGCGAACGCCGACTGGAGAGTGGCGTCGATGAAACGGGCCGCGTCGCCGGGGTCGAGGCGACCGGCGAGGATCTCCTCTGCGGCGCCATGCATGACGACGTGCGTGGTTGCCAGCAGCCAGCTCACCGGCAGATCGGTGCGGAAGGTGCCTTCCCGCTGCCCACGCTCCAGCAGGCGCCGCATTCGTGCCTCTGAGGCTTCGTGGAGCTCGCGGATGCGGGCCGTCGTCAGTTCCTTCTGCGCGGCCGCCAGCAGTGAGCGCGCCTCATTGAGTAGCGGCCAGCTTGAGGCGATGAGTCGGCGGAACGCCTCCGCCGGATCTCCGTCGAGCGGCACCTGGGACAGAGTCTGCTCGCCGCGTTCCAAGCTCTCCTCGATGGCCGCCTCGATGAGCTCGGCGCGGCTCTTGAAGTGCCCGTAGAGCGTCATGCGCCCCACCCCGGCCGCTGCGGCTATGTCGGCGACCGAGGCGTCCGGGTTCTTGCGCAGTGCCGCGGCTGTCGCCGAGAGGATCTTTGCCCGGTTGCGCTGGGCGTCAGCCCGCTGGTTCTGCGCCTTGCGGGCGCGCTTCTCAGCCGGATCGCGGGGCGCGGGCTTGCTGGCTAGCATGCTCCACCTCACAAGTCGTACAGGAATGTATGAGATAGTGTAGCCGTTCTTAACCTGTACATCAGTGATTGAGTTAGGGGAGATGATGGCTACATTCTCACCACCGGAGGGCGCCGTGGGTGCCCACTCCAAGCGCTGGATAGCGCTGGCGCTGCTGGGAACGGCCCAGTTCATGCTGATCCTCGACGTCACCGTCGTCGCGATCGCCCTGCCGCAGCTGGAAGCCGACCTCTCGTTGTCACGAGAAACGCTGACCTGGGTCGTCGCGGCTTACACGGTCGCCTTCGGTGGGCTGATGCTTCTCGGTGGTCGCAGCGCCGATCTGTTCGGACCGAAGCCAATCGTCTATATAGGACTCCTAGCCTTCGTTTTCGGCTCCCTGGTCGCAGGTCTGGCCGACAGCGGAACCGTGCTGCTGGTCGGGCGGGCCAGTCAGGGCATCGGCGCGGCCATGCTTTCCCCATCAGCACTTTCGGTTGTGGTCAGGCTGTTCGAGGGAGACGAGCGCAACCGGGCGCTGGGTATCTGGTCTGCGCTCGGCGGCGGCGGAGCCTCGGTCGGCGTGCTGCTCGGCGGCCTGATCTCCGCCGGTCCCGGGTGGCCGTGGGTGTTCTTCATCAACGTGCCCATCGGCTTCATCGTGCTCATCGGCCTGCTGCGCGTACTCCCGCCACTGCCGACCCAACTCGGCACGCGATCGCGCCCGGACGCGCTCGGAGCGATTCTGGTCACCGGCGCCACCGGTCTAGCGATCTACGCGCTGACGATCGCGGGCGAGAGTGGGTGGACCGGCCTACGCACACTCGTCGTCGCCGGGATCGCGGTGGTGCTCTACCTGCTGTTCGGCTGGTGGCAGAACACCACGAGCTCGCCGCTGATGGACCTCTCCCTGCTCGGCAGGCGGCCGGTGTTCTCCGGCGTGTTCGTCCTCGGCATCGCCACTGCCCTGATGGTGGCCGTGTTCTTCCTCGGCACCTTCTACTTCCAGCGGTTCGCCGGCTATGGACCACTGGTCACGGGCCTGCTGTTCCTCCCCATCGCTGTGGCCACGATGGCCGGTGCGCAGATCGCCGGACGGCTCGTCGGCAAGCTTGGTGCCCGCGGGCTGGGTGCGGTAGGCATGATCGTCGGGGCCACCGGCCTGCTGGTTCCCGCGCTGTGGGCTACCACCGTGACCACCACCATCGGGATCAGCTTCGGTGCACTCGGCATCGGCATGCTGTTCGTGGTCGCCTCGGCCACCGCGCTCGGCAATGTCGCACCGGAGGAGGCGGGCATCGCCTCGGGCCTGCTGAGTACGTTCCACGAGATCGGCGCCTCAGCCGGCGTCGCCACCGTCTCGAGTCTCGCTGTCGTCAGCCTCGCCGGAGGCGGGGATACCGGGTTCAAGCGGGCGTTCCTCGCCGCTTCGATCGCAGCGATCGCGGCAACCATCATTGCGAGCGTCGCGATTCCTGGGCGCTCGCGGCACGCATCAGCTGGGGAGGCGACCCTCTGAACCGCGGACACTGTGAGAGGCGATCCGCGCCGACGGTGTCGCGGATCCCCGGTCGCGGGCGTCGACGGCAGCGCCTGGACTGGTCGCCTGACTGTCGCTGCCGACCGGTCCTTCGAGGGCAGCGCGGTGGTCGGCGAGGTCACGGCGAACCGTGCCCGAGGAGGTCGCGCCGAGCTGGGCCTGCGACAACCAAAGGTTTGTGTCCACCAACCGAAAAGGCCTGCATCGCGTTTCAACGGTTCGCCTCGGTCAGCAGCGGGGCCGCCAGGGCGGTCCGGTCCCGCTGCCGGGTGCCCGACAGGGCAAGGCCTGCCGCCGCTGTCAGCAGGATTGCGATGACGGGAAAGGCGCCTGAAGCGGACAGCAGGCTGACGGCCAGCGCGCCCAGCACGGGCCCACCAACCTGCCCCAGGTCGAGCAGCCCGCTCGCCAGGCCCACCGCGGTGCCGCGCGTTTCGGCGGGTATCACCGCGGCTGCCACGTGGAGCACGGACTGGGCGAGTGCGGCGAAGCAGAATCCCTGGGCCAACCGCAACGGCAGCAACATCTCCGGGGTGGTTGGCAGCGCCTGCAGGCCGACGGCCACACCGCAGCACGCGGTCGCGATCGCGAAGCCGGCGTGTACCGAGTGCCGGTCGTTGCGCCTGCCCCACCACAGCCCGCCCGGCAGCGACGCCGCCCACGTGACCGCCTGCAACGCTCCCACCCACATCGTCGCGGATGCCACTGAACTGGTGATCTGCTGCACTCGCGGGGCGAAAACCACGACCAGTGCGTAGATGGCTGCCTGTGCGAGGAGGCCGGCCAGCAGGATCGAGCGGCTGTACCGGTTGCCCAGCAGCCGCGCCGCTACTTCTCGCAATGCCCGCTCCGATCGGCCGCCGCCACGTCGCGGCGCTGCCACAGGTGCGTGGGGCAGCACGAGCAGTGCCAGGCAGGCGGAGGCCAGCAGCAGCGCGGCGACACAGCCGAACAGCGCTTCGAAGCCGAACTGCCCGGCGAGCACGCTGCCGACCAGAGGCCCGAGCAACGAGCCTGCCGCGGTGGCGCCGAACAGCCCGCCCAGCGCGCGGCCCCGCCTGTCGGGTGCGGAAAGCGAACTGACGTAGCTGGCCGTCGAACTCACCACCCCGCCGCATGCGCCTTGCAGGAGGCGGTAGGCCAGGAACTCGCCGGGACCGTCGGCCAGGGCCATCAAACCGACCGCGAGTGCCAGCCCGGCGTGCGCGCGCACCACCATGACCTTGTGCCCGTACCGGTCACCAACCATCCCCCACAGCGGCGCGGTGATCAGCTGGGTCACCGCGGGCGCGGCCAGCGCGACCGCGGTCCACCACGGCACGGCCACGGCCGTGACTCCGAGATCCGAAAGGTAGAACGGGAGCAGCGGGACCACGATGGTCAGTCCCGCCACGGCGGCGAACTGGCCGAACCACAGCACGGGAATCGCGCGGTTGCTTGGCAGGCCGGGCGGAGTGTCCATCAGGCCACCGCCGTACTTGCCTGCCGAGTGCCGTAGCCGAGATCGGGGCAGGCGGCTTCCGCAGCGGTTTCGGCCCTCACGGTGCTCCCTAGGCTCGGTTGTCCCGAACTTAGGTAAGACTAAGCTAACGATGGCTGGTCCAGTCAATGCGCTGAGTGTCACAGCGAGGACGGTCGGCGACTGGTTCCGTGCCAGTTAGGTATGCCTTACATTAGTCCGCATGTCAGAGGCGGGGGCGCGATCACTCGGCCGGCCGGCCATCGGTCTGCTCGTCGCGCTGCTGCTACTCGCGGCCGCGGTGCTGTTCGGCCTCGCACTCGGTAGCCGCGCCGTGCCACTGACCGATGTGCTGCATGCGCTTCTGCGGCGCGACGGGAGCGACGCGGCGATCATCGTGTGGGAGCAGCGCATTCCGAGAACGTTGCTGGGGGTGCTGGTCGGTGCCGCGCTGGGCGTCGGCGGCGCGCTCGCCCAGGGCATCACCCGCAACCCGCTGGCCGATCCGGCGCTGCTGGGTGTGTCGGCCGGTGCGGCGCTGGCGATCGTGGTCGGCACCTTCGCGTTCGGCATCACGACCCTGGCGACACAGCTGCTTGCCGCCAGCGTGGGCGCGGCCGTCGTCGGTGGCGCTGTGCTGTCGCTGGCAGGCTACGGCCGCGCCGGTATGGCACCGGCGTCGCTTGCCCTGGTGGGCCTTTCGATGTCCGCGATGATCGTGGCGGTCATCTCCGTGCTGGTCCTGCTGGACGCCCAGACCCTCGACGAGTACCGGTTCTGGCTGGTGGGTGCACTCGCGGGGCGCGGGAGCCCCACCCTCACCACCATCGCGCCGGTGTTACTCGCCGGATTGGCGCTCACCGGCGTGGCCGCACGGGGACTCGACGCATTGGCACTCGGTGACGACGTGGCGCGTGGCATCGGCATCCGGGTCGGCCGAACCCGACTCGTCGCAGGCCTCGGTGTCATCCTGCTGACGTCCACCGCTGTCGCCGCGGCCGGTCCGATCGGTTTCGTCGGGCTGGTGGTGCCGCACGCCGCCCGCGCGCTCACCGGGCCGAGGCACGGTTGGCTGCTGCCCTACGCGGCCGTGCTCGGTGCGACGCTGCTCGTCGCGGCCGATGTGGTCGGGCGGGTGGTCGTGCGGCCGGGTGAACTCCAGGTCGGCGTGGTCACGGCGGTTGTCGGCGCTCCGGTCGTGCTGCTGCTGGTGCGGCGGGCCAAACTCGCGGGAGCGGTGTTGTGAGTACCGCCTCGACGTCCTTCGCCCGCTCGGGCCCCGCACTGGTCGGCCGGTCGCGCAGGGGAGCCCTCAGCGTGCTCATCCATCCGCGCGGCTTGCTGCTCGGCTCGGCGCTGCTGGGGCTGCTACTCGTGCTTTGCGTGCTGGCCATCGCCGTCGGAACCCGGACGATCCCGCTAGCGCAGGTGCTCGGCGGACTCCTCGGTGAGGCCGACAGCGCGACCACGCTGATCGTCCAGCGCTTCCGCCTGCCGCGCGTGGCGGTGGCCGTGCTGGTCGGCGCCGCACTCGGGCTCTCCGGTGCGATCGTGCAGTCGGTGACGCGCAACCCGATCGCGGCTCCCGACGTGATCGGGGTGACCGCAGGCGCCAGTTTCGGCGCCGTGATCGTGCTGTTGGCTTTCGGCGGTGGGACGGTCGGCTATGGGGGCGCGGCCGCCGAACTGTCCAGGATCGGATTGCCCGTCGGGGCGGTCATCGGTGCGTTCCTCGCCGCGGTCGTCGTCCTGGGTGTGGCAAGTCTGCGCGGGCGAGGTGGTGCGGGCGCGACGTTCAGCACGCAGCGGGTCGTGCTCGTGGGCATCGTGTGCCACGCCGCCTTCATCGCGCTGGTGCACTGGAGCTTGACGACCGGCGACGTGGACCAGGCCACGAAGGCGGCCGTATGGCTGGTCGGAAGCCTGCACGGTCGCGGCTGGGAACACGTTGCCGGGGTAGGACTCGCACTCGCCGTGTTGCTGCCGAGCGCACTGCTGCTCGGCAGGCGGCTGAGCGTGCTTGCGCTCGGTGAACCGGCCGCGGCCACACTGGGCGTTGCCGTCGCGCGGACCCAGGTCGCGTCCTTCGCCGTCGCTTTCGCCCTGACAGGTACCGCCGTGGCCGCCGCGGGGCCGGTCAACTTCGTCGCTTTGCTGGCACCGCAGCTGGCTCGCAGGATCGTCGGCACCTCGGGGATTCCGCTGATCGCGTCCGCGTTGGTGGGTGCGGTCGTGCTGCTCGCGGCGGACCTCGTCGCCAGGCTGCTGGTCCCCGGCACCGAGCTTCCCGCGGGCGCGGTGACAGCTCTGGTCGGCGCCCCATACCTGTTGTGGCTGGTGGTTCGTACCGGAGGTGGTCGATGACCAGGACCTCGGAAGGCCTCGATCAGCAACTTTCCGTGGCCGCTGCGTCGAGCCTGCGAGCCGAACGGCTGCGCGTCGGGTACGGCGCCGACCGGATGGTGATCGAGCAACTCGACCTCCAACTGCCTGCAGGTGCGGTGACAGCCGTCATCGGCGCCAACGGCTCGGGCAAGTCGACGCTGCTGCGCACGCTGGCGCGGCTGCTCTGGCCGTCCGGCGGACAGGTGCTTTTGGACGGTCGGGATGTCCACCGGATGCGTACCCGGGATGTCGCGAGGAAGCTGGGCCTGTTGCCGCAGGCGCCGACCACGCCGGAAAGCATCACGGTGCGAGACCTTGTCCGGCGCGGTCGCACGCCACACACCTCGGTGTGGCGGCAATGGTCAGAAGCGGACGAGAAAGCCCTGCTCGCGGCCCTGGCTTCGACCGATCTCGCCGACCTGGCCGACGAACCCGTCGACACGCTGTCCGGGGGGCAGCGGCAGCGGGCCTGGCTGGCGCTCGTCATCGCCCAGAACACGCCGTGGCTGCTGCTCGACGAGCCCACCACCTTCCTCGACATCGCGCATCAGATCGACGTGCTGGAACTCGTGCGGCGGCTCAACCGAGACCATGGTCGGACAGTGGTGATGGTGCTGCACGATCTGAATCAGGCAAGCCGTTACGCGGACCATCTCGTCGCGTTGCGCGCCGGTGCGGTCGTCGCCACCGGCGCGCCCGTCGACGTCGTAACCGAAGAACTCGTGACGACGGTGTTCGACGTGCGAGCGCGGATCGTGCCCGATCCGGTGGCCGGTAGTCCACTTGTCGTGCCGGTCGGCCGGGCCACGTGACGATCACCTCTTCCGTATGACGACCGCCTCGACTAACTTGAGCGAAGTAAGGTTTCCCTAACCTAACTACTGGAGGGGCTGTGCGAGTACGCAAGCGACGAGTCGGAGCGAGGGTCACGGCCGCGCTCGCGGGGCTGGCCCTGCTGGTCGGCCTGGCCGGCTGCGGTGGCGGTGAGACGCCGCAGAGCGCGAACCAGGGCGGCACCGCGCAGGCCGGGTTTCCGCGAACGGTGCAGCACGACAAGGGCTCGACGACGATCGAGACGAAGCCGGAGCGCATCGTCGCACTCGACCCGAGCCTGGTGGAGGCTGTCCTCGCGCTGGATCGGCCGCTCCTGGGCGGTATCGGCAGCTACGGCGACGACCGGGAATTCCCCTCCTACCTCGGCGACGCGGTGAGTGCCACCGAGGAGGTCGGTCCCCTTGAGTCGCCGAATCTGGAGGCGATCGCGGCTTTGGAACCGGATCTGATCGTTTCGGCCACCGTGCGCCACGACGCGCTGTACGACGAGCTTTCCGCCATCGCGCCGACGGTGTTCGTCGAGACAACAGGTCCGATGTGGAAGGAAAACATCACCATGCTCGGCAAGGCGCTGGGTGCGGAAGCGAAGGCAGCGCAGTCGCTGTCCGCCTACGAGCAGCGCGCCGCCGCACTCGGCAAGGCGATCAACGAGAAGGCGAACAATCCCACCATCTCGGCGATCCGGTTCATGGGAGGCCCGACCCGCTTGCTGGGCAAGGAATCGTTCACCGGCATCGTTCTCGACGACATGGGGCTGGCGCGGCCGAAAGCTCAGGACGTCGACGAGTTCGCGGTGGAGATCGGTGAGGAGCAGATCCGCAAGGCCGACGGCGACCACATTTTCGTCTCCACATACGAAGGCGGCGACCAGTCCAGGGAACGCTTCCTGCGCAACCCGCTGTGGCGAAAGCTCACCGCCGTCAGGGAAGGCAATGTCCACGAGGTGAACGACGCGACGTGGATGCTCTCGGTGAGCCTGCAGGGCGCGAACTACATGATGGACGACATGGCGAAGATCTTCGGGGTCGACCCGATGCGCCGGTAGCGGCCGGACCGTGGCGATGCCGGCCCAGACCGCCGGGCGGAATCAGCACCACCCGCGGCTGTCGGCGTTGCCGGGGAGCCAGCCTTCCACCCGCAGGAGTTCCGCCGCTCGCGGCCGGTGTCGGCGCGTGGTCTCGTCCAGCAGAACCGGGGTCTCATGCGCTTCGCACGAAGGCTGTCCTTTCACGGCACAGTGCGCGGTCGAGCACGCAAGCGTGGAAGAGCTGTTGTCCGACAGCGCAGAACAGTTTCCGTCCGGCGAAGTCAAGTTCCTCCTTGTGCCGGGACCCGGCTTCGCAGGCCACCGGCATCGCCATGCGTACTGGTCGAGACCGCCGAGTTCGCGCGTGGTTTGAACGCCTTTGCGTCGCTCCACGGTCCCGATACCCTTCCGCCATGGCTGAGCTCCATCGAACCGAGGACTTCAGGAACCTGGCTGATGCGCTTGAGACAGAGTTCGCCGCCCGGAACATGCGATTGAAGCCAGGGGGTGCGAAGGAGCTGCTGTGCGCATACCTGGACCAGTTGGCCGCCGAGTCGGGGATGAGCAAGCGAAGCGCGTTGGCAACTCTTTCGGCGGAGACCGCGGTCTCGCTTGCTCGCAGCGCCGCCAGAACCATGCGTGAGACCGAGGCCGCCCATGACGAGGTGCTACCACCGATCCCGCTGACCATGCCAGACGCAGGCTTGCTGATATCGACGTTCGCCGTGGCAGCCCGCATCGGCGCGATTAACGGCGACCCGGATGTGGCAGCCGACCTGTGCGAGGTCATCACTCGCGTCGGCATAGAGCTTCGTACCCAAGCAGCACCCGCCGCGCCTGCCCTCCTCGTCCGGAACGGCCTCAGGTGTGTGGGCCTTGCCGCCGACCGGTTGGCCGAGGGAACGTGGACGGTGGTGCCCGGAATGGATCAGCCGGACACCGATCAAGACGTTTCCGCGCAACTCAAAGCCGACCTGGCGGCTATCGCCGAACTCGCGGCCCGAGAAGTATAGGCCCGACGCGGCGACCGATTCTGAGCGTTCGGCAGGGGTTGGAGCGCCCCACTCACGCCCATCGACCAACCGCAACGCCAGAGATGCCCGGTGCGGTCTCTCGGGGCGATGCTGTTCGCATGGGTGAATTCGATGGCAAGACCATCCTGATCACAGGTGGTGGCAGCGGCATAGGTCTTGCCACCGCAGCGCGGCTTGTTCGCGAAGGGGCGAATGTCGTTCTCGCCGGCCGCCGAGCCGACAGGGTGGAGACAGCGGCGAAGGAACTGGACCCGGCAGGTGGCCGGGCCATTGGTGTGGTCGCGGACGTATCCCGCACCGACAGTCTCGACAATCTCATTGCCGCGGTACGTACACGTTACGGGCGGCTGGACGGCGTCTTCGCCAATGCTGGTGTCCCCTTTTCTTCACCGAGTGAGTTGGTGAGTGAGAAAGACTTCGACAGAGTCTTGGACATCAACTTGAAAGGAGTCTTCTTCACTATCCAGAAATCAGTCCCGCTGTTCGATCGCGGCGGCTTCGTTGTGATCAATGGATCTGTCATGGCGCACCGTGGCCTGGGTTTGGCGTCGGTGTACGCCGCGGCAAAAGCCGCGGCCACCAATCTCACGCGCACGCTCGCGTCGGACCTGGCCGACAAGAGCATCAGGGTCAACGCGGTGAGCCCCGGCTTCACCCGCACGGAGATGCTCGACGAGGTCGCGCCGACGGAGCAGGCACGTGAGGCCATCCGGGCCCAGATCCCGTTGGGCGAGTTCGGTGAGCCCGAGCAGGTGGCCGACGTGGTGACCTTCCTGCTTTCGTCCCGCGCGGGCTACGTCACAGGTCAGGACCTCGGCGTGGATGGTGGTCTCGCGAACTCCGTTCCGATGAGCGCAGGCAGCCGATGACGGACACGGACCAGCTGAGTAGCGACAACGACCCGGAGATTCAGGAGGTGACCGCGATGGACCACGACGTAGAGACCCGCGCGGTGGTACTGGGCGGAAGCATTGCCGGACTGTTCGCGGCCAGGGTGCTCGCCGACGTCTACGACGAGGTGCGAATTGTCGATCGCGACGTGCTCGTCGGTACGAAGACACCAAGGAAGTCCTGCCCGCAGACCTATCAGGCCAATGGACTGCTCGCACGCGGGCAGCAGATCATGGAGGAGCTCTTTCCCGGGATTACGCAGGAGCTGGTCGATCACGGCGTGCCCAAAGGGGACCTTTCGGGTAGCACGCGCTGGTACTTCCAAGGCAACCGGTTGAAGCAACAGCACGGCGACCTCGTCACGCTGGGTGTACTTCGCCCTGTGCTGGAGTGGCACATTCGGGAACGTGTCCAGCGACTCCCCAACGTGGTGTTCGTGGAGCAGCACGACATTCTCGGTCTCGTCACCACGGCCGACAACAGCCGGGTCATCGGTGCTCGAGTGCAGGCCAAGGGCGATAAGGCCGAGCAGGTCATCGACGCCGACCTGGTGGTGGACGCGACCGGGCGGGGTTCACGTACCCCGGTCTGGTTGGAACAACTCGGGTACGAAAGGCCCGAAGAGGAGCGTAAGAAGATCGACCTGGTCTACGTGACGCAACATTTCAAGCTCCGACCGGGAATTGACCCGTTCGAGGACGACGTCTGCATAAACCCGGTCGCTCACGCGGACCTACCCCGCGGCGCCGTCTTCTTCAAGACCGATGGCGGCCTGCTGGAGATGACCACCTACGGGATGCTCGGTGACCATCCTCCAACAGACCAGGCCGGACTCTACGAGTGGATCAAGTCGTTGCCCGCACCTGATGTCTACGAGACGCTGCGCTACGCGGACCCCGTCGACGAGCCGGTAGCGTTCCGGTTCCCGACGACTCTACGCAGGCACTATGAGAAGCTGAAGCGGTTCCCCGAGGGCCTTTTGGTCACCGGTGACGCGCTCACCTGCTTCAACCCGGTCTACGCCCAGGGTATGAGCGTCGCCGCGTTGTGTGCCATCGGAATGCGGCCGCATCTCCACAGCGGAGCGGTTCCGCAGCCGCTCGACTACTTCCGAGACATCGCACGCGACGCGATAGAAGCTCCATGGGACATGACGAACACGGTCGATCTGAGCTTCCCCCGCGTTCCTGGCAACCGAACCCTGAAGGTGCGCGTAGGGAACTGGTACCTGAAGCGGGTGCAGATTGCCGCTACGCGCGATGGCAATGTGACCGCGGCCTACTTCAAGGCCGCGGGTCTCGTCACCCCGCTCGAGTCGTTGATGCGTCCCTCGATGGTCCTGCGCGTGCTGTTGAAGTCCATGCTCGGTCCTTCGAAGGCGAGTCAGCAACCGTACGGCTGGGTCGCCCCGGAGGGCGCCGAACCTGTCATCCCGGACACCGAGCTGCGACCGGCGGCGTGAATTCGGAGCGGCAGCGGCGATCGCGCCGACGGCGGGTACCGCGTCGGCGCGATCAGGCGCCGGTACCACCTGCGGATATGGTGGTGCTACGAGTAACGAACAGTCGGTTGTGTACCCGATCTGTCAGCCGACACCTGTGGAATCAGGCCGGCTTGATGTTGGCGTTTCGGTGGAAGACGTTGTGCGGGTCGTAGAGACTCTTGAGCTTGGCCAGCCGCTCGTATTTTTCCGTCCCGTAGGCGGCTCGCACCCGGTCGTCGGTGGATTTGCCGATGGCGTTCACATACGTGCCCGTCGCTGCGATGTGCGGCGTGAGCGCCTCCCAGAAGGACCTCACCCAGACGCGCTCGGTCGCCAACAGCTCAGCGGTAGGGCACATTCCGACGACGAAAGCGGCGTACTGGGGTTTGCGGCTGCCACTGAACGCGGTGTCCTCGTCCGCGGGCCGGGAGTATTCCTCGTCGAGGCGATACAGCGTCAGCATGGAGTTGGCCGAACTCTTGCGGGGTAGCTGCTCGCACACCGTCGATATCACCTCGTCGGACAGGTCCTCGAGGTAGAGGCTCTTCTCGTAGCAGAGCGTGCCCCACGGACTGCCTTCATCGAGCAACTGCTGAAGCGCGACGTAAGGCATCGGTGCGGTGAAGTCGAACAGCGGTGGCAGGGCGGCTCGGAGAGCGTCGACGATCTCGGAGTGAGTCTCGGGAGACCCGAAGCCGGCGACCATGAGCGCGTATCCCGTCCGCAGGTGGTACTGCTCGGGGACGAACTCGGCGGCCGGTGCGGAAAGCCCGGCGACAACGATGTTGAGTTCTCGTGGCAGTGCCGCGATCGTGTCACGTGCCAGCCGCAGGAGCTCAGGCCCCTGCTCGACGTCCCAGAACAGGAATCCGAACTGAATGGTCGGCCCGACGTCGTGCAACGCCAGCTCGAATTCGGTGACCACCCCGAAGTTTCCACCACCACCGCGGATGGCCCAGAACAGCTCGGGGTTCTCGTTCTCGCTGACGCGCAGGACGCTGCCGTCGGCAGTAACCATCTCGGCGGACACAAGGTTGTCGATGGTCAGCCCGGCCTGACGGGTCAACCAGCCCATCCCGCCACCCAGCGTGAGGCCGGCGATACCGGTGTGGCTGATCAGGCCGGTCGGCACGGCCAACCCGTGCTCTTGTGTGGCGGCATCCAGTTCGGCCAGCCGGGCACCGGCGCCGACCCGTGCCCGCTTCGTGGTGGGATCCACCTCGACGGAGTTGATGTCGCTGAGATCGATGACCAGCCCGTCGTCGACCGCTGACATGCCCGGCGTGCTGTGCCCGCCGCCACGGACAGCGATTTCCAGCGCCTCCTCCCGTGCGTACCTGATCGCCGCTACGACGTCGGAGACCGAGGCGCAGCGCACGATCAGTGCGGGCCGACGGTCGATGTCGCCATTCCAGACTTTCCTCGCCTCGGCGTACTCCGGATCGTCGGGCCCGATCACGGCCCCGGCAATGGAGTCGCTCAGAGAACGCGTCATTTCGCCGCCTTTCCATTGTCAAGAAAACCGCCGCCAGTATGTGCGTCGGCTGGCTGTTCGGGCGAACGAACGGTAGCGATCCTCCAGACCGTTACAAGGAATGCTCCTGCCTTTTCGGTTTGTTGCCCGGTGTCTCGCCGACCTGGCATTCACGGATAAGACAGCACCGGCCCCGACCTGCCTATGCTTGGACAGCCGAACGAGAAGGCGAGAGGAAACGCCTGTGACACAGCGGAATGCTATCGCCGATCTGACCGCCGAAACCGCCGCGATCGACGAGCTCGTCGCCGGGCTGGCCGACGCAGATTGGCAGCGACAGACCCCAGCTCCCAAATGGACGGTTGCTGATCAGCTCGCGCATCTGACGTTCATCTTCCGGCTCGCGGGTACAGCGGCAGCTGACCCGCAGCGATTCGCCAGGTTGACCGCGGAGGTCGGCAAGAACTTCGACGAAGCCGTGAACAACGCGCTGCGGGACTACCAGGGCGACCCGCCCGAGGTACTGGTATCACGTTGGCGCTCGGAGCGCGACGCCGCGATCAAGGCACTCGCGGCCGTGCCGGACGACGAACTGGTGCCGTGGCTGGTGCGACCGCTGCCACCGGCCGTACTGGCTTGCGCGGGCCTCATGGAGGTGTTCGCGCATGGGCAGGACATCGCGGACACTTTCGGCGTAACGCTCGAGCGGACCGACCGGCTCTGGCATCTCGCCTGGTTCGCCACACTGACCTGGGATTTCGGATACCAGGCACGTGGCCTCACACCGCCGGACACCCAGTTCCGCTACGAACTCGTCGCACCGTCCGGCGAGTTGTGGACGTTCGGACCCGACGACGCGCAGCAGCGGATCACAGGTCCGGCCGTGGATTTATGCCTGGTCGTAACTCGACGCAGGCATCGTGCCGATTCGGCCTTGCAGGCGACCGGTCCCGATGCCGATCACTGGCTCGACATCGCCCAGGCATACCGCGGCCCGGCGGGCGAGGGTCGCAGGCCGGGCCAGTTCACGACCTGACCGCCGAACGACCGCTCCGTCACGTCGTGTCCGGCGCGGCGGGGTGGCCGCCAGGCCGCGCGGGCCATTACGAGGAGGTTGCGAATGTCTGAACCGTCCAATAGCGACGACGACCTGCTGACGATGACGCTGGAGGCGTTCGCGGACACGATCATCCCCGGCGAGAAGCGGTGGCCGGGAGACCGGGCGATCGCCGGGGTGTCCGACGGTGGCGGAGCGGTCGCGTCAGGGGCGATCGAGTTGCTGCGGACGCCTGCCACCGGCATCACGGAGGGTGTCGATTCGCTCGCCGCGATGCTCAACGCTCACGCCGCCGCGTACGCGGCGGAAAGGGGGCTCCCGCTCGACGACGACGTCGCCGAGTTCGTCTCGCTCGGCTACGAGCACAGGGCGGCGCTGGTGCGGCAGCTGACGACCCCGGGTCACCCGGAGAAGGAGGGCTGGGTGAGCCTTGCGCTGTTCTGCAACATGGCCTACGACAGCGCGGCCCACCTGCACACCGCCGATGCGATCGCGGCGGGCCATCCGGGACTGACCGCGATGAGAATCGGTACACCTGACGACGACGGCCGCTGGCGGTTCCGCGCGTACTCCTATCGCAGGGCGCTCGCCGACGTCCATCCCGGCACCACGGCATCAGGGAGCCCGGCATGACCACCACCGAAAGAACGGACGTACTCGTCGTCGGCAGCGGTTTCGGCGGCGCGATCGCCGCTTACCACCTCGCCGCGGGCGGCGCCGCGGTGACCGTGCTGGAGCGGGGCCCGTGGCTGTCGGCGCGCGACTTCGAACACGATTTCCTGCTTGGCTCCTCATACACGAGGATCTTCGACTTCGTCGTCGGCGACGGGATGAGCGTGCTCGGCGGCAACTGTGTCGGCGGCGGCAGCGTGGTGTACTTCTCCGCGATGCCGCGCGCGCCGCGGTTCGTCTTCGAACGGCAAGGAAGCCTCGGGCGCCGGATGTGGCCCTCGGCGATCACCCGTGACACGCTCGACCCGTGGTACGACCGTGTCGCGGAGTCGATTCGGATTTCCAAACCGGACTGGAACCATGCCACCTACGCGGGCGGTTTGTGGGCGGCGGCCTGTCACCACGCCGGGCGCACGGCCAACCCGTTGCCCTCCGCGGTGGACCACGACACGTGCACCAACTGCAACTGGATGATGGCGGGCTGCGCGTTCGACGCCAAGCAGTCCCTGCAGCGCAACTATATTCCCGCCGCGGTGTCGCACGGTGCCGAGATCCGGCCGCTGCACGAGGTGCAGAAGCTCTCCCGCGCGGAGGACGGTCGATACCGGGTGCACTACAACGTTATCGACGAGGTCGACTACCGGGAGCAGGTGGGCAGCGGCACCATTGACGCCAAGCTCGTCGTGCTCGCGGCGGGTGCCGGTGCTACGCCGGTCATCCTGCAACGTTCCGAAGCGGATCTCGGCTCGATGCCGCACGCTGTGGGCCGGTACTTCTCCGGCAACGGCGAGCGTCTCAACACCGCGGTGATGAACGAGGACCGAGTTCGCGACGTACTTGGGCTTGAGCGCGGCGACGGCATCGCCTACGAGGCCAACCACATCGGTAAGGGGCCGACCGTCGCGAGCTGGGATCGTCTGGACGGTTCCCTGCCGGAGTTCACCCGTTACTCCCTCGAGCAACTGTACTTCCCACCGGGGTTGGGCACCATTCTGGCGCAGGTGCCCGGCTCCACGGACTGGTTCGGGCCGGCGAAGAAGCGGATGCTGTCGCGCTGGCGCTCGTGGCTGACGATCTTCCAGATGATCGAGGACGACAATGAGGGTGTGTTCGGCCCACCACCGCCGACCGGCAACGCGATGCGCATCTCGCAGCAGATGCTCGGCAGGGGCGCACTTTCCTACCAGCCGCGTGACACCACGCTGCGGGCGTGGGCGATGGCGGACGGCGACGTCGCCGACATCTTGGAACGCGACGGCATCGCCGAAGTGGGGACGTGGACCAACGACCTCGTCGGCGCCTACACGGTGCACCCGCTCGCGTCGTGCCGCATCGGTGACGACCCGGGAACGTCGGCACTGGACGACACGCACGAGCTGAGAGGGCATCCGGGAATCTTCGTCACGGACGGCTCCGCCGTACCCGGAGCACTCACCGTGAACCCGGCGATGACGATCGCCGCGCTGGCCGAACGCGCCATGCCCGGCATCGTCGACGCGGCTCGGGCGCGGGGCGTCGATGTCAGCTACGGCGCACCCGCGCCGATCGGCAACGGATAGGACGACCAAGCATGCAGCATTCACACGCCAGCGCCACAACGCTCGAGATGCTCGGCGCGGCCGGGCTGTTCCTGTGGGCCGTTTCGATGTGGGCGGCCGTGGCCGTACTCGTCTACGCCGCACATCGCGTCGTGCGACCGTGGCTGTACCACGGCTCCGCCTGCGTCATCGTCGTCGGCATGTTCGGCCAGATCGGTCACGTGCAGGAGCACTTCGCGCAGGTCGGCTACTGGGCGGCCAATCCCAACGAAAGAGCCTGGATGACTCCATGGGGCACCGGGCTCGCCGACGGCTTCGGGGCGCTGGTTTCGGGCAGCCCGACGCTGGGCATGGAGATCCTCCATCTCGTGGGCAACTTCATCTTCCTCGCAGGGCTCGTTGGTGTCGTGCTGATCACGCGCGAAGCGGTGCACAGCAAGGCCCGCAAGTGGGGACGGATGGGCGCCGTCATGCAGGGCATCCATGGTTTGGAGCATCTCGCGCTCACAGTGTCCGTCGCGGCGGGCTCCCCTGCCATCGGGATATCGACGTTGTTCGGCCTGCTCGAACCCGGCCCGGGATTGTGGACTTACCGCATCTGGTGGCACCTCATCGCCAACGTCGTAGGCACGGTCATCTTCGTGGTGGCCTGCCACCATCTCTGGAAGGAACGGCGTGGAGTCGCGGCGAGCTTCTCGCCTCGGGTACCGCAACCGAGAGCGCCGGAGCGCACCGCGGAATCGGCCGCGGTGACCGTGGCCAAGGACTGATCCGCTACCGCACGTTCGCGTCGCCGACCTGGCGCTGGGCGACCAAGCCCGTGGCCACGGCGACGCGAGCCGTGTGGCGGTCAGGAGATCACAGCGGGATGTTCCCGTGCTTGCGTGGCGCCATCCGCTTTCGTTTGTCTCGTAGCATGGCCAGCCCGGTCGCGACGGCGGAGCGAGTCTGCGCCGGGTCGATGACGTCGTCGACCAGGCCGCGTTCCGCCGCGTAGTGCGGGTGCATGTACTCCTCTGCGTACTCGGCCACGAGCTTCGCGCGCCGGGAATCGGCGTCCACGGCCTCTGCCAGCTCGCGGCGATGAAGTACGTTGACGGCGCCCTCCGCGCCCATCACGGCGATCTCGTTGGTCGGCCAGGCCAGTGACAGGTCCGTGCCGATCGAGCGTGAGTCCATGACGATGTACGCACCGCCGTAGGCCTTGCGGACGATGACCTGGATCCGCGGTACCGTCGCCTCGCAGTAGGCGTAGAGCAGTTGGGCGCCGTGCCGGATGATTCCCGCGTGCTCCTGCTCGGTTCCGGGTAGGAAGCCGGGGACGTCGACCAGTGTCACCAGCGGCACGTTGAACGCGTCGCAGAAACGTACGAATCGCGCGGCCTTCTGTGACGCCATTCGGTCGAGCACGCCGGCGAACTCGACCGGTTGATTGCCGACAACCCCGACCACTTCGCCGTCGATGCGCGCGAGTGCGCAGATGACGTTGCGTGCCCACTGTTCGTGCAGCTCGAAGAAGTCGCCGTCGTCGACGATCTCCGCGACGACATCGCGCATGTCGTACGGCTGGGTGGGTTCGACAGGCACCAGGTCGGCCAGCGCGGGCCGCTCGTCGCCGGTCGCGCCGCACTCTCGTTCTCGAGGAGCCCGGTCGAGGTTGTTGCTCGGCAGCAGCGACACGAGGTAACGGACGTCCTCGATGCACGTCTCCTCGTCGTCGTACACGAGCGTGGCGACGCCGGACCGTGAGCCGTGGACGTCCGCGCCACCGAGTTCCTCGTGGGTGACGTGCTCGCCGCTGACCGCCTCGACGACGTCCGGGCCGGTCAGGTACATCTTGGCGGTCTCTCTCACCATGAAGGTGAAGTCGGCCAGCGCCGGCGAGTACGCCGCACCGCCCGCGCATGGCCCCATGATCACGCTGAGCTGCGGGATCACACCGGAAGCTTCGACCTGCCTGCGGAAGATTCCGCCGTAGCCGTGCAGCGCCATCACGCCCTCCTGGATGCGCGCACCGCCGCTGTCGTTCAGGCCGATCATCGGCGAACCGGTGGACAGGGCGAGGTCCATCACTTTGTGGATCTTCGAGGCGTGGGCCTCGCCGAGCGAGCCACCGAAGATGGTGAAGTCCTGTGCGTACACGAACACGCGGCGGCCGTCGATGGTGCCCGATCCTGCCACCACGCCGTCGGTGTAGGGGCGCTTCGGCAGGTTGCTCCGCGAAGCCGAGCGCCGGTACATGTCGATCTCGACGAACGATCCCTTGTCGAGCAGTTGCTCCAGCCGCTCCCGCGCGGTCCGCTTGCCGAGGCGGTGCTGGCGGTCCACCGCCGCGTCGTTGCCCGCGGTGATCCGGTCGCGAAGACCGCGGCGCCGCCGGCGCAGTACCGACATCGTCGGCTCGGTGGGCCGCGACCGCGGTTCCTGGGCTTCGCGGACGACGTGCAGACTCGGGTTATGGCGGGCCCGCGGTGGTTCGGACGTGTCGTGTTCGGCGGAGGTCATGCGGCCCGCACCTCGCCTTCCTCGCGAAAGGCTCGCTCGGCCTCGATTTCCGCGACCAGGTCCCGCCAACGGAAGCCATGGGCAAGCTGTGGTGTGCGCGAGGCTTCGGCGTCCGGGTCGCACCTCTGGAGTGCGAGTTCGGATGCCTCGTCGGTGACGGCATAGCGACGCCACGACTTGCGTGGTCCTTTTCGCCAGGCCGGTTTCCTGGTCATCGAATCACACTCCGTGTGGTGAGTTGGTAGCGCTACCATCGCCTGGCGGCGGAGCAGCACCGCTGCTCCGCGCAGGAGTCACGCCACGACGGGCAGCGAGCCGGGCCGGTGGATGTGGACCCGTGGCACGTAGAGGATCCATTCACCACCGTTGCGGACAAATTCGGTCTCCTTTTCGAAGATCTCCTCGGCGTGGTTCCACGCGAAGAGCAACGCGTAGTCCGGAAACGGGTCGTGAAAAGTTTCCGGGGGTGTCACCGGGATGTGCACTCCGGGGGTGAAGGTGCCTTGCTTCTCCGGGGTCGAGTCACAGATGCGAGGGATCAGCTCGGTCCCGATTCCGCAGTAGTTCAGCACCGTGGTGCTCTTCGAGGTCGCGCCGTAACCCACGACGTGCTTGCCTCGCGCTCGCAGATCCCGCAGCAGCGTTACGAGGTCGTGCCGGATCCGGTCGATGTTCTCGCCGAACCTGGTGAGGGTTTCCATGGCCGTGATGCCGTTGCCATCCTCATCCCGGAGGAACAGCTCAACCCTGGGATGGGTGGGCCGCGACCCCGCGCGGGCGAGGACGTATCTGACAGATCCGCCGTGCACGGGCAGCCTTGTGGCGTCGACGAGCTCGAAACCGTGGCGAGCGGCCATGGTGCGCACCGAGGCCACGGAGAAGAGGTAGAAGTGCTCGTCATAGATCTGATCGAAGTAGTTCTTGGCTACGATGTCGCCGAGGTAGCGGTCCTCGAACACGAAGGTCCCATCCCCGGCCAGCAGGATGTCCACGCCGTTGAGTACGGACCCGATGTCGGCTATGTGGCTGAACGTGTTGGCAGAGAAGATCACGTCCGCCGGGCCGTACTCGTCCCGGATCGCCGCCGCCGACGACTCCTCGAAGAACTCGACCCGGACGTTGACGCCCTTCGCCGCGGCGACCTTCGCGGCTGCAGCGGAAGGGTCGACCCCAACGTGCCGTACGCCGGCGTCGCTGACCTTCTTGAGCATGATGCCGTCGTTGCTTCCGATCTCGACGACCAGCGGATCGGGTCCGCTCAACTCCTCGTGCAGCAATGAGTGGGCAAAGCTCTCGAAGTGTTCGCGCATTATCGCCGAACCGGACGACCGGTAGGGGTAGTCGGCATGGAACAGTGTGCTCCGCGGCACCTCTTGGGTCAGTTGGACCATCGTGCAGTTCGTGCACACCCCGACCGACAGCCTGAAGAACGACTCCTGACCGAGCTGCTCCTCGGACACGAACCCGTTCGCCACCGGCTGCATTCCGAAATCGAAGAACTCCCGGACGGAGCTGCCGCAGATCCGGCATCGACAGTCCGGCTCGTGCGTCGGGCCAGTCGCCATATCGATCCTCCCAAGGTCCGGCTGTTGGAAGGCGTTGCCTCCAAGATTCCCCTGCGGCCGCCACCGAATGTGCGATCGAGCGCCACAGCCCTGACCAATCCTGCGCCCGAAGCGGGGGGCGGGGACAACTCCTGCGCTGCCGTCTTCGCTGTTCTTCGTGGCGGACTGCCGTCACCGCACGGCGGGAGATGACCACCGCAACCGCAAGCTGGAAGATGACCGGAGCCTGCCCGGATGTGAGAATCGGCCGGGCACGCGCGGCCGCGACAAGACCTCGAGGAGGACAACGAAAGATGACGGATACGAAAGCTCAGCCCTTGCCTGGGGTTGCGGCCGGGACCTGGGTCATCGACCCAGCGCACAGTGTCATGGGGTTCGCTGTGCGGCATCTGATGAGCAAGGTGCGTGGCACGTTCAGCGACTTCAGCGGCGAGATCAGGATCGAGGAGGACCAGCTTCAGTCCTCGGTCGGGGTTTCGGTGGAGTTGGCATCAGTCAGCACCGGCAACCAGATGCGGGACGACCACCTGCGGACCAGCGACTTCTTCGACGTCGAGCAATCGCCGAAGATGACCTTCGTGAGTTCCGGTGTTCGCTCCGTGGAGGGTGGATGGGTCCTTGACGGCGACTTGACGATCCGCGACATCACGAAGGCGATCGAGATCCAGCTCGAGTTCCTCGGCCTCGATCCCACGGGTCTGGCAGGGGAGCAGCGGATCGGTTTCGAGGGCCGGACCTCGATCAATCGTAGTGACTTCGGAGTCAACTTCGGGCTCGCCGCTGACAGCAAGATCGTCATCAGCGACAAGGTCGATATCCTGCTGGAGATCGAGGCCGCACTGACGCAGTGACATCGCCGGCTCGCAGCGGCGACGGATCAGGGCTCGGCCGGCAAACCGCCGGCCGAGCCCTTTTCTGCCGTGCTTTGCGGGCGAATCGCCGTGGAAAAGGCATGTTCAGCAATTCCGGATAATCCTTACGGTTCCATCCCGCATATTCTCGGGCCAGCGAGATCAGTTCCGCACTGGGAGGCCTTCCGTGGACATGCGTAGCCCTGTTGTCATCGACCTTTTCGGCAGCGACATACATGGTGAGGCCCGACGGATCCGGGAACATGGACCGGTAGGTTCGATCGAGCTTCCCGGAGGCGTTCGGGCGTGGTCGATCGTGGGCTACCAGGAAGCCAAACTCGCCCTTGCCGACCCCAGATTCTCCAAGGACGCGCGGCGGCACTGGACGGACTATGCCGAAGGCAGGGTCCCCTCGGGTTTCCCACTGCTGGACTGGGCGCTCATGCGCAACATCGCGGGCAGCTACGGCGAGGAGCATTCGCGGCTGCGGAAGTTGACGTTGAAAGCCTTTACCGCGCACCGGGTGCGGTCGATGCGGCCGAGCGTCGAGAAGGCGGCCGCCGTTCTGCTCGACGAGTTGGACGCGACCAGCCCGGGTGAGGTGATCGACCTGAGGTCGGCATTCGCTCACCCGTTTCCCACTCAGGTCATCTGCGATCTGTTCGGGGTAACGGAGACCGCCGGTAGCGAGATGCTCACCGGCACGGAGATCAACGTCGATACCAACGCCTCACCCGAGGAGAGAGCGGCTCGCTTCCAGCGCTGGCTGGCGGCCATCCACGCGTTCGTCGAGGTCAAGCGCCGCGAACCGGGCGACGACCTGACCTCCGCGCTGATCGCGGCACGGGACGGGGACGGAGCACGGCTCACCGACGACGAGATCGTGGGCACACTGCATTTCATGCGGGCCGCGGGAACCGTACCCCCGATGAACCTGCTGTGCAACGCGGTCGTGCAGCTGTTGCGAAATCCCGCACAGCTGCAACTGGTGCGCGAAGGGCGGGTGCCGTGGAGCGCGGTGATCGAGGAAACCGCCCGCCTGGAGGCACCCGTGGCACACCTGCCGTTCCGGTTCGCGGTCGAGGACGTCGAGCTCGGTGGCGTGACCATAGCGAAGGGCGACCCGGTGCTGGTCAATTACGCCGCCATCGGCCGTGATCCGGCGTTACACGGGGAGACCGCGGACGTGTTCGACGTCATGCGGGCGGAAAAGGAACACCTTTCTTTCGGCTACGGCATCCACCGCTGCGTCGGGATTCCGCTTGCCGAACTCGAAGCGGAGGTTGCCCTCGCGGCACTGTTCGAGCGATTTCCCGAACTCGACCTCGCCGTCGAGGCGGACGCGATCGAGCCGCAGGAATCCTTCATCATGAACGGGCGACGCTCGGTGCCACTCGTGCTGAAGCCCGCCGCCTCGGCCTCGGCCTGACGCGGGGAAGCAGATGATCAACATATTCCAGCCGTCGTTCGGAGACGAGGAACTGGCAGCTGTTCGCGAGGTTCTCGAAAGCAGGTGGGTCGGCAAGGGAACGAAGGTCGAGTTGTTCGAGCGGGCATGGGCCGACCACATCGGTGCGAGCGCGGAGCAGGTGACGGCTCTCAGTTCCTGTACCGCCGCCACTTTCGTGGCGATGGAGCTCATCGAGGTCGGCCCTGGTGACGAGGTGGTGCTGCCTTCGGTGAGCTTCGTGGGAGTGGCGAACGCGATCGCCGCTCGTGGCGCCCGCCCGGTGTTCTGCGACGTTGACGGGCGCACGCTGAACCCGACCGTCGCGAACGTGGCCGCCGCGCTGACCGAACGGACCAAGGCGGTCGCAGTGCTGCACTACGGTGGACAGCCCGGGGCGATCGCCGAGATCGCCGAACTCTGTCGCGACCGTGGCTTGTGGCTGATCGAGGACGCCGCCAACGCCCAAGCGTCGTCCGTGGCCGGCAAACCTGCCGGGACCTTCGGCGACATCGCGGTGTGGAGTTTCGACCACGGCAAGATCGCTGTAGCGGTGGAAGGCGGCATGCTGTATGCCCGCGATCCGGCCCTCGTCGAGAAGGCGGCGAAGCTGGCCTACCTCGGCTTGGAGCAGCGCAGCGGTTTCGACGAGGCACGGCGTGCGGCAACGCGGTGGTGGGAGTTCGACGTCTGTTCGTTCAGCCCTCGGCGCATCATGAACGATGTCTTCGCCGCCATCGGGCTCGTGCAGCTTTCGCGGTTGCCGGAGGCAGTGGCCCGCAGGCGTGAGATCGCGGCCGAGTACGACCGCGCGCTCGCTTCCGTTCCCGGCCTCGTGCTCGCGCCGCCCGTGCCCGCCGGGCATGTCACGTCGCACTACCTGTACTGGGTGCAACTGGCGCCCTCGGTCCGCGACACGGTCGCACGGGAGCTCTACGACCGCGGCATCTACACGACGTTCCGGTACGAGTTGCTGCACAAGGTGCCCGCGTACGGGGCGAAGGTCGAGTTGCCCGGCGCCGAGTACGCCTCGGCGAGGACGCTGTGCCTGCCACTGCACCAGGAGTTGTCCGACGCAGATGTCGAAACCGTCACTTCCGCGCTGCATGAGGTCGTGACGGCCGAAGCTACCGATGCGGCACGGGGAGTCCGATGAGCGAGTACGGGCCGGAGCACGCCAGGCTTTACGAACCCGTCTTTCGGGGCCGTGGTAAGGATTTCGAGGACGAGGCGCGGCGGCTGACCGATGTCGTGCGTGCCAGGATGCCGGCGGCGAACTCGCTCCTGGACGTCGCGTGCGGCACCGGCGCGCATCTGGAGGCGTTCGGCGAGCTGTTCGACACCGTCGAAGGGCTCGAGTACGCACCTGCCATGCGTGACATCGCGGTGTCCCGGTTACCGGCGGTTGCGATACACAGCGGCGATATGCGCGACTTCGAGCTCGACCGATCGTTCGACGCGGTCGTGTGTGTGGGCAACTCGGTGGCCTGCGTGGCGGACAGGAACGAGTTGATCGCGGCTATCGGCCGAATGACCGCACACCTCGTTCCAGGTGGGGTGCTGGTCGTCGAACCGTGGTTCTTTCCGGAGAGTTTTCTTGACGGGCACGCAGGCGGCGCGTTGGTCAAGGAGGAGGACCGGGTCATCGCACGGATCACGCAGTCTTCGCGGCAGGGCAGCAAGACCCGGCACGAGATCAGATTCGTCGTCGCGGACTCGTCCGGGATCTCCGAGTTCACCGAGGTGCTGTTCGTGTGTCTGTTCGCCCGAGAGGACTATGAAGAGGCATTCGAGCGAGCAGGCTGTTCGGTCGAGCTGATACCGGGCCTGGAGCTGGCGGGCAGGCCGAACAGCCCCGGCCTGTTCGTCGGAGTTCGGAAGTCGTAGTGCGAATTCTCTTCACGACCCAGCCGCTGTCAGGACACTTCTTCCCGCTGGTGCCGCTGGCGTGGGCGTGCAGGCTCGCCGGTCACGAGGTACTTGTCGCCACGGCCGAGAACTTTGTCTCCGTAGCGACGAGGGCGGGCCTACCGGTCACCGCGTGCGGCCCGCCTGCCGATTTTCTGGCAGAGGCGTTCGCCGCGACAAGGCACTACAGCCTTGCGGATCGGCGGTACGCCCATGGCCAGGCTTTCGCCAGGGCCAGCGAGCAGGCCTTGCCGGAGCTGGGCAAGCTCGTCGACTCCTGGCGGCCGGACGTCGTGGTGTGCGAGCGTGCCGAAACCGCGGGCCCGTTGGTCGCGGCGGCCGGTGGCATTCCGTTCGCCGAGCTGCACTGGGGGGTTGCCGAGCTTCGCGAGTATCGAATCGCCGCCACGCAGGTGCTGGGAGCGGCCGGGCCGGGGAACGCGTTACCGGTACCGGACTGGGTGATCAACCCGTGGCCACCGACGTTGCGGCTGCCGTATGCGGCGAGCCACCAGAGCATTCGCAGTATCGACTACAACGGCGACACGCCGGTGCCGGATTGGGCGTTGCGCGGGGAAGGCCCGCCAAGGGTGTGTGTCACGTTCGGCACCGTGCTGCCCGAGGCCTACCTGGACGACGTGTCCGGTGTGGTACGGACCCTGCTGGAGAACCTCGCCCGGTTGGGCCTGACGGTGGTCGTGGCCGTGGACGAGAAGGTCGTGGCCGACTGGCCGCGGTTGCCCACCTCGGTCAGCCACGTCGGTCGGATGCCGCTCTCCGAAGTGATGCGTACCTGTGTCGCCGCCGTTCACCACGGTGGGCAAGGCACGACCCTCACGGCACTCGCGGCGAATCTCCCGCAGCTGGTGCTCCCGGTGTTCGACGACCAGTTCGACAACGCCGAGGCCGTGGAACGCTCGGGCGCGGGCATGATCCTGCATCCGCAGGAGCTGACCGCGGCCGTGATCGGCGATCGCTGCCACCGCTTGCTGTCGACCGGTCGCTATGCCGACGCGGCGACCCGCGTTGCGCACGAGATGTCCGTACAACCGGCGCCGTCGGAGATCGCGGCCGGCTTGGCCCGGCTCGCCGCCTGAGTCCGGGTCGCCCGGTACGGAACTGGCCGCCGCAGGCTCAGCGATTCCGCGTCCAGCCCGCTCACCAACCGCGGCGGTGCCACCGTGCTCGGCCGCTTCAGCGGGGTCGATACTCCTCGGTCAGGCGCACGATCTCCGGCACGACGTCGTTGGGACTGGGCACCGAAAACAGCTCGGTGCGCAGTTCGGCCGCGTTCTCCGCGTACGAGGGGTCCTGCAGCACCTTGACCAGGTGGTCGCGCAGGATCGCCCCTGTCAACTGCGGCGTGTCGCACACGTAGTGACCCGCGCCTCTTGCCTCGATGCCGTTGGCATGGGCTACGGGTGCCCACCACTTCTGGCCACCGAGGTCACTCGGCACGATCAACTGCGGCACGGCGTTCTCGAGCGCCGACGTAACCGTCCCCGAGCCGCCGTGGTGCACGATCGCCGCGCAGCTGCCGAGCAGTGCGGTCAGTGGCACGAAGTCAACCGCGTGGACATTGTCCGGCACGGCCGCGACGCCGGCCAACTGGTTGCGGTCGAGGGTCGCGATCACGTCGACGTCGAGGTCGGCGACCGCTTCGAGTAGGTCCGCGGCCGAAGCTCCCGAGCCCGTCAGCTGCGCCGACGTCCCGAGGCTGATACAGACTCGCCGTCGTGGCGCCGGCTCGTATACCCATTCCGGCACCGGGTGTGGGCCGTTGAACGCGATCGGGCGCATATCGAGGTAGGACATGCCTGCCGGACGCCAGGTCCACGGCGGCATGCTGTTGATCGTCCACTGCCCGACAGGAAGGTCGTCGGTGTAGTCGAGGCCGTACCTGTCCAGTACAGGCCCCATGCCGTCGCGGACCGGGTCGAGGTCCGGTCGCTGCCGGCGAGCGGCGTCGCGCAACTGTACGAACGCGTCGGTGCCGAACATGATCCTCGCGTGCGCCGCGCCGCATGCGAGCGCGCCGATCGGTCCGACGTAAGGCAGCACCGTGCCGTCCCAGACGACCAGATCGGGTTTCCAGCTTCGGGTCAGGCGGACGAAGTCGTCGATCACCGAATCCGGGCCGAAGGTCGGGTATGCGTGCTCCACCAGCATCGTGAGCTCGGCGAGCGGATCGTCCTTCGCGTAGTCCTCCTGTACGGACTGCTGGCCCGGAACATACGGGGGCGCGTTGCTCATGTCCCACTTCGAGATGGCGTCATCCACGATTGTGGGAAGGCTCGCGGGTGGGCCGATCGACACGCCGTGCAGGCCGGTGGCGGCGATGTCATCCAGTGACAGCAGGGTCGGTTCGACCTGACTGGCAACTCGTACCTCGTGACCAGCTGTCCGCATGGCCCAGGCCAGTGGTGTGACCGAGTACAGGTGTGTCTTCGCAGGGCTGATCACGAACAGAACCCGCATCGGCCGACCTCCGGTATTGCGCAACTCCTCCGGCATTTTCTCCCACGATCGGCTGACGGCCTTCTCGCAGATTGCTCAGTGCCCGCCGAGGCTGGACGACGCCGCTCGATCCCGAGGCTGTCCCGGGTGGGAATGCGCTGCGGCGTCCGGATCGCTCGGGTCGAACAGCGTCG
The DNA here is from genome assembly GCF_000244955.1 of Saccharomonospora marina XMU15. Taxonomy (GTDB): domain Bacteria; phylum Actinomycetota; class Actinomycetes; order Mycobacteriales; family Pseudonocardiaceae; genus Saccharomonospora_A; species Saccharomonospora_A marina. The sequence continues at coordinate 4,769,026 of NZ_CM001439.1, read as the reverse complement.
GCGATCGGGCGGCTTTATCCGAGGTTGCTCAATCCTGGCGAGTGGTTCGACCAGTGATGAACCTGCACTATCATCGTGTCGCCGTTGCCGGTCGCTTGTCGGGCTCGATGACAATCCTGCCTTGTTTCGGGAGGAATACCGATGAACGGACTGCTGCGAGTGGCCCGCGCCGAACAGTTGGTGCGGGTCATTTCTTCGCAGTCGTTGTCCACGCTGTCCAACGGAATGGTCGGGCTCGTCATCCCGTGGTTGGTGCTCAGCCGGACCGGCAGCGCGCTCAACGCCGGTGGCGTCGCCTTCGCGGTCGGGGCAGCCTCGTTGGTGGGGACATTGGCGAGCGGGGTCATCTCCGATCGGATCGGCGGCCGCAGGGCGGCTCTCATCTCCGACGCGGCGAGTTTCGTGACCGTGCTCATTCTGCCGATCACGTTGCTGTTCGACTTCCTGCCGATCTGGCTCGTCATCACGACCCAGATCCTGGGAACCCTGTTCGACGGCGCGGGTGCCATCGGCAAGGACACACTCGTGCCGAGGGCCGCCGAAGCCGACGACGTGCCGCTCGTCCGGGCCACGAGCTTGCAGGAGGCGTTGCAGAACACGGCGAACTTCGTCGGGCCCATGGCGGCGGGCCTGCTGGTCGCGATCTTCAGCGAGAGTATGGCGCTCGTCGTGGTCAGCGCATTGTTCATGCTGTCGTTCGTGCTGATCGGCGGGGTGCGCAAGCAGCACATCGTTTACGAGCACCCGCTCACCGCACGTCAGGCCTGGCGGGACATGCTCGAGGGCTTCACGTTCCTGCTGAGGGAACCGCTACTCAAGCCGATCACGCTCGTGCTCGTGGTGAACACGGGGTTGCACTTCCCGCTTGCCTCGATCATCTACCCGTCGTGGTTCGTGTTCGCGGATCAGGGCGCGGAGCGACTGGGCTTCTTCCTCGGTGCTCAGGCGATCGGTGGCATCGTGGGTGGCCTGCTGTTCGCGATGATCTCGACGAAGGTGTCGGCGTACCGGTGGTTCCTGCTGACCAATGTCGCGTCGACGCTGGTGTTTTCGACGTTGCTGCTCGTCGAACCCGGTTCACTGCTGGCCATTGCCGTCTCGTTCCTGATGGGGCTGGTTGCCGCGGGCCTTGCACCGATCGTCTTCACCGCGTATTACGAGCGGACTCCGGAGAACTTGCTCGGCCGGGTGAACGGCGCCGCGGCTGCGATCATGGGTGCGGCGGTGCCCGTCTCTTCGATTCTCTTCGGCTGGCTGATCAGCGCCACCGCGGCGCGGCATGCCTTGGTGGTTGTACTGGTCTGCTATGCGGTGATGGCGCTGGTCGTCTTCTTCATCCCGTCGTTGAAGCTCTTCGACGCAGGTAAGGGCGAAGAGGGCACGGCCGACAGGGGCAGCGACAAGGACAGGGACAGCGACAAGGACGCCGACGGGGAGGGCGATGTCACGGATGTGGAGACCGTCGCAGGCGACACCGCTGGTGCCGCCCCCGGTGCGGGCGCGCAGGGCGACCGCGATGACCGTACCGGTGACGCGGACCCGGTAGGCAGCTAGCGACGGCCTGCCTGGTCACCGCCGTGAGCGGTTCGGTACAGCCGTAGCCTGCTCTCCCCGTGAGCGGTGACCGGTGCGAAGCCGCCGCCGCGCCGTCGAATCCGCCCGCGGCCGCCTTGGCGCGCAGTGCTGCCCGAGGGGGCACCTCAGCGGCGGCGAGAGCGGCGACGGCAGGTAGGGATTCCACGCGCCACAACGCGCTCCTGCAACGCCGCGCCAACGCCGCGCGAGAGTCTAGCCTGCAACTGCCAGGTGGGCGTCCGGTGCGGTGACCAATTCCTTCAACAGCCGGCAGTACTCGGTGGCGAGGCCGACCATGGTCGGTTCGTCCAGCAGGTTGGTGTTGAACTGCAGGCTGCCGATACCCTTTCCAGCAGGGTCAAGGTTCACCGTCCACAGTGCGCCCGGCACGTCCGATCCCACCGGTTGTGAGATGAGCCGGTCGTGGATCTCGGTCAGCTCGAGGTCGCCGACCCGTTCACCATGCATCACATCCGGTATCAAGAAGACCTGGAAAACGAATGCCACGCCGTCGTCGGTCATCGCGGGCGCCATGAGTTCAGGGGCCTCGCCGAATATGTGCACCGTGGGAATGTCGTTGGAGTAGGCGTCCAGGCAGGTCTTTCGCGTGCGCTGGAGAGCATCACGGAAGCTCGTGACATCGGTGAGATCGGTGCGCATCGGCAGGAAGTTGAAGAAGGTGCCTACCGTCTTCTCGAACGCTTCGGGCCTGCCTGGCGTGAAGGTCGGCACTACAAGGTCGGTGTCGCCGGTGAGGCGGTGCTGCATCACGTAGAACGCCGCGAGCAGCACCATGAACGGGGAGCTGCGCGTCGTTCTGGACAGCCTTTCGACCGCGGCGATGACGTCGGGCGCGAGCTCGAAGCGGTGTACGGCGGTGGCCTGCGGCAGGCCGGCTGAGCGAGGATGGTCGGCTCGCAGTACGGATACCCGCGCGTCACGCAGTTGCTCACGCCAGTACGCCAACGGCCGCTCCAGTTCCGTCGGTGCCACACTTCGCTGCCAGTAGGCGAAGTCCCGGTACTGCCGGGGGGTCGGCAGCGAGACGCCGTGTCCATGTCTCGCCGCGTACAGTTTCGCCAGATCGCTGATCACCGTGCGCACGGACCAGCCGTCGACCGCGGTGTGGTGACACAGCAGGACGAGTACCGACTCCCGGTCGTCGAAACGTCCGAGAACGGCACGTATCAGTGGCAACTCACGCACGTCGAACTCGCGCGACTCGATCTCGTTCAGCAACTCCTCGGCCCGTCGCTCCCGGTCGGCAGGGGCGACATCGGTCAGGTCGACGACCTCCAGCCGCGCAGGCATCGGAGGGTGGACCAGCTGGTATCCGCCGTCGTCGTGATGTACCACCGAGGTACGCAAGGCTTCATGCCGCGCGACCACGTCGTCCAACGCGGCGCGCAGTGTATCGGTGTCGATCGGACCATGCACCAGCCAACCGTCCGCCAGGTGATATCGGAGGCCGATCGGCCCCGTCTCGGCACCTTCGTCGAAGGCACCGAGAAACAGCTGGTTGAGGGTGAGTGGCACACGGTCGCCTGCTCGCTCGTCGGTCACATTCGCTCCTCGTTGTGTTCTTGGTCCACTGCCACGTTCACGCGGCACCTTCTCGCCGGGCGGGGATCAGTTTCGCGATCTCGGCAACGGTGGGGGCGTTGAAGAGGTCCGCGATCGCCAGTCGCGCGCCGAGTGCGGTCTCGATCCGGCTGATCAACCGCATGCCGAGGATCGACTGCCCTCCCAGGTCGAAGAAGTTGTCCCGCGGGTCCACGCGTGGACAGCCCAGCGTTTCGGCGAACAACCGGCACAGCACATCCTGTTCGGCTGTCAGCGGTTGGGTGGAAGGTGATGTGCTCTGGGTGGGTTCGAGCGCGAGGAGGGCGGCGCGGTCGATCTTGTGGTTGGGGGTCAGCGGGAGCTGGTCGACGACGGTGAACTCGGTGGGGACCAGGTACGCGGGTAGTGTCGCCGCCGCAGCGGCCCGCACGCGGCTGACGTCCAACGTGCCTGCCTCGGGCACGAGGAACGCCGCGAGCCGGGTGTCGCCTGCTTGAACCCGGCGGGGAACGACGACGGCCTGTGCCACGCCGGGCTGGCAGGCCAGCGCCGCCTCGACCTCGGCGGGCTCCACTCGAAAATCACGGATCTTGACCTGGTCGTCGGTGCGCCCGGCGAAGTCGAGCTGACCGTCCGCCGTCCGGCGACCGAGATCACCGGTGCGATACATGCGTTGCCCGTCGCCGGTGAACGGGTCGGCGACGAAGCGCTCCGCCGTCATGCCGGGTTTGCCGATATAGCCTCTGGCGACTCCCAGGCCTGCGATGTATATCTCGCCCAGCTCTCCGTCGGGCACCGGTGTGAGGCTGTGATCGAGAACGTGTACGCGCATATGGTCCATGGGGCGGCCGATCGGCACGCGTGCGCTGACCTGGTCGAGTGCTGTGATGGCCAGCTGCGTCGCCGCGAGGGTGACTTCCGTCGGCCCGTAGAGGATGCGAACGACGGCGGCGGGGTTGGTCTCCAGGACCCGGCCGACCGCGGTGAGCGACACGACGTCGCCGCCGGTCACCACTTCTCGCACACCCGCCAACGCTTCAGGTATTTCCTCGGCCACGAGCCGGAACAGCCCCGCTGCCAGGTTCAGACCGGTGATCTGCTGGTCGTGGGCGAGCCGTCGAATGGTATCGAGTTCGAGTTCGCCCGGCGGGGCGACGACGAGCCTGCCGCCGTGAAGCAGCGGCACCCAGAGTTCGTAGGTCGACGGGTCGAAAGCATATGGAGCCAGCATGAGCACTCGTTCGTGGTTGGCTGGGTCCCACGCGCTGTCGAAGGCCAGGCCGAGCACGTCGCGGTGCGTGACCGCGACGCCCTTGGGCTCGCCGGTAGAGCCGGACGTGTGCATCACGTATGCGAGCCGATGCGAGTGGACGTTCACGGCAGGGTCGGTGGCCGGTGCGGCCTGCCATCGATCGTCGGAGTCGACGACGACAACCTCGCCTGCCTCGGGGATCCCGCGGACGCGCCAGCCTTCATCGGTCAGCAGCACCGGACGGCCTGCCTGGTCCATCATCCATTGCATCCGGGCAGGTGGGTGAGCGGTGTGCAGCGGGAGGTAGTAGCAGCCGGCCTTGAGTACGGCGAGCGTCGCGACGATCAACTCGATCGATCGGTCGATGAGCACGGCGACCGGGTCCTCGGTGGACACACCGAGTTCGAGCAGGTGGTTGGCGAGCCGATTCGATCGCTCGTCGAGCTCCCGATAGGTCAATCGGGCGTCGCCGGAGACCACGGCGACGGCATCGGGCGTGCGCTCGGCCTGGCGGGTGAACCGCCGGTGGACGACTTCGGAGCAGTTTTCGGTCTCGTCGGGACCGATGACACGGATGTCCGGCCAGTGCGCGTCAACGTAGTGGATACACCGTTGCCTGCCGTCAGGGCCGTGAACGGCGGTCCATCCGGCAGGCACCCGCAACTGGGCAGGCCAAAGACTGTGCTGCCCTGCCTTGTTGATCAGCACGACGAAGGTGCCGCTGTCGTCGTCGAATGGATTGGTCATCGTGTGTCCCTCATCCGGTCACGACAGTGCCGTCGCATTGGTCGCGATGTCGCCGCGAAACAGGCCCGCAGGATCGATCCGGCGCCGAATTTCGTCCACGGCGGCGACTGTCTCCGCGCTGAGATGGGCCTGCGGTTGTGCGTAGTGATCGATGAACGTCGGAGCCGTCCAGCCGGTGTTCCAGGGTTCGAGTACTTCACGTACGGCCGCGCAGTGGGCATGGATGTCATCGACGGTGACCGGTTCGAACGGAACGCCGCCGCCCATGTAGGCGAAGCGGGCGTCGAGGGAGGCGAGCGCGCCGCCGGTGTCCGGCGGCACCGAAAGGGCGCCGCCGAGCTGCCGCAGTTCCGCATTGACCAGCGGCGAACCGGAACCGATGCCGACCAGTCGCAGGAACTCCGCCGCGCCATCCGCGTCGAGCTCGTCGAGCAGGAGGTGATCGCCGTACATGGGGAACGGTTCGGTGGGGTCCATGTGGGTCTGCGCCACGGCAGAGGGACGACCCGCATGCCAGGTGTCGACCAGCGCCTCGCCGACTTCACGTAGCGGGTTCAGCAGCTCGTCGGCGATCCGCTGCGCCCCGTCGGTCCCAGGAGAACCGAGGACGGCGCCATCGACGCAGACGACCGGACCGGCGGTCAGCGCGGCTGGGATCTCCGGCAAGGGCGGCAGGTTCATCACCCGAAACGCCGTCGTCGCCTCCGGCGGCGCGCTCCTGGACCACCGTAGCCACCTGCTCAGGATGCGGTCCGCGTGGACGGCTGACCAGTAGGTCGCACCGGTGACCACCGAGGTGGCCGCGAACAGCTCGATGTCCACCGCCGTGACGACGCCGAAGCCGCCCCCTCCACCACGCAGTGCCCAGAAGAGTTCCGGGTCCGAGCTGAGGTCCACCCTGCGCAGCTGTCCGTCCGCGGTGACGAGCTCGATCGCTCGCACGCAGTTCACTGCGAGGCCCTTCGCCCTGCCGTAGAAGCTGACGCCGCCCCGCAACAGGTAGCCGACCACACCGACCAGCCCGGACGAGCCGTGCGGCGCGGCGAGACCGTGCCGCTGCGCGGCGTCGATGACCGCGCCCCACTGCGTTCCGGCAGGGACCCGCGCGATGCGTCGCGCGGTGTCGATCTCCACCCCGCCTTCCAGCTCCGTACGTATCAGCAGGTCTCCCGCGCCGACCGGCCTGCCGCTCGCGGCGGCGTGGCCCGTCGAGTGCATCCGCACCCCGAGCCCTTCCTGCCTCGCGTACCTGACGGCAGTCCGGACGTCGTCCACTGTGGTCGCGGTGGCCGCCGCGGCGGGCGCAGGCGCCGCGGCGAGGTTGAACACCCGGACCGACTTGTCGTACGCCTGCCGTCCGGGTAATGCGATGAGTTTCTCGAGGCTTGCCCGAGGTGCTTCCTCGAAGGTCGTCATGGGTTCTCCTCGGCCGAGGTGAAACGGGTCAGCGCGAGCTCGCGAGTCGCCACTGTCGGGACGAGAACGCTCAGGCCGGCATGGGTGTGCTGCATCGACATGTCCCGCCAGACCCGCTCGATGCGTTCGCCGTGACGAACCGAGCTGGAACCGGCGGTGGGGAACAAATAGCTTTCGACCGCCCGCCACGCGAGTTTGATGGCGTGCCGACACACCCCGGTGATCCGAAGATCCGCCTCGCGGGTTGTCCAGGCTGGACCCTTTTCGGCCAACTCTCGCCATCGACGTGCCGCCCCGGAAACCGCCGCCTCCGCGGTGTCGATCAACCCGGCCGCCTCCCCGTACCAGAACTGGTAGTCGACGTCCTCGGCTCTGCCGCGAACCGGTGGGAGGAGAGTGGTGCGGGAGCGCATGAGCTCGCCGTAAGCGTCCAGCGCGCCCTGAGCCATGCCGACTGCGAGCGCGGCGGACTCCAGCATCATGAAGCCAAGCGGACCACCGCCGTACTGCGGGTTGCCGTGCAAGGCCCTTCCGGGCGTACTCTCGGTGACCTGCGCCTCGCTGAGGTGCATTCCCGGTACCGCGAAGTAGCTGGGGATACGAGCGTTTTGGAAGGTCACCGTCTGCGAGCCGGTGCCTTTCAGGCCCAGTTCCTGTCCCCAGTCGTCTAGAACGCGGTAGGTCTGTCTCGGTGCGACGAACATCATCGGCAGCGGCGGCTCTTCCGGCGAGGGGAAGACGAGCGTGTGGTGAATGGAGTGCGTGGAGTACGGCGCGCCGGACGAATACGGCCAGGAACCGCTGACGATCCAGTCACCGTTGCCGTCCTGCTCGGCGGAACCGCTGGGAACCACCGTGGTGGGGGCGATGAACTCGCCGGTGCGAAACAGCTCCGCCTGCGCTCGCTCGCCGAAGAACGTCGCCGCGACCAAGGCGTGACTGGCACCGAGGCAGTACATCCACCCGGTCGAAGGGCAACCACGTGCCAGCGCCATGACGACGCGAAAAAAGGTCTCGATGTCGAACTCGTAGCCGCCGTAGCGTCTGGGCACGAGTATTCGGTAGAAACCGGCGTCGCTGAAGGCCTGGTGTGTGTCCTCGGCGTAGTAGGTGCGCTGTTCGGTCTCGGCCTGGCGCTTCACAAGGGTCGGCGCGATCGACTCGGCCCGCTTGACGACCTCCGCCGGCGTCAAGTCCGGTTCCGGCGGGAGCGGGAAACCTTGTTCCGAAAGGTCTGACGCGATGGTCATGGTCGTTATGCATCCTTCGCTCGAAAGGTGGCGGGCTTCCCAAGTCTTTCCGGACCGCGGACCTTCGGGCACCTTTTCCGTTGCTTTTCCGCTTCGGAGGTAAGCACGTTTCAGGATGAGGTGACCCGGCGGCGCTGCGAAGATCGACATGCCCGCAGCGCATCGTGATCGACCGGAAGCGAGGCTGAGCAGATGGCCGATTCGCGCCCCATGAACGGCGACGAGTACATCGAAAGCCTGCGGGATGACCGCGAGATCTACCTGTACGGCGAGCGGGTGAAGGACCTTGTCAACCACCCGGCGTTTCGAAACCCCGTGAGAATGACGGCGCGGCTCTACAACGCGCTGCACGATCCGGACAAGCGCGATGTGCTCACCACGGCGACCGATACCGGAAGCGGTGGTTACACGCACAAGTTCTTCGTCACCTCTTACAGTGTGGACGAACTCGTCGGTGATCAGCGGGCGATCGCGGAATGGGCGAGATTGAGCTATGGCTGGATGGGCCGCAGTCCCGACTACAAGGCCTCCTTCCTTGGAACGCTCGGCGCGAACGCCGACTTCTACGAGCCGTTCGCCGACAACGCCCGGCGCTGGTACGCCGAGTCGCAGGAGAAGGTCTTCTACTGGAACCACGCGATCGTGCATCCGCCGGTGGATCGTCACCGGCCGCCGGACGAGGTCTCGGACGTGTACGTGCATGTCGAGAGGGAAACCGACGCCGGACTCGTGGTCAGTGGTGCGAAGGTGGTCGCGACCGGGTCCGCGCTGACGCACTACAACTTCATCGCCCACTACGGGATTCCCGTCAAGAGGAGGGAGTTCGCGCTGGTGTGCACCGTGCCGATGAACGCGCCCGGGATGAAGTTGGTCTGCCGACCTTCCTACAGCGCCACCGCCGCGGCGACCGGCACGCCGTTCGACTACCCGCTTTCTTCGCGTCTGGACGAGAACGACACCATTCTCGTCCTGGACAAGGTCTTGATCCCGTGGGAGAACGTGTTCATCTACGGCGACCTGTCGAAAGCGCAGCTGTTCACCGGGCAGTCCGGCTTCGTCGAACGGTTCACCTTCCATGGTTGCACCCGGTTGGCCGTGAAGCTGGAGTTCATCGCAGGCCTGCTCGCGAAGGCACTGGCGACCACCGGGACCGCGGATTTTCGCGGTGTGCAGAGTCGGCTCGGAGAGGTCTTGGCTTGGGGCAAGCTGTTCTGGGCACTCTCGGACGCGGCGGCGCGCAATCCGACACCGTGGAAGAACGGTGCGCTCCTGCCGAATGCCGGCTACGGCATGGTGTATCGCTGGTTCATGCAGCTGGGGTACCCGCGGGTCCGAGAGATCGTGTTGCAGGACGTGGCCAGCGGGCTGATCTACCTGCCGTCGAGCGCGGCGGACTTCAAGAATCCCGAGCTGCGACGTTACCTGGACCGCTACCTGCGGGGATCGGACGGCGTCGATGCCGAGCACCGGGCCAAGATCATGAAACTGCTGTGGGACGCGGTCGGAACCGAGTTCGGCGGTCGGCACGAACTGTACGAACGCAACTATGCGGGCAACCACGAGAACACCCGGGTGGAGATGCTCTTCGCGGACACGGCGAGCGGCGACCTCGAGCGGCACAAGGCTTTCGTGGAATCCTTTTTGGACGAGTACGACCTCGACGGCTGGACGGCAGCAGACCTGATCTGAACGGAAGGAACGAGGATGCGCGAAGAACGCCAACCGGCGGACGTTGCGAAGATCTACGACCAGGTGTCCGCGATCGCCAGCACCTTTGGCGACGGCCAGTTCCATCAGGGCTACTGGTACGACGATCGAGACGAGACGCCGTTCGTCGAGGCGGCGAAGCGGATCACCCGGCGGGTTGCCGATTCACTCGGCGTCGGCGAGCACGATCACCTGCTCGATGCCGGTTGCGGGCCCGGCGCGCCTGCCCTGCTGATCGCGGAGGAGACGGGGGCGCGCGTCACCGGTATCTCGGTCAGCGACTTCGAGATCTCCGAGGCTCGTATGCGCTGCGCCGAGGCCGGACTTGACGGCAGGGTCCACTTCGAGAACGGCGACTACTCGGCGATGGCCTTCGCCGACGGCACCTTCGACGCGGTTATGGCAGTGGAGTCGCTACTGGTCGCTGCTGACCTTGACCGGGTGCTCACCGAGTTCTGGAGGGTGTTGCGGCCGGGCGGGCGAGTGACGCTGAGCCACTACACCCGCAGCGAGACGATGGCACCGGAAAGGGTGGAGGCGTTCCTGCGCGGCATCGCTGCCGTGCGACTTCCTTCCCTCACTGAATGGGTGGAGTCGCTGCGTAACAACGGTTTCCTGATCGAGGAGTACCTGCAGTGCGGTCCGAGGGTGTTCGGTAGGAACGGCAAGTACCTCGCTGCGGTCGAGGCCAGCCAGAGCGAGCTCGCTGAGAAGTTCGGCCGCGCCGAGCTGGATATGTTCCGTACCGGGCTGAAGGGGTTCCTGATGCCGGGCCCCGATGAGGTGGGCTACGGCATCGTCACCGGACGCAAGCCGTTCGACGCCTGACCGGCCGCATATCGCGAAACGGTCGGCCGGTTCGCCGGCCGACCGTTTCACCTGCTGTTTCGGCGCCTCACTCGGTGAGGAGCGGGCTTATCGTGACGGGAACGCCGTTCAGAATGGCGTTCCCCGATGGGGTATCGACGGCGGTGTCGCCGGTGAGGGTATTGACGTTCACGCCGGGCTCCTTGGCCGCGACCGACTGTGTGGTCCCGTCGTGGCCCCAGCCGTGTGGCAGGCTGACCACGCCCGGCATGATCGAGTCCACCGGCTCGAGTGTTACCTCCAGCTCACCGGTCGCGGAGCGGATCAGGGCGTGTGCGCCGAGCCCGTAGCGAGCGACGTCCGCCGGATTGATCTGCAGGGTGCACCTGTTGCTCCCGCCGACCAATGCCGGCACGTTGTGCAGCCAACTGTTGTTGGATCGCAGATGTCGCCTTCCGATGAGCACCAGCTCGGGGGAAGGCCGCTTCATCCGGGCCCGCAGCCGTTCCACGTCGTCGACGAGCGCCGCGGGCGCCAGTTCCAGCTTCCCCGATGCGGTGCACACCAACTCGTGGAAGCGTGGCTGCAGCGGGCCGAGGTCGATTCCGTGCGGCTGCTTGCGCACGGAATCGAGCGTGAGGCCGTAGCCGCCGAACTTGAGCAGCGCGTCGAGGAACAGATCTGGACCGGTGCCTTCGAGGCCGGCACGGAGTTCGGCCGGGTCGGTGCCTGCCACTGGCGAGCCGGGCGCGGACGTAAGGCCCTCCAGCAGCTGTCCGACGACCATCTCGTGCGCGGTATCGGCGCCGGTGTCGGCGCCCATACCCGCCAGGATGAGGAAGAGCCTCGCCAGGATGTCGTGCTCGTGGTACTGGTCCGGCCGCAAGGGGAGCACCGGCTCGGAGTATCGAGCGTAGTTGCGCACCATGATGATCTGTACGAGGAAGTCCCAGTGCGCGGACTGCAGCATCCGTGGTGGCGGCAGGATCACGTCGGCGTGCTTGGTGGTCTCGTTCAGGTACGGGTCGACGCACACCATCATGTCGAGGTTGGCGAGGGCAGGGTCCAGGCGTGGACCGTTGGGAGCCGACAGCACGGGGTTGCCAGCTATTGCGAGCAGTGCCCGAACCTGACCTTCGCCCGGAGTCTCGATCTCGTCGGCCAGTGTGGCGACCGGCAGTTCGCCGTTCACCTCGGGTAGTCCGCGCACCCGGCTACGGAACTTCCCGGTGCTGAAGGGTTGCCCGGTGCGAAAGATCTCCAGCGCGGCGGTCTTGGCGAACATGACGCCACCGGCCTTGTCGAAGTTTCCGGTCAAAACGTTGATGGCGTCGACGAGCCATTGCGCGAGCGTGCCGAACTCGGCGGTGCACGTGCCGATCCGCGCGTACACGGCTGCCGTCGGTGCCGAGGACAACTCGCGCGCGAGTCGCCTGATCGTCTCCGCGGGCACCTTGCAGATCGGGGCGACTAGCTCGGATGGGAACTCCTCGGCCATGCGGCGAAGCTCTTCGATACCGGCTACCTCGACACCGCTGACCGTGTCACCGGCCTTCACGAGGTGTTCGGTGAACAAGGTGTTGACGATGCCGAACAGCAGGAAGGGGTCCGTACCGGGCTGGATGAAGTTGTGCTCGTCGGCCACTTCCGCGGTGCGGGTGCGCCGTGGATCGATGACTACGAGCTTCCCGCCGCGCTTGCGCAGGTCCTTGAGCCGCCTGGGGAAGTCCGGTGCGACACACAGCGAGCCGTTGGAGACCATCGGGTTGGCTCCGAGGACGAGCAGGTAGTCGGTGCGGTCGAGGTCCGGCACCGCGACGGCGAAAGGGTCGCCGAACATGAGCCCGCAGGAGACATGCTTGGGCATCTGATCGGCGGTGGCGGCGGAGTAGATGTTGCGAGTCCCGGAGATCTCGGTGAGTGCCTGCCGGTACATGAAACCGGCCATCGTGTGATAAGTCGGGTTACCGAAGTAGAGTGCGAGCGCTTGGCGCCCATGGGTATCGATCACCTCGCGAATGCCCGCTTCAACCACACGAAACGCTTCGTCCCATCCGACTTCGCGCCACTGGTCGCCCTTTCGCACCAGCGGGGTCGTGAGCCGGTCCGGATCTTCGTCCAGTTGGCCGAGACTGGCCCCTTTGGGACAGAGAAAGCCTTGGGAGAACGGGTCTTGGTTGTCGCCTCTTACCGAGGTCACGCGGTTGTGATCGTTCAGAGTCAGGGTGAGACCGCACGCGGCTTCACACAACGGACAGGTCCGGTAGGCGGTTGTCGTCATCGTGCTGCTCCCGGGTTTGGGTTCGTTACTCGCTGCGACTCGATTTGCGCGGGAAACCGTCCGGCTGGTGTGGCGAGCCCGAAAACCGCGCCGCTGGTCCGGGCCTCGCCACCGGTGTGTTGTCGCCGTGCCCCGAGTTGGCTCAGGGCACAGCTGTCGCGTCCCGAGGTGTCCTTCGGCTCGGCAACCCTCGCCGATCCGCGCTCGCCCAACCCCTAGATGTAGGGGGTGTTCGGCCCGAGGCCGCAGGCGATGCGGCCGTAGAGTTCGAGGTTGGTGTTGGGATGGAGGATGGCATGCAGGTTGATGGCCTGAATGTCGCGCGCGATGCGCTGGATCGGCACCGTGGAGTACAGCGACGAGCCGCCGCTTGCTGTGTTCAGGATGTCGACGGCCTCCTTGGCCCTGCGGCACACCGCGCCGAGATGGAGCCGGACAAGTGCGCGGTCCTCGACCGTCCACGGTTGTGTGGCCTTCGCGTCCAGCAGGTTCGCGGCGTCGAAAGCGTGGAACTCGGCCTCGTCGGCGCAGATCTTGGCCTCGGCTACCTGCAGGTGCGTCAGCGGCGCCTCGCTCTGGTTGTCGTAGTCGGTATAGGTGATCTTTCGACCGGGCAGCCGCTCGAGGAAGGCTTCCCTCGCGGCGCGTGCCAGCCCCACCGCGGGTGCGCTGATCGTGGTGCAAGCGGTCGGCATGAACGGTGCTCGGTGGATCCGCGACGACGCGTTCAACTGAGCGGGATGCTGCCCTGCAAGCACCGGCCCCATCGAAAGCACACGGGCTTGCGGCACGAACACGTCCTCCGCGATGGTGGTGATACTGCCGGTGCCACGTAGGCCCGACGTGTGCCAGTCATCGACGATCCGCAGGTCGGAAAGCGGAACTGCCACCATGATGGGTTCGTGCTCACCGCCAGGATGTGCCAGCATCGCGGCGTTGGCGTTCCAGTGGCTCTGCCGCGCACCCGAGTTGAACGACCACTTGCCGTTCAGCAGGATTCCGCCTTCGGTGGGTACGCCGATCGCGGTGGGGCTGAGGATTCCGGTAATCCGCACGTCCGGAGTGGAGAAGACCTCCTCCTGCACCTCGTCCGGAAACAGCCCCATCATCCACGTGCTGATCGCCCAGACCGAGGCCACCCAGGAGGCCGAGCCATCGCCCCGGCCCACCTCTGCCAGAACCTCGACGACGGTGTTCACATCGGACTCGTAGCCGCCGAACCGGGCAGGTACGCGCATCTTCGGAATGCCCGCCTCGGTCATCGCCTCGATGACCTCGTCGGGAAGGATCCGGTTCTCGTCCGCGTCGACGGCCGTTTTGCGAAGCAGAGGCACGAGTTCCGCTGTACGCCGGACCAGCTCTTCCTTCGTAGGTGCTGCGGTAGATGCCATGAACTCTCCCGGGGATGCGAAGTGATGTCGTTGCGATGCGTGGTTACCAGGCGACGGTGAGGTGTTGCGGTGTCCGCGGCTGCGCGCCGGTGCATTGTGCGTTGTACGCCGTGAGCTCTTGTTGCGCTTCGGCTTGGGCTCGCTCGAACCGTGACACCGGCTCGGCGCCTTCGACCAGAACGTCGTGCATCGCGTCCGGCGCGCCGTACTGGATCGCGGCGAACGCGCCGACCAACATGCCGAGTGCGGCCGGAGAGCCGTCCGCCCGATCGAGTTGGTCGGTGGCGACCCGCGCGTTGGGATGTTCGCGGAACCAGCCTTCGGACTCGAGTAGTTCGAGGGCGGGCCGGGTCAGTGGTATCCGACCGTTCGCGCGGTGCCACGTGGCGGCGTGTTCGGGACGCAGCAGGTACTGGATGAACGCCAGCGCGCCGTCCCTCTTCGCCGGTTCGAGTCCGTCCGCCAGCCACAACGAGTCGCCGCCGATGGAGGTACCCGCGTTCGGTGCGTTCTCGTTGTGCGGCAGTGGACCGGCGACGGCGGTGAATCCGGCCTCGCGAGCTGTCGTGGTGGCACGCCCCACCTCCACCGACGTGGTGGCGAGGAAGGCCACCCGCTGCTCGACGAACGCGTCGAAGGCGCCCATCCAGTCGGCCTTCGCGCCGGCGTAGAGGTAATGGCCGTTGCTGTGAAGGCGTTGCCACCACCGGACGTAGTTCATCATCTCAGGCGATGCGAGGTGGACCTTCTCCGCGCGGCCCGCCCTTCCGTTCGCCTGGTCGACGAGCAGCCCGCTCTGCTGTCCGACAGCCTGCTGGAAGAACCAGCCGTGATTGGGCCAGGCCACGCCCTTGACGGAGCCGTCGGTGTGCTTCGCGATCGCGGTGCACGCTGCCTCGAGTTCGCGCCACGTGCCGGGGAGCCTCTCGATCCCGGCCGCCTGGATCAGCTCGGCATTGGCAAGCAACACCACGGTGGACGCGGTGAGCGGTGCGGAGACCAGCTCACCGTCGTAGCTGAAGTAGTCCCGTGCGGCAGGGACGATGTCGTCGAGCACGACTCGCTCGCCGAGGATCTCGGTGCGACCGGCGATCTCCCTCTCCACCGAGGTGAACAGGGGGGCGCCGGTGGCATCCCGGGTGTCGCGTGCGAACTGGGTGGCGGTGTAGAAGTACCCGGCGATATCCGGGGCGTCACCGCGTGCCGCCGCGTCGGCGACGATCTGCGGCAGCAACCGGAAGTCGTGCCCGGTGACTTCGACCCGGTATCCCGGGTGAATGGAGTTGAACTCCTCGGCTCGCTCGAACAGCGGGTCCATGTATCCCGGGTACAGGTAGTCGCAGAAGCTGGCCCTGATGACGATGTCATTCTCGCTCATTGCGCTGGCTCCGAGCTCGTTGGTTTTGAAGGTCGATCGGATTTCGCCGCCGGCGCGAGGCAGGCGTGCTCAGCGTCGCAGTGCCCGCGAAGCAAGTCATCTCTCGCCGTGCGGGTCAGCGGACCACCTCGAACTGCGCCATCATCCCGACCGCTGAATGCTCGAGAAAATGGCAGTGGTAGACGTATTTGCCGAGATAGTCGGTGAATCGTGTCTTCAATCGTGCCGAGGACCCGGGCGGCACGTAGATCGTGTCCTTGAGCCCGCGATCGGACTCCCACGGCGGGGCGCCGTCGCGGTCCAGTACCTCGAACTGTTCGAGGTGCAGATGGAAGTTGTGGTGGAAGCCGTGTTCGCCGTCGCCGTTGCTGACGTTCCAGATCTCGGTGTCACCACGCCGGACCCGGAAGTCCACCCGCGCCGGGTCGAATGGCTTGCCGTTGACGAGCCCGACCGGGTCGCCGGACATGTCGAACGACAGTGTGATCTCGCGGTTCACCCTCGGCCGTGGCAGCGGGGGAAGCGCGCGGAGCCGATCCGGAAGCCTGCTGTGGTCGACGCTGTCCGCGACCACGTCGAACCGCAGGATCGGCAGTGTCCCGTCGGCGAGCAGCAGCTGCGTGCCGATCGGATGCTGCCCGAAGTCGATCACGAACTCGACCCGCTCGCCCGCACTGAGGTCGTGCTCGGTCACGGGCACCGGTGAGGCGAGCAGACCTCCGTCCGAGCCGATCTTCGTCATGGGAACGCCGTCCAGGTTCAGCGCGAAGCGTCGCTCGGTGGCGGCGTTGAGGAACCGCAAGCGGTACTTGCGGCGGGCCACCCGGAAGTAAGGTTGGTGCGCGCCGTTGACGAGGACGGTCGGCCGCTGCGTCGGATCGCCGTAGACCATGTTTGCGTCGTCGTCGAACAGCGCGTCGCGCAGCATGATCGGTACATCGTAGCTGCCGCATGGAAGTCGCAGGTGCTTTTCTTCTGGGTCTTGGATGAGGTAGAACCCACTCAGGCCGCGATAGACGTGCTCAGCCTCGGTGCCGTGGCTGTGGTCGTGATACCACAGCGTCGCACCCTGCTGGCGGTTTTCGTATTCGTAGTACTTGCTGCCATCAGGCTGAATCAGATCCATGGGGTGCCCGTCGCTCGCCGCGGCCACGTGACCGCCGTGCAGGTGGACATTCGTCGCGCGGTCGAGCGAGTTGTCGAAGACGATGCCGACCTTGCGGCCGGAACTGGCCAGGATGGTCGGCCCGACGAAATCGCCGCCGTAGCCGAGCACCGGAGTGGTCGTGCCGGGAAGGATCTCGACCTGTGCCTGCCTGACGGCCAACCTGTAGAGGTCGGTGTCGCCGTGCACGGCATGCGGTCGAAGCACCGGCGGAATCGGCATCGGAACGGAGAAGGGCGTGAAACTACGCGATGAGCCGCGTTCCGGCAAGCTTGTGCCGAAAGCTGATCTGTAGCTCAGCACGCTGCCTGCCAAACCGGCGGTCGACATTGCGCCGAGGGCGAGGATGTTGCGGCGAGAAAAAGGCATCCTGCTGGTGGTCATACGGGCTCCCCTGGAATATGTCGCGCCGAATGTTCGTCGACGGTTCCTGATTTCGGGACATCCGCGCTGTACCGCTCGCCGCGAACGGTCCGATGTTCCCCTTCGGTGACCGGACCGTCTACTTCGTTGTTGCGGTCCCTCGCCGGGAACAAACCGGTTGCTGCGGCTACCAGCTGGGCGCAAGCCACAAGGACCAACCCGGCGGGTCCGGCTGGAGCAACGGGGCTGCCTGCTGAAACGAGTTTCCGACTGAATGTTTTGAGCATTCTGGAAGAACCGGAAGGCCAGCTTTGCGCACTACTATCTGCCGAGTAACGCCCGTGCGCTGGTCATCGGCGTGTATTCCTGGCCTGCGGTCGCGGTCGCTCATATCCGAAACGGGAGGTAGCCAGTGGATACGACGCAACCGCGAAAAATCTCGGTGCGTGCCGTGGGTGCTACGTTGCCCACCCTGACCGCATTGCGTTTCGTCGCCGCGCTCATCGTCTTTTTTTCGCACGCCCGCTACCTCGGGCTGTTCGGTGACGACGAGGTAGCTTCGGGCTTCGAGTGGCTGTTTCGCCAGGGGCCCATCAGTGTGGGCTTCTTCTTCGTACTGAGCGGGTTCATCCTCGCCTGGTCGGCACGTGACGACGACACGCCGCCGAGGTTCTGGCGGCGCAGGTTCTTCAAGATCTATCCGAACCACATACTCACTTTCCTGGCCACGCTGGTCATTTTCGCGACGGTCGCACAGCCGGCGGTGAGCGACGACTACGCTTTGGCGAACCTGTTCCTGGTCCAGTCGTGGTTCCCCTCCATGGAGGTGTTCTCCAGCATCAACCCCATCACCTGGACGTTGTCGTGTGAGGTGCTGTTCTACTTCACGTTCCCGTGGTGGAAGCGGCTGATCGATCGGATCGCGCCCGCGCGGTTGTGGTTGTGGGCAGGGGCGATGGTCGCGGCGGTTTTCCTCATCGCGGCGGTGGCCCTCGCACTGCCGGCTGAGCCCGCAGTGCCGTGGTCGCAGACATACTCGCTGAACCAGTACTGGCTGGTGTACGTGTTCCCACCAGTTCGGATCTTCGACTTCGTGTTGGGCATCGTGCTGGCAAGGATCGTGCAGACCGGCAGGCGGCTTCCGATCGGCTTCGGTGGCGCCGCGCTGCTGACAGCCGTGTCCTATGTGGTCTCCACCGAACTGCAGGGCACGTTCTCACTCGTCGCGCTCAACATCGTGCCGATCGGCCTGCTTGTCGCGGCGGGCGCCAGGGCGGACATCGAGGGTCGCCCCACTTTCCTGCGGTGGCGGCCGATCGTCTTCGCAGGGGAGTTGTCCTACGCCTTCTACCTGTGGCACTACTTGGTGCTGTTCCATGGTCTGCTTTGGCTTGATCAGCGAACCGACCTCGAGACGCTTCCCGCTGTCGGATTGCTCCTGCTGCTGCTCACCGCGACCGTGCTGCTGGCGTGGCCGACCTACGTCCTTTTCGAACGCCCGATCATGCGGCGGTTCGCGGTGTCCCGTAGGCACAGGGCCGCCGTGACGCAGCCTGCCGTCGCCGGTCGGGACTCGGCGGCTGCCGACAACTGATGAGGGCGCTTCATTGCCGCCGGCTGGCCGGGCGATCCATCACCTGCTGACGAGTGGAGGGAGCGTGGCGATGCGCGACAGCGAGGGGGGCGACTCGCAGCGGGCGGGCAGCCGGGCGTGGTGGGCACTCGTGGTGCTGCTGCTGCCGACAACCCTGGTTGGAATGGATATCGGGGTGCTGTATCTCGCGCTGCCGCATCTGAGTGCGGGGCTTGACGCCACCGGCACTCAGGAGCTGTGGATCATGGACAGCTACGGCTTCACGCTGGCGGGCTTCCTGGTCACCATGGGCACCTTGGGGGACCGGATCGGCCGCCGCAAGCTGCTGCTGATCGGAGCAGGCGCGTTCGCCGTCGGCTCCGTCATAGCGGCGTACTCGGTCAGCGCCGAGATGCTGATCGTTACCCGCGCGCTGCTGGGTATCGCGGGCGCGACGCTGATGCCGTCCACGCTGGCGCTCATCCGGAACCTGTTTTCCGACCCGAGGCAGCTCGCGTTGGCTGTCGCCGGGTGGCTGAGCTGCGTCATGGGCGGTTCGGCGCTCGGTCCAGCGGTCGGCGGGCTGATGATGCAGAACTTCTGGTGGGGTTCGGTATTCCTGCTCGGTGTGCCGATGACGGGACTCTTGCTGGTCGCCGGACCGTTCCTACTACCGGAACACCGCGACCCGAACGCTGGACGGCTGGACCTGACCAGCGTCGCGTTGTCGCTCGCGGCGATCCTGCCTGCGACGTATGGCATGAAGGAACTCGCCGCGGGCGAGCTGTCGCCGGTCGCGCCGACTGTGGCGATCCTGGCCGGCGCCGGGTGCGGCTGGCTGTTCGTGCGCAGGCAGCTGCGGCTGACCGACCCGCTGCTGGACCTGCGGCTGTTCGCAGGCCGCATCACCGGGCGCACGCTGGCCTCGCTGCTGATCGCCGCCGCGGCGATCGCCGGGAGCTCGCTGGTCGTGGCTCAGTACGTGCAGTTGGTGCTGGGCCTCGATGCGATGGAGGCCGGTCTGTGGTTGGTCCCTGCCGGGGTCAGCCTGGCGATCGGGTCACAGTTGGCCCCCCGGCTGGCCGAACGGATGCGGCCTGCGACGGTCATCGCAGGTGGCCTCGGTGTCGCCGTCATCGGTTTCGCCGTTGGGATCACGGTCGACCTGGAGAGTGGGCCGGTGCCTATCGTGATCGGGAGCGGCCTGATTCACCTTGGCGCGGGCCCACTGTTCTCACTCGGCATCGGCATGATCATGAATGCCGTCCCGAAGGAGAAGAGCGGGTCGGCCGCGTCGTTGTCGGAGACCAGCAACAACCTCGGGTCCACCCTGGGGCTGGCGATCATCGGTACGATCGCCGCGGCGATCTATCGCCGGGGCATGGAGGGCGTGGTACCACCCGGCGTTGCGGATGAGGTCGTGGCGGACACGACCGGATCGCTTGCCGGGGCGCTGTCGAGGGTCGGGCAGCTGCCCGCCGAAAGCACCGCCGAGATCCTCGCGGCGGCACGGGAGTCCGCAGTGGCCGGACTCAATACGTCAATGGCCGTCGGCGCGGTGGTTTTCGCCGCGACAGCCGTGATGATCTGGCGCTTGCTGCGTCATCTCCCGAGGACGGGCCAGCCGGAGCCGCCCGAAGCGGCCACGGCGGTCGCGCCCGCGCCCGGCCGGCACGAGGGTAGCGAAGAGGGTTAGTTCCTATCAGGGAGGACCACGTGGATGTTCCACTGACGCGGCGGTCGGTGCTGCGGCTCGGCTCAGCCGTGACGGCGGGTGGCGCCCTCAGCACGGTCGTTCCGGCGGCCACCGCGGGAGCCGCGCTCTCCGAGCCGCGGCAGCGGCCGGTACCCAGGCCGGGCCGCGACCTTCGACCGTTCCAAGTTCGGGTTCCATGGGAGACGCTGCACCGTATCCGGCACCGAGTGCGCGCGGCGCACCTACCGGTCACCGCGCAAGGGGCGGCGTGGGACTTCGGCGTAGCTGCCGACTGGTTCCGCGACGTCTTGGGCTACTGGCACTCGCGGTTCGACTGGCGAGCGGTCGAGGCCCAACTGCGTCGGGTGCCGCAGTACCTCGCGCCGATCGAGGGGCGGGAGCTGCACTTCGCGCGACTGCGGCCGCGGTCACAGGTAACCGACCGCCCGCCGGTACTGCTCGTGCACGGCTGGCCTACGAGCTTCTACACCATGCTGCCGCTGGCCAGGCGGTTGGTCGCGTACGGCTTCGAGGTGGTCGTGCCGTCGATACCGGGTTACGGCTTCTCCGAGCCGGTCGCCGACCGGCCGCGAGGCCTGCGGTTCGTCACGGAGCGGATCGCGCGTCTTATGACGGAGGTGCTCGGCCACGAGCGTTACCTGGTACACGGCAGCGACTTCGGTGCCGTCGTCGCGGACTGGCTGGCGGTCGATCGGCCTGAGCAGCTTGTGGGATCACACACCACCATGTTCGGCCTTCGGCATGCGGGCGCCGTGCCGGGCAGTGGAGAGACCGGAGTGGACGACCCGACACCCGAGGAACTCGACTTCGTCGCCCGAGAAGCCGCCACGATGGCCCGGGAGAGTGCCTACGCCGCGCTGCAGGTGACCAGGCCGGAGACGATCGCCTACGCGCTGGCCGACAGCCCGGTGGGCTTCGCCGCGTATGTACTCGACAAGTGGCAGAAATGGACCGGTCCGAACGACCGATCGTTTCCCGACGTCTACGGGCTGGACCGGTTGCTCGCGGAGGTCATGATCTATCTGGTGAGTGATTCCGTGGCGACCTCTCTTTGGTCATATGCCGGTTCGACCGAGGACCCGCCGACGTTGGGGCCGGGTGAACGTATCGAGGTGCCATTCGGCTACTCTTCGTTCGCTGATCCGCTGATGCTGCAAATTCCTCGACATTTCGGCGAGCGCTCACGCGGCGACGTGCGAATGTGGCGCGAGTACTCGAAGGGCGGACACTTTCCGATGCTCGAGTGTACGGACGAACTCGCGCGCGACATCGTGGATTTCGCCGGGATGCTCGGATAGCACGGTGCCCGGGCAGGCTGTGCGCACTCGGAAAGTTGCTGGTGGTCCGAGCCGAAGCCGAAACTGGAAACCGCGTTGCCAGGCCAGTTTCGGCTGAAAGGACAAAATATGACCACGATTGACCCGTCCGCGCTGCCAACCGCGCCCTCCGACGAGGACAGGGCCGCGGTCGCCGCGATTCCCGGAAAGATCGGGACCGCGTGGGCGCGACACGACGCGGATGCCTTCGCCGAGGTCTTCACCGAAGACTGCACCATGATCCTTCCCGGTGTCTTCAGGAAGGGCCGCGACGAGGTTCGCTCGTACATGGCGCAGGCGTTCGCCGGCCAGTTCAAGGGAACACAGGTCACCGGCCGGCCCGTCAACGTCAGCTTCCTGACGGCGGACTCGGCCGTGTTGACCACGACGGGCGGCATCCTGGCGCCCGGTGAGACGGAGGTGTCCGATGCGCGGGCCATCCGCGCGTCGTGGGTGCTGGTGAAGCGCGGAGGCGAGTGGTACCTGGCCGCGTACCACAACAGCCCACGCGACGTGGCTCCGTAAGGCGTGAGCGGCGCCGGTCATCCCAAGTGCCGGCGCCGCTCACGTTGCTATTCGACGGGAGGGCCACCGATCCCGATCTCGTTGCCGTCGGGATCGCGGTAGAGAGCTTTCCGCGCACCGTTTCCGTAGGTTTCCCGCTTCACCGGCGTCAGCCCTCGCGATTCGATCGCGGCGACGCGGTCGTCGAAATCGTCGACGAAGACGGTGTTCATGGCGTTACCCGCGCGCTCTGGTACGTGTTCGATGGCTATGCAGCGGTGTTCGGCGAGTTCCCATACCACTTCGGTGTCACTCGCGACGAATGTCGGGGGCGAGCCGAATAGCTGCTCGTACCAAGCCAGCGCTGCCTCGTAGTCCTTGACCGGGATTCCCGCGAAGAGGTCGGTTGCCATGGCCACACGCTATCGCAATGTGAGGCCGCGCACAGGTTTTGGCCCGATGTGAGTGAGTCACCGGAGGTGCGCATGTGGGGAGATGGCGGGCGTAGGCCCGGACTGTAGCTTACCCATATTACCGACATGATGTGCGAGGAGCGGCAATGGCCCCCACATTGGTCCGGCTGTATCTGCGGCGATCACTTCGACAAACCCGTCATGTCAAGGCTGTGCCGACTCGCGCGGCGCGTGGGCTGGTCGCCGAGGTCTACCGGCAGGTCGAGCGGGACTTCGGCATGATGGCGCCGCCGGTCGGCCTGCACTCGCCCTCGCCCGAGGCACTGGCCGCCAGCTGGTTGATTCTGCGGGAAACCCTCGTCGCGCGAGGACACGTAGACCGTGCCAGCAAGGAACTGGTGGCGACCTCGGTTTCCGCGGCCAATCGCTGCCCCTACTGCGAGGACGTACACGGCACGACGGTGGCGGGTCTCGTGGCGGCCGAGGACCGGCGCGACAACGCCGAGCGGGAACGGATCGAGGCCTGGGTGAAGGAGACGGCCACGGCGGGTACCGCGGACAACTTGCCGTTCACCGCGGTACAGGCACCCGAGATCATCGGTACGGCGGTGGCCTTCCATTACTACAACCGGATGGTGAACGTCTTCCTCGGCGATTCCCCGTTGCCGCCACACGTTCCCGAGGCCGCGCGCCCCAGAGCCCGTCGCGTGCTGTCCTGGATACTTCGGCCGTCGGGTGGCGGCCCGCGAGCGGGCACCTCGCTGCGGTTGCTACCGGCCGCGCGGCAGCCCGACGAGCTGTGTTGGGCGAGGGCGAACCCGATCGTCGCCGACGCGTTCGCACGCGCCTATGCGGCGCTCGACGCGGCAGGCGAGCGTTCCGTCCCGGCGAGCGTTCGCGACCTCGTGCGACGCCACCTGCGCGCCTGGGACGGCGAGCCACCCGGCATCAGCCGATCTTGGGTGGACGAGGCCACCGCGGAGCTTTCCGAGGCGGACCAGGCGGTCGGCCGGTTCGCGCTGGTCGTCGCGCTCGCCGCGTACCAGGTCGACGACGGGCTGGTAGCGGCGGTTCGCCGCGCCGGTGCCGGTGATCGTGAGTTGGTGGAAGTGGCGGCCTGGGCCAGTATGGCCGCCGCCCGCCGAGTGAGTACCTGGCTGGCGGCGGGCAGTTCAGCCTGCGGCTGAGCGAGGCGGCCGAGGCGCGACCGAAGGATCGGTGCCCGGATCGTCGGACGATTCCGGGCACCGATCGGTCTGGACCCTTCGGTTCGTCGCCGCCACGCTCTCGCGGGCGGCGACGCCGTCACGCCGGCTTGGCCGGCGAAGTCAGCTCGTGATAGTCACTGGTGAAGAACAGCAGCGGCTCCCGCCCTGGGCCACGGCTTGAGTTCAGCACCTGGCCGAGGAAGATCGAATGGTCGCCGCCGGGGTACACCTCGACCAGATCGCACTCCAGCCAGCCGAGCGCCCCAGCGAGAAGCGGGGCACCTGTTCTGGGGCCTGGAGTCCAGGAAACCCCGTCGAACTGGGTCATTCCCCTCGGCCTGCTCCGGTCGGAGAAATGGCGTGCCAGCCGCCGCTGACCGGCCGCGAGCAGTGAGATGCCGTAGCCGCGGGTGGACAGGATCGCTTCGTGGAGTCGGGCGCGCCTGGCCACGCAGCACAACGCCAGCGGGGGGTTCAGCGACACCGAGGCGAACGCGTTGGCGGTCATGCCGTGGCCGTGCTCGCCACCGACGGTCAGCACGGTCACGCCGGTGGCGAATTGAGCCATCACCTCCCGAAACGAGGCAGGCTCGACCTCACGTGGCAGGTGGACAAGTCGGCCTTCACCGAGCACGTGAACCCCCAGCCGCGATCGACATCGGTGACCCGACTCCCTGGTAGGGGGTCAACGCCTCCCTGAGTTCGATCGGTACTCGCGCCGGTACGGTGGCGTAGTTCGGTCCACGCATGCAGGCGATGCGTTGCCTCCCTTTCGCCACCCGCCGCTCGTCGCCCTTGTCGAGCCGCACATAGTCGAATCCCAGCTCGATCTGTGTCTGGGTCAACTCCAGAAGCTGCATTCGCACGGACAGCTCGTCGAACGCCTTGATCTCGGCGAAGAACTCACACTCGGCCTTGAGAGTGAACAGCTTCAGGTCGTTCTCCATGATGTCGGCGAGCACGTCCGGCGCCCTGTCGAGGAGGAACTGCTCCCGACAATGCCCCTGCCATCGCAGGTAGTGCGAGTAGTACACGTTGCCGACGAAGTTGGTCTCCTCGAAGCCAACCAGGTGGCGGATCTCGTAGTAGCGGATCATTTTGTGGTCCCTTCCACTCCCGAGAGCACCGCGAACACCACAGGTGTTTCGCGGCCGGTCAACATCGCGACCCAGGTGGCCACCGTCGCGTCGCCTGCGCAGAGCAGCACCCAGCCGTCCGCCGTCACTCGGTCCACCGTCAGGGTCCGCTCCGTGATGCCCGCCTTGTGCAGGCACTCCAGCGCGCACCAGACGCGAGTCCCCGCCGTGTGGGGATCGTCGCCCGACTCCGCCGCCACGAGGTCACGAACCTTGCTCAGCGCACTTCCCAACAGGTCGGTCCAAGCCTGCTCGGCACGGACGGCTACGGGCTCGACATCACAGCTGAGCCTGCCGTCACCGGCGACCACCAGGCTTGTCCCGGCACCGTGCGATGCGGAGATCCGCGCGCCATCGATCTCGGGCTTGCCGTCCGGGCGGTGCCGCAGCGTCACGGGCCGCCCTACCGCACGGCTCGCCGCGAGGGCCGTGTCCGCCCTGCCGGTGCCGGCGTCTCCCGCGTCGGACGACCCCGTGGCCGCGGGCTCGACGACGACCGCTCGGTGGCCGCCGAGCACCCGCTCGAGCGTGCGCTCGAGGTAGCCACTCAGCATCGCCGGTACCCATGGGCCGGCGTTGCTCGCGCGAACCGCGCGCAGCCTCAGGCCTTGCCAGTGCTCGACGACCCGGCCCGCAGGGTCGAGCACGTCGACATCGTAGACGTAGCTGTCGCCCTCCTGTGAGCGTTCCCGCGCGTCCACGAGCACGAAATCGCTGCTCTGGTCCTCCGGATGGGCAAGGAAGAGCCGCTCGACGCCTTGCGGAAGTAGCGTCGCGTCCGGTACGCAGCACTGGATCGCGTGCATGACCGCGTCTCGCGTGCCCGGGTCGGCCAGCACCTGCTCCTGCGGAAGGTAGGCGGCGAACCACGGGGAGGGCGGGATCGTGGACAGTTCGGCGACGGCATGCCGCGCACTGGCGCGACGGTAGCGCAAGATCCGCCTGAAACGCTTGCCCTGGAACAGCATGCCGCCGTAGAGCTCAGTGGTGGGGTCGAACGGAATGGCGGGCAGTGCCAGGGCCTCGCGTGACGGGGCTTCGTCAGGCACGGCGGGCCTCGGCAGGCGGATCGTCGCCCGGAAATGGTCGGCGCTGAAGTCGGTGTGCTCTGTGCGGATCACCACCGACGCCGTTTCGTCGTCGAGGGCAAGGGCGGCCAGCCGGATGGTCGTCGCCTTGTCGTTGCCGACCACGATCGGCCGCAAGAACTCCACATCGGACAGCAACGGTGTACCCGTCCTGCCGAGAACCGCTGTCGCGACCTGGGTCATGGCCTCCATCCCCAGGGTCGCGGGGAACAGCAGCTCACCGTCGAACAGGTGGTCGGAAAGATATGGGTCACTTCCGACCGACAGTTGCGCCTCGGTGACGAGTTCGATCCCCGGGTAGTGAACCACGACACGGTCGATGAAGCGGCACAGCGGCGGCTCGACTGCTTCCAGAGGCGGGAGCGTCGGCAGGCCACCCATTCGTCCGCTGATGGTCAGCACCGGTCCCGCCTTCGGGTCGGCCAGCACCTGCCGAAGCGTGGTAAGGCCGTGCTCCAGCGAGATCGGGGTGATGCCGTCGCGGACCAGCGCTTCGACCACACCGAGCTTCTCTCCCATCCCGGCACCGGACCAGACCGACCATTCCATCGCCAGTGCCCGAGCGTTGGGGTGCGAGGATTGGAAGTCCGCCGTCAGCTCGCTCATCCAGTCGTTGGCCGTCGCGTAGTGCGCCTCCCCCGGCAGGCCTGCGCGGCCGATCACGCTCCCGAACGTGATCAGCAGCTTGATCTTGTCCTGGTCCACGGCGTCGAGCACGGCGCGCAGGCCGGCGATCTTCGGCGCGAGCGTCGCGCGGAACGCGTCCTCCGTCAGGCTCGCCAGCGGCGTGGGCTCGTTGCGGCCCGCGCCGTGGAGCACGGCTGTGATCGGGCCGACTTCTGCCTGCAACCGCGCGACCGCGGCGGCTACCTGGGCGGGGTCGGTGACATCGGCGCGCTCGTAAACGTGCCTCACCCCGGCCGCGGCCAGCCTGTCCAGGTTGGTCGCCAACTCGTCGTCGGTCGCGGGATCGGCCCTGCCGAGGAGTGCGAGCGCCGCGCCGACGTCCGCGGCCAGTGCCTGAGCGCACTCCGCGGTGATCCCCTTGCCGCCTCCGGTCACGAGGACGACATCGGTGGAGTCGAGAGGGTTGTCGGTGCCAGGCGTGGGTGACGGTTGCAGAACCTTGAGCCGCGGTGTGGTGCGGGTGCCGTCGGCGGTGTAGCGCACCTCGGCGAACGTCGTGGTCGCCGCCGTCTCCGTGACCACCCAGGAGGTCAGCTCGGCAACGTCGGCGCCTACCGGCAGCGTGACGATCGTCGTCGGCATCCCTTCGGCTTCGAGGAACGCGGTCCTGGCAAGGCCCGAGGCCCCGAGCTTGTGCTGCACCACGACGAACCGGGTTCCGGTGGGCGCTGCGACGGCGAACTTGCCCGCTCGCAAGATGAGGTCGACGTGCGCCTCGCCGCTGTCGGGAAGGCACAGCAGGACACCGTCGCCGATACCGGCCTCGGTCAGTGCCGTGCGCAGCCGCTCGGCGAATGGATGGTCGGCGGGGGCGAACAGTTGCCACGCGCCGGCTGCTCCCGCGCCCACCGTCACGTTCGGTGCAGGCGCAGGGACGTGGTCCACCGAGAACGGCCTGACCCACGAGGCCACACCATGCGCCTCGGCACGGCCACGAACACCGCTGTCGCCCTGCGATGTCTCGGCCGAGGTGTCGATCAGTTCAGCCAGTTCACCGAGCGACACGGTGGCGAAGCTGGTCGTCAACGTGAGGGGAGGCAACCCGACCTCTCTGGTGACGTCGTTGACGAGTTGGCCGACGGTGATCGAGCTCAGGTGGAGGTCGTCGAGGGGGTGGCTGGCCGCGCTGACCGCGTCCAACGGCAACTCGACCCGCTCGGCCGCCTTCTGCCGCAGCAGGTCCAGAGTCGAGATGTGCTCTTGTCGCCCGGCGGCCCGCGCCTCGGTCGCGGCATCCGGTTCGCGCTCCGCGGCCGGCTCACCCTGCCCGATCGTGAGGTCCGGCGCGGACTCGCACGGGTTGGCCAGGAAGGTGAACGAGCCGTCGAGCGGCAGCGGGCGCAGTACCCTCCCGGCGAACAGCGCGTCGATGTCGATGTCGGTGCCCTTCGCGAACACGGCGCCGACCACTGACAGCAGCGAGCGCAATGAACCCGCATCGGTGTCCACGCTCAGGACCGGGGTGTTAGCGGCGATATCGGCCAGCAGGCCCGTGAGGACCCGTCCGGGACCGACCTCGATCGCCAGGTCCGCATCGGCGACGGCCACCGCCGCGGCCTCGTGGAAGCGGACGGGAAGCTTGATCTGGTCGCGAAGCAGCGCGCGTAGGTCGGAGCCAGGGTCCATCTCGGTGCCGGTGACCGTGGAGATCACGGTCCGGGTCGGCGTGCCGAAGTCGAACTCGGTCAGCCGCTCAGCCATCGCTGCCGCTGCCGGTTCGACGAGCGGGGAGTGAAACGCGTGCGAGACGTTGATCCGCGTCGCGTGGATGCCCGCCGCGCGGGCGCGCTCACACACCCGGTCGACGGCGTCCGCATCGCCCGAGAGCACCGTCTGCGATGGGCCGTTGTAACCCGCGATCACGACCGGTTCGTCCGAGGACAGCGCTGCGGCTTCTTCGGGCGTAGCGGCCAGGCCTGCCATCGCGCCGTTGCCCTCACTCGCGTTGGCCATCACCTGGCCGCGCACGCCGGCGAGGCGCACTACCTCCCCTAGGTCCAGTGCCCCCGCCCAAGCCAGCGCGGTCAGCTCCCCGAGGCTGTGTCCGGTCGCGACGTCGGCCTCGACACCGAGCTTGCGCAGCACCTTGATGGCAGCGACGGAACCGGCGACGATCCTCGGCTGAGCAACCTCGGTCGCCGCCCCGCCTGCTTGCGGTATCCCCGCATCGGTGAACACCGCGTCCGCCTCGGAGAACCGGCGGCGCAGCGCGCCTGTGCCGCCGCGGCCGGAGCCCTGCCCCGGGAACAGGTAGGCGATCTTCGGCCGAGTCTTCGAGCTGCCCAGGAACACCCCGTCGGCGAACAGGTCGCGGCTGCCCGCGTCCAGCGCGGTCGCCAGCTTCTCCAGCTTGCCGACCGCGTCCTCGGGGCTGGTAGCCACGATGGCGGCACGCACCTGGCCGCCGGACACCTGAGCCGCGAGTTCTCCTGCAAGGTCGGTGACTTCGGCGAAGGACAACGCGGGAACCAGGTCCAGCAGCTGAGCCACCTTCGCACGCAACGCCGGATGGTCCGCGCCGTCCAGCAACAGTAGTTCCGCGTCCTGCCTACCGGACACCAACTCGACGACCTCGGCGGGCAGCATCGCGCGGCGAGCCGCCCCAGGTGCCGCCTCGATCGTCACGTGAGTGTTGATCCCGCCGAACCCCATGGCGGACACACCTGCCCGGATAGGCGCCTCGGCAGGCCACAGCTCTGCCGTACGCGGCACGTATACCCGTGCCGACGGTTCGGTCAGCTTCGTGTGCGGCTCGTGGTGGCTCGTAGCAGGAGGGATGACCTGGTGGTACACCGAAAGGGCCGCCTTGATCAAACCCGCGACGCCCGCCGCGGCCTTGGTATGCCCCACGTTTCCCTTGATCGTGCTCAACGCCGCGGGTCGGGCGGAAGGCTCGGCGCCGCGCCGAGCCGAGTTGAAGGTCTCCAGCTCGGTCGTGTCGCCCAGTGCCGTCCCGGTGCCGTGGCCCTCGAAGTAGCCCACCGTCTCCACGCCGTACCCGGCTTTCGCGTAGGCGCGATCGATCGCACGTCGGTGTCCGGAGACCTCGGGCCGGGTGATTCCGCCTTTGCCGTCCGATGAGATTCCCCAGCCGGTGATCGAGGCGTAGATACGCAAGCCCCGTTCGATCGCGTCAGGCTCCCGCATCAGCACGACGATGCCGGACCCTTCCCCTGGCCAGAATCCGTTGGAGCCGGTGTCGTAGACCTTCATCTCGCTGGTCGCCAGTGCTCCGGTCTTGGCGAACCCGATCACCTCGAACGGGTCGATGGAGAGGTCGACGCCTCCCGCGAGGCACACGTCGATTTCGCGGTCGGCCAGCGCCTTGCTCGCGGTGGCGATCGAAAGCAGCGAAGACGAGCAGGCGCCGTCGACGGTGTAGCCGCCGCCGCCGAAGTCGAAATAGTTGCAGATCCGGCCGGGAATGGTGTTGGCGAGCCCGCCTGCGAGCGTGTCCTCGTCGACAGGCGGAAACGGTGCCTTGTACACCGGCTCGAGATCCCGCAGGAACGCGCTCGTTTCCTCCTCGTCCCACCCTCTCGCGGCCAGCGCGGCGGCGACCGTACGGCGGACGTAGGGCCAGCGCAGCCGCATCAGGTTCGCGCGGGAGAACTCGCCAGTCAGGCTGTTACCGATGATCACCCCGGTTTTCTGTCGGGGCAGCCCCCGCGCGTCGGGGAAGCCGGCATCGGCAAGGGCACTCGCCGCGACATCGAGCGCCAACCAGTGCGTGAGGTCGGTCGATCGGTACGTGCTACCGGCGACCTTGTATTTCACGCGGTCGAACTCGAAGTCGCGAAGGACGGCCGCCTTGTCGGTGTAGAAGCGATCCGGAGAGCTCGGGTCCGGCGAGTAGTAGTCCGCGCGGTTCATCCGCGCTTCGGGCAGACTGCGGAACGCCCGGCGCCCGGCAAGGACGTTCTGCCAGAGCTCAGCCGTGCTGGCTGCGTCGGGATAGCGAAGTCCGATGCCGACTATCGCGATTCGAAAGCTGCTCAACTCTTCACCGCCGTATTCTGTGGGGCACTCCGGCGACGCGAATCGGTTCCTGGCGTAGCGCCGACCGTACTCGGCGGAGAACAGCCGGGTGCGGTGACAGGCGTTGATACGCGTCCGACCTTCACCTCAAGAGTGCCTTCCGGCCGGCGGCAATACCTTCTTCGCGAATGCCGCATG
This sequence comes from Saccharomonospora marina XMU15, assembly GCF_000244955.1. Taxonomy (GTDB): domain Bacteria; phylum Actinomycetota; class Actinomycetes; order Mycobacteriales; family Pseudonocardiaceae; genus Saccharomonospora_A; species Saccharomonospora_A marina. Next base: position 4,738,313 of record NZ_CM001439.1, on the reverse strand, counting down.
TCAGTTCTCCGCTGTTGCGAATTACTTGCGACTTTCCGGTCGCGGCAACAACGGAGATGCCGGAGCTCGTCCCGGGCCTCGACGCTGTAATCACCAACTCCGCTTGCGAAAGGCCGTTCGATGCCATCGTTTCTCGGTGCGATGCGCCAGTACTTGCTGGCGCCGAGGCTGTCGGCCGTCACCTTGGCCGATCGGGACCTACCTGGCGCGGCGTCGCCGTCCGCGCAGCGACTCGAAGCCATCCCGCAGGCCGTGGTCTGCGGGTTCGAGTGGGGAATGGCCGCCCGGGACCTCTGGGAGGTGGAGCGCCGACTCGAACTGGTCGAAGTGGAGCATCGTGGGTTCGCATACGAAGGTGCGGCCATGGCGTTCACGGTTCGTGATGTCATGGCGGGTGGCCGAGGCAGGCGCACCGAGCGCCTGCTGCGTGGACCGGGAGCTCGGCACCTACTGCTGGCGTATATCGGCATTGGTTTCGCCATGGCCAGGTTGCCGAGGCCACTGTGGCGACACGTCATCCCCGATCTCGACGGAATGCGGTACCACCCGACGATGTCATGGCTCGCGGTCGACGGCTACGGCTTCGACCTGGCCTACTTCAAGACCCGGCTGTACGTCGGCGGGCAGCGTGTCCCGGCACCGTATCCGTTCCAGGGAGCGCCGGATTACTTCCCGCGCGCGGTCGATCAAGGTATCGGCCGGGCGCTGTGGTTCATCCACGGCGGTGACCCGAGCGGTGTCGTGGCCGCGGTCAACGCGTTCGACGAGGCGCGCCGGGCCGATCTGTGGAGTGGTGTGGGGCTCGCCGCGACGTTCGCGGGCGGCTGCGAGGCCGACGGCCTTGCGGCGGTGCGCGACGCGGCGGGATCGCACCGTAGCCAGCTCGCGCTCGGCGCTGTCTTCGCGATCACCGCGCGGCACGCCGCCGGGTTCGTAGCCGCGCACTCGCGGCTGGGTACCGAAGTGTTCACAGGGCTTTCGGTCGAGCAAGCAGTGGCATTGGCCGACCGTACCGAATCGAATCCGGTCGAGCCGACAACCGCGGAACCGTTGTACGAGCAGTGGAGATCTCGAATCCGTGCTCATTTCCTGGAAACCGCATCGCGGGACAACAGCAAGGCGGCCAAACAAGCGACAGGGCGTACGGCAACGGCACGCCTATTGGCGAACAGCCCCGGGTCCGTCTCCGGGCCGCAACGCTACAGCACGAACGACCGGAAATCATGAGGGGTGAGCCGGCCATGTTCTGGCGGAATTTACGTCGGCGACTGCTGACGCCTGACGTCGTCGAGACCAACCTCGACCGGCGAGGCTTCTACAAGAAATCCGAACTCGCGCGGGAAAGGCTTGAAACGGTCGGACTCACCTTCCTCGACGGATACGCGGCGGTGATGGAGGCGGCCACGCCGGATGAGACCGTGAACCGGCTGCAGCAGCTACCTGGCTGGCTTCGCGCCTTCGCTTACGAGGGCGCCGGGATGGGCGCGGCGGTGCTGGACGGGCTGCCGTTGGGTCGACGCGACCACGTCCGGCGGCTGCTGGACACCGAGCGCGGCGGCGAACAGCGCTACCTCATCTATGTCGGGATCGGCTGGGCGATGGCGAGGCTCCCGCGTATCCGCTGGCCGAGGCCGGATACCCTCGACCAGGTTCTGGCCCCGTTGGTGCTCGACGGCTATGGCTTCCATCAGGCCTACTTCCACACCCGTCGTTACGTTCACGAACACCACGTCGACAAGTCCGTGCGATGGCTTGCAGGCGGGCACGCATGGTTCACCACGCACGCGATCGATCAGGGCATCGGACGTGCGCTGTGGTTCGTCGCAGGCACGGATCCGGTTCGGGTAGCGAACCTGATCGACACCTTCCCTGCGGCGAGGCGAGGTGACCTCTACGCCGGTGCCGGCTTGGCGGCCACCTTCGCAGGCGGCGGTGACGAGGCCGAGCTACGCACGTTGGCCCGCCGATCGGGCGAGCATCGGGGTGCCCTGGCGCAGGCGTGCGCCTTCGCCGCGGAAGCCAGGGTGCGCAGCGGGGTCGTTCCCGCGCACACCGAAGTGGCGACGCGGTTGTTCTGCGGTATGACGCCGCAGGAGGCTGCTCGGCTCGTGGTGGACCGAAGGCCGGACCGTCAGCTGGACGGCGATCTACCCGCGTACGAGATATGGCGGCGGCGGCTTGCTGCCGAGTTCGTTTCGCTCGGAGGTGTCAATACATGACCGGACCGTTTGGTGTGCTGCGCAGGCAGCTGACCGGCGTCATCGCGCTCGTCGTCGTTGTCGGTCTCTACTTCGTGGTCGCCCTTCCCCGTAGTTCTGCCGAGGAGAGGCAGGAGCTGGCGAGTGAGTTCGCCTTCACCGGCCACGGTGTGGCGCTGCCCGCTTCTGGCCGGTACCAGTCGGTAAGGCAGGTCAACCAGGCGTATAAGCACATCGACGCCTGGATCTCCTCGGTCGGCGCCGGGGTCGCGATGAACGACCTTGACGCCGACGGGCTCGCCAACGACCTGTGTCTCGTGGACCCTCGCACCGATCAGGTGATCGTCACACCGGTACCTGACAAGAACGGCGGGCGCTACGAGCCGTTCGAGTTGGCTGCGGACCCGCTGCCGGTCGACGACACGATGGCACCGATGGGGTGCGTTCCGGCCGACTTCAACCAGGACGGCCGGATGGACCTCCTCGTCTACATGTGGGGCCGCACGCCGATCCTTTACCTCGCACGGGCGAGCTACGGCAAGTACTCCTCCGGCGCGTACCAGCCCACCGAGGTGGTCCCCAACAGCAGCACCGAGGCGGGTGCCACGTACTCAGGTCCACAGTGGAACACCAATGCGGCGACCGTCGGCGACTTCGACGGTGACGGCAACGACGATGTGTTCCTCGGCAACTACTTTCCTGACAGTCCGGTCCTCGATGCCACGGCTTCCGGCGGCGTGGAGATGAACCACTCGCTGTCCCAGGCGCAAAACGGTGGCGACTCGATCATCCTGCTCGGTGCGGGCGGCACGTCGGGTGACCAACCGACCGCGACGTTCTCACGAGCGCCCGACGAGGCGATTCCCGAAGTGGCCCGCAACGGTTGGACCCTGGCCGTCAGCGCGAACGACCTGGACGGCGACATGCTGCCCGAGTTGTACATCGCCAACGACTTCGGCCCCGATCGGCTGCTGTACAACGAGTCGAAGCCAGGTCAGCCGAGGTTCAGCAACACCGTTACCACTCGCACGGCCGGAACCCCGAAATCCAAGCGGATCGGAAACGACTCCTTCAAGGGCATGGGCGTCGACTTCGGCGACCTCGACCAAGACGGTCTCTATGACGCCTTCGTATCCAACCTGACGCGAACGTGGGGCATCGTGGAAAGTCACTTCCACTATCTGAACACCGCTGACGACAAGGAGGACATGCGCGGCCGGCTACGCAACGGCGTGGCGCCGTTCCGCGACGTCAGCGCCGAGGTGGGTACGCACTGGTCCGGCTGGGCTTGGGATGTCAAGCTGGCCGACTTCTCGAACTCGGGCACGCTGGAGATCGCGCAGGCCAACGGGTTCGTCAAGGGAGAGACCAATCGGTGGCCGCAACTGCAGGAGCTCGCGATGGCCAACGACAGTCTGGTGCCCGATCCGCTGCTGTGGCCGAATTTCACGCTCGGCGACGATCTCGCAGGCGGTGACCCGCTGCACTTCTTCGTCAAAGGTGCCGACGGTTACTACGTCGACCTGGCTGCGGAGCTGGGTCTCAACGACCCGGTCCCGACCCGCGGTATCGCCACCGGTGACGCGGACGGTGACGGTCGGCTCGACATGGCCGTGGCACGGCAATACGCCGATCCGGTGTTCTACGCCAATCAGGCGCCCGACCCCGGCGGTTATCTCAACCTGACATTGACCCATGAGCAGGAACGCACGGTCGGCACCGCACCCGTGGCCGGATCGCCGGTTATCGGTGCTCAGGTCGAGGTGACCACGGCCAACGGCGAGAAGTTCATCCAGCGCGTTGACGGCGGTAGCGGTCACTCCGGCCGCCGCAGTCACGAGGTGCATATCGGTCTGGGCGACCATGCGGGACCGGTCAGCGTCCAACTGCGGTGGCGGGATCGTCAGGGCGAGGTGCACAAGCAGCGTCTCGAGCTCGGCCAGGGACGGCACGCGCTCGTGCTCGGCGACTCGGCGAAGAAGAGGTGAGAGGGAAAATGGTTGTCGCGCAAGCCAAGGCAGGTGGCCGGCCGCCTTCGGGCAGCCGCCCGCGAGGGCACGATCCCAAGATCGTGATCGCGCTACGCAGGTTCGCGATCTCGATCACGATCTTCAATATCGCCGGGTACCTCTTCCTCGGCTTCGAGCAGCCGTGGGCCTGGCCGTTCGTGGCGGTAGCCACCGGCTATGTCACCGAGTTGGTGTTCGAGATGATCGGTGCGCGGGTCGAGGGCAGGCAGCCGCGGTTTCGCGGTGGCGGGCTGAAGGGGTTGCTCGAGTTCCTTTACCCGGCCCACATCACCAGTCTCGCGCTCAACATGCTGATCTACGTTCACGACCGGATCTCCGTCATGATGTTCGCGGTGGTACTGGCGGTGTCGGCCAAGTGGATCCTGCGTGCCCCGGTGCGCGGCAAGCTGCGGCACTACATGAATCCGTCCAACCTCGGGATCTTGCTGGTGCTCATCCTCTTTCCGTGGGCCAGCATCGCGCCGCCCTACCACTTCACCGAACACGTCAACGACGTGGGTGGCTGGATCATCGTGGGGATCATCGCGGTGAGCGGCACGATACTCAACGCGAAGCTGACCGGCCGAATGTGGCTGATCTTCGGTTGGCTCAGCTTCTTCGCGCTGCAGGCCGTGCTTCGCGGGCTGGTTTTCGGAACGTCGATTCCCGGCGCGTTGGCGGTCATGACGGGAGTCGCGTTCGTGCTTTACACGAACTACATGGTCACCGACCCGGGGACCACGCCGTCGAAGCCTGCACCGCAGTTCGCCTTCGGGGCGGGGGTAGCGCTGGTATACGGGGTTTTCATGATCGCGCATATCGCTTACGGCCTGTTCTTCGCGACCGCGATCGTGTGTCTGATCCGGGGAATGTTCCTGTGGGGTGTGCACTTCGTGGAGCAGGCACGTAGGCAGCGCCAGGCTGAGCAGGTACTGAGTACCGAAGGAGACCGGCTGGCGGTGGTCGACGACGGTAGCGGTTCCGACACCGGCGGGCAGGCGGCTCGCCCGGCCGCGGCATGACTGCCCGGGTCCGCCCGGTGCCCCCTGGGCCGCCGCGCCGGGCGGTGTTCAAGCTGCTGCGCGATCTGCGCGCGGATCGGCTCGGTCTGATGAGCGGGGCGGTTCGGGAGTACGGTGACGCGGTTCGGGTGACCATCGGCCCGAAGCAACTCTATATCTTCAACCACCCGGACCACGCCAAACACGTGCTCGCCGACAACGCGGCGAACTACCACAAGGGAATCGGATACACCGAGGCGAAGCGCGCCCTCGGCGACGGGTTGTTGACGAGCGAGGGGGCGCTGTGGAAGGAACAGCGCAGGACCATCCAACCGGTCTTTCAGCACAGGCGCATCTCCGCCCGGGCCGACGTGATCATCGACGAGGCACTCGACCTGGTGGCGCGGCTGCGTCGGCACGCCGGTAGCGGAAAGCCGGTGGACGTGCTGTCCGAGATTACTTCGCTGACTCTCGGGGTGCTCGGCGCGACCCTCCTCGAGGCCGATCTCAGTGCGTTCGATTCGGTCAACCACTCGTTCGAGGCCGTGCAGAACCAAGCGATGTTCGAGATGGAGACACTCGGTGTTGTACCCAGGTGGTTGCCGCTGAAGCGACGCAAGACGTTCCGAGCGGCGCGTGCCGATCTCGACAGGATCGTGGAGAGCCTGGTGGCACAGCGCAAAGCCCATCCGGTTGAGACCGGCGACGACGTGTTGACACGATTGATCACCTCCACGGCCAGGGAACCGGACAGGCGGGTTGGCCATCGCCGGATGCGGGACGAGCTCGTTACGCTGCTGCTGGCCGGACACGAGACGACCGCGAGTACCGTCGGCTGGACGATGTACCTGCTCAGCAGGCATCCCGCGGTGGCGGATCGACTGCACGCCGAGGTCAGCGAGGTCCTCGCCGACCGGCGCCCGGTCTATGAGGACTTGAGGGCGCTGCGGTACACGAACATGGTCCTGCAGGAGGCCATGCGGCTGTACCCACCGGTCTGGATTCTGCCGCGCCGTGCGTTGGCAGACGACACGGTGGGTGGTTATCACGTCCCGGCCGGCGCCGAAGTGTTGATCTGCCCGTACACCCTGCACCGGCACCCGAGGTACTGGGTGGACCCGGAGCGGTTCGACCCGGACCGGTTCGCACCGGATCGGACCGTTGACCGGCCTCGCTACGCGTACCTGCCGTTCGGAGCGGGGCCCCGGTTCTGCGTCGGTAACCACCTGGGCATGCTCGAGTCCACCTTCATCATCGCCACGTTGCTGCGCGAGCTGCGGTTCCGGAAGCACCCGCCATCCCGTGTGGTCCCGGAGCCGATGATGTCGTTGCGACTCGGTGGCGGCCTGCCCCTGATCGTCGAGACGCGGCCGATGTCCGGCAACGTCGCCGCGTGAGCTGTGAGGAGCTATGACGGAATCAGCGCCGAAGACGGCCGATGACGGCTTCACGAGAATACGCAAAGCGATCACTGACCCGAACGTTCGCGAATTGTTCACCCCTCGGTTCGTGGCCGCGAGCGAGTCGTTCGCTCGACTGGTCGATGCGGCTTCACACCGCATTCTCGATGGCATCGGCGCACTGCCGTCGTCGGAGGGAGTTACGGTCCCGGAGATCAAGAACGCGCTGTCGATCCCGTGGCGTCGAACGATTCCGTTGACCTTCATGTACGAGCAACTGGTGGGAAGCGGCGTGCTGTACCGTGCCGGTGACCGCTACGTCGCCGATGCGGTGCCGGGCGAGGATTTCGACAGCGTCGCCGACGAACTCCTTGGTATCGATCCGGGTACGGCCCCCGCCGTGGAGATCGTACGTACCCTGGTCGAGGAGTCACCGCGATTCTTCCGTGGCGAGGCGACCGGAGACGAGATTTTGTTCCGGCCGGCACAACTGCGATTGTGGCAACGGTACTTCTCGAACGAAAACCCGCTGTACGCGATCAACAACGCCGTTGGCACGCAGGCGCTGTCTCGAGTCGCGTCGTCGCCGAACACGTCTGTCGAGATACTGGAGATCGGTGGCGGTTGCGGCAGTGCCGCCGAGGCCGTGTTGACCGCATTCGGTCCGGCTGTAACCAGGTACCGGTTCACCGAGGTGGCCGAGACCTTCGCGCGGTACGGCGAGCGTGTTGCCCGTGCGGCCGCGGACCCGTCGACACTCGTGGAGTCCGCCAGGGTGGACATGACGAAGCCGTGGGCGGAACAAGGTGTCGAGCCCGCCAGCTTCGATGTGGTCTACTCCGTCAACTGCTTCCACGTGGCACCGGATCTGGATTTCGTGCTCGCAGAAGCCGTGAGGGCGCTCAAGCCGGGTGGCGCGCTGGTCGTGTCGGAATGCATGCGTCCGACACAACGAAGGACCCCGGTCTATACGGAGTTCATCTTCACCTTCCTGGACAGTTTTGTCGACGTCGCGACCGATCCGGTGAAGCGTCCGACACACGGCTTCCTGACGCCATCCGCCTGGCGGGCCTCCCTTGCCGCCGCCGGTCTTGCCGACATAGAAGTGCTGCCGGACGTCGACATCGTCGCCCAGGAGTACGCCGACTTCGTAGTCGGCGCGATGCTGGCGTACCGCCCTTGACCCTTCTTACCCGTAACCTTCTCGTCGCGTGAAGAACAGATCGGAGAACTCCTCCCGGTACCCTATTCGAACAATACTGAACGACCCGAGGAAGTTTATCCGGATCTTGATGACCAGGCGGTTCGGGACGAGTACGAACAGTTCGCTCGGTAGCTGAAAATCGTCCATGACCTCGTATGCGTGAAACAGCGATCCGTCGACCATGGAGAAAAGCGCCGCGTATACGGCTTCCCGTTCCCGGTGGGTGGCTGTCGCCGACCAATCACCCAGAATATCGCTGCCGGTACGGAGGCTGAATGCCGCTTGTGGTGATGCAAAGCCTTCGTGGATGTAGTCGCTCATGGGTAGCTTTCGCATCGCTATCAGAACGTATTTCGCAGGGCAAGATTAATAACGGGTTCCAGATACGAGTACGATAGCTGTGGCGTGCAGAATCGTCAACATGAGCCGACGTAGCCGCCATCATTCAGCACGCTCGGAGTTGATTGAGGTCGCCGCTCGCTTGCTCGCCGACGATGGTCCGGACTCGTTATCCGTCCGGCGGGTGGCCGCGGCAGCCGGTACGTCGACGATGAGCGTCTACACGCATTTCGGAAGCATGAGCGGTCTGATTCAGGAGGTCGTACAAGAAGGATTCAACCGGTTGGCGCGCGAGTTCGACCGTATCGGCCGGTCGGCAGACCCTGTTGAAGATCTGGCACTGTACGGGCGGGTGTACCGAGCGGTGGCGACCGCGAACGCACACCTTTACTCCGTGATGTTCGGCGGCCGAACTCTGGCCAGCTTCAAGCTGAGTGAGCAGGACCGCCACTACGGTCGCTTCAACCTTTCGAAGATCGTCGAGTGTTGCGGTCGTTGCATCGAGTCCGGCCGTTTCCACGAGCGCGACGCGATGCTTCTTGCGCACCACTTCTGGCTCGCCATGCACGGTATCGCGACGCTGGAGATAGGCGGCTACCTGATCGAGCCGTACCCGGCCGACCTGGTTTTCGAGACGCAGGTCGTCATGCTCATGGTGGGTGCTGGCGACAACTCGCTGGCAGCAAGCGAGTCGGTGCGCAATTCGGCGGAGGCTCTTGCGAGACTGAACCTCTTCGATCCCGATTGCAGCCGGCTCGGAACAGGACGAGAACGGCTTTGAGCGGCACCGTTCGCGTGGGCGGGCGGCAGCGGTATCTCGCCAAGAACGCTCCGGCTCCCGGGTCGGCGGTTGACCAGCTCATGCGGGCCCTACCGCGCCGGAAGGCGGTCGACGGTCTGCAGCGGTTCCACCGGTGCGGGCGGTGGAGTGAACGGTCCCCAGGTGAAGGCAGGCAACCATCGGTGCGAGTCACGATCCCAGCCAAGGGCGGTGATCTGGTCGTGGCTGCGCCGGCCGGTAAGTGACCTGTAAAGGTCGAGTCGACCCGCCGTGACCGTCGCGGCCGGCTTGCCTGCTCCGATCGTCCACCTGGTGCCGAACGAATCGGTCGCCACGAGTCGCAGGGCGGGAAGCTGGTGCGCGGTCACTGTGGCGGCGAACCCGGCAGCGGCCACCTCGAACGCACACGCGAATGCAGGGTGGTCGGCGGTTGGCTCGGCGTCGAGGGTATAGCGGATATCCAGTTCGTGGCTGAACGCGTCCATGACCAGAATGCTTCCGGTACGACCACCGCGGCCTGCGAGCATCGCGTCGACGTCGGCTCCGAGCCTTTCCCATACGCGGAGCAGGTCTGCCCGGCCGTTGCCGGCATCCGGCGGACCGTGCTCGGCATCAAACATCTCGGTGATAGAGGATCGACGGTGGCCACCAGCAGTGGCCGCGACCCGAACCAAGTGCGCGAGAAGCTCGTCCAAACGCCACTGTGGACACGCAGGTACCGGAGGATTCGTATCCGCCGCGATGCCGGAAAGAAGCCGGGCGACATTTCGGCGTATGTGCCGATAGGCTTCATGTCGTGGCAGGCGGGGGCCGCGCAGGACAGGTGTGCCGCTTTCGCGCAACTGCGTCTCCATCTTGCGTCCCTCGCGGTTACGCGGCCGGGCGAGCGGGAGCGGAGATTCCGTTCTCGGGTGAGTCGTCGGGCAGCGTGGTGCGAAGTGCGGTGTCCAGATGAGCGAGTAGCATGGGCGGATCGAATATCCGTTTCGGACGTAGCCACAGGTCGATGTCACCGAGTTGCATGCCGCTTGTCACCTCGATCGGACCCCACGCCGCGACGTAAAGCTGCCGGTGCGCCGGGTTGTCCATGCTGCACACCGAGGCGTGGGCGAGCAGGTGCCAGGTCCCTTCCGGCACGTCGGCAAGCTCGAAAGCTCCGGCGCCGCGCAGCGTCGCCCGGCTCACCGGCACACCTTGTGCGATACGGTCCGAAAACAACCCGAGGATGACTTGGTCCGTTCGACAGCCGGGTGAATGCGAAAGCCTGCCGCGTACGGTGGCCGGGTTCTTGGCATCCGCCGTCCGCGCGGCGGGCGGCGGCGGTAGCAGCCCGCCGTGGTGCCGGTAGGCGGTGGGAGAGACGCCGACACTGCTGTGGAAGCGGGAGCTGAAGGTGCCGATGCTGTTGTACCCGACCAGGTGGCTGATATCGGCTACGGTCATCGAGGTTGTCAGCAGCAAACGCTTCGCCTCTTGCAGTCGCAACGCGGACAGGAATCGCCCGGGCGAGACGCCTGTCGCCCGCTGGAATATCCGTGTGAAGTGAAACTTGCTGAACATCGCCGTCTGGGCCATGTCGTCGATAGTGATCTGTTCCCCCAGGTTTTCTTGAATTGAGCAGATGACACGCGTTACGGCAGATTCTATAAACTTGTCCATTTACGCTGCACCAATTCGTAGAGCTGCTCCGACTCGCCGAATGCAATGTAGACGGTGTTCGTATTCGCCGACAACGACGCTCACGCCCTGCTCGATGTCGCCACCATCGTCGGGTCAGTCGTGTGCTAGCTCGGCTCTGTTCGGTCGAGTTCGCGGCCGACGGCAATGTTCGGTCGCGGTTACGGGTCTGGCTGCCGGTAATTCGTTCGGCGCGAGTCGCCGTGCAGGTACCGCTGGTAGCGCTGGTGGCGGTTCCGTTGTCGGGCTGTGGTGGCACGAGCGACGTCGAGGCCATGATCGTGAGATTCCTTGCCGGGCGGTTCGGCCGACGGTCAGTTCTGTGGTGCGCCGTGCAGATCGAGAGTCATGTCCCCGGTGAGGATCATCTGATGTAGTTGCCGAAGACGCAGCGATGGCTCGAAGCCCAGTTGGGTGATCATCTCGCTGCGCAACCGGCGGAACGCTTCCAGCGCTTGGTTCTGCCTTCCGCATCGGTACAGCGCGATCATGTGTTGCGCGCAGAAGTTCTCCATCAGCGGGTGTCGCGCGCACAACGTCGCGAGTTCGCCGAGGAGTTGGTGATGCCTGCCCAGCCGCAGGTCCGCGTCGATGCGCAGGTGAAGGTCGCCGAGACGGTTCTCCTCCAGCCGCGTCGCCTCGATGGTCAGCTGCGAGCCGGTTGGCACGTCGGCGAGGGCAGGTCCTCGCCAGAGGCGAAGTGCCTCCCCGAGCATTCGCGACGCGGCTTCGTGATCGCCCTGGTTGACCGCATCGTGTCCGGCCGCCGACAGCCGTTCATAACTGACCGCATCGACGTTTTCAGGGTCGACGTCGAGCAGGTATCCGTTGCGCAGCGTTATCAGGACTTCCTTCGAATTGCTCTTGCCGTCCGGCGCCAGTGCGTGCTGGAGCCTGCGGCGTAGCTTCAGCACGTAGGTGTAGAGGGTCGCGACGCTGCTCCGCGGCGGTGTGCTGCCCCAGATCTCCTCGGTCAGTTCGGCGGTGGTGACAAGACAGCCGGCTTTGAGTGCCAGCATGGCCAGGACCTGACACGGTTTGCTTGCCGTCGGCACGATCGAGACGCCACCCACGTCAACCTCCAGAGGGCCGAGAACCTTGACCTCAACTCGCATGAGACACCCTTTCGATCGACCGTTGCCCGGCGAAAGGCAGCAGCCCCCGGTTCGAATTGACGTGGAATAAGCTCGCGAGTAATGCGACTGAATTTGCTCATATGAATCCGGAGAAAATCGTGACAGTGCCGCGTAGTGATGTCAAGTACTGCTGGTTGAAATAGAGCAATCATGAGGTAAACGCTCGTTATAACGAAGCGATTCTCGCGCAATGAGCTGCGGGCCCGGGTATGACGGCGGCTACGAAATTGACAATTCATCGGATCGGCAATCGTGATTGGGTGGCACTTGGGGTAGCCGGTACGGCTGTTCGGGCGCCCTTGCCCGGCGAGCGCCGGTTTCGGCCAGCCCGGGGACCAGGCCGGCGGCTCGGGTGAGTAGCGGCGCGCTTCTGTCATCAGGTAGGCGTACGCGCTGGTGGCCCGCGGGGGCGTGGCGGCAGCCCTACTGAGGGCCCATACACTGTATGGATCACGCTGTCAATATTCCCAAGTGCGCAATCGAAAGCCCATTTCGTTCGCTATCGAAAGGCTATGGAAGATGCTAGGCGGACCGAAGTTCGATGGAAGCCCGGGCCTTGTCCTATGGTTCTGGAAAGCCTGTTGGTACGGGTGTGGGATGCGGTGCGGAGGTTCGACATGAAGGAAGCTGCGGCGGGCGCCCGCTCGCCGGGCCGAAGCGGGGCCGACGACTGTGACTGGAACTGCCGGTGACGTCATGCGGTGTGCAAGCAGCGAGCCGATCGACAGAGGCCGCCTACGGCCGTGACTTCGCTGCTGCCATATCGGCCCGCGCACGCCGAAGGCGGACGGCAGTCGAGCCTGGTCGGTCGGGTGCCAGTTTGCCGGAACCATTTCCAGCTCCGCACCGATTGTGACGCGGACCCACCGTTTCGACCGTTCGAAGCATTTGTCGAGGAGAAGCAGGCACGGCAGCCGATTCGCCTACGCGGACCGGTGTGTAGGAGCTGAGTGGCCGCAGGCGGTGTCGGATCGGCAGCGGGCGATTTCCTCGCGTAACCGGTTGGCCTCGGCGGACTTCACCGTGTCGAGCAGCGCGACAGCTTGGTCGAGAGCCTCGGCGGCGCTGTCATTGTCACCGAGAGACTGGTGCACATCAGACCGTAGAATCAGAGCCTTCGCCCGCCAGATGACCGAGCCGAGTTCGGTGAACAACTCGTGCGCCAGCTCGGCATGGTCCGCGCAGGCGCTGCTGCGACCTCTGACGAGCGCGATCTGGGCCAGCGTGTAGTGTGCTTGGCCGGCAACCATGCGCTGGCCTGTCTGCTGGGCGAGCGAAAGGGCATACTGTAGCGCCGTTTCCGCATTGTCCAGCCGCCCGGTCCGCTGCCGGGCCACGCCCAACCGGCACAGCGCGTGTGCTTCGCCGATCTTGTCACCGATGTCGCGGATGATCCGCAGCGCTCGATTGAGCGTGTTGTGTGCCCGCTCCGGGTCGTTGGTGAGTAGGTAGAGCTCGGCGAATCTGGTCAGCGCCTGAGCCTCACCGCGCAGGTACCCTGCCTGCCGGAACCGGTCGAGCGCGGTCTTCAGCATCTCGTGCGCCTCGTCCGGTTGGCCGTTGTCGATTCGGAGCTTTGCCAAGCTCTGCAGGATGTGCGCCTCCCCGACGGGATCTCCGACCTTGCGCATGCTCTCCAGCGCGGTCTGGTATCGACGCGTCAACCGCGAATGGCTGCCGCGCATCCGGTCCACGGTCGCCGCGTTCCGTGTCACCAGTGCGCAGCCGTGCTCGTCGCCGACGGCCTCGAAGAGCTCCAACGCCGAAGCGAAGCACTTCTCCGCGTCGGCAAGCCTGTTCTGGAACAGCTGCATCGTCCCGAGCGAGTACAGCATCGCGGCGTGGCCACGTCGGTTACCGGCGGCCTGGGTGGCGATCAGCGCGCAGTTGGCGGTTTCGCGCCACTCATCGAAACGGCCCTTGACCTCGAAAAGTGTGACGGCCGCGAGAGCGAGATCCCAGCACGCCTCGGTCAGCTGGTACTCGGCGGCGAGGTGGACAGCGGCGACGAGCGAGTGCCGCTCCGCCTCCAACCACTCGATCGGTTCGCCCATCGGGTCGATCCGCTCGAGTTCACGAGCGCCGTCCCAGCGAGGTGCGTTTCCGTGCAGGATCGTGTAATGCCCGCCGTATTCCACAGCGTGTGAATGCTCAGCGCGGGCGAGCCATGCGCCGAGCAACCGTTCGACGGCATTGAAACGCTCCTCCCGGGACTCCTCGTCGGCCAGCTTCTCGGCCGCGAAGACCCTGATGAGGTCGTGGAAGCGGTAGCGCACCTTTTCGCCCGGGTACTGCACGGTGTCCAGCAGCTGCGCCTCAACCAGGCGCTCGACCATTTCGGATGCTTCCAACGGGTCGATGTCCAGGAGCGGGGCAGCCGTCCACGCGGGGAAATCGGGTGTCGCCAGTAGGGAAAACCGCCGGAACAGGGCGCGGGCACTCGGCGGCAGCATGCCGTAGCTCAGGCTGATGTTGGACCGCAATGCCATGCAGCGGAAGGTCAGCTCATCGAGTCTGCGAGTTGAGCTGCGCAGTCTGTCGACCAGTGTGCCGATTCGCCAGTGGGGGCGGGAAGCGAGCCGCGCGCCCGCGATCCGGATGGCCAGGGGGAGGCCGCCGCAGAGAGTCACCAGCTCGACGGCGTTGTCATACTCGTCTGCGAGCCGCTTGCTGTCGATGACCTTGCTCAGCATCTCCAGGCCGTCGTCGATACCGAAAACGTCGATCGAGATCAGGCGTGCGCCTGGCAGCGCGGAGAGCGGTGTCCTGCTGGTCGCGATCACGGCAGAGCCCGGACCGGTGGGCAGCAGCGGGACGACCTGGGATTCGCTTGTCGCGCCATCGAGTACGACGAGTACCTGCTTGTTGGCGGTCCGGCTGCGGTAGAGCTCGACGCGTTCCGCTTTGTCGTCCGGGATATCGTTGCTCGCGACACCGAGGGCACGCAGGTGTTTGGCGAGCGACTCGCGCACGGGATCGTGGCCGTCGGGTGAACTGAGGTCGCAGTAGAGGTGGCCGTCGGGGTAGACCTCGCGCAGTTCGTGTGCCGCCCGCAGTGCCAAGGTGGACTTGCCGACGCCGCCCTTGCCGTAGATCGCGACGATGCGCATCCCGTGGTGGGCCTCGTCGGCATGCCCATCAATGAGTACTCGTTTGATCTCGGCGAGCTGTGGCTGCCTGCCGGTGAAGTCGGCGATGCTCGGCGGTAGCCTGCGTGGTACGACCGGGTGTCCAGCTGTTGTCGAGATGCTGTCTCGCCGCCCGATGTCTTGACCGGGCGGTTCGATGTCCAGCGTAGGGTCCCGATTGAGGATCGAGGTCTCGAGCCGCCGGACGCTTTGGCTGAGCTCGATACCCAGCTCTTCCATCAGTGTTGCTCTGGCTTCCCTGCATACCTCGAGTGCTTCAGCCTGCCGACCGGAGCGGTACAGCGCCAGCATGAGGAGTTCGTAGAGCCGTTCACGCAGCGGGTGTTCCTTGACGAGCACCGAGAGTTCGCCCACGACGTCCTCGTGGCGGCCGAGGGCCAGGTCGAGCCGGATGCGGTCGATCAAGGCGCCGAGTCGGGCGTCCTCGAGTTTCGCGGCACCCCGGCGGACCAGCTCTGATCGCACGCCGGCCAGTGCAGGGCCACGCCACAGGGCCAGTGCGCTGCGAAGCGTGCCGACCGCCTCGGTCAGCCGCTCGGCGTTCAGGTGTGTCCGCGCGCTCGTCAGCAGGCCGTTGAATTGCGCGGTGTCGAGGCTGTGTTCCTTGACCTCAAGCAGGTAGCCCGGCGTTATCGTGCGGATCTGGGTGCTGTCACCGGTATTGGCGAGGGCGCGGCGAAGCCCCGAGATGCAGATCTGCACCTGCGCGCGCGCCGTGGTCGGTGGCGCGTTGTCCCATACGGCGTCGATCAGCTGCTCGATGGGCGTCACCCGGTTCGCATTGAGGGCGAGCATCGCGAGCACGACCCGCTGCCGCGGACCACCGAGGTCGAGCTCACAGCCGTTGGCTGACAACTCCAGTGGTCCCAGTAGTCGCAGGCTCAGCATGCGTATCCCCCAAGCTTCTGCGGGCGCTCGCGGCGTTTCCCCTTCTCGAGCAGGCCGGAAGAAGTGTTGCACATAACGATCATCTGGTGATTCCGGCAAACGGCGGATCTGGAGCGACGGGTGCCACCCGTTTGTCGGACCGATGAGCGCTCGCCGTGTGGTTCAGACCGGCAAAACGGTAGCTTGCCCAACGGTGAGTGGCGGTGCTTCACCGTGAAGGTTGACGGCTGGAAGCCGGACGGTGCACAAGGTCCTTGGGCAGAGCCTGCTGAGGACTTGCCGCCGCGGCACGCCTGCCGGTAAGGAGCGCTACGTTGTCGGCCGTCAGGTAGCGCTGTCCTGCGGGCGGATGCCCTCGATCCGATGAGGTGTTCGATACGGCGGGCGGGTGCTCGGCCGGCAGCTTGGCAAGCCCGTGCACCGATGACCACTCAGATCGATGTGGTCCAGACCCTGGTTGAACACCCGGCGGGAGTGGCCGCTGTCCCGGCGCTGGAAGTGGTGGCCACCTGCCTCAGGGGTTTCGAAGAAGCACTTCGGTTGCCGCGCGGTCGCCGGGCCGGACGTTGATCAGCGCCGCGGCCGCACTGCGCGAGCCAGGGCGGCTGCCGGTCGTTGTCCCCGGGCGGCGCGTTGAAGCTTTCGATGGGAACGGCAGCCGCGGCAATCCTCCCAGCGCCCGTGAGCTCGCGACTTCCATCGGCAGGTGGTTGGCACAGCGCTGGGGTCCCGAGTGATCAACGAACACCGCTCGGGCCGAGGTCGGACGACCGAGCCCCTCGCAAACAATCCATCAATCCATGGAACGATGTATTCTGGTCGGGTGGATACCTCAGCCGGAACGGAGTAGCGGCGCCATGGACGTCGAGTTGCGCGAACAGGCACAGGCGGAACCCGGGGTCGGAAGGGTCGCCGCGGGAGAGATCGGGGAGACCTACAGGTGAACCCGACCGCATCGCGGGCCTCAGGCAGGCCGATCAAACTCGGACTGCGGGCCAACGCCGCGCAGTTCACCCTTCTCGTCGCCGTAAACGCCCTGGTAGGCGGCATGCTGGGGCAGGAGCGAACGGTGCTGCCGCTGCTCGGCGAGCGCGAGTTCGAGCTGACCGCCTACACCGCCGGACTGTCGTTCATCCTGGTCTTCGGCATAGCCAAGGCCGCCACCAACTACTTCGCGGGCACCTGGTCGGATCGGTTCGGCCGCAAACCCGTCCTGGTGGCAGGCTGGCTGGTGGCCGTCCCGGTGCCGCTGCTGCTGATCTGGGCACCCTCCTGGGGCTGGGTAATCTTCGCCAACGTCCTGCTCGGCATCAGCCAGGGGCTGACCTGGTCCACCACCGTCGTGATGAAGATCGACCTCGTCGGTCCGGCTCGCCGTGGTCTCGCGATGGGATTCAACGAGGCGGCGGGCTACGCGGCCGTGGCCGTGACCGCTTTGGCCACCGGCTACCTGGCCGAGGCCTACGGGCTTCGGCCTGCGCCGTTCCTGCTCGGTCTTGCCTTCGCCGCGCTCGGTCTCGGCCTTTCCGCCCTCGTGGTGCGCGAAACCCGTGACCACGCACGGTTCGAGGCGGCAAACCACGTCGCCCGCGCGGACGGCAGGCACGACCACCTGCACAGCGAGTTGCGCGATCGCGAGGTGTTTCGCCAGACCAGCTTCTCCGAACCCGCGCTGTCCTCGGCCAGCCAGGCAGGGCTGGTCAACAACCTCAACGACGGCCTGGCATGGGGCCTGTTCCCGATCCTGTTCGCCACGGCTGGGCTTTCGGTCGGCAAGATCGGCATTCTCGCCGCGCTGTACCCGGCCGTCTGGGGTGTCGGGCAGTTGTTCACCGGTGCGCTTTCGGACCGCTGGGGTCGCAAGTGGATGATCGTGGCCGGGATGTGGCTGCAGGCGTTCGCGCTGGCTGTGATCGCCCTCGTCGACCACTTCGGCGGCTGGGCGGTGGCCGCGGTGCTGCTGGGCGCGGGCACCGCGCTGGTGTATCCGACCTTGCTCGCTTCCATCGGAGACGTGGCCCATCCCACGTGGCGAGCCCGCTCGGTCGGCGTCTACCGGCTGTGGCGTGACGGCGGGTTCGCTGCGGGCGCTCTGCTCGCGGGCGTCGTGGCCGACCTGGTGGACGTGCGGGCCGCCGTGTGGACCGTCGCAGCGTTGACCGCGTTGTCGGGGCTGATCGTCGCTGTGAGGATGTACGAGACCCTGCACCGTCCGGCCAGAACCTGAGGACCAAGGAGGTAGGCGATGGGTGAGCGCGCCGCGAAGGATGCCCTCTATGCCGAGTTCGCGGCTGTCGGCAAGGCGCTGGGTCACCCGAAACGCCTCGAACTGCTGGACCTGCTGGCTCAGGGACCGCGCAGTGTCGAAGACCTCGCCGCCGCCGCCGGCCAAGGGATGAGCAGCTGTTCGGCACACCTGCAGACGCTGCGCGAGGCGGGACTGCTGCGCACTCGCCGTGACGGCAAGCGTGTCTACTACTCGCTGGCCGACGACGACGTCGCGCGGCTTTGGGAGTACCTGCGCCGCGTCGCGCAGCATCATCGGCCGCACACCGAACTGGCGCGACGTGACTACCTCGGCCCCGACGACACCGAGGCGGTCGATTCCGAGGAACTGCTGCGTCGGCTGCGCGGCGGTGACGCGCTGGTCATCGACGTTCGCCCGGGCCCGGAGTACGAGGGCGGTCACCTGCCCGGCGCGGTTCACATTCCGCTGGAGGAACTCGCGGATCGGCTGGCCGAACTCCCACGCGACAAGGAGATCGTCGCCTACTGCCGCGGTGAGTACTGCGTGCTGGCCCACGATGCAGTTCGGTTGCTGTCCGCCCACGGGCTGACGGCACGGCGCGCGGCGCAGGGAGTGCTGGAATGGCGGCTGGCGGGTCACCCCATTGAGGTCGGAGTGGCCTGACCCCGATCGCCGCCTCAGGCAACATCTTGACATGGGCTCATGTCAGATTGCATTCTGACTGAGCTGCCTGTCAAAAATGTCGCGAGGAGGCGTCAGCTATGACTGGTCACCGGGCTCGGTTCCTGCGCCACCTGGCTCGCGGCGCCGACAAGACCGACGGGCCGCTGTCCAACTCTCCGGAGTTCGCGCGCTGACAAGGAGTCGCGATGGTTTCCCTCGTCGAACGCACTACCCACGCGGCCCGCCAACGGCTGTCCACCGTGCTCGCCGTGCCCGCGCCGAACCGGGTGGACGACGCGCTGTTGCGGTTCAGCAGGCGCTGGCCAGCTGGCGACCTCGCCCCGGTGCCGAGCGGCAGCGACCTTCGGCCCGTGCCTGGCGACTACGGCCCGCCGCTTGTCGGTCACCTGCTCGACTACATCCGGTTCGGCAACGACCTGCTACGCGACCGCTACGAACGCTACGGTCCTGTGTCGTGGATGGGAGCGTTCGGAACCCGCGTGGTGACCGTCGCCGGTCCGGAAGCGACGCAGTCGGTGCTCACCAACAAGGACAAGGTCTACTCGCAGGACGGCTGGACCTTCCTGATCGACCAGTTCTTCCGTCGCGGCCTGATGTTGCTCGACTTCGACGAGCACAGAACCCACCGCCGGATCATGCAGGACGCGTTCACCCGCGACCGGCTGACCGCGTACGTCCGGCAACTGGCGCCCACGGTCCGTGGCAGCGTCGCTGAATGGAACAGCAGCAAGCCCGTGCGGCTGTACTGGTTGCTGAAGGATCTGACGCTGGATGTCGCCAACGACGTGTTCATGGGCGGACGTGGCGGCGGTGCGGATCATCAGCGGATCAACCAGGCCTTCGTGGCCACCGTCCGTGCCGCGAGTTCGATGGTGCGCTATCCACTTCCCGGCACCCGGTGGCGGGCGGGCGTGCGCGGCCGCCAGGTGCTGGAGGACTACTTCGCGCGGCACCTTCCCGCGACTCGCGCGGGCAACGGCGGCGACCTGTTCTCCGCGCTGTGTCAGGCGACCACGCCGGAAGGCGAGCGCTTCAGTGACGACGACGTCATCAATCACATGATCTTCTTGATGATGGCGGCGCACGACACCACCACCATCACCACCACCGCGGCCGCGTACTACCTGGCCAAACACCCCGAATGGCAGGACAAGGCCCGGCAGGAGTCGCTGGCGCTCGGCGAGGAAGGCGTCGACATCGACGTGCTGGAGCGGTTGGGAACTCTCGATCTGATCATCAAGGAGACGCTTCGGCTGCTGGCTCCGGTTCCGATGCTGATGCGCAGGACCGTGGCCGACACCGAACTGCTGGGGCACTACCTGCCGAGTGGCACTCTCGTCGCGGTGGCACCGGGGGTGAACCACTTCGTCCCGGAGTGCTGGACCGACCCGGACGCGTTCGATCCCGAGCGGTTCGCCCCGCATCGGCGTGAGGACTCCGGGCACCGGTTCGCGTGGCTACCCTTCGGCGGGGGCGTGCACAAGTGCATCGGCCTGCACTTCGGCACGCTGGAGGTGAAGGCGATCCTGCACGAGATGCTGCGGACCTACACCTGGTCCGTACCAGAGCGCTACCAGGCTCGCTGGGACAACACCTCGCTGCCGGTCCCGGCCGACGGCATGCCGGTGCGCCTCGCCCGCCGTTGAATCGCCGGGTGAATCACCGCTGCGCATGGTCGGCCAAACGCGAACGGTTCTCGAAAGGGAAGCCGCTGCCAGTTCGTTTGTGAAACAATAGTTTGTCGCCGCGGGAATCGTCGGTGGAACGCGGAAATTCGCAGGAATCCTGTGGTTCGAAGTTCACTCCACAGAGGTCACGCTGTCGTAGTGCCCGATCGTTTGCGCTGTCACTTTGTGAGCAGTGTGGACGGTTGAGCAGCTTCTTTCGGGTGAGTAATGAATGTGTGCCCCTTACTCTCGGCATATCGAGCGCGCCATAACGGCTGCCCGGCGGGTTGGGGCGATGCGGTATTGCGGTCGGCATCTGATAAAACAAGATCACGCGTGAGGGCATTTCGGCGACACGGCGCATTCCCTTCATGGGGCACGCGATCCGCATTGTCGACGTGGCCCCCTGTGTGGCGACAGGGGGCCACGTAATCGTCCTACGCAACCCGGAACGAAGTTAAGGAGTACGTAGCACGTGTCGACTGTACAACCTCGGCCATGTAGCGCGCTAGCTGGCCGCACGGAAAGGGGGAGGCGAAGGCACAAGCCGAAGCACCGCGTCGCCGACCGCAGTTACCACAGTGTCGAGGAGCTGATGGTCGCGGCCGCGTTGACGTCGACGGGTCGGTCGGGTCGCGGATACACGGGCAGGCACCGGGCGCAGAGTCCGTCCCCGTGGCAGGTGCTGCGAAGCCCTGTCATGTCCGAACGCGGGATCGGTGCGGCGCGGCTCGTTGCGCTGGTCATCGCGACGCTGCTGGTGCTGCTCGCGATGCTGCTGCTCGGCCTGCCCGCCTGGCAGCCGGTGCTGTTCTTCCTGGTGGGTACGGCGATGCTGGGGCATGTCGCAGGCCATCGTCGGCGCACTGCCGTTTCCGCCTGACGACGGTCACGGCTCGCGCGGTCGTGTCGCGGGTATGGGCGGCACGACCGCGGACCCGGCGTAGCGCGCGAAACTGCGGGCTGGACCTGGCCCCGGGTGCGAACCGCGGGCTCGGCCCGGCCTCGCGTGCGAATGCAGAGCCCGCCGGCGGGAATGCAGAACTCGTGGGCAGGAAGGGGGGACTCGCGGGCAGGAGGGGGGACTCGCGGATGAGTCAGCCGACGCCGATCGCCCTGCGAACGGACGACAACACCCTGCCCGCCCGCTCCCGTGCCTTCCGGGCTCCCTCGGCGAGTGCCTCGTCGAGTTCGCTTCCGGGTTCGAGCAGCGCCTCGTACCGCGCGCGCATCGGGGCCAGTTCGGTGTTGAGTACCTCGAACAGCACGTTCTTCAGCTCGCCCCAACCCATTCCGCCTGCCTCCAGCCGCTTGCGCGTGTCGGCGACGACGTCGGCGGCCGACTGCGGAGCGACCTGCTCCAGGATCTGGAACACCGCCGAGCTGTCCGGGTCCTTCGGGTCCTCGACGGGGGTGCTGTCGGTCGGAATCCTGCGCACCAGCTTCTTCAACTGGTTCTGCGGAAGGAACAGCGGAATGGTGTTGTCGTAGGACTTGCTCATCTTCCGCCCGTCCAGGCCGGGCAACGTCTGCCCGCTGCCTGCCTCCGGGACGATGGCCTGCGGGATCTTGAACGAGTAGGACTTGCCGTAGATGTGGTTGAAGCTGCCCGCGATGTCGGCGGCGTACTCCACGTGCTGGACCTGGTCCCTGCCGACCGGCACCACGTCGGACTCCATGATGAGGATGTCCACGGCCATCAGGATCGGATAGTTGTACAGCCCCATGTTCACGCCCGCGTCGGGGTCCTCGCCCGCCTCCAGGTTGCGGTCACGGGCCGCCTTGTAGGCGTGAGCGCGGTTCATCAGCCCCTTGCCGGTGACGCAGGACAGGATCCAGTTCAGCTCGAAGATCTCCGGCACGTCGGACTGGACGTAAAAGGTCGTGCGTTGCGGGTCGAGGCCCGCGGCCAGCCACGCGGCCGCGACCGAGCGTGAGTACTGCCGGAGCAGCTTCGGGTCGCGGATGGTGGTGAGCGCGTGGTAGTCGGCGATGAAGTAGACGGAGTCGTACTGCTCGGCCAACCGCAGCGCCGGACGGATCGCACCGATCAGGTTGCCCAGGTGTGGCTCACCGGTCGGCTTGATGCCGGTCAACGAGACCTTGGCTACGGGCTGTGACATGCGGCCATCCTACTGACCTGGTGCCATCGGGCGAGGCCAGGCCGCAGGTAGCCTGGCCTGGTGTCGGAGCACATGACCCCGGAGGAGTTCCGCGAGTACGGCAAGCAGGTCGTCGACTGGATCGCCGACTACCTCGCAGGCATCGAGGACTATCCGGTGCGTTCGCGGGTGCGACCCGGCGAGGTTCGTGCGGCGCTGCCCGCACATCCGCCGGAACACGGTGAGCCGTTCGAATCCGTGCTCGACGACCTGGACAGCGTCGTGCTGCCCGGCATCACACACTGGCAACACCCTTCTTTCTTCGCCTACTTCCCGGCCAACGCCAGCGGGCCCGCCATCCTCGGCGACCTGCTTTCGGCAGGGCTCGGCGTGCAGGGCATGGTGTGGGCGACCAGTCCGGCCTGCACGGAACTGGAGACGGTGGTGGTCGACTGGCTGGCGGAACTGCTCGACCTGCCAGCCCACTTCCGTACCGATACGGCTGGCGGTGGGGTGATCCAGGATTCGGCGTCGAGCGCGAGCCTTGTCGCGGTGCTCGCCGCGATCCAGCGTGCAGGTGGCCGGGCAGGTGACGGCAGGCGCTACTCGATCTACGTCTCGTCGCAGACCCACTCCTCACTGGAGAAGGCGGCGCGGATCGCGGGAATCGGCGCCGAGTACGTCCGCGCCGTCGACGTGGACCCCGAGACGCTCGCCATGGACCCGGTGCACCTGGACACGCTCATCGCGGAGGACGTCGCCGAAGGTGTGACGCCCGCACTGGTATGCGCGACGATCGGGACCACATCCACCACCGCGATCGACCCGGTGGCCAGGATCGGGCAGGTGTGTCGTGCTCGCGGTATCTGGCTGCACGTGGACGCCGCCTACGCGGGCGTTTCGGCGGTCTGCCCGGAACTGCGCTGGATCAACGACGGAGTGGCCGCCTTCGCCGATTCCTATGTCACCAACCCGCACAAGTGGCTGTTGACCAACTTCGACTGCTCGGTGCTGTGGCTGGCCGACCGTGCGCCGCTGATCGAGGCGCTTTCGATCCTGCCCGAGTACCTGCGCAACGCCGCCAGCGCCTCAGGTGAGGTCATCGACTACCGCGACTGGCAAATCCCGCTGGGCAGGCGGTTCCGGGCGTTGAAGCTGTGGTCGGTGATCCGCTGGTACGGCGCGGAGGGGCTGCGAGCGCATGTGCGCAACGGCATCGAGTTGGCCGACGAGTTCGCCGCGCTGGTCAAGGCTCACCCGGGGTTCCGGTTGCTGGAACACCATCCGTTCAGCCTGGTCTGTTTTCGGCCGGTATGGCCGGGGAAGTCCACCGCGGATGCCAACGCGGCGACCACGGAGCTGCTGGAACGCCTGAACGACTCGGGGCAGCTGTACCTGAGCCACACCAAGGTCGGCGACGACGTGCTGCTTCGGTTGGCCGTCGGTGCCCCGATGACACAGCGACGGCACATCCAGGCCGCATGGGACCGCATTCGGACGGAGTACGAGCGGTCGCAGTGAGAGTTCCGCTACGGCGATGGGCGACTGACGGTCCGCACCGCAGAACTCGCGGTCCGCACCGCAGAACTCGCGGGCTTGGGTGCAGGACTCGCGGGCAGGAGCGCAGGACTCGCGGGTCTGGGCGGGGGACTCGCGGGTGTTACTGCCTGCGCAGGATCGGCCGCAGTGAGTCCAGCACGTCGGGGTCCTCGATGGTGGAGGGCACTGGCTCCTCGCGGCCGTCGGCGATCCCTCGCATCGTCTTGCGCAGGATCTTGCCCGAACGGGTCTTCGGCAGCGCGTCCACCACCGAGACGTCGCGAAATGCCGCCACCGGGCCGATGTCGGCGCGCACGGCCGCCACCAGCTCATCCCGCAGCCGCTGCTCATCGATGTCCACGCCGGACTTCAGCACCACGAAGCCCCACGGCAGCTGACCCTTGAGCTGGTCGTGTACACCGATGACGGCGCACTCGGCCACGGCGGGATGCCCCGCGAGCACCGCCTCGATGGAACCCGTCGACAGCCGGTGGCCTGCCACGTTGATCACGTCGTCGGTGCGACCCATCACGAACAGGTAGCCGTCGTCGTCGCGGTAGCCGGAGTCTCCGGTGAGGTAGTGGCCCTCGTAGCGGGACAGGTACGCCTCGACGAAGCGTTCGTCGTCGCCCCACAGTGTCGGCAGCGCACCAGGAGGCAGCGGCAGCCTGATGGCGATGGCACCCTCCTGGCCCGGCGGCAACTCCTCGCCCGACTGCCCGAGGATGCGCACGTCCCAGCCGGGCACGGCAACGGTCGCGGAGCCGGGTTTGACGGGCAGCTTCTCGATGCCACGGGGATTCGCCGCTATCGGCCACCCGGTCTCGGTCTGCCACCAGTGGTCGATCACGGGTACACCCAGCTTGTCGTGCGCCCAGTGATAGGTCTCCGGATCGAGCCGCTCGCCCGCCATGAACAGGGTCCCGAACCGGGACAGGTCGTACTTGGCCAACTCGCTGCCGTCCGGATCGACCCGCTTGATCGCCCGCAGCGCGGTGGGCGCTGTGAACAGCGCCTTCGCGCCGTGCTCGGCGATCACCCGCCAGAACGCGCCCGCGTCCGGGGTTCCCACCGGTTTGCCTTCGTAAAGTATTGAGGTGGCGCCAACCAGCAGCGGGGCGTAGACGATGTAGGAGTGGCCGACCACCCAGCCGACATCGGAGGCGGTCCACCACACGTCGCCGGGGCCGATGTCGTAGACCGCGCCCATCGACCAGGCCAGTGCCACCGCGTGCCCACCGGTGTCACGCACGACCCCCTTCGGCTTCCCTGTGGTGCCGGAGGTGTAGAGGATGTAGAGCGGGTCGGTGGCGGCCACCGGAACGGGATCGGCAGGTGAGGCGGCGGCCATCAGTTGCTGCCAGTCCACGTCCCGGTCGGTGAGCTCGGCCCGTGCCGCGTCGCGTTGCAGCACCACGACCCTGTCGGGCTGGTGCTCGGTCGTCTTCAGTGCCTCCTCGATGATCGGCTTGTACTCGACGGTCCTGGTGGGCTCGATCCCGCAGGAGGCCGCCACGATCGCCTTCGGCTTCGCGTCCTCGACCCTCGCGGCCAGTTCCTTGGGGGCGAACCCGCCGAACACAACGGAGTGAACAGCGCCGATGCGGGCGCACCCCAGCATGGCGATCACGGCCTCCGGGACCATCGGCATGTAGATGATCACCCGGTCGCCCCTGCCGACGCCGAGCGAGGCCAGCGCACCGGCGAAACGTGCGACCTCGTCGAGCAACTCGGCGTAGCTGTAGCGGCGCCGCGAGCCGGTGACCGGCGAGTCCCAGATCAACGCCGCCTGCTCGCCCCTGCCGCGCTCCACGTGCCGGTCAAGGGCGTTGTAGGCGGTGTTCAGCTCAGCGTCGGGAAACCACCGGTACAGCGGAGCGGTCGATGCGTCCAGCGCGCGTCGCGGCGCGCGGGTCCAGTCGATGGCCTCGGCGGCCCGCAGCCAGAACCCTTCGGGATCGGAAAGGCTGTACCGGTACTGCTCGGCGTAGGCGCCCATCGTGCATGCCTCCTCGTCGTCGAGGTCCAGCACAAACCGTAGAGCGCGGGGCCCTGCCTGCACCAGTGGCGGCAGGACCAGCGGCTTCACTCACCCGCCACGGTCGCGAGCCGCCCCGATGGCCGGTGGCATATTCTGGTGCCGACGGCAAACCGCCGGGCGACGCGGCGAAGGGGCGAGGGGTGGAATCGATCGCGAGCTCGTTGCTCTCGCTGGCCTACCGGCTGTTCCAGCCGGGATTCTGCCCCGGCGACTGGGCATGGGCCACGAGCATGGCCGGCGCCATCATCGCGCTCTTCCCCGTCGCGGGTGCGGTCGTGGTGGCCGTCATGCGCAAGTTCACCGGCAACCGCTACCACGGCCCGACGTTGATCACCATCGGTGTGGTCGGCGCCGTCCTGGTGCTGCTCGTGCCCTGGCTCTACGCGGCCGGTGTGTCCAGCGTCTTCAGGGCCGTGTTCGCGGGCGGCAACGGCGGTCTGTCCGCGGGCGAGGTGGATGCGCTGCAACAGCAGTACTGCTTCGTGGGCCCGCAGGACGAGTACCTTGGCGGCGGGCAGAACGTCTACGAGACGCTCTTCTATCCCTCAGGGGACGTGTTCGCCTACGGCTACTACCTGGGCATGCTCGTGGGCCTGCCGGTGCTGGCGCTGCTGGCCGTGCTGCTGCTGAGCAGGATCGCGCTGCGCAGGGGCCCGAAATGGCCGGGCCGGTTGCTCTGGGTGCCGTTCGTCCTCTACGTCCTGGTCTCCTCCGGCGTCGAGGCCAACACGGCGGTGCACCTGTGGCTGGGATTCCTGCCGGTCACCGTGCTCGGGGTGATACCGGTGGCGCTGGTCGGGCCGCCCAGCTGGTCGGTGATCCAGAACTCCGACCGGCCACCGCAGCGTGAGCAGCCACCGCCCTACGTGCCTCCCTCGCAGCAGGAGCAGAAGCCGCCGCCCCCACCTCCGCCGCCGGAGAAGAACTACCCGCCCACCTCGGTGGCGCCCGCCCAGGAGTTGGCGGCCGCGCCGGGCCCGGTGCCGCCGCCTCCAGGCTCGGCGCAGGGCGGCAGCGGCAGGTTCCGCCGGGTGCGCAGGCTCGGCCACGGCGGGTTCGGCACCGTCTGGGAGGCGGTGGACACCCAACTCGGCCGCACCGTCGCACTGAAGATCGCGCACGCCCCCGACAAGGACACAGAGGAACGCATGCAGCGGGAGGCCAGGGCGCTGGCCGCGCTGAGCCACCCCAACTGCGTGCGGGTGTACGACCTGGTCGAGGAGTCCGACGGGCTGGCGCTGGTGATGGAGTACCTGCACGGCCAGGCGCTGGCGGAAAGCGTCGACACCGTCGGTCCGCTGGACGACATCACCGCCGGGCGGCTGTGGGCCACCATGGCCAGCGCGCTCTCCGCCGCACACGAGAAGGGTGTGCTGCACCGCGACGTCAAGCCGTCGAACATCATCGTGGACCCGGCAGGGCTGCCGCACCTGATCGACTTCGGGATCGCCCGCAGCCGGGGCGACGCCAAGCTCACCGCCACCGGCATGATGATCGGCACGCCCGACTACGTGGCACCGGAGACAGCGGCGGGCGCGCCCGCGAGCCCCGCGTCGGACGCGTGGCAACTCGCGGCGACCGTCAGTTACGCGCTGTCCGGTTATCCGCCGAGGGGAACCCGGGAGACGCCGATGGCCGCGCTGATGGCCGCCGCCCGCGCCGAACCGCCTTCGCAACTGCCGAGGCAGAGCGTGCACGCGAAGCTGCTCATCGCGTCGCTGGACCCACAGCCACGCAACCGGCCGACTCTGAACGCCGTGCAGCGCGAGGTGGAGGGCTGGCTGGCCAGGGCGGGCACCTCCGCCGAAGGCCCGGTCACCCGCGTGGTGCCAAGGGCTCGTTGACACGTCCGCGACCTGAACGCCCGGCCGGTCACCGGGTAGGCGATACGGCCCCGGTCAGCGCCATGACGGCAGCCAGAGTTCGGCCTGCCAGCGCGCGTTGGTGATCGGATCGCCGTTGAGCACCGGCCACAGCCAGACGAAGTTGGCCACCACCAGGCCGGTGTAGAGCGCGACCACGAGCAGACCGGTACCTCGCCGTTCCAGTCCGTGCCGCGCGCTGCCGAGCAGCTGTCCCAGCACCAGCGTCAGCCCCAGCACCAGGAACGGCGCCATCGGGGTGGCGTAGAAGAAGTACATCTGCCGGTCGAGGTTGGCGAACCACGGAAGCAGGCCCGCGAGGTAGCCCACGAGCACGGCCGCGTACCGCCAGTCGAAGCGGAACACGGCCCGCCACAGCCCCCAGCCGAGCACAGGCAGTGCCAGCCACCACATCGCGGGCGTGCCGATGAGCATCGTCGCGCTCACGCACTCCGACTCGCCGCAACCGGTGACGTCCGCGCCCGATTCGTAGTAGTACAGCATCGGCCGCAGACCCATCGGCCACGTCCACGGCTTCGACTCCCACGGATGGGGGTCACCGGCGGGTGTTGCCAGGTTCTCGTGGAAGTCGAGCACGTTGAGCGTGTAGAGCACCAGTGACCGCAACGCGTCCGGCACGAACCCGAAGGCACCGCCGCCGACGTTGTTGATCTCGACGTAGTGCCGGTCGGTCGCGGTTTCGCTGGCGAACCATGCCCACCAGCTACTCAGGTAGACGAGCACGGCCAGCGCACCGATGTTCCACACCGCCGGGGCGAGGTCCCGTCGCAGCACGCCCACCCACGGTCGCCGCACGCCCGCCGTCCTGCGTGCGGCGACGTCGAAGGCGATACACAGCAGCCCGAAGGCGATCACCCAGTACGCGCCGGACCACTTCACGGCGGTCGCCATGCCGAGCAACAGCCCGGCACCGAAACGCCACCAGCGAAAACCCAGCCTCGGCCCGTAGGGAGATTCGTCGACCCAACCCTCGCGTACGGCGACGGCAAGCCGCTGCCGTACCTGGTCGCGGTCCACGAGCAGACTGCCGAACGCCGCGAGCACGAACAGCGCGCTGAAGATGTCGAGCATCCCCATGCGCGACTGCAGGTGCAGTACGCCGTCGCTGATGACCAGGATGCCCGCGATGGCACCCAGCAGTGTCGAGCGAGTCAGTCTGCGTGCGATGCGGATCGTCAGCAGCACGATGAGCGCGCCCGCGATCGCCGCGCTGAACCGCCATCCCCAACCGTCGTAGCCGAACAGCCACTCACCGACGGCGATGAGCTGCTTGGCCAGCGGCGGGTGTACGACGAGTTCGTAGCCGTAGTTGTCCTCGTAGCCGCCGTTGCGCAGCATCTGCCATGCCTGCGGCACGTAATGCTTCTCGTCGAAGACCGGCGTGCCCTGGTCGGTCGGCACACCCAGGTTCTGCAACCGCACGAGCGCGCCGATCGCCGTCAGCACCACCGTGACGGCGAGTGCGCGCAGCCGGTCGCCGGGCATCGGCCTGCCCAGCAGGGTGGCTTCGGCGTCGCTCGGTGGTTGCGGTGCCTGTCCTGGCTCGGGGCCCACACCGCCCCCTGACGAGCGGGCGAGGAGTGCGGTCACGGAGCCCGATCCTACGGGCTAGCCTCGGCCCGTGACGCTCGTACTGGCAGCTACGCCGCTCGGCGACCCTCGTGACGCTTCTCCCCGCCTCGCCGAGGCGATCGGCGAGGCAGATGTGGTGGCGGCGGAGGACACCAGGAGGCTGCGGGCGCTGGCCGCGACGCTGGGAGTTACCCCTTCCGGTCGGGTGGTCAGCTTCTACGACGACGTCGAGGCTGCGCGGTTGCC
Organism: Saccharomonospora marina XMU15; assembly: GCF_000244955.1. Taxonomy (GTDB): domain Bacteria; phylum Actinomycetota; class Actinomycetes; order Mycobacteriales; family Pseudonocardiaceae; genus Saccharomonospora_A; species Saccharomonospora_A marina. Next base: position 4,708,549 of record NZ_CM001439.1, on the reverse strand, counting down.
GAAGCTGCTGGACGCCCTGCGAGCAGGCGAAACCGTGCTGCTGGTGAGCGATGCCGGTATGCCGAGCGTTTCCGACCCCGGCTACCGACTGGTCGCGGCGTGTGTCGCCGAGCGACTGCCGGTGACCGCCCTGCCCGGCCCCTCGGCCGTCACCACCGCGCTGGCGGTCTCCGGGCTGCCCACCGACCGGTTCTGCTTCGAGGGATTCGCGCCCCGCAAGAGCGGTGAGCGGGCGAGGTGGCTGCGGGAGCTGGCCGGGCAGTCGCGCACCGTCGTGTTCTTCGAGTCGCCGCGCAGGCTGGCCGCGACCCTCGCAGAGGCGGCGCAGGCGCTGGGTGGCACGCGGCGGGCGGCGGTATGCCGGGAGCTCACCAAGACCTACGAGGAGATCCGTCGCGGCACCCTGGCGGAACTGGCCGACTGGGCGGCGGAGGGAGTCCGTGGCGAGATCACCGTCGTGCTGGCGGGCGCGCGGCCGCCCAGTGCGAGCACCGCCGATTTGGTAGCCGAGGTAGTGGCCAGGGTGGAGGCGGGCGAGCGGCTGAAGACCGCCTCGGCCGAGGTGGCAGCGGCATCCGGGGTCTCGAGGAAGGAGTTGTACGACGCCGCGCTGCGCGATCGCGCCGTCCGTGGCCAGGACTAGGCAGGGTTGGCGAGCAGCCGTTCCAGCGGGGCGCTCTTGTGCAGGCATTCCCGCCACTCGGCGTCGGGGTCGGAGTCGGCCGTGATCCCGCCGCCCACCCCGAACGCGATGGTGTCACCGCTGATCTCGAAGGTACGGATGGCGACGTTCAGCTCCAGCCCGGCGACTGGCGAGCACAGTCCGATCGCTCCGGTGTAGACGCCGCGAGGGCGGTGCTCCAGCTCGGCGATCAGTTCCAGCGCGCGGATCTTGGGTGCGCCGGTGACCGACCCGGGCGGAAACGTCGCGCGCAGCAGGTCCTCGTCGTCGTGGCCTGCGGCGAGCAGGCCCTCCACCGTGGAGTCCAGGTGCCAGACACCGGGGGCCTCGCGAACGGCGAGCAACTCGGGCACTCGCACGCTGCCGACCTCGCAGACGCGACCGAGATCGTTGCGGACCAGGTCGGTGATCATCACGTTTTCGGCGATGTCCTTCGCGGACTGCCGCAGCAGCCGCGCCTGCTCGGCGTCGGCCGCCGACCTGCGCGGCCGCGTTCCCTTGATCGGGGTGGAACGCACTCGCCTGCCGGAGCGGGAAAGGAACAACTCGGGAGACATCGACACCAACGCACCCCATTCGCCCGCGAGATAGGCGGCACGCGCCGGTCGCAGCAGCCGGATGCCCTCGGCGAACAGCCCGCTCGGCCTGCCGTCGAACGGTCCGTCGAACCGGGTGCAGACGTTGGCCTGGAACAGCTCGCCCTGCTCGATGGCGTAGACGCACGACTTGACGGCCGCGTGGTGCGGCGGCGGGCGCAGCAGCGTCGTGGCCGACCAGGTCAGCAGCGGCGGTGGCTCGGCGAGGGCGGCGTCGAGTTCACGGGCCAGCTCCGACGGCTCGGGCGCGGCGTCGGGGACGAGCGCCTCGAACCACCAGCGGCCGTCCGTGTCGAGCCGCAACACGTGGTCGGCCCAGCCCCAGGCCGCGGTGGGCAGTGCGCCCCGGCGGCAGGAGGGATCGGTGAGGTCGTAGGACAGGTAGCCGAACCAGCCACCGCCGACCGCTCCCGGCACCCCGTCTCGCACCGCCGGTTGCCGCGCCGGGGTGGCGAACGCCTCCGCCTCGCTCGTGCTCGGCCGCACCTCCACGCTGGGTGCCAGCACCGCCTTCGAGCCGAACCACTCGCCCGCGAGTGCGGCAGGGCCGGGCAGGCCGAGCCCGCGCGCCCTGCGATGCAGCGAACGCAGTGCCGCCTCCGGTGTCGCCGTTGCCCGCAGCGCGGTGCGTGTCAGCCGCATGCGCGCCATTCTCGCCGCAGCTACCGTCGCAACCGATGGTTCGCGTGACGGACACGACACGAATCGGCCCGGTGACCGGCGCCGATTCCGCCAACCGCACCGACGAGCGGTTCGCCATCAACGCCACCGACCTCGGGATCATGTGGGACGGGGGCGACGGGCGGGTCTTCGTACTGTTCGGCGACACCTACGGCAGCGGTTGGGGCGGACACGGCGCTGGTCCCGCGCACGCGGACTGGCGGTGCAACACGCTGGCGTTCTCCTCCAGCCGCGACCTGAACCGGGGGTTACGACTGGACGGCGTCGTCGAGCGCGAGGGCGGTGGTGCCTGCCAGGTGATCCCGTCCGGGCACGGTCGCGAGGTCACCGTGATTCCCAACAGCGGGTTGTGTGTCGACGGCGACCAGTACGTGCACTACATGTCCGTGCGCGAGTGGGGCAGGCCGGGCAGGTGGCGCACCAACCACGCGGGTATCGCGGTGTCCACCGACGGTGGCCGCAGTTGGGCCAAACCGCGTGCCGCGCGCTGGGGCAACCGGTTGGGCGGTGACCGGTTCCAACTCGGTGCGCTGACCCGCGGCGGAGAGTACGTCTACCTGTTCGGGACCACGAACGGTCGAGCGGGGGACGCCTACCTCGCCAGGGCGGCCGTGCCGGATCTGCTGTCGAGGCGCCGCTACGAGTACTGGAACGGCAGCGGCTGGACACGGTGGCAGGGTGGCGCCGCGGCCGTGTTCGGCGGCCCGGTCGGTGAGCTGTCCGTTGCCTACCACGGCTGGCTCGGTCGCTGGTTGCTCATGCACCTGGACGAGCACAGGAAGGGCATTGTGCTGCGTAGCGCGCCGGAGCTGACCGGGCCCTGGACCGAGGGCGAGGTGGTGGTGTCGGGGCGCGAGTATCCGGCCGTCTACGGGGGTTACCTGCATCCCTGGTCGCTGGACGGTCCCGACCTCTACTACCTGGTGTCCCAGTGGGGCCCCTACAACGTCTTCCTCATGCGAAGCACGTTGCGGCGGAACTGACGGTCACCGGCCCCGCAGCACGATGTCGGCGAGGGTGAACGGGTAGACGAGCGCGTCGTTGCCGTAGCCGCCGCCGTTGCCGTGTTGGTGCAGGCCCAGTCTGGAGTGGAACCAGCCCGGCCTTCCAGGAATGCCGTTGTGGCGAACCAGCCACAACACCACCTCGTCGTCGGCCCACTTGTCGGGATGCAACCGCCGCTGCCAGTGCTCGTACGGCGCGTAGACCAGTACTCGCCGGATACCGGCGCACTGTCGCAGTGACTTGATCCACGCCTTGACGAAGCGATCGTCGATACCTTCCGCGCCGACATCCAGTGCGGGCGCCAGCGAGCCGGGAACGAGCGCGCCGAGCCGCGTGCCTGTCTGCGCGAGGTGTTTGGCCTGCTCCTGCGGCGCTCCGGGGCGGGCGTAGTGCCGGATGCCCGCGTGTACGCCCGCACGGTAGGCGTCGACGAGTTGCCGCGCCGCCCGCTCGTCCGTCCAGTTCATTCCCTCGGTGACGGTGATCGAGGCGAACGAGACGGCATTCGCTCTGACGGCGGTCCAGTCGGCCACCGCCTGCCGCGGCGAGAGGTTGATCCCGCGCTGCTCGCCGTACTCGTTCATGGCGCGAGGCTAACCCGCCCGGGCGGGTGGCGCGGGCCGACGAGCCGGCGCCACCTCACCCGTCGTGGGGATTGTCGGGTCAGGCGTTCTCCCTGCGGAAGGTACGCACTCCCCACAGCAGCGCCAGTGCCGTCAACGCCACCAGCACGAGGCTTCCGGTCAGCAGCGCGTCCACTGTGAAGTCGCCGCGGAAACCGGCCCGTTCGGCCTCGACGACGTGACTGAACGGGTTGATCCGCGAGATTGTGTAGAGCCATTCCGGTGCGAGCCCTGTGGTGATCGGCAGCAGAATCCCCGACAGCAGCAGTACCGGCAGCAGTACCGCGTTGAGCAGCGCGGGGAAGGCCTCCTCGCTCCTGAGAGTGAGGGCCAGCGCGTACGACGCGGAGGCCATCGTGACGGCGAGCAGCCCGGCGATCAACAGGCTCAGCGCGATCCCGCCCACGGGCGCGCGCAGCCCGAAGGCCACCACAGCCAGCGTGATCAGCAGTATCGCCTGCACCAGCGCTTGCAGCGCGTTGTTGAGCACCTTGCCCAGCAGTAGCGCCGTCCTGCTCGTCGGGGTCACGCGTAGCCGTTCCACGACGCCGCTGCGGTAATCGGCGAGCAGTCCGAATCCGACGAACGAGGTGCCGAACAGCGCGATCATCACGATCAGCGCGGGCGTGAAGATCGTCCACACGTCGCCGGGCGGGAACCCGGGCGTGCTGGCCACGACCTTCTCCAGCAGCGGACCGAACAGCACCAGGTACAGCACGGGTTGCATGATCTGGATGAAGATCCAGGCCGGGTTGCGCAGGGAGAGCACCAGGTCCCTGCGAAAGATCAGCCACACGTCACGCCACATGCGCGACCTCCTCGGCGTCCCGCAGGCTGCGGCCGGTGAGGGTGAGGAAGACGTCGTCCAGAGTGGGCCGGTGTACCCGCATCGAACGCATCGCGATGCCCGCGGCGTCGAGTGCGCGCAGCAGCTCCGGTGCCACGGTGTCCCCCTGCGGTACCCGGAAGCGAACCAGGTCCTGCGCCGTGGACACCTCGTGCGCTCCGTCGAGTTTGGCCGCGATCTCGGCTGCGGCCGCCGCGTGAGCTTCCTCGACGCCGATCTCCACACCGTCGCCGGAGACCTTGGCCTTCAGCGCGTCGGGTGTGCCCTCCGCGACGAGCAGGCCGTTGTCGATCACCAGGACGCGGTCGCACAGCGAGTCCGCCTCATCGAGGTAATGAGTCGTGAGGAACAGCGTCACGCCGTGCTCGGCACGCAGTCTGCGGATGTGGTCCCACAGGTTCGCCCTGCTCTGCGGGTCGAGCCCGGTGGTGGGTTCGTCGAAGAACACCAGCCGCGGTTGATGGATCAGGCCCAGCGCGATGTCCAGCCTGCGTCGCTGCCCTCCCGACAGTGTCTTGGTGAGCCGCTGGTCGAGACCGGCCAGGTCGAGTTGCTCGGCCAGCGCGCTGCCGCGTTCGCGTGCCTGCGTCTTCGTCAGTCCGTAGAGCCTGCCCTGCAGTTCCAGCTCCTCGCAGACTCTCGACTCCGGTGAGGTGCCTCCGCCCTGCGCGACGTACCCGATGCGGGCGCGCACGCCGACCGGGTCGGAGAGCAGGTCACGGCCGGCCACCGTCGCTTCGCCCTCGGTGGGGCGAAGCAGCGTGGTGAGCATGCGCAGGGTCGTCGTCTTGCCCGCCCCGTTCGGGCCGAGGAAGCCGACGAGTTCGCCCGCGTCGACGTCGATGTCGACGCCACGCACGGCCTCGACGGTGCGGCCGCGGGCGGTGAACCGCCGCGCGAGGCCGCGTGCCTTGATCATGAATCCCCCTTGGTAGTCAAACTTGACTAGCTGGACAATGAGGCACTCTGCCTCAAGCATCGGTAGCTAGTCAAATTTGATTACAAGGTGGTGGTCGTTGCCGTGCCGAACGACGACTCACTGTCGTCAGCCATCACGTATTCGCCCGCCCGCAGCCGGTCGATGAGCTCCGCGGCCCAGGTCAGGGAGGCGTTGGTTTGCGCCAGCCACATGCGGTAGAGCTCGCCGACGTGCTCGGGCTGGCCCCACTCGGTGCCGTGCCGCAACATCACCTCAAGGTTCGCCTGCTGGCCCTTCAGCTGGGTGACGCGGAACTTCAGCAGGCTGATCGCCCGGTCGCGGCTCAGCATCGGGAAGAACGCGACAGCCGCGGCGAGGCCCACACCGGAGTAGTCGTCGCGCACCTCGCCGAGCATCGCCTGCAGCAGCTCGTCGAAGTACCGCTTGCCGTCCTCGGTGATCCGGTACCCGATCCGGTCAGGGCCGCGCGCGCCCTCGGACTCGACCTGTTCGAGCAGCCCTTCGGCGGCCATTCGCTTCAGCGCGTGGTAGATCGATCCCGGCTGCACGTTCGCCCACTTGTCGGCGTTCCAGGATTCCAGTTCCCGCCGCACCTGATAGCCGTGTGCGACCCCGCAGATGTGGACGACACCCAACACGAGCAAGCGAGTGGCAGACACCGGAACTCCTTCCGCTCCCTGGCGCGTTGAGCAGCCGACACCATCCGTAGGCTAAACGGGTATGAGCACCCCTGTGTTGACCGCGGTGGCCTGGCCCTATGCCAACGGTCCCCGCCACATCGGCCACGTGTCCGGCTTCGGCGTCCCCTCCGACGTCTTCTCGCGCTACCAGCGAATGGCCGGCAACCGGGTGCTCATGGTCTCCGGCACCGACGAACACGGCACGCCGATCCTGGTTCAGGCCGACAAGGAGGGCCTTTCCCCGCAGCAGACGGCCGACAAGTACACCCGGCAGATCGGCGAGGATCTGCGCGGGCTCGGTCTCACCTACGACCTGTTCACCAGGACCAGTACCGGCAACCATGCCGAGGTCACCCAGCAGATCTTCCTCGCGATGTACCGCAACGGCTACGTCGTGCCCAAGACCACCACGGGCGCGGTCAGCCCGTCCACCGGCCGCACCCTGCCCGACCGCTACATCGAGGGCACCTGCCCGATCTGCGGGTACGACGGCGCCCGGGGTGACCAGTGCGACAACTGCGGCAACCAGCTCGACGCCGCCGAACTGATCAATCCGCGGTCGCGGATCAACGGTGAGAAGCCGAAGTTCGTCGAGACCGAGCACCTCTTTCTCGATCTGCCCGCTTTCACCGAGACGCTCGGCAAGTGGCTTTCCACCAAGACGGACTGGCGGCCCAACGTCCTCAACTTCACCAGGAATCTGGTGGACGACATGCGACCGCGACCGATCACCCGTGACCTCGACTGGGGGGTGAAGATCCCGCTGGACGGCTGGCGCGACCAGCCGCTCAAGCGGTTCTACGTGTGGTTCGACGCCGTGATCGGCTACTTCTCGGCGAGCGTGGAGTGGGCCCGCCGCAGCGGTGACCCGACGGCGTGGCAGCAGTGGTGGAACAACCCGGACGCCCGCGGGTACTACTTCATGGGCAAGGACAACATCACCTTCCACGCCCAGATCTGGCCCGCGTTGCTGCTCGGCCACAACGGGGAGGGCGACCACGGTGGCGAGCCGGGGCCGTACGGCTCGCTGCGGCTGCCGGACGAGATCGTCTCCAGCGAGTTCCTCACCATGAGCGGGTCGAAGTTCTCCACCTCGCGCGGCACGGTCATCTACGTGAACGACTTCCTGCGCGAGTTCGGTCCTGACACGCTGCGCTACTTCATCAGCGTGGCCGGACCCGAGACCCAGGACACCGACTTCACCTGGGACGAGTTCGTGCGCCGGGTGAACTTCGAGTTGGCCAACGAGTGGGGCAACCTGGTCAACCGGTCGATCTCCATGGCGCACAAGAACAACGGCGGCGTGCCGGTCCCGCGTGCCCTGACGCGGCAGGACGAGGAGCTGAAGGCGCAGGCCAGGGCCGCGTTCGACACCGTGGGCGAAAACCTGCGCAGGTCTCGGTTCAAGCAGGCCGCGAGTGAGGCGATGCGGGTGGTCTCCGCCGCCAACAAGTACCTCTCCGACCAGCAGCCGTGGAAGCTCAAGGACGACCCACAGCGGCGAGACACCGTGCTGCACACCGCGCTGCAGGTGGTTTCCGACGCCAACACGCTGCTGACCCCTTTCCTGCCGCACTCGGCGCAGCAGGTGCACGAGGCGCTCGGTGGCAGCGGGGTGTGGGCGGCGCAGCCGCGGCTGGAGGAGGTCGAGGACCTCGACATCCCCGGCCGGACCAACCCCATCCTGACCGGCGACTACGCGGCCGAGCAGGCTCGCTGGGAGTCGGTCCCGATCGAGGTCGGGCGGCCGCTTGCCAAGCCGACGCCACTGTTCGCCAAGCTCGACCCGAAGCTGGGCGAGACCGGGCCGGACTGGGCTCCCATTGAGCACACGTGAGCTGCCGCCCGCGCCGGAACCGCTTCCGGCGCGGGCGATCGACTCCCACACGCATCTGGACGCCTGCGGCGCCACCACGCCCGAGGAACTCGGTGCCGCGCTGGACAGGGCGCAGGCGGCAGGCATCGCCGCCGTCGTGACGGTCGCCGACGACCTGGCATCGGCCCGCTGGGTCGTCGAGGCGTCCACGTGGGACAGTCGGCTGTACGGTGCCGTCGCGTTGCACCCGACCCGCACCAAGGATTTCGGTGAGGCGCAGCGCCGCGAAATCGAACGCCTGGCCCGGGCGCCGAGGGTGGTGTCGATCGGCGAGACCGGGCTGGACTACTACTGGGACTTCTCGCCGCCGTCGGCGCAGCAGGATGCCTTTCGCTGGCACATCGATCTCGCCAAGCGGCTGGGCAAGCCGCTCATGATCCACGACAGGGACGCGCACGAGGACGTGCTGCGGATTCTGCGGGAGGAGGGCCCGCCGAGGTCGGTGGTGTTCCACTGCTTCTCGGGGGATGCCGAGATGGCGCGCCGCTGCGTGGCGCAGGGCTACCTGCTTTCGTTCGCGGGCACGGTGACCTTCCGCAACGCCCGAGCGCTGCACGAGGCGGCCAAGCTGGTTCCCGACGGGCAACTGCTCGTGGAGACCGATGCGCCGTTCCTCACCCCGCACCCGTTCCGGGGCAGGCCCAACGAGCCGTACTGCGCCGCCTACACGGTTCGCGGCCTCGCCGAACTGCGCGGCCAGCCGGTCGACGTGGTCGCGGAGGCCGTCCGCCGAAACGCGGAGCGGGTCTTCGGGTTGGCCGAGCGCGAAGCGGCCACATGATGAACTCTTCGTCACCGCACGGCTCACCGGCTGCGACATTCGGGTATGCGCATGCGCCTGCGGGCGCAGTGACGAACCTCACGAGACTGCGGGGGGTGTTTGCGCAACCTCGCAGCCTTCGTTATTGTCCCGTGACCGTGCCGGGTGGTGACTTCGCCAGTCGCCGTGCGGCACGCCCACAGTCACGTCGGTGTACGTCGGGGAAGCGCCCCTCGGGGCGCTAGGGGCGGCGCTGACTGCGGGAGTCGGTGTACTTATGCGAAAGGGATCGACCCTGTGACTGGTAGACCTGGGCATGCTGGCGGCTCCACCGCCATGCTCGAGTGGCCGAGCGAGCTCGACGACCTCGACTTCTCGCCCGAACCGCAAGTCACGCGACACGACGTGATGACGGCTCTCGGCCCCGACGCCGACATGCTGATGTCCGAGGCCGACGTCGACGTCGACGAACTCATTCGGCTGATCAACGCCGAGACCACGATGCTTCCGCCGATCGTCCTTCCCGACGAGGCGAGCGGGGACCGTTCCGCGCGACCCGCGCAGGCGCTGCAGGACCCCAAGGAGGGCCTCGCGGGCGCGGTCAGGACCTGGAAGAAGCGCTTCCTCAAGGGCGCCGTGCTGGCGGTGATGATCACACTCACCGGTGGCGGCGCGGCCGCGCTGGCGATGAACAAGAGCGTCACGCTGGACGTGGACGGCGAGCGCCAGACCGTACGCAGCTTCGGCGACACGGTGGGCGAGGTGCTCGAGGACGCGGGCATCACCGTCGGCGCTCACGATGCGCTCTCCCCTTCGCCGCAGGCCGCCGTCGGCGACGGTGGCGTCATCAAGCTCGAGCGGGGCAGGCAGCTCACGCTCGTCGTGGACGGCGCGGAGCGGCAGTCGTGGGTGCGCGCCACGACCGTCGGCGAGGCGTTGACCCAACTCGGGCTCGACGACCTCGACAAGCAAGGCACCTGGTTCTCCACGCCGGTGAACGGCGAGGTGCCCTTGGAGGGCATGCGGCTGGAGGTCAAGACCCTCAAGCACATCACCCTCTTCGACGGCGGTGACAAGCCGCGCGAGCTGACCACCAATGCCGTGAACGCGCAGGAACTGATCAACGAACTCGGGCTGAAGCTCGGCCCGCAGGACAAGGTCGAGAACGGGCTGGACTTCAAGCTCCTCGACGGCGCTGAGGTGCGCATCAGCCGCACCGGTGTCTCCGTGGTGAATCGCACCGAGACCATCGAGCCGCCGGTCCGCTACATCGAGGACTCCGATCTCGAGGCGGGCAAGGAGATCGTCGAGGACCCCGGCAAGGCGGGCGAGAAGGTCGTCACCTACCGGATCACCCAGAAGAACGGCAAGGAGATCGACCGCGAGGAGATCTCCACCAAGATCGTCAAGAAGGCCAAGGAGCGGGTCGTCCGCAAGGGCACCAAGCAGCCGCTGATCAGCGATGCGGGCGTGTGGGATTCCCTCGCGCAGTGCGAGTCCGGCGGCGACTGGTCCATCAACACCGGCAACGGCTACTACGGTGGGCTGCAGTTCAACAAGTCCACCTGGGATGCCTACGGCGGCGATCAGTACGCGGCCTACCCCCACGAGGCAACCCGTGAGCAGCAGATCGCGATCGCCACGAAGGTGCGCGACTCCCGTGGTGGCTACGGCGCCTGGCCCGCCTGCTCCTCGTCGCTGGGCCTGCCGCAGTAGGTGCGGCCACGTTCTAGGCTGGCCCGGTGAACGAACCACCGGGCCTGCTGGGGCCCGCCGACGTCCGCAGGCTGGCGGACGAACTCGACCTGCGGCCGACCAAGAAGCTGGGCCAGAACTTCGTGCACGACGCCAACACCGTGCGGCGCATCGTGGAGTTGGCCGAGGTCGGCCCTGCCGACGTGGTGCTGGAGGTTGGTCCCGGTCTCGGTTCGTTGACCCTGGGGCTGCTGGGCAGTGGCGCGCAGGTGATCGCCGTGGAGGTCGATTCCGTGCTCGCGACACGGCTTCCGGTTACGGTGCGCGAGCGTGCGCCCAGCGCGTTCGACCGCCTTACCGTGCTTCGTGCCGACGCGCTCTGCCTGCGCTCACAGGACTTGCCGCGACCGCCGACCGCGCTCGTGGCCAACCTGCCGTACAACGTGGCAGTTCCCGTGGTTCTCCACCTGCTCGCGGAGCTGCCGTCGATGGGTCACGGACTGGTGATGGTGCAGACCGAGGTGGCCGACCGGATGGCCGCACGACCGGGGAGCCGGGTGTACGGGGTGCCCAGCGTGAAGCTCGCCTGGTACGGCAGGGCGCGCAAGGTCAGCGCGGTCGGCAGGTCGGTGTTCTGGCCGGTGCCGAACGTGGATTCCGCGCTCGTGGAGTTCGAGCGGCGGCCACCGCCTGCCGACATCGATCGCAGGGGAGTCTTCGAGGTCGTGGACGCGGCCTTCTCACAACGGCGAAAGACGCTGCGCGCGGCACTCGCCGCGTGGGCGGGTTCGGCCGACCGTGCGGCCGAACTGCTCGTGTCGGCCGGAATCGACCCGCGCAGCCGTGGCGAGCAGCTCGGCGTGGAGGACTTCGCCGCCATTGCGGCAAAGGTGTGATCCTCGCTGCCTGCCTTGCTTTCGCCGCGCCGAGTCAGGTGTACTTTGTGGGCATCCATCCCGAGCGACCGAGAGACCTGGCTCGCCGACGTCGCAGCAACCACCCCCGCCGGGGCAGGTGCTACCGCCAGGACCGATGGAGGACTTGTGTATCGCTCCCGACTCCTGACAAGGCGCCGAGTGGTCGACCAGGGTCGTCGAACGGTGTGTGCGTGTCGTCGCCACATCGCCCTCGTCTGAGCTCTTCCGATCCGGTTCTTTCGCGTCCTTTCGGACGCGCCCTCACCCTGCGCCTTTAGTTGCTATGGAGCCATTCGTGATCACCGTCGAGAACGTCAGCAAGTCATTCCCAGGGTCCTCGGCGCCCGTTGTGGCGCTACGAGACGTGAGCCTCAATGTGGACGCGGGCTCGCTGTTCGCCGTGGTGGGCCCCGCCGGGGCGGGCAAGTCCACGCTCGCACGTTGTGTCTCGTTGCGGGAACGACCGGATCGAGGGGTCGTGCGCTTCGACGGCATGGCCATCAGCAAGCTCGACGGTCGAAGGTTGCGGGAGGCCAGAAGGCAGGTGGCGGTGGTCGACGCCCGGCTGCGGCCGGAGCGCACCGTCGCGGGCAACGTGGCGGCGCCGCTGGAGCAACTCGGCGTCGACGCGCCGAGGCGTCGCGGCCGGGTCGCGGAATTGCTGGATCTTGCCGGGCTCACCCGCCGCGCCGCGCAGTTGCCGGACCAGCTCACGCCGGGACAGCGTTGCCGGGTGGCGGTCGCCAGGGCACTGGTGACGAACCCTGCCGTGCTGCTCGTCGACGACCCGACCGGTGCGGTGGACGTCGCGGAGTCGGGTGCGGTGCTCACGGTGCTCGACAGGGCCCGCGCCGAGTTGGGTGTCACGGTGCTGCTCACCACCCGCAGCGCCGCGGACGCGCGCAGAGTCTGCGACGACGTAGCACTGCTGGAGCGGGGCGAGGTGGTCGAGACCGGCAAGGTGCTGAGCTTGCTCGGCAAACCCGGCAGCAAGGTCGCGGAAGCGCTGCTTCCCCCGATCGAGACGACGCGGGCTCAGGTGGCGCAGTACGACCTGGCCGTGGACGTGGTGCTGATCGGGTTCGCCGCCATCGGCGCACTGCTTTCCGAGGCGACGGCCCGGTTCGACGTCGAACTGGCCACGATCGGCGGGGGGATCACCAGGATCGGCGACACGCCCGTGGCCCGGTTCCGGCTCGGTGTACGCGGCCAGCGTGCCGACGCGTCGCTGGCGTGGATCGTCGAGCGCGGCGCTCACATCACCGACACGCTGTGCGGGCTGCGCAACCTGGCGGCGTGAGGTCGCCGCGCCCCGAGGCTCAGTTCGCCGTGGCCGCGTCCTGCTCGGTTCTGCTGCCCGCCCGCTGGACGGTGGGGAGCGTGACGACGAAACGGGCGCCCGGATCGGCGGGCTCGTAGCGGACGTCGCCGCCGTGCGCCTGGCACAGTTGCCGTACGATCCACAGCCCCAGCCCGACCGACTTCCCGTTGCCGTGGCTGGTGAATCGGCCGAACAGTTGGGGCAGCACTTCGTCGGGGACACCTGGGCCGTAGTCGCGGAAGGCGATGTTGAGCCAGCCCTCGTCGGTGGTGGCGCTGATATGCACCGGCGGTCCGGCATGCCGGATGGCGTTGTTGCTGAGGTTGAACACGATCTCCTCGAACCGCTCCGGGTCCAGCTCTGCGACGAGGCTGCCGTCGATGTCCACCGTGGCCTGGTTCGCGGGAAGGTAGTTCAGCGCGTTGTCGACAGCCTTACCGACGTTGACCTGGTGGATTTCCAGGCGCAGCGCGCCCGTGGTGTCGACCCGTTCAAGGTCGAGCAGGCCGGTGGCCAGTTTGGTGATGCGGTGTGCCTGCCGTTGCGCGGTTTGGGCGATGGTGTGGCGTTGTGCCTGGGGCAGGTCCTCGTCGGCGAGAGCCTCCACCGCCAGCTCCAGCGCGGTGAGCGGTGAGCGCACGTCGTGGGCCAGCGTCGCGGTGAGCGCGGCCCGCCACTGTGCCACCCGGTCGAGTTCGTCGCGGGTCCGTTCGACGGAGGCCACCTGCCGCGCGACCAGTTCCTCGACGCCGATGATGACGGGGAGGAGCAGCAGCGCTATCCCGACGACGATGCGGAGCTCCTGGGTGAGCGCGAGCCCGGCCACGTAGCCCGCCGTCGCGGCAGACACGGTGACGGCTCTGACCCAGCCGGGAAAGTGCAGCCCCACCCAGACGAGCATCAACAGCAGGAAGGGCGACGTGACCATCGAGTAGCTGCCGAACCCCCACGTCGTCAGGGTGATGCCCGCGACACCGGGAACGAAGATGAGCGCGGGCAGCAGCGGATTCCAGCGCTGCCACGGCAGCAGCCACAACACCGGGACGATCGCGATGCTGCCGATCCCGCCCACCAGCAGCGGCACCCTGGTTCCGGGGAACGCGGCCGAACCCGCCAACGCGAGGCAGCCACCGAGCAGGCTGATGACACTCGCCTGGCGTGCCGCGCAGACCGGTCCGGACCCCCAGAACTGGAAATCGCGCTTCGTCGGCACAACGGTGACTGTAAGGGCTTGTGGCCAACCGCACAGTTCGACGCGTGCGCGCCATCGGGTGTCGTCGTGGCGCGGCCGCACACCCCGCGTCGCCGCTGGTGACCGCTGCGCCTTGAGCGCGCCAAGTAGGCTGGTAGCCGTGCTTGCCGTCGTTCCGCCGCCGGTCACCGTACGGGTGCCCTCGAAGATCAATCTGCACCTGTCCGTCGGTGCCGCGCGTGAGGACGGCTACCACGACCTGACGACGGTGTTCCAGGCGCTGTCGCTGACCGACGAGGTCACGGTGGCGGCCACCGAGGACCCCGGGGTCGAGGTACACGGAGAGGGCGCCAAGTCGGTTCCCACGGACGAGAGCAACCTGGCCTGGCGTGCGGTGCGCGCGCTCGCCGAGCGGGTGGGCAGGCCAGAGGACGAGTCGAAGGTCCGGGTGGTGCTGCGCAAGGGCATCCCCGTGGCGGGCGGCATGGCGGGTGGCAGCGCCGACGCGGCGGCGACGCTCGTCGGTCTCAGCGCGCTGTGGAAGCTGGATCTGCCGAGGGACGAACTGGCCGAGGTCGCCGCCTCGCTCGGCAGCGACGTGCCGTTCGCGCTGTACGGCGGCACAGCGCTGGGGACCGGTCGCGGTGAGCGACTCGTGCCGGTGCTTTCGCGGCACGTGTTCCACTGGGTGCTGGCGTTCGACCAGCGAGGGCTTTCGACCCCGAAGGTCTACGCGGAACTGGACCGGCTGCGCCACGACGGTGATCCGCCGAGGGTCGGTTCGCATGACCCCGTGGTGGAGGCGCTGGCATCCGGTGACCCGAGGCAGCTGGCGCTGCTGCTCGGCAACGACCTGCAGGCGGCTGCGGTGTCACTGCGGCCGGGGCTGCGCCGCACGCTGCGGGCGGGGGTCAACGCGGGCGCGCTCGCCGGTACGGTGTCCGGCTCGGGGCCGACCTGCGCCTTCCTCTGCGAGAGCGCGCAGTCCGCGCTGGAGGTGGCGGCGGAACTGGCCGGAGCCGGGGTGTGCCGCACCGTCCGCGTGGCACACGGGCCGGTACCTGGTGCGCGCGTGGTCGGCGGCGACGACAGCCCCCGGCCGACCACGCCGCCGCAGGTGCACGCCTGAGCGGGCGACCGGGCGGATCACGAACCCGAGACGAGAGGGATAGGCGTACGGATGGCCAACCTGGTCAACCTGGAGTCGGTCAGCAAGTCCTACGGTGAGCGCGCGCTGCTCGACGGCGTGTCGCTCGGCGTTGCCGACGGCGACCGCATCGGCGTCGTCGGCCTCAACGGCGGTGGCAAGACAACGCTGCTCGAAGTGCTCTCCGGCGTCACCGAGCCGGACTCGGGAAGGGTAAGCCGAACCCGCGACCTGCGCGTTCGCGTCGTGACACAACGAACGAACCTGCCAGAGGCCAGTACCGTGCGGGAGGCGGTGCTCGCCGATTACGCCGCAGAACACGAGTGGGCCTCCGACGCGAGGGTGCGCTCGGTGATGGACGGGCTCGGCATCACGGCGATCGGCCTCGAGACCCCCACGGCCACCCTGTCCGGAGGTGAACGGCGCAGGGTCGCGCTCGCCGCGGCGTTGGTTGCCGAACTCGATCTCGTCGTGCTGGACGAGCCGACAAACCACCTCGACGTCGAGGGTGTGCGCTGGCTGGCCGACCACCTGCTGGGCCGCAGGATCGCGCTGGTGGTGGTGACCCACGACCGCTGGTTCCTCGACGCGGTGTGCTCGCGGACGTGGGAGGTCACCGGCGGCAAGGTGGAGCAGTACGAGGGCGGCTACGCCGACTGGGTGTTCGCCAGGGCCGAACGCTCCCGCCTGGCCGCCGCGGCCGAGGAGAAGCGGCGCAACCTCGCCCGCAAGGAACTGGCGTGGTTGCAGCGCGGCGCCAAGGCACGTACTTCCAAGCCGCGTTACCGGGTCGAGGCGGCCGAGGCGCTGATCTCCGACGTCCCCGAGCCTCGCGACTCCGCGGAACTGCTGTCCTTCGCCAAGCGTCGGCTCGGCAAGACCGTGCTCGAACTCGAGGACGTGACGCTCACCGCGGGGGAGCGCGTCCTGGCCGACCACGTCACCTGGCGCATCGGACCGGGGCAGCGGGTAGGGATCGTCGGCGTCAACGGCTCCGGTAAGACCACCCTGCTGCGGCTGCTCGCCGGTGAGGTGACACCGAGCACGGGCAGGCGCGTCGAGGGCAAGACGGTGCGCCTGGCTCACCTGCGTCAGGAACTGGAGGACCTGCCGGGGCAGCTTCGTGTGCTGCAGGCGGTGGAGTCGGTGGCAACCCGCGTGACGCTGGGAAAGCAGGAGTTGTCCGCCTCGCAGCTTGCGGAGCGACTCGGCTTCCCACCCGCGCGGCAGTGGACGCCCGTCGCGGACCTCTCCGGTGGTGAACGCAGGCGGCTGCAGCTCGTCCGGTTGTTGATGTCGGAACCGAACGTGCTGCTGCTGGACGAGCCGACCAACGACCTCGACATCGACACCCTGCAGCAACTGGAGGACCTGCTCGACTCCTGGGCGGGCACACTCGTGGTCGTGTCCCACGACCGCTACCTCGTCGAGCGGGTGTGCGACACGGTGGTCGCGCTGTTCGGCGACGGGGCGCTGACCCACCTGCCAGGAGGCATCGACGAGTACCTCACCCGCAGGGCGAAGGCGCAGCAGGAAGGCGGACAGCCCGGCCGAGCCGCGGCTTCCTCGGCTGCGGCCACGCGGGTGAAGAGCGACGCCGCGCAGTGGCGTGCCGCGGCGAAGGAACTCGCGCGGCTGGAACGCAAACTCGACACGCTGCACGCCAAGGAGCGCAGGCTGCACGACGCTCTGGCGGGCGCCGCGACCGATCCCGACCGGCTGATGGAGCTCAACACCGAGCTCAAGGCCCTGCTCGCCGAGAAGGAAGACCTCGAACAGCGGTGGTTGCAGACATCCGAAGCGATGGAGTGAACCCGGCCGGGGATAGGGTCTACTCATGAGTCGGTTCGTGGAGACGATGGTCGCCACCGCGAACGCGGGTGGTCGGCAGCGTGGCATGGTCACAGGTGAGCCCTCCGACCCTGTCCGCAGAACGTGGTTCGAAGTACACCAGCGCGCCGCCCGGGTGGCGGGCGGGCTCGTGGCGGGTGGGTTGCGGCCGGGAAGCGCCGTGGCCGTGCTGGCCGCCGCGCCCGAGTTGATCGCGCCCACGGTGCAGGGCACCTGGCTGGCGGGCGGCAGTGTGACGATGCTGCACCAGCCAACGCCGCGCACCAACCTCGAGCAGTGGGCCGAGGACACCTTGCAGGTCCTCAGGATGATCGGGTCGGACCTGGTGCTGCTCGGTGAACCGTTCGACCAGTTGGCGCCGGTGCTGGAGCAGCACGGGATCTCCTACCGCTCGATCACCGACCTGCTCGCCGCGCAGCCGCTGCAGCGGCCGGTGCCGGTCGGCGAGGACTCGCTCGCGTTGCTGCAGTTGACCAGCGGCTCCACCGCCGCCCCGAAGGCCGTGAAGATCACCCACGGCAATCTGTACTCCAACGTCACCGCGATGGTGCAGCGGGCCGAGTTCGACTTCGAGCGCGACGTGATGGTGTCGTGGCTGCCCACGTTTCACGACATGGGCATGGTGGGTTTCCTCACCGTGCCCATGACCTTCGGCGTCGAACTGGTCAAGATCACTCCGGTCGAGTTCCTCTCCGGCCCACTGATCTGGCCGGAACTGATCAGCAAGTACCGCGGCACGACCACCGCGGCGCCGAACTTCGCCTACGCCATCGTGGGGCGGCGACTGGCCAGGGTCGATGACGACGACGCCTACGACCTGTCCAGCCTGCGCATCGCGCTCAACGGAGCGGAACCCATCGATCCGGTGGCCGTGCGCACGTTCACCGACGCGGGCCTGCGCTTCAAGATGGCTCCCGAATGCGTGTTCCCCGCATACGGGCTCGCCGAGGCCACACTGGCGGTTTCGTTCGCGCCGCTGTTCACCGGCCTCACGGTGGACGTCGTGGAGGCCGCCCCACTGGAGGCGGAGAACCGCGCCGTGCCGGTCCCGGAAGGAGACCCGCGCAGGGGAACCGACCAGGTCCGCGGTTTCGCCGTGCTGGGCCGCCCGCTGGCAGGGCTCGAGGCCCGCATCGTCGACGAGAGCGGCAAGGCGCTCGGTGAACGCGAGGTCGGCGAGATCGGACTGCGGGGGGAGGCCGTCTCGCCCGGCTACCTCACGGTGGAGGGCCCGGCTCCGACGCAGGACGCCGACGGCTGGTTCGCCACCGGCGACCTCGGCTACCTCGTGGACGGGCAGATCGTCATCTGCGGTCGCAAGAAGGACGTGATCATCCTCGGTGGCCGCAACGTGTACCCGACCGACATCGAGCGGGCGGCCGGCTCGGTGGAGGGGGTGCGCGCGGGCAACGCAGTGGCCGTGCGGATCGACGCCGGCACGCGCAGGGAGCGCTTCGCCGTCGTGCTGGAGTCGAAGCTGGCCGGTGAGGGCGATGCCGAGCACGAACTCGCCAAGCAGGTGGCGGCGCGGGTTCGCGACGCGGTGGACGCTCGGCCCTACGCGGTGGTCGTGCTGCCACCGGGCAGCCTGCCCAAGACTCCGTCCGGCAAGGTGCAGCGGGCGGAGACGGCTGTGCGGTTCAGGTCGCAGATCGACGCACGCGCCTGAAGGCCGCGGCGAAGCGAATCGGCAGCATAGCCTCGCGACGGCCGGATCACTCCGTCAACCGGACCTCTTCGGGTGCGACCGGCCGCCGCGAGGGCTTCCTTGCGGCGGGAATGCGGTGCGCGGCGCGGCGGGTGCCCCTGCGGTGGGCGAACTGCTTCTCGACGGCGTCGAGGAACTCGTCAACCTCCCGCTCGTCGTAGCCGCGCCTGCCGAGCGGTGGACGTCCGAACTGGACATGATGCACCTCGGCCGCGGTGAGATCGTCCTTGCCTGCCAGCGCCTTCGCGATCCGCAGCACGAAGGCGTCGACCTCGTTCTTGGCGTAGCCCCTGCGTCCGATCGCGGCGTTGCCGAACTCGATGTTGCGCACGTCCTCAGCGGTGAACGACATGAAACCTCTCCAAGGTCAGGCACGATCGGCTCAACACCGTCGTAGCCCCCGTCGTAGCCGCAGTGGCAACAGCGGGAAACCCCGGAACAGGATCATCGACTCGAACAGGTGGCCGCGACCACGCCTGTGGGTGAAGGTTTCGAGGTGACCGGGCAGCGCGGTCGTCAGCGAGTGTGGAAGGTGTTCTGTGCCGCCGTGAGTCCTCGGCCGAGCAACTCGGTGACGGCGTCCGCGCACAGGTCGATGTTGAGCGCCAATTCCTTGCGCTCGGTCGCGGAGAAGTCCTTCAGCACGAAATCGGCCGGGTCCATGCGGCCGGGTGGACGCCCGATACCGAACCGCACCCGGTAGAAGTCGCCGGTGCCGAGCGACTTGGCGATCGAGCGCAGTCCGTTGTGGCCACCCGCGCCGCCGCCGAACTTCAACCGCACCGAGCCGTACGGCAGGTCGAGTTCGTCGTGCACCACCACGATGCCGTCGGCCGGGACCTTGAAGAACCGGGCGGCGCCCGCGACGGGCCCGCCGGAGACATTCATGAACGACCGGGGTTTGGCCAGCACCGCCTTGCGCCCCGCGAGCAGGCCCTGCACCACTTCGGCGCCGCTCTTGTGCGCCTTGAACTTTCCCCCGACACGCGCGGCGAGTTCGTCCAGCACGAGATAGCCGATGTTGTGCCGGTTGCCCTCGTATCGGGGGCCTGGATTGCCGAGGCCGACGAGCAGTACCTGCTCGCCGGCCCCTGGCACGTCCTGCTCCACCGCCACCGGCTATGCGCCGTTCTCGGCGCTTTCCGGCTTCTCCTCGACCACACCCGCGCCCTCGGTGTCGACCTCGGCCTCCATGGCAGCCTCGGTCGGGGCCTCGTTGATGGCGGCCACCAGGTAATCCGGATCGGTCACCAGCCTGGCGCCCTCGGGCAGCGCCACCTGCGCGGCCGAGATCTGCGTGCCGGGCTCGGTGCCCTCGATCGAGACCTCGATCTGCTCGGGAATGTGCAGGGCCTCCACCTCGATCTGCAGGGTGTCGAGGTCCTGGTTCACCAGGGTTCCGGGGCCGGGCTGGCCGGTGAGCACCACCGGGACGTCCACGGTGACCTTCTCGCCGCGGTGCACCACCAGCAGGTCCACGTGCTCGATGTAGTTCTTCAACGGGTGCACGGTGACCGTCTTGGTCAGCGCCAGCTCCGTAGCCTTCTCCGCCCGGTCCGTCGCGCCCGCGACGTCGAGCGTGAGTACCGCGTTCTGGCCGTTCTCCCGGATCACCCTCGCGAAGTCGATCGCGGGCAGTGCCAGGTGCCTCGGGTCGACGCCGTGGCCGTAGAGCACCGCGGGGATCTTGCCCGCGCGGCGGGTGCGGCGCGCGGCGCCCTTGCCGAACTCGGTGCGTGGTTCGACCGTCAGACGTGTCTCGGACACGGGGATGCACTCCTTGCGGTGGGTCAGGGGGTGTTGCTCTTCGGCTGTCCGACGGCGAGGTCCACGAAAACGTGCGCGCACGGCGTGGCCACTCAAGCCGCCGCGTCGATCACGCCGGACGCCGAGCCTCACTCGCAACGACGCCCGCCTCGCCGAGACAACCCGCACAGTCTAATCCAGCGGTTTCCCCTCTTCCCGAGGGGTCCGCCGGTTGCTGCAGGCCGGCTCAGGCGCTGCCGTCGAAGAGGCTCGTCACCGAACCGTCCTCGAAGACCTCCTGGATGGCGCGGGCGAGCAGCGGAGCGATCGACAACACGGTCAGCCCTGCGAAGCGCTTCTCCTCCGGGATCGGCAGCGTGTTGGTGACGATCACCTCGCGCGCCTTGCAGTTCGACAGCCGCTCGGTGGCCGGATCGGAAAGGATGCCGTGGGTGGAGGCGATGACCACGTCGGCCGCGCCCTCCTCCAGCAGCGCGTCGGCGGCCTTGGTGATGGTGCCACCGGTGTCGATCATGTCGTCGATGAGCACGCACAGCCTGCCCTGGACTTGCCCGACGACGCGGTTGGCGACAGCCTGGTTCGGTTTGTCCGGATCGCGAGTCTTGTGGATGAACGCGATCGGCCGGTCGCCGAGTTGCTGGGCCCACTTCTCGGCGAGCCGGACCCGGCCGGAATCGGGCGAGACCACGGTGATGTCGGCATCGCCGTAGGTCTCGTTGATGTGGTCGGCGAGCACCGTCTGGGCAAGCAGGTGGTCGACCGGTCCGTCGAAGAAGCCCTGGATCTGCGCCGTGTGCAGATCGACCGTCATGATCCGGTCGGCGCCCGCGGTCTTGAACAGGTCGGCGATGAGCCGCGCCGAGATCGGTTCCCGACCCTTGTGCTTCTTGTCCTGCCGCGAATACGGGTAGAACGGCATGATCACAGTGATCCGCTTCGCGCTGGCGCGCTTGAGGGCGTCCACCATCACGAGCTGTTCCATGATCCACTCGTTGATGGGGGGCGGGAAACTCTGGATGACGAAGGCGTCCGTGCCGCGCACCGACTCCTGGAACCGCACGTAGATCTCGCCGTTGGCGAAGGAGTGCACCGTCTGCGGGGTGATCGTCACGTTGAGGTGCTTGGCCACCTCTTCGGCGAGTTCGACATGCGAACGGCCGGAGAAGAGCATGAGGTTCTTCTTCGGCGTGCCGGACTTCGGGCTCATTGTGGTGACTCTCCGTCGGTGTCGGTTTCCTGTCGCGAGGAGAGGGCCCGCTCGGCCGCCTCCGCCGCGGGGGTGCCCGGCCTGCGCCGGACCACCCAGCCTTCGATGTTGCGTTGTGGTGACTCCGAGATCGCCAGCGCGCCTGGGGGCACGTCGTGGCGAATGACGGTCCCCGCGCCGCTGTACGCGCCGTCGCCCACGGTCACCGGTGCGACGAACATGGTGTCCGAGCCGGTTCGAACGTGGGAGCCCACTGTGGTGTGCCGCTTCTGCACACCGTCGTAGTTGACGAACACGCTGGAGGCACCGATGTTGCTGTACTCCCCAATAGTCGCATCACCGACGTAGGTCAGGTGCGGCACCTTGCTGCCGGTGCCGATGTCGGCCTTCTTCGTCTCGACGAAGGTGCCGATCTTGCCGTGCTCCCCGAGCCGAGTTCCCGGCCGCAGGTAGGCGAACGGGCCCACCGACGCGCGCTCACCGATCGTGGAATCGCTGGCGTGGGTGCGCACGACGCTCGCACCGGCGCCGACGGCGACGTTGGTGAGCGTGGTGTCCGGCCCCACCCGTGCGCCCTCGGCGACCGTGGTCGCTCCCTGCAGTTGCACGTTCGGCGCGACGATCACGTCCCGCTCAAGGGTCACGTCGGAGTCGATCCACGTGGTCGAGGGGTCGACCACGGTCACCCCCGCCAGCTGCCAGCGGCGCACGATGCGCCGGTTGAGCTCGGCGCCGAGAGCGGCGAGTTGCACCCGGTCGTTGACCCCCTCGGTCAACCACGGATCGGAGACCACGAGCGCGCCGATTGCCCTGCCGCGCTGCCTGGCGATGCCGAGCACGTCGGTGAGGTACAGCTCGCCCTGCGAGTTGTCGGCCGACAGTTGCGCGAGGCCGTCGGCGAGCACCTCGGCGTCGAACGCGTACACCCCGGAGTTGATCTCGGTGATCTCCAGTTGCTCCGCCGTGGCGTCGGCGTGCTCGACGATGCCGACGACGTGGCCGTCGTTGTCGCGCAGGATCCGGCCGTAGCCGCTGGGGTCGGCGACCACCGCGGTCAGCACGGTGACCGCGTGGCCGCTGTGCGTGTGCTCAGCCAGCAGTTCCGACAGCGTCGTGGTGTCCAGCAGCGGCACATCGCCGTAGGTGACGAGCACGGTGCCGGACAGCCGCGGTGGCAGTTCGGCCAGTGCGCACGACACCGCGTGCCCGGTGCCGCGCTGCTGTTCCTGCACGGCGGTGGCCACGGGTCTGCCGAGTGCCTTGCCGATGTGGTCGAGGTGTTCGGTCACGGCTTCCCGCCCGTGCCCGACGACAACGACGAGCCGCTCGGGGTCCAGGCCCGCGGCCGCGCGGACGGCGTGTTCGACCAGCGGCCGCCCCGCGATCGAATGCAGCACCTTCGGCGTCGCCGAGCGCATGCGGGTGCCCTCACCAGCGGCGAGGATCACTGTGCTGAGTGGGCCGGTCACGGCACTCCTCAATCTGGGAACTGGCTAGCTTTTCGACGGGCCACGATCCTACGTGTCCTCGTCGTCGCCGCACGCCGGGCTCGACGCGGCCGGGTCCACCTCGGCTTTGCCGTCGGTGTCGGTGTCGGTGCCGGGCGAGGGACTGGCGCAGATCTGGTTGCCGCCTCGGCGCTTGGCCTGATACATCGCGGCGTCGGCCCTGGAGAGCACCTCCTCGGCCCGCTCCTGCGGGCGCAAGGACACCAGACCGACCGAGAGCGTCACGCCGTGCGACAGGTGTTCCGGCAGTGAGGCCACGGCCTTGATGGAACGGGCGAGTGCCTGGGTGGCGGCCGACACCGGCGCGCCGGGCAGCAGGATCACGAACTCGTCACCGCCGTAGCGGGCCACCACGTCGTCAGAGCGCAGCGCGTCCCGCAGCGTGCTAGCGACGACGCGCAGCACGTCGTCGCCTTCTGCGTGGGAGTACTGGTCGTTGACGTCCTTGAAGCCGTCCAGGTCCACCAGCGCGACCGCAAGCGGTTGCGCGTCCGTGGACGCGGCGAGCGCGCGCAGCCGCTCGTCGAGCGCTCTTCGGTTGGGCAGGCCGGTGAGCGGATCCTGCAGTGCCTGCTGGGTGATCGCCCCGTGCTCGGCGGACAGTCGTTCGTGCTCCCGCCTGGTGTTGAGGGTGGCGATCTGCGACTCGCGCAGCGACCACAACTCGGCCTCCAGCGCCGAGGCGTAGTCGGCCAGCAGCGTGAGCGGGGCCAGTTCCTCCGCTTCGGGGACCCGGCCGTCCGGCTTGCCCGCGCCCAGCCTCGCCAGCTCGCGTACCAGGTTGAGCCGCATCGAGGGCTGCGAGTTGTCCTCGGCCTCGGTGTGCCTGGTGTCCAGCAGCACTTCCATCGCCTCGTCCGGTTTGCCGTCCGCGTCGAGGCAGCGGGCGAGCGCGATGGCGACGAGGATGTTCTCGTGCGGGTAGCCCTTTCCGCTGCTGAGTTTGCGGAGCCGTTCGATGTGCGCGGCGGCGGGCGCGGCCAGCGCGAGCGACGCGGCAAGCAGCCCGACCTGGTCGATGGCGGGCACCCCGGGTTTGCGTGGAAACAGCGACTCGGCGAACGGTGCTTCGGCCGCGATCGTCATCGACGCGGCCGTGCGGAACTTCTCGCCTGCCTCCTCGTCGCGCCCCACCCGTTCCAGCCGCAGTCCCCAGCCCAGCAACATCTTGATGCGGTTCATCAGCAGCAGGGTGATCTCGTGCGGTCCGGCGCTGTCCCTGATCGCCTGGTGGGCGCGGGCGATGACCTCCTCCGCCGCCTCGTACACCCCGAGTTGGTTGAGCACGATCCAGCAGTCGTTGAGCGCGGACGACAGCAACCGGTCCCAGGCGCGTCTGCCGAGTTGGGTGTCGGTGTTGGGTGCGTCGTCGAGCAGCGCGAGGGCCCTGGCGATCTCGGTGAGCGCGGCGTCCTCCTGCCCGGTGAGGACAAGGCCGCGTCCCCGCAGCGCGTGGGCGTCGGCGCGCAGCAGCGACAGGCCGTGCCGTTTGGTGTGCGCCAGCATCTCGTCGAGCAGCGGTTCGGCGTCGTCCACCATGCCACGCGTGATCAGGCGGGATACCGCGGCGGCCCGCAGCAGTTGGGCGACGAGCACGGGCTCGCCCCTGCGCTGTGCTTCCTCCAGCAGTTCGTCGAGAGTTTCGACGACCTTGAGTTGCTCGGCGCGGTCGCTGCGCTGTACGGCGGCGATGAGCTCGCGGGCGCGGCCGAGTAGCCAGGCGTCAGACATGTCGCCCAACGCCGGGCGCCGCTGGTCTTGCGTGTCAAGGCCGTCGCCGTGCAGCCGCCTCACACCCCCTACCGGCCTTCGTCCCGCACCTGGAGCCGGGAAGCTCCGCCGCCAGGGCTCGAACCTGGACTGTCAGAACCAAAATCTGAAGTGCTGCCAATTACACTACGGCGGATCACGCCTGGTCAGGATAGCCAGTAGCGAAACGGGTACTCGCCACGGGGCGGTGCAGCCGGATTTCGGCTCTCCCCAGGGCCTTCCTACCTCCTGTACCGTAACTTACGGAAACGTAGGTAAGGCCACCCTTGCCAGCTTGTATCAGAGAAAGAAGTGAAGTGCATGACGGCGACCCTCGAAGGTGCTTCGGCACCTGCCGCCAAAGGCCCCAAACCCATCATCGACGGCAGGCGCACGACCGGCTTGCAGAGCGCGATCTATCTCGGGGTCCTCGCCCCGCTCGCCGCACTGATCGCAGCGGTGCCCTTCGCGTGGGGCTGGGGTCTCACCTGGGTTGACGTTGGATTGTTCCTGTTCTTCTACGTCGTCAGCGGCCTCGGCATCACGGTGGCGTTCCACCGCCACTTCACGCACGGGTCCTTCAAGGCGAAGCCATGGCTGCGCGTCGTGCTCGGTATCGCGGGGAGCATGGCGGTGCAGGGCCCGCTCATCACGTGGGTGGCCGACCATCGCAGGCACCACGCGTTCTCCGACAGGGAGGGCGATCCCCACTCGCCGTGGCTGTTCGGAACCTCGCCGCTGGCCATCGCCAAGGGCTTCTGGCACGCGCACATGGGTTGGCTGTTCGAACGCGACCGCAGCAACGCCGAACGGTTCGCTCCCGACCTGCTCAAGGACCCCGCCATGCGTAAGGTCGACCAGTTGTTCTGGCTGTGGACGCTGCTGTCGTTGACGTTGCCCGCGCTGATCGGCGGGCTGCTCACCTGGTCGCTGTGGGGTGCGGTGACCGCGTTCTTCTGGGCCGGTCTGGTACGGGTGTGCGTGCTGCACCACGTGACCTGGTCGGTGAACTCGATCTGCCACATGATCGGCGAGCGTCCCTTCACGGCGAGGGACCGCTCGGCGAACTTCTGGCCGCTGGCGATCTTCTCGTTCGGCGAGTCGTGGCACAACCTGCACCACGCCGACCCCACCTCGGCCAGGCACGGCGTGCAGCGCGGCCAGATCGACATCTCCGCGCGGCTCATCTGGGCGTTCGAAAAGCTCGGCTGGGCATACAACGTGCGCTGGCCGACGTCGACCAGGCTGGCCAAGCTCGCCGTCGACGCGGCGTAAGCCTCGCGCCCGCGAAGCCGCTTGTACGCTGCCAGGGTGGCGGCAAGACGGCGGGCGAAGCGTGATCTGGTCGCCGGGACGAGACCGAACGTCCCGGCGACCAGGGTGCGCATGACCGGTACCGAACGAAGACAGCAACTACTGAACGTCGCGCGAGAACTCTTCGCGGAGAAGGGCTTCGACGGCGCGTCGATCGAGGAGATCGCGCATCGGGCGAACGTGTCGAAGCCGGTCGTCTACGAGCACTTCGGCGGTAAGGAAGGCATCTACGCCGTCGTGGTGGACAGGGAGACCCAGTCGCTGCTCGACCGCATGGTGTCCACTTTGCACGGTGGGCACCCGAGGGCGATGCTCGAGCAGGCGGCGGTGGCCCTGCTGAGTTACGTCGAGGACTCCCACGACGGCTTCCGCATACTGGTGCGCGACTCCCCGGTGGCCAGCACCACCGGCACGTTCTCCACCCTGCTCAACGACATCGCGAGTCAGGTGGAGCACATACTCGGGCAGCAGTTCGCCGCGCGAGGGTACGACGGCAAGCTGGCCGCTCTCTACGCGCAGGCACTCGTCGGCATGGTCGCGCTGACGGGTCAGTGGTGGCTGGACGCCCGAAAGCCCAAGCGCGACGAGGTGGCCGCCCACCTGGTGAACCTCGCGTGGAACGGGCTCTCCCACCTGGAACACAAGCCCAAACTCCGGCTCACCGATTCCTGAACCCCCTGCGGTCCGACCGCCCCGTGCCCAGCGGACGCCAGCTGGGCCGCTCAGCCGCCGGAGTTCGCCGGAGTCACCCGGAACAGCTTGTCGTCGCTGCCCGTCGAGGTGGTGACGTACAACGCGCCGTCAGCGGCGCGGCGCACGGCTCGCAGCCTGCCGAACCGGTCGTTGAACTCAGGAGGCAGCACGATGCTGCTCACCTCGCCGCCCTCGGAATCCAGCAGGAACAGCAACATCTTCTGACCGCGAAGCGCGACAACGGACAGCGCGCCGTTCAGGTCGCCCCACTGCTGCCCTGAAACGAAAGCCGCACCCGAGGGTGCCTCCGTCGAAGAGGCCCCTGACGTCCACAACGGCGGAACCGCGTCCGGGAATCGCTGCAGGTCGGTCATCGGCACGTCCTCGTCGTAGTGGTCGACGGTGCCGCCCCGTGACGGGTCCCAACCGTAGTTGCGGCCCGGCTGAAGGCGGTTCATCTCGTCGAAGCCGGTGGGTCCGTGCTCGGAGATGTAGACCTGGCCCGTGCCCGGCCGCACCGCGACTCCCTGCACGTTGCGGTGTCCGTAGGTGTAGATCCTGCGCTCGTTGGCGTTGGCCGAGGATGCGAACGGGTTGTCCGGCAGGCCCTCTCCGGTGCGCAGGTCGATGCGCAACACCTTGCCGCCGAGGCTCGTCCGGTCCTGCGGGATCGTCGGGTCGCTCGCGGTGTCTCCCGTGCCGACCAGCAACGCGCCGTCGGCCGCGATGGTGGGGCGGCAGCCGGAATGGCGTCCGCTCTCGTTGATCGGAAGTCCGGTCAGCAGGTCACGCACCCGGGTCGCGGTGCGGTAGTCCGGTGACAGCCGCCAGGTGACCAGCCGGATGTCCACCGGCTGCCCGTTCCGCTGGTAGGTCTGGCACATGGTGAACTCCCGCGTCCGATCGAAGTCCGGGTGCACCACCATTCCCATCAGCCCGCCCTCGCCCTGTACGTAGACGTCGGACAGATCGGCGCGAACCCGCGTCGCCGTGGTCCCTTCGACGAGCGTGAGCCTGGCCGGACGCTCGGTGACCAGTACCCGCCCGCCCGGCAGGAAACCCACGTCCCAGCCGTGTTCCAGCCCGCCGACCACCTCGGTGACGTTCATCGGCTGCTGCGCCGTTGTCGTCGTCGACGCGGTGTCGGCAAGTTCGTCGGAACCGCTGCCTCCGCAGGCGGTGACAGCGCCGAGCAGGACGGCAGCGGCAAATCCCAGCACTGGAGCTCGCATGGAGCCCAGTCTGCCCCGGTGCGGGTTGCAACGCCGGGCGAATGGGAACGTACCCTTGAACCGAGAGCCCCTGTGCCGCTCGTCCCGGGCAGGGGTGTGTCTTATGTAAGGGGATCTCCAGCCGTGACCGAATCGAGCCCAGGCTCTTCGCGCCCGGCCGCGCTCGCCGGGCTGCTTTCGGCTGTCCTGCCCGATCCGGCGCTGCGCGGCGTCGTCGAGCGGGCCGGGGCGCCGCTGCTCGACCTGGTGGGCCCGCCTGCGGCGAGGCAACTCGTCATCGCCGCGCTGGCGGCGGAGGGCGGCGCGGGCAGGCCCGTGCTCGCCGTGACCGCCACCGGCAGGGAAGCCGACGAACTCACCGCAGCACTGCAGGGCCTGCTCGGCGACGATGCGGTCGCCGACTTCCCGTCGTGGGAAACGCTTCCGCACGAGCGGCTCTCCCCTCGGGCCGACACCGTCGGCAGGCGACTGGAGGTGCTGCGCAGGCTCGCGCGGCCAGGGCAGGGTGGGCTGCGCGTCGTGGTGGCCACGGTGCGAAGCCTCATCCAACCCATGGCTCCCGACCTGGACACCCTCACCCCGGTGGAACTGGCGGTGGGGAAGGAAAGCGAGTTCGAGGGCGTGCTCGAGCGGCTGGTCGAGCTTGCCTACACCCGCGTGGACATGGTGGAGAAGCGCGGCGAGTTCGCCGTGCGCGGCGGCATCCTGGACGTGTTCGGGCCCACCGCGGAGCACCCGCACCGCGTCGAGTTCTTCGGCGACGAGGTCAGCGAGATCAGGGCGTTCTCCGTCGCAGACCAGCGGTCGCTGCCCGGCGAGGTCAGCGAGATCGTCGCGCCGCCGTGCCGGGAACTGCTGCTGACCGCCGAGGTCAAGGCCAGGGCGGCCAAGCTCGCCGAGATACACGCAGCCGATGCGCAACTCGCCGAGATGCTGACCAAGCTGTCCAACGGCATCCCGACCGAGGGCATGGAGGCGCTCATCCCCGTGCTGTGCGAGGGGGAGCTTCGGCTGCTCACCGACGTCATGCCGGAGGGCACCCACGTCGTGCTCGCCGACCCGGAGAAGATCAGGGCCCGCGCCCACGACCTCGTGCGCACCGGTCAGGAGTTCCTCGAGGCTTCGTGGCTGAGTGCCGCGGGAGGCGGCAGCGCCCCGATCGACCTCGGCGCTTCGGCCTACCGCGAGCTCACCGAGGTGCGCTCGCACGCGGGCGAGACCAACCGCGCATGGTGGACCCTCTCGCAGCTCACCGGCGAGCAGGACGTGCTGGGCCTCGACATCGAAGCAGCGCCCGCCTACCGCGGCGAGTTGGAACGGGCGAGCACCGACCTGCGGGCGCACACGGCGGCGGGTGGGGCCGCGGTGGTCGTGGTGCGCGGCCCAGGCACGGCCAAACGAGCTGTCGAGCAGTTCTCCGCCGCCGACGTTCCCGCGACACTGGCAGCCGACGGCCTCGCCGAACCGCCGAGAGCAGGCGTGGTGACCGTGACCTGCGGTGGCATCTCCGACGGCTTCGTGGCGCCCGCTTCGGCGCTGGTGGTGCTCAGCGAGAGTGACGTCACCGGAAGGGGCGCAACCGCGGGCAGGGCAGGCTACGACCTGAACACGAAGATGCCCTCGCGCAGGCGAGGTGCGGTCGACCCGATCGCGCTGAAGGCGGGCGACTACGTCGTGCACGACCAGCACGGCATCGGTCGGTTCGTGGAGATGGTGCAGCGCACCGTCGGCGGCGCGACCCGCGAGTACCTGGTGCTGGAGTACGCACCGTCCAAGCGGGGACACCCCGGCGACCGGTTGTTCGTGCCGACCGACCAGCTCGACGAGGTGTCGCGCTACGTGGGCGGCGAACTGCCGACGCTGAACAAGCTGGGCGGTTCCGACTGGAAGAACACCAAGGCCAAGGCCCGCAAGGCGGTCAAGGAGATCGCGGCCGAACTCGTGCAGCTCTACGCGGCGAGGCAGTCGGCACCCGGCCACGCGTTCTCGCCCGACACCCCGTGGCAGCGTGAGCTGGAGGATGCCTTCCCGTTCACCGAGACGCCCGATCAGCTCGCGGCGATCGACGAGGTGAAGCGGGACATGGAGCGCGGTGTGCCGATGGACCGGGTGATCTGCGGTGACGTCGGCTACGGCAAGACCGAGATCGCCGTGCGCGCGGCGTTCAAGGCGGTGCAGGACGGCAAGCAGGTCGTGGTGCTGGTGCCGACGACCCTGCTCGCGCAGCAACACCTGAACACCTTCACCGAACGCGTGCACGCCTTTCCCGTGACGATCAGGGGACTGTCGCGGTTCACCGACCAGCACGAGGCCGAGCGGACTCTGACCGGTCTCGCCGAGGGTGAGGTGGACATCGTCATCGGTACCCACCGGCTGTTGCAGACCGGTGTCCGCTACAAGGACCTCGGGCTGGTCATCGTCGACGAGGAGCAGCGCTTCGGCGTCGAGCACAAGGAACACATCAAGGCGCTGCGCACCCACGTCGACGTGCTGACCATGTCGGCGACACCCATTCCTCGCACGCTGGAGATGAGCATGGCGGGGATCAGGGAGATGTCCACGATCCTGACGCCGCCTGAGGACCGGCACCCGATCCTGACCTATGTCGGCGCCTACGACGACAAGCAGGTGGGCGCGGCCATCCGGCGGGAACTGTTGCGCGACGGTCAGGTGTTCTACGTGCACAACCGGGTCTCCTCCATCGAGAAGGCGGCCAGGCGGTTGCGGGAACTGGTTCCTGAGGCCCGCGTGGTCACCGCGCACGGGCAGATGAACGAGCATCGGCTCGAGCAGATCATCCAGGGTTTCTGGGAACGCGAGTACGACGTGCTGGTGAGCACGACGATCGTGGAGACCGGGCTGGACATCTCCAACGCCAACACGCTGATCGTGGAACGCGGCGACATGCTCGGCCTCGCACAGCTGCACCAGCTACGCGGCAGGGTCGGTCGCGGCAGGGAACGCGGTTACGCCTACTTCCTCTACCCGACGGAGAATCCGCTGACCGAGACGGCGCACGACCGGCTCGCCACGATCGCGCAGAACACCGAACTGGGCGCGGGCATGGCGGTGGCGATGAAGGACCTGGAGATCAGGGGAGCGGGCAACATCCTCGGCGCGGAGCAGTCGGGTCACATCGCCGGTGTCGGTTTCGACCTGTACGTGCGGTTGGTCGGCGAGGCCGTCGACGTGTTCCGCAGGCACGCCGGTGCGGGTGCCGGTGAAGAGGAGCAGGCCCCAGCGGAGGTCAGGGTGGATCTTCCCGTGGACGCCCACATCCCGCACGACTACGTTCCCGGCGAGCGGCTGCGCCTCGAGGCGTACCGAAAGATCGCGGCGGCTCCCGACTCCGACGCGCTCGACGCCGTGCTGGACGAGTTGGTCGACCGCTACGGCACTCCACCGCGGCCGGTGAGCAGGTTGCTGGCGGTCGCGAGGTTCCGGCAGGTGTGCAGGCAGGCAGGGATCACCGAGGTGACCGTGCAGGGCAACAACATCCGGTTCGCTCCGCTGCCGCTCACCGACTCGCAGCTGGTGCGGCTGAAGCGGCTCTACCCGAAGGCCGTGTTCAAGGCCGTCACCAACACGGTGTCGGTGCCCAAGCCCACCGAGGGCCCCGCGGGCGGGCGCATCGGTGCGCCGCCGCTGCGCGACGAGGCGCTGCTGGAGTGGTGCACCAGCCTCGTGCGCTCGCTCACCGCGCAACCGGCCACGACGGGATCGTGAGTGGCCGGTTCGTCGTGGCGCCGGACCCCGGTGCGTCGCGGCGGCCGAAGCGGCGTGTGAGAAGGTACGCGCTGTGACCCGTATCATCAGCCGCCCCGCCACGCTGGTCCTCGCTGTGATCGCCTCGCTCCTGCTCGCAGGGTGCGGGTCAGGACCTAGCAAGGTCGACTCCGCCGCCATCATCGGCAACCGCTCCGTGTCGCTGGACTCCGTGCAGCAAGAGGTCCGGTGGCTGCTGGACAACGTTCCGCAGGTGGAGCAGGCGAGGCAGCAGGACAAGCTGGCCCTGCAGTCGCGGCAGATCGTGCGCAGCAGGGTGCTGCACCAGCTGGTGACCGTCGCCGCGGCCCGAGAGGGGCTGCGCGTCGACCAGGCGGAGGCGGACCGGCTCGTCGAGTCCGGCGGTGGTGTCGACCAGGTGGCCCGCGCCATGGGCATCGTTCCTGAGCGGGTGCGGCAGCTCGCGGCCGACCAGGTGTTGCTGCAGCAGCTTGCGCAGCGGCACCTGGAGGGGCTCTCGGTCCGGTTCGTCGGTACGACGATCGTCGGCGAGTCGGCGGGCAACACCGCCAGGGAGCAGGCGCGTGCCCTCGGTGAGCGCATCGCGGCCGACCCGGCCAACGCCGAGCGTGTGATTTCCGAAAGCGGGCACCAGCTCATCCAGGAGGAGCTGTCGTTCGCCGACGCGCTGCGCGGTCAGCCCGAGTTGGGCATCAGCGCGCTGTTCGGCACCAGTGAGGGTTCGGTGATGGTGATCCAGCCGAGCCAGGCACAGTCCGGGTGGCTGGTGGCGCTCGTGCGCGAGCGGACGGTGACCGGCTCCGGTCAGGGCAACGCCGAGCTGGCCGCCCAGCTCGACCCGCAGGTGCTCTACCTGGCAGGGGTGCGGATGCTGCAACCGATCGCCGACGAACTCGGTGTTCAACTCAACCCGCGCTACGGCGTGTGGGACAGCGCTGCCATGGCGCCCGCTGCCAACTCCGACGAGCTGACCGGCTACCTGCTGCCGTCCCGTACCGTGCGGTCATGACGTCTTCGCGGGCCACGGTGGTGCTGATCTCCCAGGCACTGCCCCAGGTGCTGCCCGCGAGGGCGTGGCCCGCGATGCGCTCGGCGAGCGCCGTCTACGCCGCTGCGGACGTGCCGGAGGCTACCCGCGCCGCACTGGATGTCAAGGTGGCGCCCGAGCCCGCTGAGCTCGCGCGTCACCCCGATGTCGTGCTGCTGGCAGCAAGCGTGGCTGAGCCCGGTGCGGCCGCGCTCGTCGAGCGAGGTGCCGAGGTGCTCGAGGCCGCCGTGCCACCGTTGGTGCGGGCGGTGGACGTGATGGACCGGTTGCGCTCACCGGGGGGCTGTCCGTGGGACGCCGCGCAGACCCACGAGTCGCTGCGCCAGTACCTGATCGAGGAGACCTACGAACTGCTGGACGCCATCGAGAGCGGCGACCGCGTCGCGCTGCGCGAGGAACTCGGTGACGTGCTGTTGCAGGTGCTGTTCCACGCCAGGATCGCGCGGGAGTACGACGACGGGGCCTTCGGTATCGACGAGGTCGCCGAGGAGTTGGTGGCCAAGCTGGTGGGCAGGCACCCGCATGTGTTCACCGACGAGGAGCAGGTGCACACCGTCGAGCACCAGCAAGCCCGCTGGGAAGAACTGAAGCAGGCGGAGAAGCGCAGGCAGTCGATCATCGACGGAGTCGCGTTCGGACAGCCCGCCGTCGCGCTCGCGGGCAAACTCGGCCAGCGCACCGGCCGACGTGGCCTGCCGTTCGACCTGCTTCCGTCGGGGACCGACGAGGGCTCCAAGCTGTTTCGCGTGGCGGCCGCGGCTCGCCGCGCCGGGGTGGACCCGGAGGGCGCGTTGCGGGCGGTCGCGAAGGAGTTCGCGGATCAGGTCCGCGCCGCGGAACGAGCCGCTCGCGCGGCGGGCTGGGACCCGGCCACCCTGGATGCTGACGGTTGGCGCCGCTTCTGGCCCGCGTAGCCTGATCGGGTGGCCGAGCCCCCCGCCCGACCGAGGACACCGTCGCGCGACCGTGGCGGTGCACCGCTGCCACGAGCCGCGCTCGGCCGAGTCATGCTGACGCTGCTGCTGATCGTGATCGGACTCGCGCTGACGCTGACCGTCGGTCTGGACAGGCGCGACGGCGACGGCGACGCCACCGCGGCGGCGGGTGATCAGCGGCGCCCACTTCCTCACGCAGGCCTGCCCTCCCGTGCCGTCGCGGCGCCGCCGGACCGGCCGCGTGCTTCCGACGAGGCTCAGCTACAGGCTTGGGCAGGCGAGGTTTCGGCCGCCACCGGCGTGCCCGCCCGGGCGCTCGCCGCTTACGGCAGGGCGGAGATGTGGCTGCGGGGCGAGCGACCCGGCTGTGGGCTTTCCTGGGCGACACTCGCCGCGATCGCAGGTGTGGAATCCGAGCACGGCAGCGTCGGTGGCAGGAGGATTGGCGCGGACGGCAAGCTCACCGAGCCGATCGTCGGGGCTTCCCTCGACGGCTCTGCGGGCGCGCGGAGGGTCGCAGACACCGACGGCGGCAGGCTGGACGGCGACCGGGAATGGGATCGAACCATCGGGCCGATGCGGCTGCTGCCCCGGACGTGGCAACGCTGGGGCGGCAGGGCCATCCGTGACGGGGCGCAGGCGGACCCGCAGAACATCGACGACGCCGCGCTCGCGGCCGCCCGGTTCCTCTGCGCCGACCGCAGGGATCTCGCCACGCCGCGCGGCTGGTGGGATGCGGTGCTGGCCTACCACGATTCGGTCGGCTACGCCCGCGACGTCTACCGCGCCGAGGAAGTCTACGCCGCGGCCACTCGCTAGCCGCGTTCCAGAGCGAGCCTTGCCGACACCTCGCCGATCGCGTCCTGGTACTCCGGCACCGGGTTCATCGCCGAGGCCATCTTCAGTTGCCCCAGCGCCTCCACCAGCCGGCCGAGCCGCTGTAACGTCCTGCCGAGCACGAACCGCGCGTAGTGGTCAGCAGGATCGAGTTCCACGACGCGGGTCAACGCCCGTTCGGCACGGCTGAGTTGTGCGGAGTGGAAGTAGGCGCGACCGGCGAGCAGTTGCACGCTCGGCTTGTCCGGTTCCGCGTCCAGCACGGGTTCGAGTGCCTTCAGCGCGTCGAGCGGCCTGCGCCGCTGCACCAACGCCTCAGCCTGCCGAAACGCCCGAAACCGGGCCTCGCCCGAATGCTGCGGTGCCGGCTCTTGGTCAACCATGGTCTTCTCGACGGTACCCGCGAGGATCGCGATTCTCGACCCCCGGCAATGTCTCGAAACGGACATGATCTGCGCCGACTAGTTAACGCGTCCGTGCGGCCTTCCGATCTAGTGACGGCTCACCTCACCCGATTGGAGGCACGGTGCATCCGGACGAGTTCGATCACCCCGACCTGCGTGACCGGAGTTGGACCAAGCGTGCGGAGCGGCGGGCACGCCGTGAGGCCAGAAGGGCACGCAGGCGGCAGGTGGCTGTCTGGGGGCAGCCGAAGCGACGATCCCACCGCGTGCGCTGGCTCGCTGTCGGCGCGGTGGTCGTCACGGTCGCGTCGGTGGGCATCTACTACGTCGAGCGCAACGCCGAGGAGGACACCCGGCCAGGCAGCCGGGCGGACCTGCCCTCGATCAACCCGGTCGACCTCGACCAGCCGTTCGCGAGCACCCCTGCCCGGAACTGGGCCGACGGTGCGGCGGGCATCGTGCCACCCGACCCGGTGGCGGTCGGCGACTTCAGTGCCGAGCAGGTCGGCGAGGCGACCGAAACCATGAAGCGGATACTCGTCGCGTCCCGGCTGGACACCCGGATGCTCAGCGAAGGCGACACCGACGCGTTCGTTTCGCTCTTCGCCCCCAACCAGCGGCAGTGGGTCCGCGAGCAGTTCAGTACGCCGCGGTGGCCCGCCGCGCTCGCGACGCGGCTCGCACCCGGCTTCCGGCTGCTGCCCTCGGGGCCGAAGGTGCGGGGATCCATGCGGGTCGAGGCAGGGGAACGGCCGGGGGAACTGCGCGTGCGCACCAGTTACGCCTTCGCCTACGCGTTCCATACCGACGACCCCTCGGCCGTGCACGCCCCGCTCGACATCGTCGCGCTGTACCGGGCCCGGCTGTCGTTCGTGTGGCGCGACGGCGACCTGTGGCGGCGGGGCGACCGTGGCTTCGCCTTCGACGGAGGTCAGGGCTTCTCCTACTCGATAGCCTGCGAGCAGGCGGAAAAGGGCATGCTCGCCCCCGCCTACAGCGGCCGCGCCCAGCTCGGCCTGCCGTCCGGCAGGCGGCCACCGGAGTACTTCGACCCGGCCAATCCCATCCCCGACGAGGACTCCTGCTGATCGGGTTCGGCGGGGTGAGTGCTGCCACGAAACGGCTGATGTGGTGAACTAGCGCGCCATGAGCGACGAAGCCCCGAGCTATCTCGGCCTCGCGCCGTACCTGTACTACACCGACGCCACCGAGGCGGTGGAGTGGCTGACCCGGGTGTTCGGTTTCCGTGAGAAGGTCCGGTACGTGGACGCCGCCGGTGAGGTGTTTCAGGCAACCGTGCTGGCGGGAACCGCCGAGATCCAGCTGACCGCGGTGGACGAGGGCTACTGGGAGGCCAAGGGAGTCGACGGCCCCGTCGGCCAGCTCAACGTCGTCTACGTCGACGACGTCGACACCCAGTACGAGCGGGTCAAGGAAGCGGTCGGCGAAACCGTGGAGGTGACCACCCCGCAGGACCAGCCCTACGGAGCCAGGCTGTTCACCGTGCAGGACATCGGCGGCAACAGCTGGGCGTTCTGGCAGCGGGTTTCCGACACGGTGGACCTACCGGTCGGCTGGCAGGAGATCAGGGCGGAGGACGACTCCTGATCCGCGCGAGAGCGAACGGCTTCGCGAGCCTCCGCAGCGTGGCATCGGGGTGCGACTACGCTGGGTGCCGTCGTGGCTGACTCAACCGGGTGAGGAGCTGAGTGTGGCGGTTATCGAGCAGGTGGGCGCGCGCGAGATCCTGGACTCTCGCGGAAACCCGACGGTCGAGGTGGAGGTGGCCCTCGACGACGGCACGCTGGCGCGAGCCGCGGTTCCCTCGGGGGCGTCCACCGGCGAACACGAGGCGGTGGAGCTGCGAGACGGCGACGCCGACCGCTACGGGGGCAAGGGTGTCGAGCGAGCCGTCGCGGGCGTGCTGGACCAGATCGGGCCCGCCCTGGTCGGGGTGGACGCGGTGGACCAGCGCATCGTCGACCAGAAGCTGCTGGACCTCGACGCAACGCCTGACAAGTCGCGGCTGGGAGCCAACGCCATCCTCGGCGTTTCGCTGGCCGTGGCGAAGGCCGCGGCGGACTCCGCGGAACTGGAGCTGTTCCGCTATCTCGGCGGTCCCAACGCGCATGTACTGCCCGTGCCGATGCTCAACATCCTCAACGGCGGCGCCCACGCGGACACCGACGTCGACATCCAGGAGTTCATGATCGCTCCGATCGGCGCCGAGTCGTTCAGGGAGGCGCTGCGCTGGGGCACGGAGACCTACCACGCGCTCAAGGCCGTGCTGAAGGGCAGAGGGCTGTCCACCGGTCTCGGAGACGAGGGTGGGTTCGCGCCCAGCCTCTCGAACAACCGGGAGGCGCTCGACATCATCATGAGCGCCATCGAGAAGGCGGGCTACCGCCCCGGCAGGGACATCGCACTGGCTCTCGACGTTGCGGCCACGGAGTTTTTCGACGACGGCGCCTACACCTTCGAGGGCACCAAGCGCAGCGCGGAGCAACTCACGGCGTACTACACCGAACTCGTCGACGCCTACCCGCTGGTCTCGATCGAGGACCCGCTCTCCGAGGACGACTGGGACGGTTGGGTCCGGCTGACCGCCGAACTGGGCGAGCGGGTGCAGTTGGTGGGCGACGACCTGTTCGTCACCAACCCCGACCGGTTGGAGGAGGGCATCTCCCGGCGCGCGGGCAACGCCCTGCTCGTGAAGGTCAACCAGATCGGCACGCTGTCGGAGACGCTGGACGCCGTGACGCTGGCCACCTCGTACGGCTACAAGTGCATGATGAGCCACCGCTCCGGCGAGACCGAGGACACCACGATCGCCGACCTGGCGGTGGCCACCGGGGTAGGCCAGATCAAGACGGGCGCGCCCGCACGCAGCGAGCGGGTCGCCAAGTACAACCAGCTGTTGCGCATCGAGGAGACCCTGGGCGACGCCGCCCGCTACGCGGGCGACCTGGCCTTCCCGAGATTCAACCCGGAGGGCTGACCCGGCGTGGCCGAGCGAGGCAGGAATCGCGGCAGGCGCGGTGGGGGGCGAGCGCATGGCTCGTCCTCCCGCCGCCCGCGCCGGGTGCGGCGAGGAGAACCCAGGTCGCGCCTGCGTCGTGGGCTGAGCGTCAGCAGATCCTCCGGCGCGGCCAAGGTGCTCGGCCTTTCCACCACGCGCCGGGCCGCCGTGGTGGCGATCGTGGTCTGCGCGCTCGCCTTCACGATCGCCGTGCCGCTTCGCACCTACCTCTCGCAGCGCGCCGACGTGGCCGAGCAGGAGCGCAGGCAGGCCGAGCTGCGGGGACAGGTCGCGCAACTCGAACAGCGGCACGCCGAACTGAGCGACCCAGCGCAGGTCGAGGCGGAGGCTCGGCGCAGGCTCGGTTACGTGATGCCGGGCGAGACGCCCTACATGGTGCAGTTGCCCGAAGACGACCGCGGTAATCCGCCGCAGCAGGACAAGGAGGCGCCACCACGTGACTCCTGGTACGAGAACCTGTGGAACAGTGTGAAAAGACAGTGAACGAAACCAGGTTCGAGCCCGTCACCGCCTCCGACCGCGCCACCATCGCAGAGCAGCTCGGCCGGAAGCCGCGGGCGTTGCGTGCTGTCGCCGCCCGCTGCCCCAGCGGCCATCCCGCCGTGGTGCAGACCAACCCCCGGCTGGAGGACGGGACCCCGTTCCCGACGCTGTACTACCTCACCTGCCCGACGCTGGCGTCGCTCGTCGGCAAGCTGGAGGCGTCGGGGATCATGCGGGAATGGACGGAGCGGCTCTCCTTCGACGAGGAGCTCGCCGAGGCCTACCGCAGGGCGCACGAGTCCTACCTCGCCCAGCGCGACTCCATCGAGCCGCTGGGACACCAGGTCACGGCGGGCGGGATGCCGTCAAGGGTGAAGTGCTTGCACGTCCACCTGGCACACACCCTCGCGTGCGGCGAGGGCGTCAACCCCATCGGCGACGAGACCTTGCGCCTTGTGCGCGAGGAAGGCTGGCCGTTGGGAGACTGTGCCGATCCGCGTTAGTGCGACCGGAGCAATTCACCCACGGTTTGTTCGTTCGGGGGTGACCGCGCACCCGCCGGTGAGGCAGGCTGAGCCCGACCCTGGATGACTGGTGGGAGGGTTCGAGCGGGATGAGCGACGCTGCCCGGCGGTTCAGCGCACGGCACAAGACCGTGGCGGCGATGGTCGGTGGTTCGCTGGCGATGCTGCCGGTGCTCGGTGCGAGCGGTGCCGCCTCATGGTGGCTGAAGCCCAGCGCCAGTGCCCAGGCGTTACCGCTGGAGGGCGGCTACGCCCCACCCGTGCCCGGCCGGATCTCCGTGGACGGCAGCCTGCCCGATTCGCCCGACCCGCAGGACCTGCGGGTGTACCAGCGGCCTTCGCCGGGTCCACAGGGGATACCGCGCTCGGCCCTGCGGGCCTACCGCAAGGCGGCCGAGGCGGTGGGGCGGCAGTATCCGCAGTGCAACCTCGACTGGGCGTTGCTGGCGAGCATCGGTCGCATCGAGTCCAACCACGCACGCGGCGGCTACGTCGACAACCGGGGAGACACGCTCGAACCGATCCTCGGACCGGTACTCAACGGGGTGGGACCGGTGGCCGCGGTCGTCGACACCGACGGCGGCCGCCACGATCGCGACTCCACCTGGGACCGAGCCGTCGGCCCGATGCAGTTCATCCCCGGCACCTGGGCCCGATACGCGGCAGACGGAAACGGCGACGGAAAGCGCGATCCGAACAACCTCTACGACTCGACGGTGGCGGCCGCCAGGTATCTGTGCTCCGGCGGGTTCGATCTCGCCGATGACGACCAGCTCAGGGCGGCGATCTA
Organism: Saccharomonospora marina XMU15; assembly: GCF_000244955.1. Classification (GTDB taxonomy): domain Bacteria; phylum Actinomycetota; class Actinomycetes; order Mycobacteriales; family Pseudonocardiaceae; genus Saccharomonospora_A; species Saccharomonospora_A marina. The sequence continues at coordinate 4,668,750 of NZ_CM001439.1, read as the reverse complement.
CCGGTACAACAACTCGTGGTCCTACGTGGATACGGTGATCCGGTGGGCCAGGGCATACCGCGAGGCCGTGTTGCCGCTGCCTGACAGCGACGTGCCGCTGGCGGTGCCACGGGTGCTGGCCGTCGAGGCACCCGCGCCGCGGGGACCGAGGCGCGGCCCGACGGGTGAAGCGGGCGACGTGTCCGCGACGGCACCGGGTTCGCCCACCTCACCCGGTGGCGAGCTCGCCGCGGAGGCCACCCCACCTCCCGCACCCCCGCAGGAACCGTCGCAGCCCACCCAGGACACGACGCGGGAGCCCTCGCCGCAGGAGAGCACCACACAGCCGTGCGAGTCCGCGGATTCGACCGAGCCCACTGCCGAGCCGACCACGTCGAGCACCTCAAGTTCGCCGACCACGACCTCGACGGCGGCGCCGCCGACGCCGACCTCCGGTGCCACCTCCACTTCCACCGAGCCCGCGCCGACGACAACGACGTCGACCGAGACGACGTCCAGCACCACACCGCCGCCCTCCTGTTAGCAGCAGCCCACCGAGCCGGGTACCCACGGACCGCCGCCGGTTAGGGTGGCGACATGCCTCGCGTAGCCGCCATCGACTGCGGAACCAACTCCATCCGGCTGCTGGTCGCCGAGCTGACCCACCGTCACGACGGCACGGTGGACCTGCGTGACCTGCACCGCGAGATGCGCATCGTGCGACTGGGACAGGGAGTCGACGCCACCGGCAGGTTGGCGCCGCAGGCACTGGAACGAACGAGGCAGGCGTTGTCGGCATACACCATCGCCGCCCGTCGCAAGGGTGTTGAGAAGCTGCGCATGGTGGCCACCTCGGCGACGAGGGACGCGAGCAATCGCGACGATTTCTTCACCATGACGCGGGAAGTGCTCGGCGTGGAGGCCGAGGTGATCAGCGGCGACGAGGAGGCGAGGCTGTCGTTCGCCGGGGCGGTCGCCGAACTGGACCCCGACGAGGGCCCGTTTCTGGTCGCCGATGTGGGTGGCGGCTCGACCGAACTCGTGCTGGGCACCTGGGACGGCAGGCAGGCCGAGGTGATCGCCGCGCGCTCTGTGGATGTGGGCTGCGTGCGCATCACCGAGCGCACGCTGCGCTCCGATCCGCCTGCGCCGGAGGAGATCGAGTCCGCGCGGCGACTGGTGGAGCGCACGCTCGAGGGCGCCTTCGAGGTCGTGGACGTGTCCAAGGCGCGGACGTGGATCGGCGTGGCGGGCACGGTGACCACACTGTCCGCGCTGTCGCAGCGACTGCCCGAGTACGACTCGGAGCGCACCCACCTGTCGCGGCTCTCCCGCGCCGAGATCGAAAGCACCGCGCAACGATTGCTCGCCTCCGACCACGCCGCCAGGGCGGCCGACCCGGTGATCCATCCCGGCAGGGTGGACGTCATCGGTGGCGGGGCGCTGATCGTGCGCGTGCTGGCCGAGCAACTCGCCGCCAGAGGCGGCCCAAGGGAACTCGTGGTGAGCGAGCACGACATCCTCGACGGCATAGCGCTGTCGCTGGCCTGACCCCCCGCGAGTCCCCCGCTCCCGTCGGCGAGTCCTGCCTTCCCGCCCGCGAGTTTTGCGTTCCCGCCCGCGAGTTTTGCGTTCCCGCCCGCGAGTTTTCCGGTTACCCCCGGGAGTTCCCCGCCCGGCGCCCGGCCCTCGGCGCCGGGCGGGGTCCGGTTGATGCCACTGCGACCGCACGGCAACCGGCCGCAGCGCAGAACTCGCGGTCTCGTGCGCAGAACTCGCGGGCAGGGGCGGGGGACTCGCGGGCAGGGACGGGGGACTCGCGATGCGCGGTCTCCGTTGGTGGGTCTCCGCTACCGGTTCGCGGCGGCCGCGACGAACGCCGCCAGGTCTTGTGACTGTTGCACCCGCGAGGGCTCGTGCACGTACATCATGTGGCCGGCCGGGTAATAGGCGGCTTCCACATTGGACCGCAGCTCTTCGGGGATGCGAAGGGCCGCGATGACGTGCTCTGCGGCGTAGTACGGGGTCGCGCCGTCGTAGTGACCCAGTGCCACGTGCACCTTCAGATGCGGGTTGGCCCGCATCGCCGCGCTGAGACCCTCCACCACCGACACCGGCCGACCCTCGAAATCCGAGTACGACCATTCCTTGTTGACGTCCAGCGCCAGGATCTCGTACGGCAGGTCGTTGGCGTACTCGAGTTCCGCGCGGACGTAGTGATTGAACGCGGCCGAGTAGGCGCCCATGATCCGGGAGATGGACGCGTCGTCGCTCATGTGTTCCCTGCCGCCGTCGGGCTCCCACGTGGTGAACCGACCGTCCATCCGGCCCGTGGTGAGTCCCCGGTCGCGCAGCAGTTCGGTGAAGAAGCGGACGTGCTCGATCCGAAACCCTACCCGATCCACATAGGACTCGCTGAGTCCGGTGAGCGAGGCCAACCGGGAAACGACGTCGGAGCGCTCGGCAGCGGAGAGCCTTGCACCCTGCCGCAACGCCCACGGCAGGTCGCGAGAGGCGAACTCCTCCGCCTCGGCCAGTACCTCTTCCAACGGGCGGTCACCGTGCTTGCCGTGGTAGTGGGCGATCGCGGCGTACGTCGGCACGTACAACGAGTACGGCAGGTCGTTGCCCTCGTGGAACATGATCGTGCCGAGGTCGAGCACCGAGGAGATGAGCAGCAGCCCGTTGAGGTAAAGGCCGTGGCGTTCCTGCAGGTGCGATGCCAGCGCGGCGGCACGCAAGGTTCCGTATGACTCACCCGCTACGAACTTGGGCGAAAGCCACCGCTCGTTGCGCGATGTCCACAGCCGGATCACCTCGCCGACCGACTCGACGTCGGGAGCGAACCCGTGGTACTCCTTCGGCGCTTCGCCCGTCGCGGCACGCGAGTAGCCGGTCGACACCGGATCGATGAACACCAGGTCGCTGTGCGCGAGCAGGGTTTCGGCGTTGTCGGCGAGCCGGTAGGGCGGGGGTTCGGGGTCGGCCACATCGCCGGACACCACTCGGCGAGGGCCGAGCAGTCCCAGGTGCAGCCAGATACTGGACGACCCTGGACCTCCGTTGAAGGCGAAGGTCACCGGGCGGGTGGACGTATCGGCGCCGTCGAGGGTGTACGCCGTGACGAAGACCTCGGCCTTCGGCCTGTGGCCGTCGAACTTGCCCTCGGTGAGCACTTCCTTACGCAGCACGATGCGCCCGGTTCGGGCGGTGTAGGCGAGCTTGCGGCGCTTGAGGCTGAGGGTGTGCCTCGTGGTGACCAGGTCGTCGGTCGGTTCGCCGTTCGAGGCGCCGCCGGTCTTGCCCGCTGCGGCCTCGTCCTGGGTCTGTGATTCCTCGGCTGTCTTGTCTGGCATCGTCCCAACCTAGATCAAGGCACAATGGCTGGTGTGGCGACTGCGGTGACCTCGATATCGGCGCTTGACGAAGCGGTGAGTCAGTGCCGCGCCTGTCCGCGGCTGGTGGCGTGGCGCGAGGAGGTCGCGCGCACCAAACGTGCCTCGTTCGCGGACCAGACGTACTGGGGCCGCCCGGTGCCGGGCTTCGGGCCTTCGGACGCCGCGTTGCTGATCGTCGGTCTCGCGCCCGCGGCGCACGGCGGCAACCGAACTGGCCGGATGTTCACCGGCGACCGCTCCGGCGACGTGTTGTTCCAGGCGCTTCACGACGTGGGACTTGCCTCCCGGCCGACGTCGGTCCGCGCGGGCGACGGGCTACGGCTGCGCGGAACCCGCATCACAGCTCCCGTTCACTGTGCCCCGCCCGCCAACAAGCCGACCCCGGCCGAGCGCGACACCTGCGGGATGTGGTTGCAGCGGGAGTTGGAGCTGCTGCGGCCGACTCTGCGGGCGGCTGTCGTACTCGGCGCGTTCGGCTGGCAGGCGCTGCTCACCGCGCTCGGTGCCGTGGGCTGGTCGGTGCCGCGGCCGCGGCCACGGTTCGGGCACGGGGCCAGTGTCACGCTGGCTGGTCCGGTGCCACTGCAGTTGCTCGGCTCGTACCACGTGTCGCAACAGAACACCTTCACGGGCAGGCTCACCCCTGCGATGCTGCGGGACGTGCTTGAGCACGCCAAGGACCTGGCGGGGTTGGGGTGAGGTCCGGTACCCAGTGCACAACGCTTGCCGTTATTGACGTGCTACGCAAACTCATGCTGCGATCTTGTCGCCGACAAGGAGACCGAGCGGGTATGGCACCGTCGTCGTTCCCGGGTCCTGGACCCGAAGGTCCAGCGGGCGGCTCTGCGCAAGCTCGCCATCCTTGATGCGGCGGAGACCGTGGAGGACTTGCGTGCTCCTCCTGGCAACCGGCTGGAGGAGCTGAACGGAGATCGGGCCGGTCAGTACAGCATTCGCAGCAACCAGCAGTGGCGCATCTGCTTCGAGTGGACGTCGGCCGGTCCGGAAAACGTCGAGATCGTGGACTACCACTGAAGGGAACGAGGATGTCCGACGAGTTCGCCATGCCTCCGATTCACCCGGGGGCGGTCCTGGCCGAGGAGTACCTGGAGCCGCTCGGCGTCACCCAGCATCGGCTGGCCGTGGCGATCGGCGTTCCGCCGCTTCGTATCAACGAGATCGTGCACGGCAAGCGTGGAATCTCGGCCGACACGGCACTGCGGTTGGCGCGCTTCTTCGGCACGTCCGAGAGGTTTTGGCTCAACCTCCAGTCGCGTTACGACTTGGAGCGGGAGAAGGACGCTCTCGGTGACTCGCTGGACCGGATTCGCCCATTGGCACGTGCGTAACGCACCAGGACGATTGCGGTAGCACCTTCCGCGACGAGCGACTCGTGGAACGGCGGCGCCTCGGGGTGCGACCGGCAACACCAGCTGAGCGAGGGCCCCGTCAAGCCGTTCACTTTCAGCCCGCGGCACATTTTCACTCGCTGGACTCGACTGAATCGTTTACGTAGGTGTAGCGACCCTGGTCACAGCGTGGTAGGGGCCACGAGCATCAGAGCGCATACGGTGCGACCATGGAGTCATGGCAGTCAAGTCGGAACCGACGCGGATCCTGATCCTCGGCGGCGGGTATGTCGGCCTCTACACGGCCCTCGGCCTGCAGAAGAGGCTGCGCGCCAACGAGGCTTCGGTGACGATCGTCGACCCGCAGCCACACATGACCTACCAGCCGTTCCTGCCGGAGGCGGCGGCCGGGGCCATCGAACCCCGGCACGTCGTGGTGCCGCTGCGCCGATCCCTGCAGCGCTGCCATGTGCTCACCGCCCGCGTGACGAGGATCGATCACGAGCGCAAGAACGTGACGGTCGAGGCCGCGGACGGCCACATCGAGCAGCTGAGCTACGACGTTCTCGTGGTGGCGCTCGGCTCGGTCGCGCGGCTGCTGCCGATACCGGGCCTCGCCGAGGAGGGCATCGCCTTCAAGACCATCGGTGAGGCCATCTACCTGCGCAACCACGTCCTGACGAAACTCGACCAGGCGGCCAGCACGCTGGACCCGGAACTGCGCAAACGCTTGCTGACCTTCACCGTGGTCGGCGGTGGGTTCGCGGGCATCGAGGCGCTGGCCGAGCTGGAGGACATGACCCGCTCGGCGACCCGCTACTACGAGAACATCGATCCCGCCGACATCCGTTGGGTGCTGGTGGAGGCCGCCGGGCGCATCCTGCCGGAGGTGCGGGAGACGCTGGGGGTGTGGACGGCCGAGCAGCTAGAGAAGCGCGGCATCGAGGTGTACCTTTCGACGGCCGCGAAGTCGTTCGAGAACGGACACGTGGTGCTCTCCGACGGCACAGAGTTCGACAGCGACACCATCATCTGGACCGCAGGCGTGAAGGCCAATCCGGTGCTGGCGAACTCGGACCTGCCGCTCGACAAGCGCGGCAGGCTGCAGGCCACGGCGGAGCTGCAGGTGGTCGGTGTGCCCGACGTCTGGACGGCAGGTGACATCGCCGCCGTTCCCGACCTGTCACGCACCGAGGAAGACCCGACGGCCACCTGCCCACCCAACGCGCAACACGCGGTGCGGCAGGGCAGGCATCTGGCGAAGAACATCGTCCGCGTACTGCGCGGCGAGAAACCGACCGACTACTGCCACAAGAACCTCGGTTCGGTAGCCAGCCTCGGGCTGCACAAGGGTGTCGCCGACACGCTCGGGTTGAAGATCAAGGGTTTCCCGGCGTGGCTGTTCCACCGTGCCTATCACCTGAAGGCCATGCCTACGGTCAACCGAAAAACCCGCATCCTGTTGGACTGGTTACTGGGTGGGTTGTTCCGGCGCGAAGTGGTTTCGCTCGGCCAGATCAACAATCCGAAAGAGGAATTCGCGAGGGCTTCCAAGTCATGACGGCGGCGGGGGCATAAGCTGCAGGTGCCCCCGTAGCCCAATTGGCAGAGGCAGTCGACTTAAAATCGATTCAGTGCGGGTTCGAGTCCCGTCGGGGGCACCCTCGACGCCGGTCGGGTCGCGGTCTTTGGAAACGTGCAAGATCAGCAGACCCGGTTACGCCCCATTTTCGTCCGAAACCTCACCAAAGAGGTTCTCCAGCGATGTTGCCGTGCCGTAGGCCACCTGTGCATGCTCCTACCGACGGCACGTGTCCAGCCGCAGCTTTGCGTTCCGCCGATGCCAGAGAAGACCAAGACCTCGCCGTGCCTCGAGGCGAGCGCCGCTGGTTGGTCTAGCTATATCGATCGCAATCGATGGTTGCATGGATCTACGTTGGTCGATACAGTCGGTGCGATCAATCGATGTCGGTCGATGAAAGGTGTCTCATGAGCGAGTTCCCGGTGGTCGTGGTCGGCGCGGGCCCGGTGGGTCTGGCTGCGGCGGCCGAGCTGGTCGAGCGGGGGATCGAGCCGGTGGTACTGGAACGTGGGGCCGAGGCCGGGGACGCGGTCGGTCAGTGGCACCACGTGCGGTTGTTCTCACGCTGGTCCGAGCTGGTGGACCCGGCCGCTGGGCGGCTGCTGGCCACGACGGGCTGGCGGCCGCCGTCCGCCGAGGCTTACCCGACCGGTGCGCAGTGGGTGAGCGAGTACCTGCGTCCGCTCGCGGCGGCCCTTGGCACGCGGGTGCGGTTCGGCGCGGAGGTGGTCGGCGCGGCCCGCAGGGGCAGGGACCGGGTGGTGGACGCAGGCAGGGACAGCGAGCCACTGACCGTCCACATCCGACACCGAAACGGCCGCGAGGAGTTGCTGACCGCCCGCGCGGTCATCGACGCGTCGGGAACCTGGGGCTCGCCGAATCCGCTCGGGGGCGACGGGTTGCCCGCGCTCGGGGAGCGCGCGGCGGCGGATCGCGTCAGCTACCGGATGCCCGACCTGACCGACGAGCTGACAAGCGCCCGCTACACGGGACGACACGTGGTCGTCGCGGGAAGCGGCCACTCGGCGCTGACGGCGCTGGTCGCGCTGGCGGGCCTTCCGCAGACCAGGGTGAGCTGGCTGCTGCGCCGAGGGCAGGTCGGCGACGCGTTCGGCGGTGGCGAGGCCGACCAACTCCCCGCACGTGGGGCACTGGGGTCGCGCGCAAGGGAAGCCGTCGCCGCAGGCCGGGTGGAGGTGGTGACCGGATTCCGCACCGAGGCTGTGCGGCGGCAGGACGACGGGCTGCTGACACTGGTGTCCGGCCACGGCCACCAGGTCACAGACGTGGCCGAGGTGGTAGCGCTGACCGGCTTCCGGCCGGAGTTGAGCTGGCTGTCGGAACTGCGGCTGGAGTTGGACGCGACGTTGCAGGCGCCGGTCGGGCTCGCGCCGCTGATCGACCCGAACGTGCACTCGTGCGGCACCGTCTACCCGCACGGCGCCCGCGAACTGTCCCATCCGGAGCCGGGGGTGTTCCTCGCAGGCATGAAGAGCTACGGCCGCGCGCCGACCTTCCTCGCGATGACGGGTTACGAGCAGGTACGCAGCATCGCGGCGCACCTGGCAGGCGATCGGGAGGCCGCCGAGCGGGTGGAACTGGTGCTGCCCGAAACCGGGGTGTGCGGCGGAGCGGGGTTGTTCTTCGACGAACCGGATTCCCAGGCCGTTGGAGGCTGCTGCGCGGGCGGCCCGGAGCCGCTTCGCCTGTCCGCCGTCCCCACGGCCGAGAACTGATGGCGATCCCGTCGATCGTGCCAACGCGATCCGCGATGCGGCGGCGGGCGGGCCTCGCCCGGCGCGCCGACCACAACCACTGGGGGTAAACCTTGAACGATGTCATCGTCATCGGCGGCGGTCAGTCCGGCCTCGCGGCCGCTCGTGCGGCACGTGCTCGCGGGCTGAACCCGATCGTGCTGGAAGCGGGGTCCGAGCCGACCGGATCGTGGCCGCACTACTACGACAGCCTTACCCTGTTCTCCCCCGCGGGCTACAGCGGCATGCCCGGCGTGCCGTTCCCTGGATCGCCCGAACGCTACCCCACCAGGGACGAGGTCGCGGACTACCTGCGCGGCTACGCGGCCGGGCTCGATGTCGACATCCGCACCGACACCCGCGTCACGGCCGTTACCGCGCGCCCCTCCGGTGGCTTCCTTGTCCACACCGCCGCGGGTGAGGCGCTTCCCGCGGCAGGCGTGGTCGCCGCCACCGGCTCCTTCGGCAACCCCTACCTGCCCACGCTGCCCGGCAGCAGTGGCTTCGCGGGGCAGGTGCTGCACGCGGCCGCCTACCGCGGTCCGAAGCCGTTCGCCGGGCAGCGCATCGTCGTGGTCGGCGCCGGGAACTCGGCGGTGCAGATCGGCTACGAACTGGCCGATGTCGCCGAGGTCACTCTCGCCACCCGGCAGCCGATCAGCTTCGTCCCGCAACGACTTCGGGGGCGGGATCTGCACTACTGGCTGCGACACACCGGCTTCGACGACCTGCCCGCCGAGTGGCTGGCCCGGTTGGTCAGCGGCACGCTCGTACTGGACACCGGCGACTACCACCGCGCGTTCGACACCGGCCGACTCGACCGCCGCCCCATGTTCACCGCCTTCGACGCCGATCACCTGGTCTGGTCGGACGGCTCCCGGGAACGGGTGGACACGGTCCTGTTCGCCACCGGGTACCGACCCCACCTGGACTACCTGGAACCACTCGATGCCCTCACCGGCGGACTCGCCCAGCACACCGGCGGCATCTCAACCACCCACGTCGGCCTTGTCTACGTCGGTCTGGAGTTCCAGCGTTCGTTCGCTTCCAACACCCTGCGGGGTGTGCACCGCGACGCGGAGCACGTCACCGCGGCCCTGACCGCTCACGTCCGGGACGCGGGCTGGCTGGTCGCCTGACCGCGGTGAGGTCGGCGGGGCCACGGCACGCGGCTTGCGAGCCGGCCTCACCGCAACGCCTGAGCTACGCGCTTCGCCGCCGGATGAGGGTAGGCGTGAAGACGGCATGACGCGGGCTGATGTCGTCGCCGTCGAGTTGCTCGATGAGTAGCAGGGCCGCTTGCTCGGCCATCTCGGAGATCGGGTTGCGCAGCGTGGTCAGCGGCGGGTCGGTGCGCTCGGCGATGCCGAGGTCGTCGTAGCCGGTCACGGCAATGTCGTCGGGTACGCGGCGGCCCCGCGCGGTGAGTACTCGAATCGCCCCGGACGCCATCAGGTCCGAGGCCACCACGAGGCCGTCGAGGTCGGGGTGGGCCTGCAGCAGGGTTTCGCAGGCGTCGGCGCCACCGGCCTCGGTGAAGTCGCCGTGCACGACCGCGTCCGTTGGCAGACCCGCGCCGGTGAGCGCCTGCCGCCATCCCTCGAGGCGGTCGCGCCCAACGGTCATGTCGGCGGGGCCTGCGATCGTGCCGATCCGGCGGCAGCCGCGCTCGATGAGCAGGCGGGCGGCCTTGTTGGCGCCGTCGAAGTTGTCGGTGCTGACGTAGGAAAGCTGGTCCGTGCAGGTCCACGGGCGACCGATGAACGTACTCGGCAACTCGAGGGCCGCGAGGCGGTCGGAAAGGCCGTCGTCGCGGTGGTGGGAGACCACGATGGCGCCGTCGATGTGGCGTCCGCGCAGGTAGCGCAACACGCGCTGCTTGTCGTCGCCCGGGCGCGCGATGAGGAGCACCACCTGAAGATCGCGCTCGGAGAGGACGTTGGTGACGACGTGCAGGGTGCGCGCGAAGAACGGGTCGGAGAAGACGTGCTCGTCGGGCTCGGGGACGATGAGCGCCACCGAGTCGGTACGCCGGGTGACAAGCGATCGCGCCGCCGTGTTGGGCGTGTAGCCCAGCCGTCGTACGGCGTCCTCGACCGCCCGCTGGGCGCGGGCACTCACCCGGGAACCGCCGTTGATGGCGCGCGAGGCGGTGGCCCGGCTGACTCCGGCCAGCCGGGCCACTTCCTCGAGCGTGGGCGAGCCCCTCGTTACCTCGGCGATCTTCAGACTCCCGGTAGCTGGTTGGTGGCGGCGACACCCGCGTACCACAGCCCGCTGTCCTTCGGCGTGCGGACCTGCGTGTCGTAGTCGACGTGGATGATGCCGAACCGGTTGTGGTAGCCGAAAGCCCACTCGAAGTTGTCGAGCAGCGACCAGACGAAGTAGCCGCGCACGTCGACCCCGTCGTTGATCGCGTCGTTGATCGCGCGCAGGTGGAGATCGATGTAACGGCGCCGATCGCTGTCGTGGATCGCGCCGTCCGGCGTCACCACGTCGTCGTAGGCGGCACCGTTCTCGGTGATGTAGATAGGCGGCACCGCGTACTCGTCGCGCACCCGTTCGAGTAGTCGGGTGAGTGCCTCCGGCCGCACTTCCCAGTCCATCGCCGTCGTCGGCAACCCCCGGCGAGGGAACACGATCTCCTCCCCACCGGGGAACGGCGACGCGGCCGGGCGGGTTGCGTGCGGCACGCCGGCTCCCAGTAGGTCCTCGTGCGGACGCCCACTCGCGCCCTGCGGGCTGTAGTAGTTGACGCCGAGCGCGTCCAGCGGCCTACTGATCAGGTCGAGGTCGCCGTCGCGGATCCAGTCCTGCCACGGCCGGTCCTGGTAGGTCATGCCCTCGGTGTCGGTAGCCAGGTCGTCGGCGTAGCGACCGTTGAAAAGCGGTTCCAGGAAGAGCCGGTTGAAGAACCCGTCGACACGTCGGGCTGCGTCCACGTCGGCTTCCTCGGCAGGATCGAACGCCTCAGCGGTGGTCAGGTTGAGCGTGATGCCGACCTGCTTGCCGTTTTCGGGCGTCGCGCCGAGGCCGCGTAGCTCGTCGACGGCCATGCCATGGGCGAGCAGCAGGTGGTGGGCGGCGATGAGGCCGGCGACGCCCTCCTGCCTGCCGGGTGCCTTGCGGCCCGCGGTGTAGCCCAGCAGCGAGGAGCAGTACGGCTCGTTGAGCGTGGTCCAGTACTGGACTCGGTCGCCAAGCGCGTCGTACACGGTCGTAGCGTACTCGACGAAGCGGTGCGCGGTGTCGCGGTTGAGCCAGCCGCCCTTGTCCTCCAGTGCCTGGGGTAGGTCCCAGTGATACAGCGTCACCCAGGGGACGATGCCCGCCTCGAGCAGTTCGTCGACCAGCGCGCTGTAAAAGTCGATTCCCTTCTGGTTGACCGCGGCGCCGTCGGGACGCACCCGTGGCCAGGCGGTGGAGAACCGGTAGGAGCCGAGGTTGAGCCGCTTCATGAGCGCGACGTCCTCCGGCATCCGGTGGTAGTGGTCGCACGCCACGTCGCCGGTGTCACCGTTGAGGATCGCGCCGGGCAGCCGCGAGTACACGTCCCAAATGGACGGCGTGCGGCCGTCCTCGTCTACCGCGCCCTCGATCTGGTACGACGCCGTGGCCGCGCCCCACAGGAAACCATCGGGGAAGCGCACGGTCTGGGGCGTGGCGGGTGAGGTCTGCATGGTCATCCTTTGACGGCTCCTTGCATGATGCCGGACACGAGGTGCCGGCCGGTCGCGATGAACAGGAGAATGAGCGGAACGGTGGCCAGGATGGTGCCCGCCTGCAGCAGCGCCAGGTCACTGAATCCCTGCCCGGAGGAGATCTTGAGCTGATCGAGCGCGGTCTGCAGGGTCTGCACGTCGGAGCCCTGCAGGATGACCAGCGGCCACATGAAGTCGGTCCAGGCCTGCATGAAGGTGAACAGGGCAAGGATCGCCATCGCAGGGCGCGCCGCAGGCATCGCTACCGTCCAAAAAGTACGGATCATCGAGCAACCGTCGACTCGGGCGGCCTCGATCAACTCGTCGGGGATGGCGTCGACAAGGTACTGCCGCATGAAGAACACCCCGAACGCGGTCACGAGCCAGGGCAGCGCGACCGCGAAATGCGTGCCGGTCAGTCCAAGGTTGTTGAATTCCCGCAGCAGCGGGATCAGCGCCAGCTGCGGAGGCACGGCCATGGTGATGATCACGACGACCAGCAACGCGTTGCTACCTCGGAAGCGGAGCTTGGCGAAGGCGTATCCGGCGAGCGTGCAAAACAGCACCACCGAAAGAGCCGAGACCCCCGAGATGAGGATCGAATTGGCCAGGGCGGACCAGAAATCGATCCGGTCGAAGACTTTTGAGGCATTCTCGAGGAAGTGACCACCGGGAACCAGCGGCGGGGGCGTCTGGATCGCCCGCTGCCTGGTCACCGAACCGATCACGAACGACCAGTACAGCGGGAACGCCGAGCCGGCCAGGAACGCGGCGAGCAGGCCGTAGACGAGAAAACCTGGTCGGCGGGTCATATCTGGTTCCTTCGGTGGACAGCGCGGGTGATGAGGAAGTTGACCAGCGCGAACCCGATGATGATGAGCACAAGAATCCAGGAGGCGGCCGCGGCCCTCGGGTACGGGTCGGTGCTGCTGTTGGCCGTGTTGAAGATGTACATCGTCAGCGTCTGGTACTGGTAGTCCGCGCCGCCCTGGTGCTGCAGGTTGGTGTCGAACAGTCGAGGCTCGGTGAAGATCTGCAACCCGCCGATCGTCGACGTGATGATGACGAACAGCATCGTCGGCCGGATCGAGGGCAGGGTCACGCTGAAGAACTGCCGCACCGGGCCTGCCCCGTCGATCACGGCCGCCTCGTAGAGGTAGCGCGGAATGGCCACCATCGCGGCGAGCAGGATCAGCGTGTTGTAGCCGGTCCAGCGCCAGTTGACCATGGTGGCGATGGCCAGCCAGCTCGCGGGCCGGTTGGCGTGCCACTCGATTTCGGGCAGCCCGAGGCCGCTGAGGATGTGGTTGACCAGGCCTGCGTTGTCGGCGAACAGCGAGCCGAAGATCAGCGCGGCCGCCGCGGGGGCGACGACGAACGGCAGGATGACCCCCATGCGCCACCAGCCGCTGCCTCGCAGGCTGGTGTTGAGCAGCGCCGCGATGATCGTCGCCACGAGAATCTGCGTCGACGAGGAGAGCAGGAAGATCCCGAGCGTGTTGACGAGTGCCTTGGCGAAGACGGGGTCCTGCAGCACGTGGATGTAGTTGGCCCAGCCCACCGCTTCGCCGTGTTCCGGGCTGAAGCGCGGCCAGGAGAAGAACGACAGGTATCCGGTGTAGACCATCGGGAAGAACCCGATGAGCCCGAATACCAGAAAGAACGGAAGGACGTAGAGGTACGGCGAGAACTTCAGATCCCAGCGGTCGAACCGCTGGGAGAACGTGCGGCGCTTGGGCCCGCCTCCCGCCGCACCCGCCTGCGGGGTGGGGGCCACGGCCAGGGTCGCCGGTGATTCGGCGGCCCTGGCCGTGGCCGATACGTTGTCACTCACGCGGTCTACCTTGATCAGGAGAGCTGGCCGACGGCGGCCGCGAACGTCTGCCAGGACGAATCCGGCGAGGCGCCTTCGTCGACTCGCTGGATCGCGGTCTGCAGGAGACCGAGGATGTCGGAGTACTTGTCACCCTTGTACGGCACTCCCGGCTCCACCGCCTCCGCGCGGTTGGCGAGGATCTCGATGGTGGGAGCGTCGTTGAAGTACGGGTCCGTTACGTCCCTGGAGACGAGTTGCTGCGCAGCGGCGGTGTTGGCGGGGAAGTTGCCCGCCTCTTCGAACGCGGCGACCTGCTGGTCGGCGTCGGTCAGCCAGTTGGCGAACTGCGCGGCCTCTGCCTGGTGCTGCGACTGCGTGGGTACGGCGAGGAAGGAGCCGCCCCAGTTGCCGCCGCCGCCGGGGAAGGCGTCGGCGATGTCCCAGCCCTCGACATCCGGTGCGGAGTCCTTGATGTTGGCGAACATCCAGCCTGGACACGGCATCGTCGCGAAGCCGTCGTTGGTGAAGTTGGCCACCCAGTCGTCCTTCCACTGGACGACTCTCGTCGACAGCGTTGGGGCGTACTTGGTGACGGTGTCGTAGACGCCCTTCAGCTCAGCGTTGTCGATGTCGACCGTGTTGTCGGCCTTCTGGAAGGGGTACTTGGTCTGGTTCAGCATCGCCTGGGCGATCGAACCGCTCGAGTCGTACCACTTCGTGCCGGGAACCTTCTCGACGAACTCCTCGCCCGTGGCGAAGTAGTGCTCCCAGGTGTCGAACAGCTTGGCTACTTCGTCGCGCTCGGTGGGAAGGCCTGCCTTCCGGAACAGGTCCGCGCGGTAGCAGATCGCCTCCGGGCCCGCGTCGGTCGGGTAGCCGATCTGCTTGCCGTCGCTGGTCTGGCCCTCCTTGTACTTATAGTCGACCCAGCGGCCGTCGAGTGACGGATCGGCCAGGTCCACGAACTGATCGGACGCGCCCGGTGCCAGGAACTGGGGCATCGCGTCACCCTCGATGGCGACGATGTCGGTGAGGCCGGTGCCCGCCTGGAGGTTCGTGGTGAGGTTCTGCTTCCAGGTGTCCCACTCCGAGATGACGGTGTGCTCGACCTTGAACGGCCGGTTGGGGTCGGCGTTCCACTTCTTGATGAGGCCGTCGTAGCCGAAGGTGCTGAACGTCGTGATGGTCAGTGTGTCGTTCTTGCCGAGCGCGACCTGCTCGGTGTCACCGCTACCGCCGCCGCACGCGGCGGACATGCCCGCGACGAGGGTCGCCACGGCACCAATGAGAAGACTTCTTCGCAGGGGAAGGCCGAGTCGGTCGCTCGACCTCAGGGAGAACTTACGCACGCTGTAACGCTCCCGCCGGATAGCTATTGAGTGGATGGCGGGTTTCGGCAGTCGTGACGACGAACCCGCCCGTTCCGTGAGAGCGCTCTCACTCGCACGGCGCCGCAACTATGGCCGCTGTCACTCTTCGGTGTCAAGGCTGCGGTTACCGATCAGAAATGTCTCGGTTACGCGATCGTCGCCGCCGAGGTGGAATCCGCTCGTCGAGCGCCTCGCCGTCGAATGATCGACAGTGAACACCGGTTCGGCTGGGCTGGAGAGCAGCGGCCTGCCGGACAGCACATGCTCGCGAATCGGTATCGGACGGTCAGGACCTTCGGTGAATTCGAAAACTCAGCATTCGAAGGACTCGGCAGGATGGTGCACGCGACCATGTCGACGATCTCTGGCCGTCGGGTCGCGCCCGTGGCGACAGGCGTGGCAGGCGGTCAGGACACCCGGCTGCCTTCCGGTCCCGCCACGCGGAACTCCAGTACGGCAGGCAGCGTGTTCAGTTCCAGCGCCTGCCGTAGTCGAGGGACGCCGTGGGCCGCTATCTGCTCGCGAACGGCGGTCAGGTCGGCGTCCTGCTCGGTGGTGACCACCAGTGACAGCAGCGGCGCGTCGCGGCTGCCCGCCAGCGTGGCGTCGGCGTCATGCACGCCCGGGTAGCCGGCGATGTCGTGGATCAGTGGCTCGACGGCGGTACCCGGCGCGATATCGGTGTGTCCCCGTGGCGGGTCGGTTTCGAGGTGCCAGGTGCGGGTGTTCGGCTCGCGGGCGAACTGGGCGACCAGCCACAGCAGGCAGCCCACCGCCACCAGCACGGCGACCACCACCGTGACGTAGAGCACCCACGTCGGGGGTTGCTGGGTGCCCGGCACGAGTGGCGCGGTCGGTTCGAACAGGCCCGACCAGCCGAAGTAGGTGCTCAGTGCGAGCCCGCCTCCCGCCACGAGCACCGCGCCTACGACGGCGAGCAGACTCCGGTTCAGCCGCGAGGGCCGGTTCACATTCTTCACGGCGCGCTCCTGGTCGTGGCGATCCTGACCTTGAGAGCCGGTCGCGTGGCCGGTGAGATCCGGTCGAGCCGCTGCCGCAACGCGCCGCCAACCGCCTCGACAAGTCCGCTCGTGGTCCCACGATCGGTGCGGAGCTTGGCCACGACCACACCACGCCGCAGGCTCAGCTTGGCCTTCGTCACGCCGTCGACCGACTTCGCCGCGGCACGTAGCTCCCGCAGCATGCTGTGGCGCGACACCCCGGAATCCAGTTCCGCCGGATCGTCGCTCAACGGGAGCACCGTGGCCCTGCCCGGCAGGGCCACGGCCACCAGCAGCACCAGCCCGAGCGCTACGGCGAGTGCGGCGACGACGGCCACGACCAGGTCGTTCCACGTCGTGGAGTTCAACGCTTGGGCGAAGCCGTCGTAGTCGAGCACCGGTGGGGTGTTCGTGAGCAGTTGGATGGCCGACATCGCGACAAGAACCGAGATCGCCAGCAGGGCGAGCGCGGTGAGCGTCGCGGGAATGCCGCGCCGTGGGCGGCGAATCACTGCACCGTCCTCCGTCGTTCGGTATCGCTGTGCAGCGCGGTGACCGTGACGTCCACACGGGAGACCGCGAGACCGGTCAGCTCGGTGACCCTGCGCATGACGTGGTCACGGGCCTGCTCGACGGTGCGGGCCACCGGTGTCGGGTACCGCACGGACAGCTGCATCCGCAGCGAAGCGGTCCCGGCCCTCACCCGCGCGTCCGCTTGCACCGAACGCTGCGGTGCCTCGCCGCTGACCCGGACACCGAGCAGGCGGCGTGCCGACCCGCCCACCCCTTCCACCTCGCGGGCCGCGTGGACGGCGATGCGTTCGACCACGCGGTCGGCGATCGTGGTCCGGCCCCGTGTGCCGAGTTCCTCGGCGACGTCGCGGTCGACGCTGTCGGTGAGTCGCGCGGTGTCGGACGCGGTCATGGGTTGTCAGCGCCGACCGGTGAGTTGGGACAGGTTGAGCTTGCCGTCGGCGACCAGGCCCACGAGGAGTCCCAGTGCCCCGATGACCAGTACGAGGAGGAAGGCGCTGAAGCCCCCGAACGCGGCCGCGAAGCCCAATGCGACGCCGGAGACCAGCCCGATTGCGGTGAAGTTCACGGCATTCTCCTTGCTGAGCCGACCGCTACCGGATCTGCACTGCTCGAAGCCGTACGGTCGGTCGTGTTCGTGTCGGATTCGATGTCCATTACCGCGACGTGCACGGGCCGGTCCACGGGCCCGATGGCGGCGCGGACGGCGTCAGCCATCTCGAAGACGGTCGCGGGGTAGTGTCCGACGATCCCGACAGTGATGTCCGCTGGGCGAACACGCACGCCGGTGACCCGTCGCCCCGGCAGGTAGGTGGCGATCTCTCCGAACCGGCCACCGTGCAGGTCAGCGACGGGCGAGCACCCCCGGACGGCTGCGGCGATGCGGTCGACGTCGAGTTCGACGTCAACGCTCACTGAACCCGTCCGCTCGATTCGGAGGACTGTTCCTCGTTGTCGTCGCCGGGCAGGTGGATGTCGTTGACGCTGAGGTTGACCTCGACGACCTCGAGGCCGGTCATCCGCTCGATCGAGGAGATCACATTGCGACGAACGGCCTGTGCCAGGTCGACGATGGAAACGCCGTACTCCACCAGCAGTTCCAGGTCGACAGCGGCCTGCTTCTCCCCGACCTCGACGGCCACGCCTTGCCCTGCGCTGGCGGACGCGCCGGGGATGCGCTCTCGCAGTGCTCCCATCGCGCGTGCGGCGCCTCCGCCCAGGCTGTACACGCCGCTGACCTCACGTGCCGCCAGTCCTGCGATCTTCTGTACCACAGCGTCGGCGATGGTGGTGGTGCCGCGCGAGGTGCTCAACTCGTTGCCCTTTCGCTGCGCGTCGGCGCCGTCACCCGCCGTCCTGTCGGTGTTCTTCTGCGAGGTTGGAGTGCTCATAACCGCGGTCCTTCTGCTAGGCCCTGGAATTGGGTTGCCGGTCGGGCGGTCGCGAGGTCGGCGAACTCGAAGCCCGGCACGGCCGATCGCGCGGACTCCGGCAGGCGTCGTCAGATTCGGAAGCGCTCACCGGGGAGCACACGATCGTAAGTAGGAGGTACCCCGCCACCGGTTCGATACACCTGGCGAACCGGACAAACTCCCTGGCCGTGGTTCGAGCTCGGTAGTCGAACCCGCGACCTCACCGATGTGGGCATTCCGACTCTGTGCGGGCGCCGCAGGCGTGGCGAGCATCGAAGCCGTGAAGAAGACCAAACTCGCTGCCATCACCACCGGCGCCCTCGCCGGTGCGGCCACCGCCGCCGTCGCGTCCTACCCGCTGCTGTGGCGACAGTGGTGCCTGACCTGGGGTGCGACGGCCGAGGAAACCGGCAACGCGATGCCGGGGGACGACCTGCTCGCCGAGCCCGACATGCTGTCGACACGGGCCATCACCATCGAGGCGCCGCCGTCGGACGTGTGGCCCTGGCTCGTCCAGATGGGAAGTGGCCGTGGCGGCGCCTACACCTACGACTGGGTGGAGAACCTGCTCGGCCTCGACATGCACAGCGTGGACGAGATCGTTCCCGAACTGCAGAACCTGGACCTCGGCGACGTGCTGCCGGTCGGCTCGAATGGTCCGGCCCTGCGGGTGGAGGTCCTTCGGCCCGAGCAGGCACTGGTATTGCGCTCAGCGGACGGCCAGTGGGTGTGGGCGTTCACCCTGTCCCCGCTGCCCGAAGGCACCCGGCTCGTCAGCCGCAACCGCATTGCCACACCCGGTGCCTCTCCGCCGCGCAGGGCGTTCAACTTCGCGGTCATGGAACCGGGGAGCCTGATCATGGAGCGCAAGATGCTGCTCGGCATCAAGGAGCGCGCCGAGCGCCTGGCGAACACTCGCTGTGCCGGCCGCTCGATCGAGGTGCGCACCGGCGCGGATGTGTCCGCTGTGGACGGTCAGGAGTAGCACGGGGTCGATCACGACACGGGTTCGCCCGGCCGGTTGAAGCTGGGGGCACGGGCCGGGCGTGCCGCGTCCGGCCCGTCTCACCGAGGTCCATGCTCGGGGTCATGACGCACCCAGGACACCCTCGACGATGAGCGCCGAGCCCGACCACCGCTCGACCAGCGGCGTGGAGCGGGTGGTGGCCTTCAGCGACGGCGTGTTCGCCATCGCCATCACCCTGCTGGTGCTGCCTCTGGCGCAGGCGCGATTTCGCGAGGGGCACGTCGAGGAGGACCTGCTGAACCTGCTGCCCGAATTCGGTGCCTTCGCGTTGAGCTTCGCGGTGATCGGGCGGTTCTGGCGGGTGCACCACAGGGGGTTCCTGCGCATCGCCCGTGCCGACGGCACCCTGCTCACCCTCAACCTGGTGTTCCTGTTCTGGGTGGCGGTGCTGCCGTTTCCCACGGCCGTGCTCGGTCAGCACGGCGACAGCGTCGCCGCGGTGCTGCTCTACGCGCTGAGCATCATCCTCACCGGCCTCAGCTCAAGCTGCGTGTGGTGGTACGCGGCTCGGGGGCGGCCCAGGCTGCGTCAGGGCGCGGAGGCGCTGACACATCCCGACACCGATCCCCGTGAGATCCGGACGGCGCTGGCAAGGGGACTGGGCGCGGTGTCGGGGTTCGTGCCCTCGCTGGGACTGGCGTTCCTGTCCACGACCGTCGCGGAGTTCTCCTGGTTGCTCGCCGTCCCGCTGACCGTGCTGGCGGCCAGGCTCGCCGGGCGTCGCCGCGATTAGGCTGCTCAGAGCAACTTGCCCAGCGGTGTCCGGGTGACCGCCAACCAGCCGAGGCCGAAACACGCCGCGATCGCGACTACCGCGAGCAGCGGTCCCTTCACCTCCGCGGGCAGCGGCAGCGGGCGCAACGCCACGGCGAGCAGGATCAGCACCGGGCCCTGAATCACGAAGGCCGCGAACGAGCCCCGCGCGGCCCCGGCGACCATCGGCCCCGTCCCGGAGAACCGTCGCTGCGCGAAACCCAGCAGCCACATCGACCCGGCGACGACGAGCGTCGCCTCGACGGACGCCAGCAACATCGCCTGCCAGTGCCAGCCGCCGAGGAACGGATCGGCCTGTGCGGCGACGTCACCGAGGCCCACCACCGCCGCCAGCACAGGAAGCGCGAGGATCACGCCCGCCGCGACAGCGCCGCAGCCGTGGTAAAGCCTGGTCGGCACCCGCTCGCGCAGCCCGGTGTGCGACTGGGTCACCCCGAGCCAGAACATCACGGCGAGTTGCGGCCACTGCCACAAATGCAGATCGAGCACCTCCGTGGCGCGAGCCTGGGTCCACAGCCGAACCACGAAGGTGACCAGCGCGAGCGCGATCCCGACAGCGAGCAGTTGCCTGCCCGTGACGAGGCCGTGTGGCCGCTGCCGACCGGTCACCGCCCGCCACGAGGCGTAGGCCAGCGAGAACACCAGCAGCACCTCGGCGAACCACAGCGCGCCGGAGTCCAGCATTCGCTCCCTGCCGACGAGCACCCAGCCGAAGGTCACCGATCTGCCCGCCGCGTGGTAGGCCAGCCACACCGACAGCGGCCACAGCGCCAGCAGGCTGAGCACGAACGGCACGCCGAGACGGACGGCCCTGTGCCAGGCGAACTTGGCGGGTCCCCTCCTGGCGAGCGGACCTGGTGAGAACAGCCCGGCGATCATGAAGAAGGTGCCCAGCACGAACAGCGCGGACGGTCCGAGTATCCCGATCAGCACCAGTTCCACCGCAGGAGCGAAGGTGACCTCGTTGACCTCGTCGTAGGCCCAGCCGCCGACCGCGGAGTAGCCGAGCAAGGCGTGCCCGCCGATGATCCAGGCGACCAGCGCGGCCCGCAGGGTGTCCAGTGCGGGCACCCGCTTGGTCTGCTGACCGGTCACGCCGCTGTTGGCTCTGTCGTCGGGTGCCTGCCTTGCCGCGGTCACGTGTGCTCCAGTGAGGTTCTCGTGTGGTTTCGGCATCCTCACTGTGGGTGTCGGCCCGGGATAACGGCAAGGGGCGAACTGCCCTGTGCTCTCGGGACTTGCGCGCCACCACACCGTCAGGTCGAGAGCCGGTGGGCACGGCCGCGCCGGGTTACCGTCGGCCGCATGGCCAGTGCTGCCGACCGAGCCGAGCGAAGCGCGGGCGGGGCCGTCGACCTGGAGGTCGGGACCCGCACCGTGCGCATCACCAATCCCGACCGCGTGTACTTCGCCACGCGCGGGGAGACCAAGCTGGACCTCGCTCACTACTACCTCGCCGTCGGTGACGGGATCGTGCGTGCGCTGTACGAGCGGCCATGCATGCTGCACCGGTTCCCGTCCGGGTCGGCCGGGCAGAAGGTGCACCAGAAGCGCGTTCCCCGAGGGGCACCGCCGTGGCTGCGGACCGTACGGGTGCATTTCCCGCGCTACGGCAGGCACGCCGACGAACTCTGCGTCACCGAGCTGGCCAGCGTGATCTGGGCCGTGCAGATGTCCACGGTCGAGTTCCATCCCTGGAACTCGCGCAGCGCCGACACCGAACACCCCGACGAGTGGCGCATCGACCTGGACCCCATGCCGCGCTGCCCGTTCGAAAGGGTCCGCAGGGTGGCAGCGGTCGCCCACGAGGTGCTGACCGAGCTGGGCATCGTCGGCTGGCCCAAGACCTCCGGCGGTGACGGGCTGCACATCTACGTGCGCATCGAGCCGAGGTGGGGCTTCTCCGACGTGCGCAGGGCCGCGCGCGCCTTCGCGATGGAGGTCGAACGCCGCGCGCCGAGGGACGTCACCACCGCGTGGTGGCGCAAGGACCGCGACCCGGCGCTGCTGTTCGTCGACTACAACCAGAACGCCCGCGACCACACCATCGCCTGCGCCTACTCGGTGCGGGGAGTGCCGGAGGCCACCGTCTCCACACCCATCCGGTGGGACGAGGTGCCCGACGTGGAGCCTCGCGAGTGCACGATCGCGACACTGCCGCGACGGTTCGCCGAACTCGGCGATCTGCACAGCGGCATCGACGACGTCGCCTATTCGATCGAGCCGCTGCTGGAATGGGCCGACCGCGACGGCATCGAGCACTGAGTCGCCCGATCGGCTGGTCCACGCGGTGACGGCCAGTAACTCGCCGGGCGTGGGGCGACGATGGCGGGATGCGATGCGTCGTCTTCGGTGCCACCGGATACATCGGAGGGCGCCTGGTGCCCTGGCTGCTGGCGGAGGGGCATCAGGTCCGTGCCGTGGCGAGAACGCCGGAGAAGCTGGCCGGTGTCGACTGGCACGGCCGGGTGGAGGTCGTGCGTGGGGACGTGACGAATCCGCGCGACGTGGTCGCGGCGCTCGCAGGCCAGGATGTCGCCTACTACCTCGTGCACTCACTGCACCAGCGTGACTTCGTGGAAGTCGACCGGCGTGCCGCGGAGATACTCGCGAACGCGGCCGCCACGGCGGGGGTGTCGCGCATCGTCTACCTCGGCGGTATCACCCCGGAGAGCGGGGAGCTTTCCGCGCATCTCGGCTCGCGCGCCGAGGTCGGCCGGATCCTGCTCGACTCGGCGGTGCCCGCTGTGGTGCTGCGCGCCGCGGTGATCATCGGCTCCGGCTCGGCCAGCTTCGAGATGCTGCGCTACCTGACCGAGAACCTGCCCGTCATGATCACGCCACGATGGGTGCACAACCGCATCCAGCCGATCGCGGTGGGTGACGTGCTGCATTACCTCGTGCGAGCGGCGACCATCGAGCGGCAACTCAACGGCGCTTTCGACATCTGCGGCCCCGACGTGCTGACCTACCTGGACATGATGCGCAGGTACGCCAGGGTGGCGATGCTTCGCAGGCGCCTCGTGGTGCCGGTACCGGTGCTGACCCCGTGGCTGTCGGCGCAGTGGGTCAATCTGGTCACGCCGGTGCCGCGCAGTATCGCCGTGCCACTGATCGAGTCGCTCGTGCACGAGGTGATCTGCCACGACCACGCCGTCGAGCGCTACATTCCCGACCCCGAGGGCGGACTCACCGGGTTCGACCACGCCGTGGAGATGGCGTTGGCGAGAACCCGTAGGGCCGACGTACCGACGCGCTGGTCGGACGCCGCGGCTCCCGGAGCCCCCTCCGGCCCGCTGCCGACCGACCCAGACTGGGCAGGCGGGACACTGTACGAGGACGCGCGCGAGCAGCGGAGCACGGCGGACCCGGAGACGTTGTGGCGGATCGTGGAGTCGATCGGCGGCGAGCAGGGCTGGTACTCCTTCCCGCCTGCCTGGTCGGTGCGCGGCTGGCTGGACCGGTTGGTCGGCGGGGCCGGACTGCGCAGGGGCAGGCGTGACCCCCGGCGGCTCCGGGTCGGCGAGGCGCTGGACTGGTGGCGGGTGGAGCGGCTGGAGCGTCCGACGTTTCTGCGGTTGCGGGCCGAGATGCGACTACCCGGGCAGGCCTGGCTGGAGCTGTCGGTGATCCCTACCGACTCCGGTGGCTCGCTGTACCGGCAGCGTGCGCTGTTCCAGCCGCACGGCCTGGCGGGGCACCTGTACTGGAAGAGCATCGCGCCGCTGCACGCGGTGGTGTTCGGGGGGATGGCCCGCAACATCACCGGCGCCGCGGAGCGTGGCGACGGTTGAGGCCTACCGCTTCGCCTGCTCGATCTCGAACAGCGGCAGCAGCCCCGCGATCTGCAGCACCCTGTGTGCGAATCGGTCCACGTTGACCAGCTTCATCGTCCCGCCGCGGTCGGTGATGGCTGCGTGCGCGCGCACCAGTGCGCTGATGCAGGCGGAGTCGAAGAAGGAGAGCCTCGCGAAGTCCACCACCAGCCGCTTGGCCCCTCCGGAGAGCAGCCGGTCGAGCGCGTCGTCGAGCTGTGGCGCCGCACCGTGATCGACCTCTCCGGACAGGGTGATGCGTCCTTCGTCGCTGACGAGTTCGGCACGGACCGTCGGGGTTGTCGGATGTGCCGGATTCTCGCCGTTTGTCATCGTGTGCCATCTCCCGTGAACTGGGGCCGGTTGAAACAGGGGCCGCACCCCCGGTGGAGGTTCACCGTCTTGTGCCCTAAGTTTGCCAGGGAGCTAGGAAATCTTCAGTACGTGAGCCGCTGACGGCGTTCGTTGCGATGCGGGAGTTCGGATGACCCTCGACCCAGGCCAAGTAGTTCGGGACCGCTTGGCTGAGTTCCTGACCGAGAACCAGGAGCGCATCGCGCGAGAATGGGCAGCGACGCCGCTGTTCGGCACGCGCAATCCCGCCGACGCCGCCGAGGAGTCGGCGGCGTTGCTTTCCGGGGTGCGTAAGGTTATCGACACGGGAGCGGAGGAAGACCCCTCGGCCGAGGGATTCGCCGCAGTGCGCACCGTGCTCGGCTCGCTGGCGTCGCGGTCGGCGGGCGGCCCTTCGGGCAGCAAGCGTCCCGACGTCACGCTGCTGAAGGAGCCGCTGCTGCGGCTGTGGGAAGAGCAGGATGTGCCTGCCGACATCGCTCAGCACGGCGCGATGGCGCTTTCCACCGCACTGAACACGCTCCGGATCGCGCTGCTGGAGATCGAGCTCTCCGCAGGCGCCGACACGATCCTCGCCCAGCAGGAACAGCTCGCCGAGCTGTCGACTCCGGTGATAAAGCTGTGGAACGGTGTGCTCGCCATCCCGCTCATCGGAACGCTGGACAGCATGCGTAGCCAGGCGGCGACGGAGAGTCTGCTGCAGCAGATCGTGGCTCAGCAGGCCCGCGTCGCGATCCTGGACATCACCGGCGTGACCGCCGTCGACACACTGGTCGCCCAGCATCTGCTCAAGACCGCCATGGCGGCGCGACTGATGGGGGCGGAGTGCGTCATCAGCGGAATCCGCCCGCAGATCGCACAGACGATGGTTCAGCTCGGGATCGACCTCGGAGAGGTCGCGACCCGTGCGACGCTCGCCGACGCCTTCGCCTACGCGCTCCGAAGCATCGGCATGTCCATCACCGCCACAGAGCGCGGGGTGGGATAGCCGTCATGAACGCGACCTCCGTTGTCGGCCTTGGTGACGTTCTGCTCGCCACGATCCGAGGCGAGCTGACCGATCAGGACGCGATCGGACTGCACGAGGAGCTGACCGCGCGAGCGGCGGACTCCGGCGCACGGGGGGTACTGATCGACATCTCCGGGCTGGAGATCGTCGATTCGTTTCTGGCCAGGACACTGCACGACATCGCGGGCGCGTGCGACCTCCTCGCCGCGAGGACGGTCGTCGTCGGAATGCGCCCGGAGGTGGCCATCACACTCGTCGAACTGGGCCTGACGCTGCCGGGCATGCGAACCGCGCTCTCGGTGAGCGCGGGCATGTCCTTGCTGGACAGCGCAGGTCCGCGATGACGAGTCTGCTCACCGTGCACGAGGTCCACATCCGCGACGAGGTCGACATCGTGCAGATCCGGCAGGCGGTTCGCGAGGTCGCGGTGTCGGTGGGTTTCTCCCTGGTGGAGCAGACGAAGCTGGTCACGGCGGCCAGCGAACTCGCCCGCAACACCCTCAAGCACGGCGGTGGCGGTACGGCCGAGGTGGAGCTGGAGCAGGACACCCACCGAGCCACGCTGCGGCTGGTGTTCCGCGACGAGGGACCCGGCATCGCCGACGTCGAACTCGCTCTCACCGACGGCTACAGCACCGCGGGCGGCCTCGGACTGGGTCTCACCGGCGCGAGGCGGTTGGCGGACGAGTTCGAGCTGAAGACCGAGCCGGGGCAGGGCACGACGGTCATCGTGGGCTTCCACACGGGTAGAGCGGCACCGAGATGACCGGTGTGGCGCTGCCGGTGCGCGAACCGGTGCATGTCAGGCAGGCCCGCCAGCAGACCGGTGTTCTCGCTCGGGAGGCGGGGCTCTCGGAACGGGACGTGGAGCGAGTTGCCATAGCGGCTACCGAGCTTGCGGGCAACCTGGTGAAGTACGCGGTGGACGGACTGCTGATGGCCATCGGGCGGCCTGGGGCCTTCGACCTCATCGCGACCGATCGCGGCCCCGGCCTTCGGCATGTCGAGGACAGCATGCGCGACGGCTACTCCACCTCCGGAACGCTCGGTATCGGCCTCGGTGGCGTGCGCCGCATGGCCGACGAGTTCGACATCTTCTCCCGCTACGGTGAGGGCACGGTCGTGCTGGCGCGTTGGTTGGTGGGACTGCGGCCTCCGCTGGGTGTACGGCCGGGGGTCGCCATGTTCACGGCGCTGGGAGAGACGGTGTGCGGGGACAGTTGGGTAGTGGCCGAGCGCGACGGCATCACGACGGTGGCGGTCAGTGACGGCCTCGGGCACGGTCCGGAAGCGGCGGTCGCGAGTGCGGCAGCCACGGCGCACGTCAGCGCCGACCCGACCGCGTCACCCAGCGAGCTCATCGCGGCGATGGATGCCGACGGTACGGCTCGGCGCGGTGCGACGGTGGCCGTGGCGCAGTTCCATCCGGCGCGCTCCACAATGCTGTTCTGTGGGGTCGGCAACACCACCGTTCGGCTGTTCTCGCCCCGGGGTGATCACGAGACACTGGTGTCGGTGCCGGGGATCGTGGGAAGGAGGCAGCGCCGGGGCAGCCGGGTTCAACCTCTGACCCGCCCGTGGTCCGACGGGAACTGGCTGATCATGCACACCGATGGTGTCTCCGAACGATGGGGCGACGAGGAGTTGAGCGGTGCGTTCGACCGCGACCCCGCTACTGTGGCCGGGTGGCTTCTCGGGCGGCACGTGCGACGCAGGGACGACGCGTGCGTGCTGGTGGCGGCAGGAGGTGCGGGGCCATGACGAAGGATCCGGGCGCCGAGCTCGGCAGACTGCTGCGTGACAGGAACCTGTCACAAGGCGCGTGGCGGGCCGTCGAAGCCGAGTTGGCCTCGGCGGGCGAGCTGAGCGAGGTGTTGCGGGCGCTCGTGGACGTGATCAACGAGCGTGACCGGGAGCTGCGCTGGCACCAGTCGGAACTGGAGCAGACCAATGCCGGCCTGCTGGCACTGCACGCCGAGATCGACAGGCAACGGCAACGCACCGCCTTTCTCGACAAGGTCAGTCGAGCCTCGACGACCTCGCTCGATCGCACGCAGCTACTGGACGAGATCGCCGAATTGCTCCAGTCGCACGGATTCGCCGACTGGATCTGTGTGTGGACAGCGCTCGATCACCGGCTGAGCTGTGCCGCCGATCCCGACCTCGAACCGGACGCGACCACGGTGACGGCGGTGCGCTCGCAACGACCGGAGTGCGAGGGCAGGCACAGGGTCAGCGTGCCACTCACGGTGGGCCCGCGGGTGCTCGGTGTGTTCGATCTGCACCGCGAGTCCGCGGAGTTCACCACCGACGACATCAGCCTCGCGCAGGGGGTCGCCAACCGAGCGGCCGCCGGACTGCGAAACGCCAACGAGTACGAACGGGAACACGAATTGGCCGAACGGTTGCAGCGGGCCATGTTGCCCGTGCTCGGCCCGTACCGGGATCTCGGGCTGGTCGCCCGCTACCTCTCCGCGACAAGCGGGGTCCACGTGGGCGGCGACTGGTACGACGCGGTGGAGCGGCCCGACGGTACCGTGGTGCTCACGGTGGGTGATGTCACCGGTCACGGTGTGGACGCGGCCGTGGTGATGGGGAAGCTGCAGAACGCGCTGCGGGCGTACGCCCTGGA
Organism: Saccharomonospora marina XMU15; assembly: GCF_000244955.1. GTDB lineage: Bacteria > Actinomycetota > Actinomycetes > Mycobacteriales > Pseudonocardiaceae > Saccharomonospora_A > Saccharomonospora_A marina. The sequence goes on along the minus strand of NZ_CM001439.1, from coordinate 4,641,243 downwards.
GGGACACGGCCCCGCCACGTCGTTGCGGCTGGTGCACGAGATGTTGCGCGGTTCGGAAACGTCGCTGTTCGCCACGGCCGTTGTCGTGGAGATCGAACCGGGCACCGGGGTGATGCGTTGGGCGAGCGCGGGGCATCCGCCGCCGCTGCTGCAGGACGCCTCCGGAAGGATCGGCTACCTGGAGGCGGCGCACGCACCCATGCTGGGCATTCATTTGCTTCCTGGTACGTCGATCCCCGAGCATGAGCGGAAGTTGTCGCCAGGCTCGGCTGTTGTGCTTTACACCGACGGCCTGATCGAACGAAGGAACAGCGATCTCGACGCCGGTATGGCCAGGCTGGTGCAGGCCGTACGCGGGTGTGAGCAGCAAGAACTCGATCAGCGTGCTGAGTACGTGCTGCGGGAGATGCTCGGCTCCAGCGACCACGACGACGATGTGTGCCTGCTGATGTGCGCGTGGGCCCAGGCCACCGCCGGCGTGAGCTGACCTCGGCTGTCCTGTCGCGACGGTCATCGGCGCGAGCCGCTTCAATTCGGGCATGCTCCGTCCGAAACGGACGCCGAGAGCCGGTAGGAGTAGGTCGCGGGTATGGCGTCGGAGCTCACGGGGTAGAGCGAGGTCTGCTCGCCGAGGTTCGTGCCCATCACCGTGAGGCAGGCTCGGTCCTCGCCGTCGCCTGTGATCGCGTAGTGCTCGACGAGTTGGCCACCCTCGCGCGTCGCGCTGCCCGCTTCGCCGCCGGGGACCTCGGTGTCGGCCCTCGACACTCCCAGCGTGACGGCATTGTCCTGCGCTGTGGCCGATTGCCGTACCGCATCCTCGACGTAGGGCTGGAAGCTGTCGAAGGTCACGCCGCCGACCAGCACGCCGTCCTCGTCCGAGGCCAGTGCCCGCGCGGCTTCCTCCGCGGCCTGCCGTACCTCGCCGCCGCTGAGCGACAGTTGTCGCGCGGAGTCGAACGCAAGCACCGCGCCGGTGGCCATCGTGGCGGCGGCGACGAACCAGCCGACGCGGCGCGCCGTGAAGGCGGCGTCGGACGGTTCGTTCGCCTTCGGGTCAGCGTGCCAGGGTGCGGACAGGCTCCACCACAGTTCTCGCTGGTCCCGGGTACCGAGGAAGGCGAAGAGCAGGGCGAGAGCACCCGCCACCAGTGCGATCACGAACATGCTGATCAGACGTCGGTCGCGGTGGGGTCGGTTCCGTGAATCGGCTGTACCCTGAGCCGTTCCGGTAGCGGCCGAGCACTGCGGTACGCCGGCACGGAGCAGCTCGACACCGCTCCTGACTCGCTGAGGCCGGAAGCTACCTTCTGTTCTTCGCGGTGCTACGGCCGCCGACGTGTGGGCGCAGAGATCGTGCTGGCGGTGTTTCAGCAACCAGCGCAAGGTGTCTTGCAGCCACTGGTTCGCCGCTGCGCAGCAGTCAGCGAAGGGCGCGAAGCTCCGCGGCGAGTTGCTCACGGTAAGCAGCGATCCTGCCAACCCGGTTGCCGGTGAGCGCTCCAATCAGGCGGCCTTGCTGGTAGTAGGCGATATCCAGTCGGCGTGCGTCGGGGTCGTTCTCGCGTACGTCGACCGAGTCGGCAAGCGCGGGAAGCCCGACGGAGCGGAACTTGACGTCGTACTGATCGGACCAGAACGATGGGACGGGGCGGTAGTCCGCGGGTGCCTCGGGGTTGAGCAGCGATCGCGCGGCCGTTTCGGCTTGCTCGGCGGCGTTGCTCCAGTGTCCCAGCGTGATGCCGGGGTTCTTCGCCCATGGGTGGGGCCAGCGGGTGACGTCGCCGGCGGCCACCACTGCAGGGGCAGGTGTTCCGTCCTGGCGGAGTGCGCGGGCGTGCCGGTCGCACAGGACTCCGCCCTCGATGCACAGGCCGGAGCCGGTCAACCAGTCGGTGGAAGGCAGCGAGCCCAGGGCGAGCACGGCAACCGCCGCGTTCACGTCCGTCCCATCGGAGAGGCGGGCTCCGGTGAGTTTCCGGTCGCCAGTCAGGGACAGCACCGTAGTCGATGTTCTGAGGTCCACGCCTGCCCTTCGGTGAAGCGTGGCGACGAACCCGCCTGCGGCCTCTCCGACCGCGCGCCGCAGCGGCTGTGGTTGCGGTTCCACGAGGGTGACCGGGAGTCCGGCGCCACGGGCGGTTGCCGAGATCTCGCTGCCGATGAACCCGGCCCCGATAACCAACAGCCGGCCGCCACCGCGGTGTAGGGCTTTGCGCAGGGCGTGTGCGTCGTCCAGGCTACGCAGGGTGTGTACGCCCGCAGGCACGGCTGCGGGCCAGGGCCGGGCGGTGGAGCCGGTCGCGATGACGAGGCCATCGAAGGGGACGCGGGTCCCGTCGGCCATTTCCACGGTGCGTGCGGCGAGGTCCAGCCCGGTCGCCCGCCGGCCGAGCTGCCAGGTGATGTCGAGCCCGACGGGCAGCGGCAGGTCCACACGGTGGGCTGGCTGGGTGAGGAACTCCTTGGAGAGGGGCGGGCGGTCGTACGGGGGATGGGGTTCGTCTCCGATGACTGTCAGGCGGCCCTCGTACCCCAGGCTGCGCAGAGCCGTGCAGGCGCGCAGCCCGGCCAGCGACGCACCGATGACGAGGATTCCGGGCCCGTCGAATCGAGAGCTCATGCGACAGCTTCACCGCTGGCGTCGCCGCGCTCCGGGCCGTCGATGCGGATGGCACGGACCGGGCAGGCTGCCGCCGCCCTGACCACGGCGTCGCGCAGGGTTTCGTCGGGGGTCTGTGCGTGGACGAGGTTGTCGTCGTCGTCGAAGGAGAACACCTCAGGGGAGGCGAAGACACACTGCCCGTGACTTTGGCACAGATCCATGTCCACATGGATTCTCATGGTTGATCGTTGACCCTCACAGTTCGTGGGCGAGTGACGGGCGCACGGGTCGCGGGTTGAAGCGTGAATAGACCGGTGCGCTCCAGCGCAGCGGGCTGGCCCCGGGGATTTCGACGACCTCGGTGATGGTGAATTCGACCAGTCGCTGCGCTCCGGGGAAGGCTGCCGCCTGGTCGGGGTCCCAGTCGACCCGCGCGGTCCCGGTGAGCTGGAGTGTGTTGCCGGTCTCCCAGTCGGGGAAGAGTAGTCCGGCCGCGGGGTTGACCTCGATGTTGCCGAGGGTTGCGAACATCGCGTTGCCGACGTAGTCGGGCCAGCGCAGCCGGGTGGACGAGATCACTTCGACGAAGCTTGGGCTGCCACCGCGGTGTGAGGCGTCGGCGTTGCCGTTTCGGTCTGCCGTCGCGATGAAAAAGGTATCGGCCTGGGAGATGAGTGCGATCTGGCGGTCGGCGAGCCCGCGGGCGCGCAGTGGGGCGGCAGGGTTGGTCGGCGTCCACCGTGGCTGCCGCTTCTGAATGTACTTGGGGCAGTTGGCGTATACCTGGTCGAGCACCACGCGGATTCCGGAGCTGGTCGTGGTGGCGCGGCCGTTCATTCGCATACGACGCCTGCTGGCGGGCTCGATGGCGATCACCCCCACGTGCACGGGGGCGTCGGTACCCACGAATTCGGGGTGAAGGGGGTCGCCGGGAACGGGATGCGCGTCGATGACCAGCCCTGCATCCCCTTCGGCCCGTAGAAATCCGGGCGCTCCTGTCAGCAGGCAAGCCCAGACCTGCCCGTGCCGGTCGGTCGCGCCGAGCACCAGGACGACTTGTTCGCGAAGAAAGTCCTGGGCCACGGCCGGAATGCGGGCCTGGATGGCGCGCGAGGAGAACCCCGCTTGATCGAGCACACCTGCGCGCTCCTGCACGGCCCGTTCGCCTGCGTGATAAACGGCTGCCACGGTGTCGTTCCTTTCCCTGTTTCGCGTTCCAAGGCCGCGCCGTCGGCGGCTGCCTGCGGGCAACCGGCCGACAGCACGGCTGCTTGACCGTTTAGAAGAAGCCGCAGGTAGGGGCGGCACCTGTCGGCGCAGGCGCGCTGTCCGCACCGGTGGGCGCGTAGATCTCCAGTCGGATGCCGTCGGGGTCGCTGAAGAAGATGCCGCCGGAGGCCACGCCCTCGCCGTGCGGCACGACGCCGTCGTACTGGAAGGCAGCGTTCAGCCGACGCAGCACCTGCTCGGCGGCCCTGACCTCCTCGATCGTCTCCACCTGGAAGGACAGATGGTGAAGCCCCGCCGAGGAAGTGGTGAAGCCGGCTTCGCTCTGCTGCCACAGGGTCACCAGAAGACGTCCTTCGCGGCCGAGAAGGGCCCAACGGCGCCCCTCGTCCTTGCCTTCGGCGAGTACCTCGAACCCGAAGGCCTCGACGTAGAACGGCAGCGATCGCTCGATGTCCGTCACGTTGAGGCCGACGTGGCCCGTCTGCAGCGACTTGATGCCAGCGGACTGTCCCATCACATACCTCCGGGGTCGAGCCGGCCCCTTGGCCGGGCTCATCTAACCAGTGAAGTTGACAATAAAGGTTAGACGAGCGATGGTCAACCATTGTTTCCAAGTTGACCGGTTAGACTCCTGGTGTGATCGATCGCCGGTGGTCCACGTGGCCAACTGGCAGCGACGAGAAGGAGGCAGGAGCTTGTCGGGAAGTCCGAGCCAGGAAACCGCCGCAGACCCTCGTCCACTGAAGGGCGAGCCGCTCTCTCTCGATCTGCTGAACACTCGCTGGAACGACCAAGGCGTTCGACAGGACCTGCTGGAGACGGTTGCTGGTCTCGCCGTCTGGCTGAGGTCGGTTGGCCTGGCAGAACGCGTCGCTGCCGATCAGCAGGCGCTTGACGTTCTGCGGGAGGTTCGTGACGCGCTGTGGTCACTGGTGGAGGGCGACGAAGACTCAGCCGAGGCACGTGCGGTACTCAACCGGACGTTGGGCCACGGCAGGCTCCGTCGGTCGCTCGGCCCCGACGGTCCCGAATCCGTGGTGGAGACCGACCCACCCGGCCAGCTGCCCGCCTGGCTCGCCGCCGCCGACTATCTGCGCTTGCTGGAAAACGATCCGACCCGCATCCGGCGCTGCGCCCACCCCGACTGCGTCCTGTACTTCTACGACGTGTCCAAGAACGGCCTCCGCCGCTGGTGCTCCATGGCCAGTTGCGGCAACCGCGCCAAGGCATCCCGCCACTACCAACGGCAAAGGCAGTCTGGTGGCGGTGGGAGCTGATCGCGGCTTTGGCCTGCGGCAGTTCGGCGAGGCTGCGCCCAGTTCGCCGTCGCGGTCCATGCCCTCAGCGTGAGGCGGCGTGCCCGTTGCTCCGGTGAAGGTGGGCCGTCGATGAGCCAGTCAGGGCTGAATGTCCACTGTGGCTAGGAACCGGCGGCCAGCGCCTCGGCGGGGTGGGGCGGTTACGGCACGGCGCGGCCGGATCACCTCGACCCGCCGGGCAAGGGACGCTTCGACGACCAGCGTGCGGATGGTCCGTCGCAGCACTGCATCGCGTCAGTGAGGCCGGTAAGGCGCTGGCCCGACGCACCAGGCAGGCAGAACTGCTTCCTGAATGCGAACAGGGGCGCGCGGCAGTGGGTGTCGCGGTCTTACCCGCTGATCAACCGGCGGCCTCACCCATGATCGGCTTCGTTCCCGCCAACCACCTGGACATCAGGAACTCAAGCTAGGCGTCACTGACCGCCAGTTCGATCACGGCTACCGGGGCTCCGTCCGATTCCCTGATCGTCTGGCTGCGCACCTCGCGGACGAGCGCGTTCAACACGTGCCAGCTGAAGCCCTCCTGTGGCGGGGTCGCGCCGTCCTCGCACGCGACCTCCGCGCGCGCGGTGATGGTGTGTTCGGAAAGCGTGAAGCGGCAGCGCAGCGTCGTCGGGGTCGCGGCCTGTTTGAGCAGCAGCCCGCAGGCCTCGTCGACGGCCAGTCGCAGGTCAGCGATGGTGTCGAGTTGTAGGTCCATCCGAATTGCAAGGTCGGCCGCGACATTGCGGATCACCGGAACCAACTCTGGTTCCGCGTCGACGGAGACCTCCACGGACCGGTCTGTCAAGGTCACCCCTTTCCTGACCAGTGCACGGTATGACTTCCGACCGGTAACTCTCTACCCGGCGAAGTGATGAGAGTGAAGTCTTTCTCGTCACACTCCGCATATTCTTCGCCGGTCGGGCACGGCCGAAGGTTGAAGCATGGCATTATGCGCGCTCCGGCGCCGCACTTGACCACGTGTCGGGTCGTGAGCGCGCCGCCACACCCTCACGACCCCGGCTGTGCCTTCGCCAGCTCGGTGTCCTCCTCCTGCACCGGGTGCAGCGCGGATTCGCCCTGCTGCAACACCTCGTCGGCCTCCCTGAGCCTGGCGCGGGCCTCCTCGCGGATCTTGGTAAGGCGGGTGACCGTGGCGTTGGCCTCGGCGGTTCGCCGCTCGGCCTCCTCCGTGGCCTCCCTGACCAACTTGCTCGCCTTCTCGGTAGCTTCCTCGACAAGCCGCTTGGCCTCCGCGGTTGCCTCCGCGACGCGCCGCTCCGCGTCGCGCCTGCTCGACTCCCGCTGCTCGGTGATCTCTTGTTCGAGTGCCTGGCGCTCGGTCGCCATCCTCGACTCGAACTCGGTCTCGATGGCGCGCCGCTTCTGCTCTGCCTCTGCGTCCAACTGCTCGCGCCGCTGCACCGCCTCGGTGGTCATGCGCTCCACCTCGGCCCTGGTGGAGGCGAGCGCGTCCTCGTGCTCGCGCTGCAGCGCTTCGGCGTGCCCGTCGAGCGTCTCCAGCAACTTCATGTAGCGCTCGTGCAGCTTGTTGGACACCTCGCTGCTGCGTGCCCAGTTCTGCTCCGCGGCCGCCTCGGCGCGAGCGACGATCTCCCCGGCCTGGGTGTTGGCCAGCTCCACGGTTCTGCGCATCCGCTCGTCGAGATCCTCGATGCGCTCCGGCGGCTTCTTCAGCTCCTCGACCCGTTCCCGCAGTTCGGCGATCTCGGCTTTCGCGCTTTCCAGCTCGCGAGAAACCGCGGTCGTGCGCGCGGCGGCGGAATCGCGCTCCGCCATGAGCCTGCGCAACTGCGTCTCGAGGTGATCGAGGTACTGCGCCACCTGATTGCGGTCGAATCCGTGCCATGCCTGGCCGAACTCCCTTCGCAGCGGGAGCAGCCGGTTGTCGTGGTCGGAAGCCATGCCCAGACCGTACCCCCGAACCTGGTTTCGTCATCGTCAGGCTGGCCGAGTGGGTGATCGGTGTCTGTCCATCCCAGATTTGGCCCCACGCGGCGCGGATTGGTGGTTCTACCAATGAAACCCACGGGTCAGTTTGACCAGCGCCGCAGCGGCTCGCGACAGGTGTCGCTCACCCTTGCCGAGTTTCACCCGACCCGATCCGCCCGCGGCGGTGGAGTCAGGAAACACCCGATAACCCTCGTATGCGACGGCGTTGACAAGTCCCGGTGCCACAGCGTAGGCGACCTGGATGAGATAGCCCTCCGGGGTCCCGATGTGCTTCGGCCTTCGCCGCAACGCCTTTACCACCATGTCGGCGGCCTGTTCTGGGGATTTCGTCGGAAACGCGTCGTATATCTTGGTCGGCCGGATCATGGGGGTGCGCACGAGCGGCATATGGATGGTCGTGAACGTGACGCCGTCGCCGTGCGTCTCGGTAGCGGCGATCTTGCTGAAGTAGTCGAGCGCGGCCTTGGAGGCGACGTAGGCGGAGAACCGCGGCGCGATTCCCTGCACACCGATCGAGGAGACGTTGACGATATGGCCGAACTTGCGTCGCGTCATATGCGGTAGCAGTGCCAGGATCAGCCGCACCGCGCCGAAGTAGTTGATCGCCATCGCGCGTTCGTAGTCGTGGAAGCGGTCGTAGGACAGCCGAATCGATCGCCGGATCGAGCGGCCCGCGTTGTTCACCAGCATGTCGACGTGCCCGTGGTCGGCGAGCATCGCGTCGACGGCCTTGCGCACCGACTCCTCGTCGGTCAGGTCGGCCGGGTACACCGAAGCCTGCCCGCCCGCGGCGACGATCTCGTCGCGCACCTGATGTAGTTCGTGCTCACGGCGCGCGACGAGCAGTGCCACGCCACCCTCGGCCGCCACCTTCAGCGCCGTCGCCCTTCCGATACCCGACGAGGCACCCGTGATAGCGACACGGCGCCCGTCCAGTTCACCGCGCGGACCCGGCCTGCGTGCGCGGAACGGGTCGAGGTGTTCCCGCCAGTACCGCCACAGCACACCGGCGTAGCTGTCCAGGTTCGGCACGTCGACGCCGGAGCCCGCGAGTACCCGCCGGGTCTGCGCCGAGGCGAACACCGGGGCGAAGGCGAGCGTGCGCAGCAGTACGGGCGGGATTCCGAGGCGCTCCAAAACGGCATCGCGTGCCAGACACACGCCCGGCACGTGCTCGCTCAGCCGCGCCGCCTCCACAAGGCCCAGGGACAGCCGCCTGCCGAGCCGCACCCGGACGGTCGGCGCCCCCGCGGCCCTGGCGAAGGCGTTGTAGACCTCCAGCACCGGTTGCGGTTTCGGGTTGACCAGGTGGAAGGTACGCCCGTCAAGGCCGTCCCTGGTCACCAGTTCCAGCAGTGCGTTGGCCACGTAGTCGACGGGGACGATGTTGGTGTCGCCGATGTCGGGTCCCACCGCGGGCAGGCTCGGCAGCGAGGCAAGCCTGCTGATCCCACTGAAGAAGTAGTACGGACCGTCCACCTTGTCCATTTCGCCCGTCTCGGAGTGTCCGACGACCACGGCGGGCCGGTAGACCCGCCACGGCACGCGATCCTGCTCCCGTACCAGTCGTTCCGCCTCGAACTTCGTGCGGTGGTACGGCGTGGGCAGGCGCTGCCCCGCGTCGAACATCTCCTCGGTGAACACGCCCTCGTAGTCGCCGGCGACCGCCACCGAGGAGACGTGGTGCAGGCATCCGGCCCGCACGTCCGCCGCCAGTTCGACGACACCTCTGGTGCCTGCCACGTTGGCCCGCGCGCTGTCCTCGTCGTCGGCGGTCAGGTCGTACAACGCGGCGAGGTGAACGACGTGGTCGACCTTGCCCCGCAATTCCTCGCGCGTGCGCTCGGCGACTCCCAGCCCTTCGGCGGCGAGGTCGCCTGCCACCAGCGTTGTCTTCTCCGGGTGCGGCCACTGCCGGACCAGCTCGGCCAGCCGGGTCATGGAAGCCTCACGCACCAGCAGCGTGACGTGCTCGGTGTCCTCGCGCCGCAGCAGTGACCGGGTGAAGTGGCGACCGATGAAGCCGGTCGCCCCTGTGACGAGATACGTGGCCATGACCGCCCCTTCGTCGCCTCGGCCTCGGACAACCGGACAACGCGCATTCTGTCAGCGCGATGCGCTCCGATGGTGGTTTCGCGCCGGTTCGAACGATCATGGCCCGGCCATCGGGCGGCCCGCGTGCCGTCGAGCCGGCGGCCACCGCAGGTCACGAGCACGCCGAGCGGTATCCCGCCGCGATCGGCCGCGATCGTGCGGGGCGGCCGGTGAGATAGCCGGGTAGGGCGATCGAGGCAACCGGTTGACGTCTTGTGGGACGATCCGGGCAGGCACCATTACCGTTGGTGTACGGCCAACCGGTCCGATGTGGGTAAAGTGACCTTTACCGACCTACGGGAACCGGCCGGCACGAGCGGTCGTTATACCCAATGCAAGTGCCAGGAGATCCAGGAGGATCAGGTGCGAACCTCTAGCAACCCCGCATTCCGCAACCTGCCGACGGCTGCGGCGCGGGCACCCTACGCGGGCTTCAACCAGCCGCACGGCGGGGTACCCGGCTACGGCGCCCCGCAGACGGCCGAAGGCGCCGCCGACCGCCCGATGACGGTCGACGACGTCGTACTGAAGACCGGTGCGAGCCTCGGCGTGACCCTGCTGGTCGGGGTCATCACCGCCATCTGGGCGCAGTCGCAGGTCGCGGCCAACTCGATGGGCGCCGTCACCGGCGCGATGATCGCCGGGATGCTCGTCGGCCTCGTGCTCGCGCTCGTCATCACCTTCAAGCAAATGGCCAGTGGGCCGATGACGCTGGCCTACTCCGCTGCGGAGGGTGTGTTCCTCGGCGCGATCACCGGCGTTTTCGAACTGCTCGTCCCCGGTATCGCGCTGCAGGCCGTGCTGGCCACCGCGGCGGTGTTCACGGTGATGCTCGTGGTCTACAAGACCGGTGCCATCAAGGTGACGCCCAAGCTCACCAAGTGGATCATCGGTGCGCTCGGTGGCGCGCTCGTGCTGATGCTCGCGAACCTGGTGCTCGGCCTGTTCGGCGTCAACATGGGGCTGCGTGACGGTGGCCCGCTCGCGATCATCTTCAGCCTCGTGGTGATCGGCATCGCCGCGTTCAGCTTCCTGCTGGACTTCGACATGGCCGACCGGATGATCCGCGAAGGCGTGCCCGCCAAGTGGTCCTGGTACGTCGCCTTCGGCCTGATGGTCACCCTGGTCTGGCTGTACCTGGAGATTCTGCGCCTGCTGTCGTACCTCAACGGCAGCGACTAGCACCCAGCCACTCCTGGTCCGAGGGGGCGCCCGGCTCGAGTAGCCGGGCGCCCCCTCGTCGTATGAACCCGTTCCCGGTCGAGGCGGTCATTCGGGTTGTCGGTCACCCGGTGTTAGATGACAGGGTCGTTTTCGCCTGAAATCGTGTGAGAGGTTCGTGGTGACGGTTCCGCCATACCCTGGTCAGCCGGATTCCGGCAGACCGAACCCGTACAGCCCGCCTCCGGCCGGAGGACCGTCCTACGGTCCTCCAGCCGGGCAGCAGCCGTACGGGCAACCCCCGGCCGGCCAGTCGTCGTTCCCGCCCCCACCGGGGCAGCCCGGCGGCTTCGGTTACGGACAGCAGCCGCCAGGCCAGCCTCCTATCCCGGGCAGCCGGGTATGGGCCAGCCGCCGCTGCCGCCACCGCCGAAGAAGCGCAGGCTGTGGCTCAAGGTCGGGGTACCGGTGGCGGTGGTCGTCGTGGGTGCCGTCGTCGCACTCGGGGCGGTCGGGCTGCGTTACGCCGGCTGGAACGCCGAGGTGGGCGAGTGTCTCAACGTGCCGGAGTTCTCCTCCGACGCCGAGAAGCAGCCGATGAAGGTCGACTGTGGCGACGACAAGGCCACGGTCAAAGTCGCCGTCAAGCTGGACGACGGTAGCGGCAGTTGCCCCGACGGCAACTACGACGAGATCTCCTACGACGGCGGCGCCAAGTTCTGCCTCATGATCAACGCGAGAGATGGAGACTGCTTCGCCAACGTCACCTCTCCGACCAAGGGTTATGAGCGCGTGGCGTGCACCGACCCGGCCGCGGAGGTGGCGGTCGCCAAGGTGGCGAGCGGGACCACCGATATGGAGCAGGTCTGCGCGGAGTTCGACCAGGCGCAGGGCATCTACTACGCCGAGCCAGCCACGGTCGTCTGCCTGATCCCGCCGACCTCGGTCTGACCGTTTTCGAGCACGACGGCGTGAGTGTTCAGCGGCGCCCTGGGGCCACGCCGAACACTCACGCCTTACCCGGTCGGCCCCGGTCAGCTCAGCCGCTCCAACACCATCGCCATGCCCTGGCCGCCACCGACACACATGGTCTCCAGCCCGAACTGCTTGTCGTGGTGGCGCAGTGAGTTGATCAGGGTCGAGGTGATGCGCGCACCGGTCATGCCGAAGGGGTGGCCGACGGCGATGGCGCCACCGTTGACGTTCAGCCGCTCGATGTCGATGCCCAGGTCGCGATACGAGGGGATGACCTGCGCCGCGAACGCCTCGTTGATCTCCACGAGGTCGATGTCGTCGATCGACATCCCGGCCCTGGCCAGCGCCTGCTTGGACGCCTCCACCGGTCCGTAGCCCATGATCTCGGGGGACAGCGCGGAGACGCCGGTCGAAACGATCCTGGCCAGCGGTGTGATCCCGAGTTCCTTCGCCTTGGTATCGCTCATGATCACCAGCGCGGCAGCGCCGTCGTTCAGCGGGCAGCAGTTGCCCGCCGTGACCCGGCCGTCCGGCCGGAACACCGGCTTGAGTGCGGAAACGCCCTCCAGCGTCACGCCGGGGCGCGGACCGTCGTCGGCGGTGACCACGGTGCCGTCGGGCAGCGTCACGGGGGTGATGTCCTTGGCCCAGAAGCCGTCGGCGATCGCCTTCTCCGCGAGGTTCTGCGAGCGCACCCCGAAGGAGTCCATCTCCTCGCGGGAGACGTTCTTCAACAGCGCCAGGTTCTCCGCGGTCTGGCCCATCGCGATGTAGACGTCGGGCAGTTGGCCTGCCTGCCTGGGGTCGGTCCAGCTGTCGGCGCCCTGCTCTGCGGTGCGGGCCGTGCGTGCCTTCGCGTCGGCGAAGATCGGGTTCTGCGTGTCGGGCCAGGAATCCGAGCTGCCCTTCACCGAGCGGGACACGGTTTCGACACCTGCCGAGATGAACACGTCACCTTCGCCCGCCTTGATCGCGTGCATGGCCATCCTGGTGGTCTGCAGGCTGGAGGAGCAGTAGCGGGTGATGGTGCAGCCAGGCAGGTGATCGTAGCCGAGTTCGACCGCGACCACCCTGGCCATGTTGAAGCCGGACTCGCCGCCCGGCAGGCCGCAGCCCAGCATCAGGTCGTCGATGTCGGCGGGGTCGAGCTGCGGCACCTTGTCCAGCGCGGCCCGCACCATCTGCGCGGTGAGGTCGTCTGGTCGCATATCCACCAGCGAGCCTTTGTTCGCGCGGCCGATTGGCGAGCGAGCGGCGGAGACGATCACGGCTTCCGGCATGGCGGACACTCCTTCGAATCTGCTAAGCAATTGCTTAGTAATATCCTGCATCCTCGCGGTTGGGAAGGCCAGGCGTCCCTGTGGCCGGGACGCGACACGGTGGTCTTCGTCGCACGGCCTCGCACAGCCAAGCACGGCACGCGCCGCAGGCGCTGGTCCTGTTCGGACCGTTCACCCTCGCTCGCGCGGTGGGGGAGCGCATGGCGGGTGTCTAGGCTGGCCACATGGACTACGTGGACCACGTCATCGACCTCGTGGGCAACACCCCGCTGGTCAGACTCAACACACTCGCCGAAGGCCTGCGCCCACTCGTACTGGCCAAGGTCGAGTACTTCAACCCGGGCGGCAGCGTGAAGGACCGCATCGCGCTGCGCATGGTGGAGGCGGCCGAGGCGTCCGGCGAGCTGCGGCCTGGCGGAACCATCGTGGAGCCCACCTCCGGAAACACCGGAATCGGCCTGGCGATGGTCGCTCAGCGCAAGGGATACCGGTGTGTCTTCGTGTGCCCGGACAAGGTCAGCGAGGACAAGCGCAACGTCCTCGCCGCATACGGTGCCGAGGTCGTGGTCTGCCCGACGGCCGTGCCGCCGGACCACCCCGAGTCCTACTACAGCGTCTCCGACCGACTCGCGCGGGAGATCGAGGGCGGTTGGAAACCCAACCAGTACGCCAACGAGCAGAACCCGCAGAGCCATTACCACTCCACCGGGCCGGAGATCTGGCGGCAGACCGAGGGCAAGGTGACTCACTTCGTCGCCGGGGTCGGCACGGGCGGCACCATCTCGGGCACGGGGCGCTACCTCAAGGAGGTGTCCGGCGGCCGGGTCCGCGTGGTCGGTGCCGATCCGGAGGGCTCGGTCTACTCCGGCGGCGGCGGAAGGCCCTACCTGGTCGAGGGTGTGGGAGAGGACTTCTGGCCCGCGACCTACGACCGCGACATCGCGGACGAGATCATCGCGGTGTCCGACGGTGAGTCGTTCAACACCACTCGGCGGCTGGCGAAGGAGGAGGGCCTGCTGGTCGGTGGCTCGTGCGGCATGGCCGTCGCCGCCGCCCTGCGGCTGGCGCAGCGCTGCGACGCCGACGACGTGATCGTGGTCCTGCTCCCCGACGGTGGGCGCGGCTACCTCGGCAAGGTCTTCAACGACGCCTGGATGTCGTCCTACGGCTTCCTCTCACCGGATTCCACCGGCGCCACGGTGGGCGACGTGCTTCGCCGTAAGGACGGAAGGCTGCCCGAACTGGTGCACACCCACCCGAACGAGACCGTCGCCGAGGCGGTGGCCATCCTGCGCGAGTTCGGCGTGAGCCAGATGCCGGTGGTCAGCGCCGAACCACCGGTGATGGCCGCGGAGGTGGTCGGCGCGGTCAACGAGCGTGACCTGCTCGAAGCCCTGTTCACCGGTAAGGCCGCGCTGGCGCACCGGCTGGAGCGGCACATGTCGCCTCCGCTGCCGACCATCGGCTCCGGCGAGCGGGTCAGCGCGGCGATGACGGCGCTGGGCTCCGCCGACGGCGCGCTCGTGCTGCTCGGCGGCAAGCCCGCGGGGGTGATCACGCGGCAGGATCTGCTGGCCTTCCTTTCCGGCCACCAGTGACCGCCGGTAACTCGGTGACGGCAATCGCGCCAACTCTGTGGGGCATTGCGACCAATCCGGGCTCGCATCCGATAGCGTGTGCGCGAGCGAAATCACCAAGGTCCTCGTCAAGGGGGTTCAAGACCCACATGAGTGCTCCGCAGCCGCCGAACCAACCCTGGGGCGGCGGGCAACAGCCACCCCAGGGCCCTCCCAGTGGCCCACAACCGCAGCAAGACAGCCCGTTCGGTTCCTCGGAACCGACCCAGGCGGTGCAGCCGTCACAGTCGCAGGAGGAGCAGCCGTTCGGCGACAATCCCGAGCCGACCCAGGTCGTCCAGCCGGGCTCCGGCCAGGAATCGGGAGAGCAGCAGGGCGAGGGCAGCGGTGCCGAGTCGACCCAGCTCGTCGCGCCGGGGTCTGGTCCACAGCCCTCGATCCCCTACGCGCCCCCGCCCAGCGCGGCTGACAACCCGGCCGCGATGAACCCGCAGGGTTTCGGGCAGCAGGGCGGCTTCGGGCAACAGGCCCCCTTCGGCCAGCAGGGCGCTCCCGGTGGTTTCGGCGCTCCTGCGCAGCAGCCGCCTCAGCCCGGCTTCGGTCAGCCAGGTGGCTTCGACCCCGCGCAGGCGCAGGGTGGCTTCGGCGCGCCACCCCCTGGACCGTACGGCGCGCCCCCGGGGTTCGCCGGTGGTCCGCCGCGTAGCGGTGGTAACCAACTGTTCGCCTGGATCGCGGGCGGCCTCGTCGCGGTGCTCGGCATCATCGGCGCGATCCTCGCCATCACGCTGCTGTCCGACATCGGTTCGCCGGGTGGTTCGCAGGTCGATCAGGCCGTCGAGCAGTGCGCGCAGAGCAGTGGCATGAGCGAGGACGAGTGCCGCTCCGCCATCGAGGACCAGATCGACAGCGCGATGAGTGAGATCCCCGGCCGGATCTACTTCTACCTCATCATGCTGCTGGTCGGCGGTGTGCTCGCGGCGGCGAGCGGGGTGGCGCACGCGCTCGTCGACAAGGTCGGTGCGGGGCTGCGGAAGATCATTCCCTACGTCACCATCGGCGGCGGCTTCTTCCTGCTGCTGTTCTCGATCCTGCTGATGTCGGAGGGCGGTGAGCCGCCGACCCGGATCGTGTTCACGCTGATCTTCGGCATCTTCATCCTGGCCGTTGGCGTGCTGGCAGTGATTCCGCAGACCGCGGGCTACGTCGGGCTGGGCGGTCAGGGTCGCCCGGGTCCTGGTGGGCCGGGCGGTCCCGGTGGGCCCGCGGGATTCGGCGGTCCGGGCGGGTTCGGACCTCCGGGCGCCGGCTTCGGCCAGCCGGGTGGGTTCGGTCAGCCGGGTGGGTTCGGTCAGCCGGGCCAGCCGCCGCAGCAGCCCGGTGGGCAGTACCCACCCAGCGGCGGGTTCGGTCAGCCGGGCCAGCCGCCGCAGCAACCGGGCGGGTTCGGTGGTCAGCCGCCGGGGCAGCCCGGCGGTTTCGGCCAGCCCGGCCAGCCCGGTCAGCCCCCGCAGCAGTGGTGATCCGCTGAAGTACGAGAACCGGCATCGTGCCCCCGGTCGAATCGGCCGGGGCACGATGCTGTTGTGTCGCTGTTGTGGCGGTGGGGTCCGGCAGGCCCGCCGCACACCGCTTGGGCCTAGGCTGGACCCATGGTTTCCGACCCATCCGGACACGGCTTCGAGACCCGCGCCATCCATGCCGGTCAAGAGCCCGACCCCCGCACCGGCGCCGTGATCGTGCCGATCTACCAGACCTCCACCTACGCCCAGGATCGTGTCGGCGAGACACGCGAAGGTGGCTACGAGTACTCGCGCACGGCCAACCCGACGCGCACCGCGTTGGAGCAGGCGCTTGCCGCGCTGGAGGGCGGGCGACACGCGCTGGCATTCGCGTCGGGCATGGCCGCGAGCGACGCGGTGTTGCGGACCGCCCTTCGGCCCGGCGATCACCTGCTGCTCGGCAACGACGCCTACGGCGGCACGTTCCGGCTGATCGACAAGGTGCTGACCGGTTGGGGCGTCAGCTACAGCGTGGTGCCGCTGTCCGATCCGGACGAGGTCAGGGCCGCTGTCCGCCCGCAGACCAAGCTGATCTGGTGTGAGTCACCCACGAACCCGCTGCTGGGAATCGCCGACATCTCGGCGCTGGCGGACGTCGCGCACGAAGTCGGTGCGCGGCTGGTCGTGGACAACACCTTCGCCACCCCGTACCTGCAGACGCCGCTGGCTTCGGGCGCGGACATCGTGGTGCACTCCACGACGAAGTACCTCGGTGGACACTCCGATGTGGTCGGTGGCGCGGTGGTGACCGATTCCGACGAGATCGCGGATTCGCTGTTCTTCCTGCGTAATTCCGCCGGTGCGGTACCTGGCGCGTTCGACGCGTGGCTGACACTGCGCGGGCTGAAGACGCTGGCCGTGCGGATGGAACGGCATTGCGACAACGCCGAGTTCATAGCGCAGGCGCTCACCGAGCACCCGAAGGTGAGCAGGGTCTACTACCCGGGACTGCCGGACGACCCGGGCCACGCGCTCGCGGCCAAGCAGATGCGCAGGTTCGGTGGCATGGTGTCGTTCACCCACGCGGACGGCGAGCGAGCCGCGCTCGACATGGCCGCACGGACCAGGCTGTTCGTGCTCGCGGAGTCGCTGGGTGGCGTGGAGTCGCTGATCGAGCATCCCGGTCGCATGACGCACGCGAGCGTGGCTGGTTCGATGCTCGCGGTCCCCGCCGAGTTGGTGCGGCTTTCGGTGGGTATCGAAGACCCCCGCGACCTGCTCGCCGACCTGCGCGCCGCGCTGGAGGGTCAGGGACGGTAGTTGCTGTGTGAGGCACCGGCGGTGCCGGTCGAGCCGTTGCCGGGTGCCTGGCCGACACCGGCCCTACGTAGCTGCTCACCGTCGACGCAGCCGCCGACGAGTTCCACGTGGCTGTCGTGGCGGATGTACTGGCCCGGCTCGCAGGCGGCCTGCCCGACCGTGTAGACGGCGGCGCCGGTCAGTGCCAGTGCGGAGGTGAGGGCGGCCAGTAGGGAAAGCATGCCCGCGGGACGTGAACCAGCTGACGTTCTCGCCCGTGCCATGCCACACGACTCCCGCGTTCGGATACCAATTCGTGACAAGAATACCCAATGGTGATTCCGGGCATGCAGGTAACCGTCCTGTCACTGTGCGCGCAGTGACATGATCTGTCGAATGCGACTCGTGACCGTGGACCAGATCCGCAAGGCGCGGCACCTGCTCGAGGGAGTCGTGCGGACAACCCCCGTCGAGCACGCCCGCGACCTCGAGGAATCCGTCGGCGGAGGGGTGCAGCTGAAGTGCGAGAACCTGCAGCGCACCGGCTCTTTCAAGATCCGTGGCGCCTACACGCGCATTCACGGACTCTCGCAGGAGGAGCGCTCGCGCGGCGTCGTCGCCGCGAGTGCGGGCAACCACGCCCAGGGTGTGGCGCTGGCTGCCCAGCTGCTCGGCATCAAGGCGACGGTGTTCATGCCGGAGCGTGCCCCGCTGCCGAAACTGGCCGCCACTCGCGGCTACGGCGCCGAGGTGCAGCTGCACGGCGAGGTGCTCGAGGAAACTCTTGCCAGGGCCGAGGAGTTCGCGAACAGCACGGGTGCGCTGTTCATCCACCCCTTCGACCACCCCGACATCATCGCTGGCCAGGGCACTGTCGGCCTGGAGATCCTGGAGCAGGTGCCCGACGTGGCCACGATCCTGGTGGCAACGGGCGGTGGTGGCCTCGTCGGCGGGGTGGCGTGCGCGGTCAAGGCGTTGCGCCCCGAGGTGCGCGTGGTGGGCGTGCAGGCGGAGTCCGCCGCCGCGTTCCCTGCCTCCCTGGCGGCGGGTGAACCGGTGCGGCTGCGGAGCATGCAGACGATGGCGGACGGGATCGCCGTGGGGGCGCCGGGACCGTTGACGTTGCAGCACGTGTCCACGCTCGTCGACGACATCGTGACGGTGAACGAGGAGTCGCTGTCGCGTGCGGTGTTGCTGTGTCTGGAACGTCGAAAGCTCGTGGTCGAGCCCGCGGGCGCGGCGGCGGTGGCCGCGCTGCTCGAGCACGCGGGCGCGTTCGAACCGCCGGTGGTGGCTGTGCTTTCCGGTGGGAACGTGGACCCGCTGCTGCTGTTGCAGATCATCCAGCACGGTATGACCGCTGCGGGACGGTACCTGAGCCTGCGGCTGTGCGTTCCCGACCGGCCGGGTTCGCTGGCCGGTGTGCTGACGCGGGTCGGCGAACTCGGGGCCAACGTGCTCGACGTCGAGCATTCCCGGATCTCGGGCAGGCTGGCGATGGGAGAGGTGGAGATCGCGCTGAAGCTGGAGACCCGGGGTGCGCAGCACTGTGCGGAAGTGGCGGCGCAACTGCAGCGTGCGGGCTACACGGTGATGCCGTGAGGCCCGTGCGAGTCCTCGCGCAGACCCGCACGGGCCAGGGCGCGGCTTATAGGTTGCCCCTGCGCTCCTGCTCACGCTCGATCGCTTCGAACAGCGCCTTGAAGTTGCCCTTGCCGAAGCCCAGCGAGCCGTGCCGTTCGATGAGCTCGAAGAACACCGTGGGCCGGTCACCGATCGGTTTGGTGAAGATCTGCAGCAGGTAGCCGTCCTCGTCGCGGTCGACGAGGATGCGGTGTTGTTTCAGCGTCTCGATCGGCAGCCGGACCTCGCCGATGCGCCGCGCGAGCTCAGGGTCGTCGTAGTAGGAGTCGGGGGTGTGCAGGAACTCGACACCCGCGGCGCGCATGGCCGACACGGTCGCGACGATGTCGCCGGTGGCCAACGCGATGTGCTGGCAACCCGGACCGCCGTAGAACTCGAGGTACTCGTCGATCTGCGACTTCTTCTTGGCCACGGCGGGCTCGTTGAGCGGGAACTTCACCCGGTGGTTGCCGTTGGACACCACCTTGCTCATCAGTGCGGAGTACTCGGTGGCGATGTCGTCGCCGACGAACTCCGCCATGTTCACGAAGCCCATCACCCGGTGATACCAGTCGACCCAGTAGTCCATCTTGCCGAGTTCGACATTGCCGACGCAGTGGTCGACGGCCTGGAACAGTCGCTTCGGCGCACCCTGCGGCCGCGCGACCGTGCGCTGCCCGGCCTGGTAGCCCGGCAGGTACGGGCCGAAGTAGCGGGAGCGGTCGACCAGCGTGTGCCTGGTCTCACCGTAGGTCGCGAGCGCGGCGAGTCGCACGGTGCCGTCCGCGTCGGAGACGTCGTGCGGTTCTACCAGGATCGTGGCGCCCTGCGCCCTCGCGTGCTCAACGCACTTGTCCACATCGGACACCGCGAGCGCGAGGTCGGTGACGCCGTCGCCGTGTCTGCGATGGTGGTCGAGCAGCGGGGAGTCGGGGCGCACGCCGCCGTTGATCACGAACCGAGCGGCGCCGGACTGCAGCACGAACGACTTGTGGTCAGGGTTGCCGGTTTCGGGGCCGGAATAGGCGACGAGGTCCATGCCGAAGGCGGCCTGGTAGAACCACGCCGTCTGGGTGGCGTTGCCCGCGGTGAACACGACCGCGTCCAATGCCGTCACCGGAAACGGATCGGCCGAGATGTCGTGGTCGACGAGGCCGACGAGTTGACGCAACTGGTCGTAGCTGAGGTCGTCGAGAGCGGGTTTGGTCATGTTCGGCAGGATGCGCCTGGCCGAACACATTGTGCAACACTAGTGGACTTCACTGGACAATCTGACTAGTGAGGTCCACTATTTGTTGATCAGGTTGAGCAGATTGCGCAGGAGGGCGAGTGGACCTCGACGAGCTTGACGGGCGCCTGCTGCTGTTGCTCACCGACACGCCACGGCTGGGCGTGCTCGAATGCGCGCGCAGGCTCGGGGTGGCGCGCGGCACCGTGCAGGCACGGCTGGACCGCCTCACCACCGCCGGGGTGCTGAAAGGCTTTCCTCCGGAACTCGACCTCGCAGCCATGGGCTACGGCCTTACCGCATTCGCGGTGCTGGAGATCGCGCAGGGCCGGAGGTCGGAGGTGTCGAGTGCGCTGGCCGCGATCGACGAGGTCTGCGAGGTCCACGCGACGACGGGACAGGGAGACCTGTTCGTGCGGATGGTCGCACGCTCCAACGACGACCTGCAGCGAGTGATCGACGAGGTGGTCGGCGTGCCAGGGGTGCGCAGGACATCGACGTCCATCGCGCTGTCCACGCCGGTTGCGCCAAGGGTTCGGCCGCTGCTGGAGCGCGTCGCGCGAGGTCAGCCCACTCGCTCCAGGTAGCGCTGCACGGACCGGCGGACAACCTCCTTGCCGTCCGCGCGTACGACCGCGTCCCACCACGCCCCGTAGATTTCCTGGAACTCCAGCGGTTCGAGCAACTCGGCGGCACGCCTGACCACCGAAGGGCGCTCGGGAATGTAGTTGGGGTAGCTGTACATGAAGGCGACGTGCGTGCGGTCGGGGATCACCTGGACGATGTCGCCGCTGAACAGCGCCGCGCCGCCCGCGGTTCCCTCAGCACGGTGCAGCACCGTTCCGCCCGCGAAGTGCACCCCGAGGTTGATCAGCGTGAACCCCTCGGCGAGGCGGTGGCTGACACCGTCCCACAGCCGGATGCGCTCGTGCGGCCTTCCGATCCACTGCTGGTCGTCGGCGTGCAGGTGGATCGGCGCGTCGAACGCCTCCGCCCACTCGACCATCGTCGTGTAGTAGTGCGGGTGGCTGATCGCGATGGCCGACACGCCCCCGAGTTCGTCGATCTGGGCGATCAGGTCGTCGTCGAGGTAGGCGACGCAGTCCCACAGGATGTTGCCCGAGGCGGTGGGGATCAGCAGCGCCCGTTGCCCGATCCCGAAGGACGGCTGTGTCCCGATGCCGATGATGCCTTGGCCCTGTTCGGCGAGCTTGCCGGTGTAGTCACCCGCACGCAGTTCGGCGAGGCTGGTCCAGCGCTGGCCACCCGCCGGTACGTACTGGCGCTCGTCGAGACAAACCGGGCAGTCCGGACGAGGAGCCTCGTACTGCATGGCGCAAGTGGCGCAGATGGGCAGGTCGGTGCTCATCGGGTCACGATAGTCGCCGGTAGGTGCCCGGCGTCGTCACGCCGGGCACCTACCGGGACACGTCGCTGATCAGCCGCTGTAGGGCACCGCCTTGACGAGCGTCACCTTCTGGGTCTTGCCGTTGGGCAGGCTGTACTCGCGCGACTCGCCCTCCCTGGCGCCGAGCAGCGCCTTCCCCAGCGGGGAATCGGGCGAGTACACCTCCATCGGGCCCTGGCCGCCCTCCTCGCGGGTCGCGAGCAGGAAAGTCTCTTCGTCGTCGTCGCCGTCGTAGCGCACGGTAAGGACCATGCCCGGCTCGGCGACGCCGGAGTTCGTGGGCGCCTCGCCGACCTTCGCGGTGCGAAGCAACTCCTGCAGGTGCCGGATGCGGGCTTCTTGCTGACCCTGTTCCTCACGAGCGGCGTGGTAGCCACCGTTCT
Source organism: Saccharomonospora marina XMU15 (assembly GCF_000244955.1). Taxonomy (GTDB): domain Bacteria; phylum Actinomycetota; class Actinomycetes; order Mycobacteriales; family Pseudonocardiaceae; genus Saccharomonospora_A; species Saccharomonospora_A marina. The sequence goes on along the minus strand of NZ_CM001439.1, from coordinate 4,619,603 downwards.
CCTTGAGGTCGCCCTCCTCCCGGCTGTCGTTGATCTTCGCAGCGATGACCGGACGATTCTCGATCAACTCATCGAGCTCGCTCTTGAGCCTGTCGTAGGCTTCCTGGGTCAGCCAGGTCACCTTGGTGTCGCTCACGGTCACCATCTCCTCCTAGGGCCTGCCGATCTTGGGTATACAAGCCGGCCGCCACATTGGCGTGGCTGGAATATAAGGAAAGACACGGCCCGCCTGGGCCGTGCCGACATGTCAGGATAACACGCGTTGCGTGGCAAATGTTCCCGAATTTTCCGCTGAGCGGACGTTCGGCGCTCTATTCACCCCGTTGGCCGCTACGAGGTTGACATGTACTCCGGGACATTGTAAGCGCATCCGAACACGTCAGCGGTAACGGGCCGGTCGATGCCGCGGATCACCGTAGAGACTCGCTCGACGCCCGGCGGGATGTAGACCTCTCTCCTGCCGCTCTCGGCGCCGGAGATGTCGCGCACCCGCACGATGCACACGCCGGGACGGTCCTGGTCGTCGCGTCGGACGGCGATGGTGATCTCCATGGCGTTGCCCGGCCGCTCCTCGAACCCGACTCGCTCGGCCTCGATGGGAGCGGCCCCGAGGTTGCGGTATGCGATGTAGGTGAGGGCGCCCCCCGCGCCGAGAACCAGCAGTACGAGCAGCCACAGCCGCCAGCCGCGCGGCATTCGCGCGGAGCGACGAGCACGGCCGTAGCGGTTCTCCGGCACGGTGGGCTCCGGTGCGACCTCCTGCGGTCGTCCGCGTGCCGAGTCGGCCTGCCCGTTGCTCAACCATGGCCTCCCGTCGGCTGTTGTCGTGGTCGTGGGGAGAATGAACAGCGCGTCTGGTGTGTTGAGTATCCGTGTAGGTGTTAAGGGCGTGGGCCAGGGGGTCCGCACGACGACGGATGACCGGAGGGGTCATGGCGGTGTCCGAAGGCAAGACGATCGGTGCAGGAGAGCGGCTGCGGCTGATGGCGGTGCACGCGCATCCCGACGACGAGTCGAGCAAGGGTGCGGCCACGATGGCCCGCTATGTCGCTGAGGGTCACGACGTCATGGTCGTCACCTGCACCGGGGGTGAGGCGGGCAGCGTGCTCAACCCCGCGATGGACAAGCCCGAGGTTCACGCGAACATGTCGGAGCTGCGCAGGGAGGAGATGGCGCGCGCCGCCAAGATCCTCGGTGTGCAACACCGCTGGCTTGGCTTCATCGACTCCGGTCTGCCGGAGGGCGAGCCCATGCCGCCGTTGCCGGAAGGCTGTTTCGCCGCGATCCCGATGGAGGAGCCGATCCGTGAGCTGGTGCGTGCGATCCGCGAGTTCAGGCCACACGTGGTAACCACCTATGACGAAAACGGTGGTTACCCACATCCGGATCACATCCGGTGTCACGAGGTTTCCGTCGCAGCCTACGACGCCGCTTCGGACCCGGAGCGGTTCCCCGAGGCGGGTGAGCCGTGGCAGCCGTTGAAGCTCTACTACTCGCACGGGTTCTCCAGGGCGAAGCTCACCGCCTTCCACCAGGCGCTGACCTCGCGAGGGCTCGACTCGCCGTACGGTGAGTGGCTCAGCCGGTGGGACCCGGACAAGGCAGACGTCATCGAGCGTGTCACCACCCGGGTACGCTGTGCGGAGTACTTCGAGGTACGAGACGAGGCGCTCAAGGCGCACGCCACCCAGATCGACCCCAACAGCCGCTGGTTCGCCGTGCCGCTGGAGGTGCAGCGGGAAGTGTGGCCCACCGAGGAGTACGAACTCGTACGTTCCCTTGTCGACACGACGTTGCCGGAGGACGATCTGTTCGCGGGGGTCCGAGAGAAGGTGAACACATGACGCTTCCGGCCTTCGTGGCCGTTCCCGCGATGTCCGGTGCGGCCGTGCTCGCGCAGCCGGGGGGCGACGGCGGTGGCCAGGGCGCGGACTTCGGCAAGTCCTCGCCCGTCGGCCTGCTGCTCCTGCTGCTGTTCTTCATCGCCGTCGTGTTCCTGGTCAGGTCGATGACCAAGCACCTCAAGCGCGTGCCCGCCTCGTTCGAGGAACCCGAGCAGCAGGGGGCAGGCTCGGACCGAGCGGACACAGCGGCCCCAGCGCACTCAGTGGCTGAGAGCGCGGTAGCGGCGGACGGAAAGCGGGAAGAACACCGCGATTCCTAGGGCGGGCCAGGCTACGGCGGCGAGCACCGGATGTGTCGCGAGCCAGGAGTCGGTCGTCCAACCGGGATTGCCGAACAACTCCCGCGTCGCGGCGACCGTCGCGGACAGCGGGTTCCACTCCGCGATCGTCCCGAGCCAACCCGGCATAGTGGCCGGAGCCACGAAGGTGTTGGAGAGAAAGCCAAGGGGCCAGACCAGGATCTGCAGCGCCATCACCGATTCCGCGCTGCGCAGGACGAGCCCGAGGTAGACGCCAAGCCACAGCATCGCCAGCCGCAACAGCAGGAGCAGCCCGAAGGCGGCGAGGGTCGCGGTGAGCCCGCCGTGCGGTCGCCAACCCGCCGCGAGTCCCACGGCCGTGAGTGTCGCCAGGCTCAGCACGGCGTTCAGCATGTCGGCCGTGCACCGGCCGACGACCACTGCCGAGGGTGCCATCGGCAGCGACCGGAAGCGGTCGGTGACGCCCCGGGTGACATCCGTGCTGACGGCGGTGAACGTGCCCTCGACGCCGAACACCATCGTCAGAGCCAGCACGCCTGGCACGAGAAACTCCCAGTAACCGCCACCGGGCACGGCCATCGCCCCGCCGAAGAGCAGCCCGAACAGCAACAGCACCATGACAGGGAACAGTTGCCCTGCCACGAACTGGCCGGGCTGGTTCCTCCAGTGCGTGAGGTCACGCTTGGTGATAGCCCACCCATCGGCTACGGCCCAGCGCAGACGTTCCTTGCCACGCGGCGGGGCCGGTTCGGCGATGCTCACGCCGCCGGGGTGTTGTGGCGCGAGATCCTGGCTCATGCGATCTCCTTGGTCGGCTTGGTCGGCTTGTTCGGGGTGGCAGTGGTGAGTTCGAGGAACACCTCGTCCAGGGTCGGCCTGCGCAGTGCGATGTCCTCGGCCGCGACACCCGCTTCGCCCAGCGTGCGAACGAGTGCCGCCAACGCCGCCATGCGGTCTCCTACCGGTGCGCTGAGCCACCTGCGCTCGGTATCGAGCTCCACGTCGCCCGCCGCGATCGATGCCAGCAACCGCGTGGCCGCCGGGATATCCGCGCCGTCGCGGACGACGATGTCGACGCGGTCGGTGCCGATTCGTTTCTTCAGCTCCTCGGGCGTGCCCTGAGCCACGACCTTGCCCGCGTCGACCACGGACACCTCGTCGGCGAGCTGGTCGGCCTCCTCCAGGTACTGGGTGGTGAGCAACACCGTCGTGCCCGCCGAGGCCAGCTCCCGAATCCGTGCCCACACCTCGTTGCGGGCGCGCGGGTCGAGTCCGGTGGTGGGCTCGTCGAGGAACAGCACCGGGGGCGTCAGGATGAGACTGGCCGCGAGGTCGAGTCGCCTGCGCATGCCGCCGGAGTACTGCTTCAGCGGCCGGTCCGCCGCCTCGCCCAGCCCGAAGCGAACCAGTAGTTCCCCTGCCCGCTCCCTGGCGCGCGCCCTGTCAAGGTGCAGCAACCTGCCGAACAACTCGAGGTTCTGCCTGCCGGTCAGGATCTCGTCGACGGCGGCGTGCTGTCCGACGAGGCCGATCCGGTATCGCACCCACTTGTGCCGGCTCGATACGTCGAAACCCGCCACGCTGGCTCTTCCGGAGTCGGGTCGCACGAGGGTGGTCAGTACTCGCACCGCCGTTGTCTTGCCCGCGCCGTTCGGTCCCAGCAGGCCGTGCACGGTTCCCGTGCGCACCCGCAGGTCGAATCCGTCCAGTGCGGTCGTGTCGCCGTAGCGCTTGCGCAGCCCCTCCGCGACGACCGTCGCGTCCAGCGCCATCCCGCCCCCCAATCTGTCTACGACGTATGGAGTTAACTCGGCGACAATAACCTACGCTGTATAGAGTTATCAACCGGGGCAGAATGGGCGATGTGATCGGCGTTTACAGCGGAAGCGGTGACCCGAAGCGCAGCATGGAGCTGCTCTGGGGCATCCAGGAACGACCGCGCAGAGGCCCGAAGCCCCGGCTCACGGTCGACCGCATCGCGGCGGCCGCCATCGCGATCGCCAACGCCGAGGGGCTGGAAGCCGTCTCGATGCGCAGGCTCGCCACGGACCTCGGCGTCACCGCGATGTCGCTCTACGGCTACGTACCCAGCAAGGCGGAACTCGTCGACCTCATGGTGGACAGGGTCCACGCCGAGGCATGCGAGGACGAGGAGGAGCCGGGCGGTTGGCGGGATCGGCTGGCGCGAGCCGCGAGGCGCACCTGGGAGCTCTACCTGCGCCATCCCTGGCTGCTACAGGTGGCGACCACGCGCCCCGTGCTCGGACCCAACCTGATCGCCAAGTACGACCGTGACCTGCGTGCCGTCGCGGGAATCGGGCTGACCAGCATCGAAATGGACCTGGTGGTGACGCTCGTGGTCAACTACGTGCACGGTGCGGCACGCGGCGCCGTGGAGTATGCGCAGGCCGAGCGCGCCACCGGAATCGCCGACGAGGAATGGTGGCGGCGGTACGAACCGCTGCTCACCAAGGTGTTCGACGCCGAGAAGTTCCCCGTCGCCGCGGAGGTCGGCGCCGCCGCGGGCCAGGAGTACGGGGCCGCCGACCCGGCAAGGGCGTTCGAGTTCGGGCTCGAACGGCTGCTCGACGGGGTCGCAGTGCTCGTCGAGCAGGCGGCGCGGCGGGGACCGGCGAGCCGACAGCGCGTGTGAGACGCTGTCGCTGTGAATCGCCTAGCCAGCGCAACCTCGCCGTACCTGCTGCAGCACGCCGACAACCCGGTGGACTGGTGGCCGTGGAGCGCGCAGGCCCTCGACGAGGCGAAGCGCCGTGACGTGCCCATCCTGCTGTCCATCGGCTACGCCGCGTGCCACTGGTGTCACGTCATGGCCCACGAGTCGTTCGAAGACGACGAGACGGCCGCGTTCATGAACGCGCACTTCGTCAACATCAAGGTGGACCGCGAGGAGCGGCCGGACATCGACGCCGTCTACATGACCGCCACCCAGGCGATGACCGGGCAGGGCGGCTGGCCGATGACGTGCTTCCTCACCCCGGACGGCAAGCCGTTCCACTGCGGCACCTACTACCCGCCGACGCCCCGGCACGGGATGCCGTCGTTTCGGCAGGTGCTCACGGCGGTGGCGCGCGCGTGGTCGGAACGCGCGGACGAACTGCGCCAGGGTGCCACGAAGATCGTCAGCCACATCCAGGAGCAGACGGCGCCGCTGGCGCAGCGACCTGTCGACGAGGAGGCCATCGCGACCGCGGTGTCCACTTTGCGCGGACAGATCGATCCGGGGCACGGCGGCTTCGGTGGTGCGCCCAAGTTCCCGCCCGCCATGGTCATGGAGTTCCTGCTGCGCCACTACGAGCGCACCGGATCGGCCGAAGCGCTGTCCGTTGTGGAGCTCACGGCGGAGGGTATGGCTCGCGGTGGCATCTACGACCAGCTCGCGGGCGGGTTCGCCAGGTACTCGGTGGACGCGGCGTGGGTGGTGCCGCACTTCGAGAAGATGTTGTACGACAACGCACTGCTGCTGCGCTGCTACGCCCATCTCGCCCGCCGCACCTCCTCCGCGCTGGCCACCCGTGTCGCCGCGGAGACCGCGGAGTTCCTGCTTCGCGACCTGCGCACGCAGGAGGGCGGGTTCGCCGCGTCGCTGGACGCCGACACCGAGGGCGTCGAAGGGCTCACCTACGTGTGGACCCCCGCGCAACTGGTCGAGGTGCTCGGGCCGGAGGACGGCTCGTGGGCGGCGGAGGTCTTCCGGGTGACCGAGGAAGGCACCTTCGAGCACGGGGCCTCCACGCTGCAACTGCCACGCGACCCCGACGAAACGGCCAGGTGGTTGCGGGTGAGCACGGCGTTGCTCGAAGCGCGTAACGGTCGGCCGCAGCCGTCGCGCGACGACAAGGTGGTCACCGCCTGGAACGGGCTGGCGATCACCGCGCTCGCCGAGGCGGGTGTGGCGCTCGAGCGACCCGACTGGGTGGAGGCTGCCGTCTCCGCCGCCGAGTTGCTGCTCGACCGGCATCTCGTGGACGCACGGCTGCGGCGCAGCTCTCGCGGCGGCGTGGTCGGTGAAGCCGCAGGGGTGCTCGAGGACTACGCATGCCTTGCCGAGGGCCTGCTCGCGGTCCACCAGGCCAGTGGAGAGTCGGTGTGGCTGACGCAGGCGACCCTGCTGCTGGACACCGCGCTGGAGCTGTTCTCCGACGACGAGTTGCCTGGTGCGTTCCACGACACGGCCGCCGACGCCGAGGCGCTGGTGCATCGGCCGTCGGACCCCACCGACAACGCCACGCCATCGGGAGCGTCCGCGCTGGCAGGGGCGTTGCTCACGGCTTCCGCGCTGGCGGGTCCGGACCGAGCAGGCGAGTACCGGCAGGCTTGTGAGCGAGCGCTGGACAGGGCCGGGACGATCGTCGCGCAGGCACCACGGTTCGCCGGACACTGGCTGTCCGTGGCGGAGGCACTGCTCGCGGGACCTGTCCAGGTCGCTGTCGTGGGGCCGGACGCGGCGGCGCGGTCGGATCTGCTTGTCGAGGCAGCACGCGAGGTGCACGGCGGCGGCGTGGTGCTGGCGGGTCCGCCAGAGGCGGGCGGTGTGCCGCTGCTCGCCGACCGCCCGCTTGTCGACGGGAATGCCGCGGCCTATGTCTGCCACGGATACGTGTGCGAACGCCCGGTGACGACACCGCAGCGACTGGCCGCGGCGCTGTCGGTACCCATTCGCCAGTAGTGAACAGCCCTGTCACATCTCGCGGTCCCGGCCTACCGTAAGCATTGATGTAATCATGTAATCGGGAGGCATCATGGGGCAGCGTTGGCGCGGGCGTGGCGGTCAGCAGGGCGAGGTGCCCAGCGCGGAAGATGTGCCCGCGTGGTTCAGCGGAAGGCTGCCGGACGGCTGGTTCGTCGGCGAACCAGAGATCACCGTCGACCGCGAGGAGATCGTCGTGGTCGGTGAGTTGCCACCGTTGACTCAGGAGTTCGGCGACGAGGCGGCGCGCTCGGCGGCAGAGGAGGGGCGCATCAGCCGGTTCCGGGAGGAGACGAGGGACCAGCGCATCGAGATCGCAAGGCAGGCCGAGTATCGCTTCCGGCGCAAGGTGGCCTGGGGTGCCCGGCTGGGCGACAGCAGGCAACTGTTCACCACGCTGTCGGTGCCGGTGATGACCCGGTTGCGGCAGCCGGAGCGCCGGGTGCTGGATACGCTGGTCGACGCGGGAGTGGCGCGCTCACGTTCGGAGGCACTGGCATGGGCGGTGAAACTGGTAGGGCAGCACGCCGACTCGTGGCTTGCCGAACTTCGCGAGGCGCTATCCACAGTAGATGATCTGCGGTCGAAGGGCCCCGACCTCGGCTGAGCCCTCCGCGAGTGCCGGCTAACCGGAGTACCCGCGCCGTTCGAGGCCCTCGATGGCTTGCCTGGCTTCGATGAGAGTGGCGCCCGTGTGCTTTCGGTACTCCTTGATGGCTTGAACCCGCTTGCCTTCCAGGATCAGCGAGTTGACTCGCGTGATCTCGGGCCTCGGCGCCGCGATCCCGAGGCTGTCGAGCACGGCGTCGAGCTTGGTCTCGATCCGCACGGTCTGCCGCGCGAGCCGCCGAACCGTGTGTTCGACGAAGCCCAGTACCACGATCGTGAGCCCGAGCAAGCCGCCGACGATGGGTATGAGAGCGCCGTAATCCACGGCGGCGCAGTGTACCGGCGTACGGGGTCGGCTATCCCGGTTTCGCTGCTTTCGGGCGAACTCATCGATTGAAGGTTGTAGTTCCGAGCCAGTGCTCAAGGCTCGGGGGTGGCGATCGTCAGCTGGCGATCGCCCGACTTCTTCTCGATTGACACATTCCGATATGGGAATATGATAGCTGCTATGGCGCGGGCAGCGGCTCCGGAATCCGGCTGTTCGAGGGCGTGGACGCGGGCCGCGTGGCCCTGGAGCCGGTCCGCGTGGAGCCGTCGCATCGGGTGACCCACCTGACCTACGCAGTCAGGGAGCGGTAGGACGACGGACGACCAGCTCAACCTGATGCCGTCCAGCCACGAGCGCACCCGGCGGGCCGTCGATGTCTTCTTCGGGTCGGTGACGCACAGCCCGGCGCTGGAACGGGCGTCATGACGGCCTGCCACGGCCTGACCTTGGTCCGCGCTCTGCCGAATGGCTGTCAGGCGTAGATGGCCAGCCAGATCGCGATGTAATGGCAAACGGCCGCAAGCACCGTGCAGGCGTGGAAGAACTCGTGGTAGCCGAAGGTCGTCGGCCAGTAGTTCGGCCACTTGGTCGCGTAGAACACCGAGCCGACCGTGTAGAACAGCCCACCGACGAGCAGCAGCACCAACGCGGCGATTCCGGCCGAGCTGGCGAGTTCGGGCAGCACGAACACAGCCACCCAACCGAGCGCGATGTAGATCGGTACGCCGAGCCAGCGTGGCGCCCTCGGCCACAGCATCTTCAACGCGACGCCCGCCACCGCGCCGCCCCACACCACGCCGAGCACGACGTAACCGGTCGGTTGCGACATCGCAAGTAGCGTGAAGGGCGTGTAGGTGCCCGCGATGAACAGGAAGATCATCGAGTGGTCGGCGCGCTTCATCCACTCGTACGCTCTGCTGCTCCAGATACGCCGGTGGTAGAGCGCGCTGACGCCGAACACGCCGACCACGGTGATGCCGTAGACCGACGTGGCGAGTGCGGCCGTCGCCGACACCGTCGAGCCCGCCAGCGCGATCAGCGTGGCGGCGGAGACCAGTGCACCGAAGAAGCTCCAGAAGTGGATGTGTCCCCGAAACCGGGGCCGGTGATGGGCGGCGGACGGTACCGGCGGGGTATCGGTTGCTGCGCTCACAACGCTCAGGTTACGGAAATCGTAGCCGTGGCCGCACGCGTCGACGGCAGGAGCGCCGCGAACATCACTTTCCGGCCAGGCGTACGCTCCCGTGACGTGAGCCTTAGGTCTTTCGCCTCGCGCATCGTCTACAGCGTGTACTCGTGGCGCCTGATCCAGCAAGCCGGAGGGCGGCATCCGCGCCACATCGGCGTGATCCTCGACGGTAACAGGCGCTGGGCACGGGAGGCAGGCTTCACCGACGTCAACGGTGGCCACCGGATGGGCGCACAGAAGATCGCGGACTTCCTCGGCTGGTGCCGGGAGGCCGATGTGGAGGTGGTCACGCTGTGGCTGCTGTCCACCGACAACGTGCGCAACCGGTCCAACGAGGAGGTCGCCGCGCTGCTCGAGATCATCCCGGACGTGGTCGACGAACTCGCCGCGCCGGGCAATCCGTGGCGGCTTTCGATCGTCGGCGCGCTGGACATGCTGCCCACCGAGGTCGCGGCCAGGCTCACCGCCGCCGCGCAGCGCACCGACAACCGCCGCGGCATGGTTGTCAACGTCGCCGTCGGCTACGGCGGGCGGCAGGAGATCGCCTACGCCGTCCGCAAGCTGTTGAAGCAGCATGCCGACGAGGGAACCTCGATCCACGAGCTCGCCAAGATCCTCGATGTCGATCACATCTCCGAGCACCTCTACACCTCGGGGCAGCCGGACCCCGACCTGATCATCCGGACCTCCGGCGAACAGCGGCTCTCCGGCTTCCTGCTCTGGCAGTCGGCACATTCGGAGTTCTGGTTCACCGAGGCGTACTGGCCCGCGTTCCGGCGGGTGGACTTCCTGCGCGCGCTTCGTGACTACGCCGTCCGAAATCGCCGGTACGGCGGCTGAATCGATCCCGACACGGCGGGAAGCCGCGGTTTCACGGCGCGGTAGCCCAGTACCGGCCGTGAGATGACGAATCGGCGAATCACCTACCTGGCTGTCTGCACGAACCGGCCGTCTGCAGGTAGCTTCCGTGGTGACGGGTCGCGAACCCATGTGGCTCGTCACGGGAGGCCCTGGTCGTGGCAGTGCTAGTGCGAGCGGCGAAGCCGTTCACGAGACGCACGAGGGGGCCGGCACCGGGCCCTCGTGGGCGTACACCCTGACGCCGCGGCGTCGGGGAGCGACCAGCCAGGGCAGTGCCCGGCCCAGCGAGTGCGGGCGTGGTGCCAACGCCCAACGAGGGAGATGCCGTCGTGACTGCGCAGCGTTTGCCCCGAAAGGCCTCCGGCCACTCTTCGACCAGTGCTCTCGGCACTGACGGATCGTCCGATCCAGCCGGCTTACGGCGTTGCACCTACGTGCTCGACACCTCGGTGTTGCTGTCGGACCCGTGGGCGGTGACAAGGTTCGCGGAGCACTCCGTGGTCCTGCCGCTGGTCGTGATCAGCGAGTTGGAGGCAAAGCGGCACCACCCGGAACTCGGCTGGTTCGCGAGGGAGGCGCTTCGGTTGCTCGACGACCTGCGGCGCACGCACGGTCGGCTGGACGCGCCCGTTCCCATCGGGGACGAGGGTGGCACCGTCCACGTCGAGTTGAACCACTCCGATCCCACGGTGCTGCCACCCGGCTTTCGCACCGACTCCAACGACCACCGCATCCTCGCCTGCGCGCTCAACCTCGCCACCGAACTGGAGTCGGTGACGCTGGTGACCAAGGACGTGCCGCTGCGTGTCAAGGCGGGGTCTGTCGGGCTGACCGCCGACGAGTACCGGGCACAGGAGGTCACGCCGTCCGGTTGGACGGGCATGGCCGACCTCGATGTACCGCAGGAGGCGCTCGACGCGCTGTTTGCCGGCGGGGTCGCCGACCTGGGGGAGTTCGGGCGTCCGGAGGCCGCTGAACTGCCCTGCCACACCGGGCTGCGACTGCTCGCGGGCACCTCCAGCGCGCTGGCCAGGATCACGCCGGACAAGCAGGCGCGACTGGTGCGCGGTGACCGGGAAGCGTTCGGGCTGCACGGGCGCTCGGCGGAGCAGCGCATCGCACTCGACCTGCTGCTGGACCCGGACGTCGGGATCGTGTCCCTCGGAGGAAGGGCGGGCACCGGCAAGTCCGCGCTGGCGCTGTGTGCCGGGCTGGAAGCCGTGCTCGAGCGCGGTATGCACCGCAAGGTCGTGGTGTTTCGCCCGGTCTACGCCGTCGGTGGGCAGGAACTCGGCTACCTGCCCGGCTCGGAGAGCGAGAAGATGCAGCCGTGGGCGCAGGCGGTCTTCGACACCCTCGGCGCGCTCGTCAGCCAGGAGGTGCTCGACGAGGTCTTCGACAGGGGGATGCTCGAGGTGCTGCCGCTGACGCACATCAGGGGTCGCTCACTGCACGACTCGTTCGTGATCGTCGACGAGGCGCAGTCACTGGAGCGCAACGTGTTGCTCACGGTGCTGTCCAGGCTGGGCAGTGCCTCGCGGGTCGTGCTGACTCATGACGTGGCTCAGCGGGACAACCTGCGGGTCGGCAGGCACGACGGCGTCTCGGCCGTCATCGAGAAGTTGAAGGGGCATCCGCTGTTCGCTCACGTGACGCTGACGCGTTCGGAGCGCTCGCCGATCGCGGCGCTGGTCACCGAGATGCTGGAACACCACGGGTAGCAGACGGTCGCGCTCGCCCGCTGCCCGCCGGTTTCACCAGCCGGTGGGCAGCGGGCGACCCTCCGCGAAGCCCGCGGCCGACTGCACCCCGAGCACCGCACGCTCGTGGAACTCCTCGAGGTTGTGCGCACCCGCATAGGTGCATGCCGACCGAACCCCCGCGGTGATCGAGTCGAGCAGGTCCTCCACCCCGGGACGCAGCGGTTCCACCGGCATGCGTGAGGCAGAGATGCCCTCCTCGAACAGAGCTTTGCGGGCCTGTTCGTAAGGGCTGTCCGACCGGGTGCGCGCGGTGACGGCTCGCTTCGACGCCATCCCGTAGGACTCCTTGTAGGGCCTGCCGTGCTCGTCGTAGCGCAGGTCGCCGGGAGATTCGTGGGTGCCCGCGAACCAGGAGCCCACCATCGCCGCGGACGCTCCCGCGGCAAGGGCCAGCGCGACGTCGCGCGGGTGCCGTACACCGCCGTCGGCCCACACGTGCTTGCCGAGCCGTCGTGCGGCGGCGGCGCAGTCGAGCACGGCCGACAGTTGTGGCCGCCCGACACCGGTCATCATCCTTGTCGTGCACATCGCGCCCGGGCCCACGCCGACCTTCACGACGTCGGCACCCGCCTCGATGAGGTCCGTCGTGCCCTCGGCGGTCACCACGTTGCCCGCCACCACAGGCACCGACGGCGAAAGCGATCGCACAGCCTTCAGCGCCGCCAGCATCTTTTCCTGATGCCCGTGTGCGGTGTCCACCACAAGAACGTCCACCCCGGCGGCGAGCACGGCCTCCGCCTTGGCGGCGACGTCGCCGTTCACCCCGATCGCGGCGGCGATACGCAGCCGCCCCTGGCTGTCGAGCGCAGGCTGGTAGATGCCCGCACGCAGCGCGCCGACCTGGGTCAGTACCCCGGCGAGCCTGCCCTCCCCGGTGACTCCCAGCGCCAGCTTCCCACCGTGCTCGTGCAGGCTCTCGTACACCTCGCGCTGCGGGGTGTCCAGGCCGAACGTGGGAACCACCGGGTCGACGACCTCGCCGAGCCGTGCGAACCGGTCCACCCCGGCACAGGCCGCCTCGTCGACGATCCCGACCGGGCGACCCTCACCGTCCACGACGACCACCGCGCCGTGTGCTCGCTTGCCGACGAGGTTCAACGCGTCGGCGACCGCGTCACCGGGCGTGAGCACCAGTGGGGTGTCCCACACGATGTCGCGCCCCTTGACCCACGCGGTGATGTCGGCGACCGCCGCCGGGTCGACGTCCTGCGGAAGCACGACGAGCCCGCCTCTGCGCGCCACGGTCTCGGCCATGCGCCTGCCCGCGACGGCCGTCATGTTCGCCACCACCACCGGGATGGTGGTGCCCGTGCCGTCGCTGGTGGAGAGGTCGACGTCGAAACGCGACTCCACCGAGGAGTGGCTGGGCAGCAGGTAGACGTCGTCGTAGGTCAAGTCGTGTGAGGGCCGGTGGCCTTCCAGAAACCGCACGAGATCTCAGCCTACGGGGTTTGTCCGTTCTTCGCGTGGGCGCTAGGGCCGTTCCCAGTCACGTGACCCGGCCTGCTCGGCTCCGATCGTGGTGTCCTCGCCGTGCCCGGTGTGCACGACCGTCTCGGCGGGCAACTCGAACAGCCGCCGCGTGATGGACGTCACGATGGTCGGGTAGTCGGAGTAGGAGCGGCCGGTGGCACCCGGGCCGCCGTGGAACAGCGTGTCGCCGGTGAACACCACGCCGAGGTCGGGTGCGTGCAGGCACACCGCGCCGGGAGCGTGGCCGGGGGTGTGCAGTACTTCGAGTTCGGTGCCCGCGATGCTCAGCGACTGCCCGTCGGAGAGTTCGCCGTCGGGTGCCCGGTCGGGGTGGGTCAGCTCCCACAGCACGCGGTCGTCGGGGTGCAGCAGGATCGGCGCCGACGTCCGCCGCGCCAACTCGGGTGCGGCGTTGACGTGGTCGTTGTGCGCGTGGGTGCACACGATCGCGCGCACGGTGGCATCACCGATCGCGTCGGCGATGCGGGCCGCGTCGTGTGCCGCGTCGATGACGATCACCTCGTTGTCGTCGCCCACGATCCACACGTTGTTCTCGACGTCCCAACTGCCGCCGTCTAGCTGGAAAACTCCGGAGGTCACCACGTTTCGCACTGTCGCTGCCATGGGCAGACCCTAACCGTCAACCACGCAGCATCGCACGTACGGATTCGATGGTGTCGGCGTCGGCGGCCTCCTTGTCCGGTCGGTAGCGCAGCACCCTGGCGAAGCGCAGTGCCACACCGCCGGGGTAGCGGGTGCTGCTCTGCACGCCGTCGAGTTCGACCTCGACGACGAGTTCCGGTCGCACGTACACGGTCGCGCGGTCACGGGCGGTTTCCATGGTCGGCAGCCGTTCGGTCTGCCAGGCGAGCAGTTCGTCGGTGAGGCCCTTGAAGGTCTTGCCGACCATGATCGGCGGGCCGCCTTCCGGGTCGAGGGCACCCAGATGCAGGTTGGACAGGTAGCCGGTCCGCCTGCCGTGGCCCCACTCGGCACCGAGCACGACCAGGTCCAGCGTGTGTGCAGGCTTCACCTTCAGCCAGGATCTCCCCCTGCGTCCGGCGGCGTAGGGGGAGTCGAGGGACTTGACCATGACACCCTCGTGCCCTTCCTCCAGCGCCCGCGTCAGGATGGCCGTCGGATCGGCGGGCAGGCTCTGTCCGGGGATGACGTGCTCGCCCGCGACCTTTCGCAGTGCGGTGTTGCGCTCGCGTAGCGGCGCGTCCAGCAGGTCGGTGCCGTCGAGGTGCAGGCAGTCGAAGAAGTACGGTCGCAGCAGCAGCGCCCGCAGCTGCTCCTCCCTCGTGCTGCCGAACCGGGACATGGTCTGCTGAAACGGTCGCGGTCTGCCCTCGTCGGTGAGTGCCAGCGTCTCGCCGTCGAGCACCACCGACTCGCACGGCAGCGCCCGCACCAACTCGGTCAGCTCCCCGACCCGTGCGGTGACGTCGCGCAGGGTGCGGGTGTAGACGTGCACCTGGTCCCCGTGGCGGTGCACCTGGATGCGCGCGCCGTCCAGCTTGTACTCGACGACCACCGGCCCGAGTTCGGCCAGCGCGTCCTGCAGCGACTCGGCGGGCGAGGCCAGCATCGGCCGGATCGGCCTGCCGAGCTCGAGCCGGAACCGGCCGAGTGCGGCGCTGCCGCCCGACATCGCCGCCGCGGCCGTCGCAGGCAACCTGCCGGAGAGCATGAAAGCCCTTCGCACCTTGTCGGTGGGCACCCTGGCCGCCTGCGCGATGGCGTCGACCATAACCCCCTCAAGCGCGCCCTGCCGTAGCTCCCCGGCCAGCAGCCGGAGCAGGAAGTCCTGCTCGGCTCGTGTCGCACCGGCCAGCAGCCCGCGCAACGCGTTCGCGCGCCGAGTCGCCGAGCCGCTGCCGACGCTTTCCGCCACCTCGCCGAGCGCGGCGTCCACCTCGGTGACCGTCAGCCTCGGTTCGGCGGCGGGCGGCGCGCGTAGCCGCGACAGGGTGCGCCACCCGACACCGATCCGACCCTGCGAAGGCTGCCCGGTGAGGAAAGCCACCGCCGTGGCTAGTTCGTTCTCGGGCGCGGCGCTCAGCAGTTCGGCCAAGATCGCCGTCTTGGCCTTTCGGGATCGCGTGGCGGCCAGCCCGGCCGAGGCGGCGACGACATCGTGGAACAGCATGTCGCCATCATCTCCTCCGGCACCGACATTTCGCGCCGCGAACGCAGCACGGTCGCCACGGCGACGGCGCAGACGGCAAGGCCGAGCAACCCGGTGAGGCTGATGCGCTCGCCGAACATCAGCCACGCCAGCACCATGGTGGTCGGCGGGGTCAGGTACAGCAGCGTCGACACCCGGTTGACCGAGCCGTGGGCGACGTTGAGCCAGTAGAAGCCGTAGCCGCCGAACGTCGAGAACAGCACCACCCACGCCACCGCGGTCCAGAACTGGCCGTCGAGCGGCGGGGTGATCGTTGCCGTCGCGCCCGCCAGTGCCGTGAAGGCGACCGCGCTGACCGAGCACTGGATCACCAGCGCGTCGGACAGTGGCAACGTGGAGCGCGCCTTGCGTTCGAAGAAGGTGCCCGCGACGAGCCCGGCCATGGCGAGGAAGGGCAGCAGGTAGGCGGCCTTGGGTGCGGAGCCGGAAGCCGCGAGGTCGCCGCTCACCACCAGCGCGACGCCGGCGATGCCGACGGCCAGCCCCACCCACTGTGTGCGCGAAACCCGCTCCCCGAGCAGTGGCACGGAAAGCGCGGCGGCCGCGATCGGTTGCAGTGCCGCGACCAGCGCCGCGATTCCCGCGGGCACGCCCAGCTCCGCCGACCACACGATGCCGAAGAGGAACACGCCCTGGGAGAGCAGGCCGATGACGGTGTGCACGCCCAGCTCCCTTCGTGGGAGCCGATGTCCGCGCCGCAACGTCCACCAGGTGAGCAGCAGCAGCGCCACGATGACGAATCGCCACATCAGCAGGGTCCACGCGCTCGCCGATTCGGTGCCAAGCACCGCCCCGACGAAACCGGAACTCCACATGAGCACGAATCCCGCACCGAGCACGGCGTCGTTCCGCATCGAGGACCCTCCGAAGTAAACCGACCGGTATGGTTACTAGACGTACTAAACCGATCGGTATATTGTCAAGGGTGTGACCGAGGACCTCACCCTGACCCCGGCCGCCGAGCGCGTGCTCGAGGTGGCGGGGAAGTTGTTCTACGAGAACGGAATCCATGCCGTCGGCGTCGAGACGCTCGCGAGCGAGGCCGGGGTCACCAAGAAGACTCTCTACGACCGGTTCGGCTCCAAGGACGCCCTCGTCGGCCACTACCTGCGCCGAAGGGACGAGCGCTACCGCGAACACGTGGCCACCGTCGTCGGCAGGCGCGGGCGGATCACGCCCGCACGCAGGATGCTGCTGGTGTTCGACGCGCTGGAGGAATGGATCTCCACAGAGAACTCGCGTGGCTGCGCCTTCGTCAACGCGCAGGCCGAGTTGCCCGATGCCACCCACCCCGGCCGGGAGGTGATCCGTGAGCAGAAGCAGTGGTTGCTCGACTACCTGCGGACGCTGGCCCGCGAGGCGGGATTTCGCAACCCGAGGAAGTTGGCGACGTCACTGTTGCTGCTGCTGGAGGGCGCCACGGTGACGGCCTCGCTCGGTGTCGTGCCCGGGGCGGTCGGCAACGCCAAGGAAGTCGCGAGGCGGCTCATCGAATCGAGTTAGCGAACGGCCGCGCCGCCGGGTGGAGCGAACGCGCTCATCCTTCCGTGCCGGTGTCGCGGTGGCCCCTTCGTTTCGTGGCTACCTGCACCGCTCCCACGACCACCTTGGCGATCACGCCAACCGCGACCACGCCGACGACCATCTGCACCATCGTCACTACCCTCGCGCTCTCGGTGACCGGCACGATGTCACCGGTACCGACCGTGGAAAAGATCGTGACGGTGTAGTACAGGGCATCGTTTCGGCTGAGCGACTCGGTGAACGATCCGGGAGTGCTGCGTTCCAGCACGATGTAGCTGGCCGAGAAGAACACCAGCAGGAACGGCAGGCCGACGGCTACCGCTTCCATGGCACGCAACCGCGGTCTCGACGACTCGAGAATGACCCTGACCTGCCAGACCACGAACCCGATGAACACCAGCAGCCCCACCGCGAACTTGGTCCAGGCGCTGATCCCCAGCTCGTGATCGAGCGGTATCAGGTAGTAGGTCACCAGCACGAGCGCGACCGCACCGGTCGAACGCAGGATCGAGATGGCGACCTCGCGACCGCTCAGCCTGTGGGGGTTGCCGTCAAGGTGTTTGCGCCGCAACGGATGCCGCCTCCTGCTCGTTCACCGTGACGCGTGATGCCCGGTCCTGCCGGAGCGAGCGGTCGCCCGCCCGCATCCGGCAGCGGCGCGGCGTGTCAGCCTCGGCCACCGCGGGCCATCCGCAGCACGTCCAGTGCCTCGTCGAGCTGCTCCTCGGTGAGCTTTCCCGAGGCGAGGTGCCCACGTTCCACCACGACCTGCCTGATCGGCTTCAGCTCAGCGAGCGCCTGTTTCGCCACCGCGGCGGCTTCCTCGTAACCCAGGTAGGCGTTCAACGGCGTCACGATCGAAGGCGAACCCTCCGCGTAGGCGCGAGCCCGATCGAGGTTCACCCGCAGGCCCGCGAACACCCGGTCGGCCAGCAGTCGCGAAACGGCCGCGAGCAGCCGAGCCGACTCCAGCACGTTGCGCGCGATCACAGGAAGGTTCACGTTCAGCTGGAAGTTGCCCTGCGAGCCCGCGAACGCCACCGCGGCATCGTTACCGATCACCTGCGCGACGACCTGCAGTGTTGCCTCCGGGATCACCGGGTTCACCTTTCCCGGCATGATCGACGACCCCGGCTGCAGGTCCGGCAGGGCCAACTCGGCCAGCCCGGTACGCGGTCCGGAGCCGAGCCAGCGCAGGTCGTTGGCGATCTTGTTCAGCGACACGGCCACCGTGCGAAGCGCTCCGGAGGTCTCGACCACGCCGTCCTGGCTGGCCTGCGCCTCGAAGTGGTCGCGTGCCTCGGTCAGCGGCAGCCCGGTGACCTTCGCCAGTTCCTCGGCCACCGCGGAGCCGAACCCGGCCGGGGCGTTGAGGCCCGAACCGACCGCGGTACCGCCGATCGGCAGCTCACCGAGCCGGGGAAGGCAGCCGCGCAGCCGCTCGATGCCGAACCGCACCTGCGCGGCCCAAGCGCCCGCCTCCTGGCCGAGCGTGATCGGGACCGCGTCCATCAGGTGGGTGCGGCCGGACTTCACCACGTCCGCCCACTCCGTCGCCCTGCCCTCGATGACAGTCGCGAGGTGGTCCAGTGCGGGGATCACGTCCTCGAGCACGGCCTCGGTCGCCGCGACGCGAATCGAGGTCGGGAAGGTGTCGTTGGACGACTGGGATGCGTTGACGTGGTCGTTGGGATGAACGTCGCGGCCGAGTGATCGCGAGGCGAGGGTCGCGATCACCTCGTTGGCGTTCATGTTGGACGACGTACCGGAACCGGTCTGGAAGACGTCGATCGGGAAGTGCGCGTCGTGCTCGCCGTCGGCGACCTCGTCCGCGGCGGCCGCGATGGCGGTGGCGAGGTCGGGCTCCAAGACGCCGAGCCGGGCGTTCACGCGCGCGGCGGCGGCTTTGACCAGGCCGAGCGCCCTGATCTGCGCACGCTCGAGGCCACGGCCGGAGATCGGGAAGTTCTCGACGGCGCGTTGGGTCTGCGCGCGGTACAGAGCCTCGGCCGGAACCCTCACCTCGCCCATCGTGTCGTGCTCTGTCCGGTACTCCTGTTCAGCCATGTCGCCAGTTTGGCGCAGTCGCGCGGCACCCGCCCGGTGTGTTCGGGCACTAGGATCGTTTCCGATTGCCACCAGCATCGAAGGGCGGTGAGCCGATGAGCTCGCCCGAGACGTTGTCGGTCGACGTGCTGATCGTCGGCGCGGGACCGACCGGTCTGTTCGGCGCCTACTACGCGGGTTTTCGTGGTCTGTCCACGGCGATCGTGGACTCGCTTCCGGAGTCGGGCGGGCAGGTGACCGCGATGTATCCCGAAAAGATGATCTACGACGTCGGCGGGTTCCCCGCTGTCCGTGGCCGCGACCTCGTCAAGGGACTGGTGGAGCAGGCCGGGCAGTGGAACCCGACGTACCTGCTCGGTCGCAAGGCACAGGAACTGCGCACCGTCGACGACGGCCTGGAGGTGACGCTGGACGGTGACCAGGTCGTACGCGCGGGCGCCGTGTTGATCACGGCGGGTATCGGGGAGTTCACCCCGCGCCCGCTGCCCGCGGGCGACGGCTGGCTCGGCCGCGGCCTCGTCCACTTCGTACCGTCGCTGGCCGCGCACACCGGCAAGCACGTTGTGGTGGTCGGCGGTGGTGACTCCGCGTTCGACTGGGTGCTCGCCCTGCGGCCGGTTGCCGCGAGTGTCGCGCTGGTGCATCGCAGGTCGAAGTTCCGCGCGGCGGAGTCGATCGTGCGCGAGGCACGTGAGGCGGGAGTGCGAATCATCACCGACGCCGAGGTGACCAGCCTTCGCGGCGACGACGACGGCGAACTCGCCGAGGTGGAACTCGAAACGAGAGCGGGCGAGCACATCGTGCTGCCCGCGCAGACCGTGGTGGCCGCGCTCGGATTCACCGCCGACCTCGGGCCGATCGAGAGCTGGGGCCTCACGATCGAGCAACGGTCGATCCAGGTGGACACCACGATGGCCACCGCGCGCGAGCGCGTCTACGCTGCCGGGGATGTGGCCGCCTATCCGGGCAAGGTGAAGCTCATCGCGACCGGATTCGGTGAGGCAGCGACCGCCATCAACAACATCGCGGTGCTGCTCGACCCGGCCGCGCGGCTGTTTCCCGGCCATTCCAGCGACAAGATGTGAGCGCGGTTCCACTCCGCCGCGGCAACCACCCCGATCGGGTCCTGCGAGGCCGCCGCGCCACCGAAGGCGGGTAGCGAGGTGCCTCGCGCGACCCCACGGGTCAGGGAAGCGGCGGCACCTCGTCCTCATCCGCGATGCCGTCGAAGTCCACCGACGAGTAGGCGCGAAGCTTGGTCAACCGGTGGTAGCCGTCGATCATTCGCACCGTCCCGGACTTGGAACGCATCACGATCGACTGCGTGGTGGCACCGCCCGCGCGGTAGTGAACGCCCCGCAGCAGGTCACCGTCGGTGACTCCGGTGGCGCAGAAGAACACGTTGTCGCCGCGAACGAGGTCGTCGGTGGTCAACACGCGATCGAGGTCATGGCCCGCGGCCAGCGCCTTCTCTCGCTCCTCGTCGTCCTTGGGCCACAGCCTGCCCTGCAACTCGCCGCCGAGGCACTTCAACGCGCACGCCGCGATGATGCCCTCCGGGGTGCCACCGATCCCGAGCAGCATGTCGACGCCCGTGGTCGGGCGGGCCGCCGCGATGGCGCCCGCCACATCGCCGTCGGTGATGAACCGGATGCGGGCGCCCGCCGCGCGGACCTCTTTGACGATGTTGTCGTGCCTGGAGCGGTCGAGAATGCAGACCGTCACGTCCGACGTGGAGCTGTGCTTGGCCTTGGCGACCCGCCGGATGTTCTCCGCGATGGGGGCCGACAGGTCCACCGCGCCTGCGGCCTCGGGGCCAACCGCCAGCTTCTCCATGTAGAAGACAGCCGAGGGGTCGAACATGGCCCCCCGCTCGGCGACCGCGAGTACCGCGAGGGCGTTGGGCATACCCTTCGACATCAGTGTGGTGCCGTCGATCGGGTCGACGGCGACATCGCACTCCGGCCCGTCGCCGTTGCCCACGACCTCGCCGTTGTACAGCATGGGCGCCTCGTCCTTCTCGCCCTCGCCGATCACCACCACCCCCCGCATCGACACGGTGCCGATCAGCTGGCGCATGGCGTCCACGGCGGCACCGTCACCGCCGTTCTTGTCCCCCTTGCCGACCCACCGGCCCGCGGCCATGGCGGCGGCCTCGGTGACCCGCACCAGTTCCATGGCGAGGTTACGGTCAGGAGCCTCTACTTTCCTCGAACTACCGGCGGACTTGCTGGCGGCGGTCATGGTCCCTCCCGGATGGCGTTGTTCGGCAACAGCGTCGAGGAGATCTAACGGCCTGAACGGCCTCGGTCTCCCGCTGGTGTCGTGGACGTCACTCCGAGTCGCCGGCCACGTCCTCGGAGACCTCGACGTCAGGCGTGTCCTCTACCGTAGCCAGCGCCGCTTCGATGCGCTCGCGTGCGCCCTCCAGATGTCGCTCGCACAGCCTGGCCAGCCGCTCGCCCCGCTCCCAGAGCGCGAGGGACTGTTCAAGGGACAGCCCGCCGCTCTCGAGTTCCCGGACAACCTCGATCAGTTGGTCCCGCGCCTCCTCGTAACCGAGGTCGGCCGGTTGCTCGCCGTCCGCTTCACTCACCGTGTTCGTCTCACACTTTCCGCTGGCCGCCGTACCGGGTTATGCGCGCACACTACCGCGCTGGCCATCGCGTGGTCGTAGCCGACGAACGCCCGCGCGAACTCCTGGCCGTCGGCGTCGGCGATCGCGTCCTCGATGTGTGACTGCGCACTCGCCACCCGCCGCCGGTGAACCGCGCCATCGGTCGACCACCAGCGAGAACCCGCGTACAGCGACGTCGCTTCCGACAGTTCGCGCAGGCGCGGGGTCAGCTCCCAGCGCACCGCGGAGTCGCAGCCCGCGAGTAGCGCGGTCCAGCACCGTTCGGCCGCCGCCTCCGCCTCCGCGGCTCTGCGTCGCACCGCGGTGGCCCTGCCTCGCGCGTTCTCACCCAGGGCGTCCCGGCACAGCCGTGTGGCGACCTCGGTGGTCAGCGGAAGGAACGCACAACTTTGCATCTGCCTTCACTCCTCTTGCGCGCCCGCGATCGCTCGGATGGCGCCGTCGGCGACCCGCACGCGAAGCGGTGTCCCTTCGGCTACTTGTGAGACCGATCGGAGCACCGCGAGGTTGCCTTGCTCGTCGTGGTACTGCACGACCGCGTAGCCGCGGGCGAGCGTGGCCGAAGGGCCCAGGGCGTTGAGTCTCGCCCTGGCAGCGGCCAGCGCAGCCTGCTCGTTGCCGACCGCCGCGAGTATCGCGCGCCTGGCGCGCTCCAGCTGGGTCTGGACATCCGCGGCGCGCCGCTCGATCGGCTCGAGTGGCTCTGCGAGTGAGGGCCTGCTGCGTAGTTGCTCGAGCAACCTGCACTGGGTGTCAACCCACCCGTGCAGGGCGCGGCGTGCGCGGTCGCGAAGCTGGTGGACCCGCGCGGTCTCCTCCCGCACATCCGGCACGACGCGTTTGCCCGCGTCGGTGGGCGTGGAGCAGCGCAGGTCGGCCACGTGGTCCAGCAGTGGCGAGTCGGGCTCGTGACCGATCGCGCTGACGACCGGGGTTCCCGCGGCGGCCACAGCCCGGCACAGTGTCTCGTCGGAGAACGGAAGCAGGTCCTCGACGCTGCCACCACCGCGAGCGATGACGATCACGTCGATCTCGGGATCGGCGTCCAAAGTGGATAGAGCGCGGACGATCTGGGGTACCGCCGCGGCACCCTGCACGGCGGTGTTCACGACCCGGAACGCGACGGCAGGCCAACGGGCCTGCGCGTTGACGAGCACGTCGTGCTCGGCGGCGGATGCCCTTCCGGTGATGAGCCCGACACCCCTTGGCAGGAACGGCAGCTTGCGCTTGCGTTCCTGCGCGAACAGCCCCTCGGCGGCGAGCAGCCTGCGCAGCCGCTCGATGCGGGCGAGCAACTCGCCGATGCCGACGGGACGGATCTCGTTGGCCCGCAGGCTGAGCGTTCCCCTGTTGAGGAAGAACGTCGGCTTCGCGTGCACCACCACCCTCGCCCCGTCACGCAGCGGCGGATCGCAGTCACGTACCAGCCTGGCGGCGCACGTCACGGTCATGGACACGTCGGCGGCCGGGTCGCGCAAGGTGAGGAACGAGGTCTGCGTTCCCGGTCGGGCCGAGATCTGCGTGATCTGGCCTTCGACCCAGACCGCGCCGAGTCGGTGGATCCAGTCGGCGATCTTGCGTGCCACCGTACGCACCGGCCACGGGTTCTCCGCGGTGGACGGCTCGGCCGTGCGTTTGGTGCGTTCGGTGCCGCCGTTCACCGTGCGGTCGAGCCTTCTGACCCCTCCTGCGGGGACTGCTGGCGCATATTGCCGATCCGGCGGCCGAGCATGCCGACGAACGAAGGCCGATTGGCGTGCTCGCGCTCGTAGTCCAGCAGTTCCTGCAGTTGCTCGAGTGAGAGCGTCCGAAGCCGTGCCCGGACCTGCGGAAGGGTCAGCTGGTCGTAGCCCGCCAGCCCACCCGGAGCCGGGGCGGTGTCCGGCGTGGTGGCGGGCGTGGTTGTGACGGACTCACGCACCTCCACCTGCTGCTCGGTGATCGGCCCCGGGCTGTCGAACTCTCCTTCGGAGTGCTCCTCACCGAGCGCGCGCTCCTCCAGTGCCCACGGGTCGTCATCGCGCGATCGGGTGGTTTCGGTGCCGTCGTAGCGCTGTCCGTTGCCGCCGGGCTCGTCCGTCGGCGGCTCGATGTCCTCGTCGAAGGTCGCCCAGCTCGGGGTCTCCTCGACCGGGCGAAGGGTGGACAGCACGTCGTCGCCCTTGATCGCCAGCTCGGTGACGTGTTGCTGCACCCGCATGGACGCCTGCAGCACCTGACTCGCGACGGTCACGGGCAGTTCCGTCAGCTGCTTGGGCAGGTCTCGCACCCGCTCCACCGTCGTGACGGCAAGTCCTGCTGCTACCCGGAGCGGGAACGGGAGATGCTTCATACCCCTAAGCGTGCCGCACATAGCCCTTCCTGCCCAGCCGAACGGGTTAACGCGTGTCGTGTATCCCATGACGTCGTCTCGAGTCTTGCCGTCCGGACTCGGCCCGTACCCTGGTGGCATGAGTGCTGCGAGTCCAGGAACAGAGCCTGCCACCAGCGTATCGGTCGAGGGGGGCAAACCGGGCCCTTCGACCGGTGGTAAGCGCGTTCTGCTGGCCAAGCCGCGCGGTTACTGTGCCGGGGTGGACCGTGCCGTCATCACGGTCGAGAAGGCGCTGGAGAGGTACGGCCCGCCGATCTACGTCCGCAAGGAGATCGTGCACAACCGGCACGTCGTGGACACGCTGCGGGAGCGTGGGGTGATCTTCGTGGACGAGACGTCGGAGGTGCCGGAGGGCGAGCTGGTCGTGTTCTCCGCCCACGGCGTCTCACCGGCGGTGCACGCGGAGGCGGAGCAACGCAACCTGCGCACGATCGACGCCACCTGCCCGCTGGTGACCAAGGTGCACAAGGAGGTCACCCGTTTCGCGCGGGAGGACTACGACATCATGCTGATCGGCCACGCCGGGCACGAGGAGGTCGAGGGGACCTCGGGCGAGGCGCCGGACCGGGTCCAGCTGGTGGACACCTCCGAGGATGTCGACAAGGTCGCCGTCCGCGACCCCTCCAAGGTGGTGTGGCTTTCGCAGACCACGCTGAGCGTCGACGAGACGATGGAGCGTGTCGAGCAGCTGAAGCAACGCTTCCCCGAGATCGCCGACCCGCCCAGCGACGACATCTGCTACGCGACCTCGAATCGTCAGGTGGCGGTCAAGGCGATGGCCGCCGAGTGCGACCTCGTGCTTGTCGTCGGTTCGGGCAACTCCTCGAACTCGCGCCGGCTGGTGGAGGTGGCGCTCCAGGCAGGCGCAGACGACGCGCACCTCGTCGACTTCGCAGACGAGGTGGACGAGGCCTGGCTGGAGGGTGTGCAGACGGTCGGTGTGACCAGCGGGGCGTCCGTTCCCGATGTGCTTGTGATGGAGCTGCTGGAATGGCTCGCCGAACGCGGCTGGGTCGACGTCCAGGAGGTCACCACCGCGAACGAGAAGATCTCCTTCGCCCTGCCCAGGGAGTTGCGCGGGGACAGCGCGCGCAGCAGCGTGCGCTGACCGTCGGCGACCGGGCTCAGCCGCGCTCGTCCTCCCACGGGCGGTTGCGGCGAGGGGGCATGCCGGAGCGGCCGCCGCGTGCCTGTGGCGGCTCGGGCTTCCTGCCGCGAGGGGGTTCCTCGGGAGGCGCAGGCCGCGGACGCCTCGGCCCGCCTGCCGCATCGGGCGGTACCTGCGGGCGCCGGTGGGGGTTCTTGGGTGCGGCCCGGCCCAGGTCTGCGCGGCTGGGATCGATCCTCACCGACTCGCGCCGGGGTCGGTCGTCCTTGCCTCGCTCGCCACCGCGACCTTCCCACGGCCGTCCGCGGCCACGCCTTGGCTGCTCCTCCGGTGGTGGGCGGCGTCCGCCCTGGCCGGCGGCCGCACCGGGGGCGGGACGCCGTGCCTCGTCCCCGTCCTCCCTGGGGCGCTTGCCGCCACCCGGACCGCGGCCGCCCTTGTCGCGGTCCTTGCCGCCCGGGCGAGCCGGGTCACCGTCGCGCTTGGAGCCCGCCCCCTGTTGCGCGTGCGGATCGCGTTCGCGGTAGATGCGGTAGAACCCGATACCCACCGTCAACGCCGTCGTGATAGCCATGATCGGGAATGCGTTGATCAGCGGGGTGCTGATGGCGAGGATCTTGGCCAGGGTGTCGCTGCCCGACGGCAACCCCGAGGCGGTCAGCACGAGCACGGGCACGGTGACCGCGAGAACCAGTGGCGGCGCGACCATGGGTCCGAACAAGTTGCCCCTGCGGACCGCGGCGATGGCGGCAACCGAACCGACGAGGTAGCAGCCCTGGAACAGGGCACCGATGGAGTCGGTGACCTGCAGGTCGACGACGGCCCCCACCACGGCGGTGCCCAGTGCGACGAGCACCGCTGCCCACCACTGCAACCCACGGCGCGAGCTGACAACGGAACGTTCGTCCCATGGGACAAGGGCGTCCTCGTCGGCGGCTGGGTCGCTCCGGCGGTCTCGAATGGCGGTCACGAGGCAACACCGTATCCCTTGGCGGCGCCGAACTCTCGACCGCTGTGCCGAATCAGCCGCCGTCGGCCTTCACTTCGGCTTCCGTGGTTCGGACCTTTGGGCAGTGCCTGCCCACGCTCGCTCAGCCTTCCGGATACCGGCGAGAACCCCCTGCGACTCCACAACCCCGCTACACGCATGTCATGTGAATTACCACACAGCGGGCCTTCTATGCCGCGTCGTTCGGTCATCGCGCGGACGGACGAGGCATGGCCTCGTCAGGTGGTCGTCACCTCGTCGGACCTTCGCACCGCGGCGACCTGCGAAGGGCTCGCCGCGGCCTCGCTGAGCGGCGCCACGCTGGAGCGAAAACTCTCCAGCGCTTCCAGTTCCCTGCGGCGTGCGGACAGGAAGCGTTGCAGGTGCGTGCTCGACAGGTTGACGGCCTCGACGGCATTGTCGGCGGCGCGGTGAGCCGATGCCGCCCGTGCTCGCACCTGTTCCACGTCCTCGAGCAGCGTGCGCTCGGTCGCCGCGAACATGGCGGCCGACGCGACGACCGCGAACCCGGTGGGCCCGCACAGGAACACGCGGCGGTCCAGCAACCAGCGCAGCAACTCGGGGTCGGTGTCCAGTGCCGCCACCACGGCCGCGTCGGACGGCACGAACATCACGGTGCCGTAGATGGCGTCCGCCCACCGCTGGTAGCCCTTGCCCGCCAGTTCCGCGGCACGAGAGCGCAGGTTGCGCACGTGCACCCGCAGCGCGTCGAATCGTTCGTCCGGATCGTCGGTCTCCACGGCCTCCGCCCAACAGGCAAGGCTCGCTTTGGCGTCGACGGGCACGGTTCGGCCACCGCCGACCAGCAGCACCATGTCCGGCTTCGCCGCGCCGCCTCCCGCCAGATCGGTCTGCAACGTGAAGTGCAGCCCTTCCCGCAGTCCGAGTGCGCGTGCCGTCTCGACCAGAACCTGCTCACCCAACTCCCCTCGGCCACTGATCGAGGCGAAGGCGACCTCGTAGCGCCGCAGCGCGGCCTGCTGCTCATCGACCCTCGCGCGCTCGGCGGCCACCTGCCGCGCCGCCGCGTCGGCCCTGCGCATGCCGTCCTGGTACAGCCGCCACAGCATGACGACCGCTGCCGCCAGCAGCAGGGCGACCACGGAGGCGGCAGTGGCGAGCACCGCAGAGGGCGCAGAAGTCGCAGAAGCAGAACCCACCGAGTCGCTCCTTCCTCGCGTCGGGACCGGCCCATCATGGCGCAGCGGGCCGACGGAAAACGACCAGCACGGCAATCGAACACACGTTCGAGTGACACGCCGGGGATTTGTCCGGTGTTCTGTCGGGTCCGGGCTCTACGTTGATCGCGTGCGACTGCTGCATACCTCCGACTGGCACGTGGGACGGACGTTCCACGGCACGGATCTGCTCGCCGAGCAGGAGTCCGTGCTCGAACACCTGGCCGCCGTCGTGGTCGACGAAGCGGTCGACGTCGTGTTGGTGGCCGGTGACGTCTACGACCGCGCGGTCCCTTCCGCGGAGGCGGTACGGGTGGCAGGCAAAGCGCTCAGCCGCATCCGCGACGCGGGCGCTCAACTGGTCATCACGTCGGGCAACCACGACTCGGCCGCCAGGCTGGGTGCCTTCGCGGACTTCGCCGCACAGGGCGGTCTGCACCTGCGTACGACAGTGGCCGCCATCGATCGTCCGGTCCTGCTCGACGACGAGCACGGTCCGGTCGCGGTGTACGGCATCCCTTACCTGGAGCCGGAACCGGCCAGGCATGCGCTTGGTGTACCGCAAGCCAGGGGACACACCGGAGTGCTCACCGAGGCGATGCGTCGCGTCCGTGCCGATCTCGCGGCCAAGCCCGGCTCGACCCGCTCGGTGGTGCTGGCGCACGCGTTCGTCACCGGTGCGGCGCCGAGCGAATCCGAACGCACCATCGCGGTCGGCGGTGTCGAGCAGGTTCCCGCATCGGTTTTCGACGGCGTCGACTACGTCGCGCTCGGACACCTGCACG
Organism: Saccharomonospora marina XMU15; assembly: GCF_000244955.1. Classification (GTDB taxonomy): domain Bacteria; phylum Actinomycetota; class Actinomycetes; order Mycobacteriales; family Pseudonocardiaceae; genus Saccharomonospora_A; species Saccharomonospora_A marina. The sequence goes on along the minus strand of NZ_CM001439.1, from coordinate 4,591,634 downwards.
GACCGCAGCGTGTCGCCGAACACCTCAGGTATGCGGGCAGCCCGCTGGCCTACTCCTTCTCCGAGACCGCCCGCAAGTCGGTCTGGTTGGTCGATCTCGACGCCGACGGCCTGGCCGAGGTGCGGCGAAGGGAGTTGCCCGTGCCGAGGCGGCTGGCCACGGCGACCGGCACGCTGGAACATCTGCTGCGGGCCGCTGAGTACGACGACGTCGTCGACTGCTACCTGTCGGTGACACTGACCGACCGCGTGCGTCCAGTCGACGCCATGCGAAGGCTGCGGGAAAGGTTTCCCCACGCGGTACATCTCGACTGGCGGCCAGAGGCGGGGACGGCGACGGTGCTGCGTTACGCCGAGGCGGTGCGCGGCCGCTCTGACATCGAGATCGCTTCCGGCTTTCTCACCGATTGCAGAGGCGCTCCGCCCACCGAGCGGGAGCACGCGCTTCTCGCTACCGCGCTGGAGGCGGCGGGCAAGGCCGAGCCACGAGAAAGGGACCGGGAATGAGGCTGCACCGGTTGGAGGTCGCCGCGTTCGGGCCCTACGCGCGCCGCGAGGTGGTCGACTTCGACGCGCTCGGTGCTGACGGGTTGTTCCTGCTGCACGGTGACACCGGAGCGGGCAAGACGACGCTGCTCGACGCGGTCGCGTTCGCGCTGTACGGCACCGTGCCAGGAGCGCGGGGGCAGGTGAAGCGACTGCGCTGCGATCTCGCCGAGCCCGACACCGACACCGAGGTAGCGCTCGAACTCACCGTGCAGGGGCACCGGATGCGGATCGTACGTAGCCCCGAGTACCGCAGGCCCAAGCGGCGAGGTGACGGCTACACCACCCAGCAGGCGCGGGCATCGCTGACCTGGTTGAGTTGCCCACCGCACGGCCACGCGGCCGACGGCGTCACCCGCATCGACGAGGTCGGTCGTACGGTGCAACGGCTGCTCGGGATGAGCGCCGAGCAGTTCTTCCAGGTGGTGCTGTTGCCGCAAGGCGAGTTCGCGCGGTTTCTGCGTGCCGAGACCACCGAACGCGAACAACTGCTGGAGCGACTCTTCGGCACGCAGCGATTCGCGGATGTCGAACGGTGGTTTCGTGACCTGCGGACAACTCGCGGCAGAGAACTGGAACGGCGCCGCGCCGCCACACGGGAATGGGTCGCCAGGCTCGCGCAGGTGGCGGAGACGGAGGCGCCGGAAGAACCAGGGTTGGAATGGGTCACCGAGATCAGGCAGCGCGCTAGCGCAGCACTGGCTGCCGCCCGGCAGGAGGAGCGCGCCGCGAGCGAGGCGAGGCGGGAGGCCGAGGCCACGTTGCAGCAGCGCCGCTCGGCCGCCGACCGGGTCCGCAGGGTGCGGGCCGCGCACCACAGGCTGGCCGAGTTGTGGGAGCAGGCCGACCAGCGTGCGAGCTGGAAGTCGGAGCAGGCCGCGGCGCGAAGGGCTCATCCGGTGGCGGAGCTGGCGGCCGAGTTGGACCGGGTGACCGAGCGGCTCGAGCACGCACGGTGGGAGGAGGCGGCGGCTGAGCGAGCGTGCAGCACCCTGGGGTTCGAGCAGCCGCAGGCCGAGGTCGCGGTGCTGCGGTCCAGCGCGGCGGCGCTGCGGGAGCAGGCAGGGCAGCTGGCCGGTCTGGTCGAGGAGTCCGGGCGGCAGGTCGAGGATCGCGACCGGCTGGCCCGCCTCGAGGAAGAGGCTGCCTACGCCGCGGAACAGGCGGCAGCGATCGGAGAGAAGCTGGAAGGCTTTCCCGAGCGCATGCAGCAGCTCAGCGCCGAGTACGAGCTGGCGAGTCAGGCGGAGGCCGGGTTGGAGGCGATCCGGGCGAGGGAGCAGGAGGCCGCGGCCGCGCTCGCCGACGCCGACCGGCTGCCCGAACTGCAGCGTGCCGTCGAGCGCGCGCTGGACGCCGAGCGCGTCGCTGTCGACGATCACCAGGCGGCCCGCGCCACGCTGCTCGACCTGCGCGAGCGGCGGCTGGCCGGAATGGCGGCCGAGTTGGCCGCCGGGCTGAGCGAGGGGGCACCCTGCCCGGTGTGCGGCTCGGATGAGCACCCGGCACCGGCTGAGGCGAGTGTCGACTCCGTGGGCGATGCCGAGGAACGTGCCGCGGCCGAGCGGGAGGAGCAGGCCGGGCAGCGTCGCGATCTCGCCGTGAACGCGCGTCATCGAGCCGAGAACGACCTCGCCCGCCTGCGGGAACGGTTGTCCGGCCGGACTCGCGAGGAGTTGGCGAAGAACCTCACCGAGATCGGTGCCGAACTGCGGTCGCTGTCGCAGCGAGCGGCGAGCAAGGCGAGGCTCGAGGTTTCGATCCGGACCGCGCAGGAGGAGGCCGACGACCTCACGGCCGATCGGACGAAGGCGCTGCGCGAGGTAAGCGAGGCGAGGGCCCAGCAGCGCGCTCTCGTCGAGCGGATCGAGGAACGGGCGCAGCGCCTCGAAGCCGCCCGCGGTGACTTCACCGACGTGGCCGAGCGCAGGGAACACCTGGTCGCTGTAAGTGAGGCGGCCGAGAAGCTGGCCGAGACCCGGTCCGTTCGGGCCGCCGCGGAGCAGCGGCTCGACGAGCAACGGGGCACGATGCTGGACGCGGCGCGGCGCGCGGGCTTCGCCACGGTGGAGGACGCACTGTCGGCGGCAAGGCCACAGGCCCGCATCGCCGAACTGGAGCGGTCGCTGGCCGAGGCCGAGCGTGCCGAGGCCGCAGCGAGGGGGGTGCTGGAGGAACCCGAACTGCGTGGTGTGTCACCCGAGGACGAGGTGGACGTCGAATCCGCACAGCAGGCGGTGGAGAGCGCACGGAGCCGGGCGGAGTCCGCTTTCGCCGCCGTGCGGGCGTGTTCTGGCCGGGCACACGACCTCGACAGCCTGGCCGAGCACTTCCGCTGCGCGCTTGCCGAGCTTGAACCCGCGGAGCGGGAGTACGCCGAACTCGACGCGCTCACCGACGTGGTCAACGGCAGAGGACAGAACGCGAGGCGGATGTCGCTGCGGTCCTACGTGCTCGCGGCCCGGTTGGAGGAGGTCGCGGTGGCCGCCACGGCGCGGTTGCGCTCGATGAGCCAGGGCCGCTTCTCGTTCGTTCACTCCGATGCCGCCGGGTCACGGGGCACCCGGGGAGGGCTCGGCATCGATGTGCTCGACGACTACTCGGGCACGGTACGTCCCGCTAAGACGCTGTCAGGGGGAGAGTCGTTTCTGGCCTCACTGGCGCTGGCGCTCGGTCTGGCCGACGTGGTCGCCGCCCAGACCGGCGGTGCGCTGCTCGACACGCTGTTCGTGGACGAGGGGTTCGGGACACTGGACAGCGAGACGCTGGACGTCGTGATGGACGTGCTCGACGAGTTGCGGGCGGGCGGCCGCGTAGTCGGCCTGGTGTCCCATGTGGAGGAGCTGCGGCAGCGCATCCCGATGCGGTTGCGGGTGCGCAAGTCGCGGACGGGCTCCACGGTTCGGTTGGAAGGGGGGATGCCGGTGGCGTGCTGAGCCGACTGCGTCGCCGACACCTCACTTGGGCGTGGGTCCGGCCGGGGACTCGTGGGCGAGCAGCCACCGCTTGACCTGCAGCCCCCAGCGGAACCCACCGAGCCCGCCGTCGATTCGCACGATCCGGTGGCATGGCACGAACAATGCGGTGGCGTTGCGGGCGCAGGCGGCGGCCGCGGCGCGGACAGCCTGCGGCCTCCCCGCGAGTTCGGCGAGGTCACTGTAGGTCAGTGGCTTGCCCGCGGGGACGCCGCGCAGTACCTCCCAGGTGTGTGCGATGAACTCGCCTGATCGTTGCCGTACGGGTATGTGATCGACGGCGTCGAGCTCGCCCTCGTGGTAGCGGTGTACGGCCCTGCTGACCGGCCCGAGTTCTTCACGGGCACGCAACTCGGTCGGTTTCGCGGCGGCAGATACGACCTTCAGCAACTCGTGCGGATCGGCGGTCCAGCCCGAGGCGATCACCGCCCCGTCGGCCGCGACCAGGGCCGTGAACGGGCCGATCGGGGTGGGGTGTGTGGACCAGCTGGCGATGTTCACGAGGTTCCTCCGTTGTCATGGTTGGCGCTGACCCGCCACAGGTACATGGCCGCGTAGGAACGCCAGGGGCGCCAGGTCGCGGCGTGGCGGGCCAGCTGTGTCGTGCTGTCACCGATGCCGATGCTTGTCGCGCCTTTGCGCAGCGCGAGGTCGTTGCGCGGCAGGATGTCCGGTTGGCCCAGTAGCCGCATCAGTACGTAGTCGGCCGTCCACGGGCCGATTCCGGGTGCGGAAAGCAGCTGTTGCCGAAGCTCGTCGGGGTCGCGCCCGACGTGCGGGTCGAGTGCGCCTGCGGCCAGCGCTTCGGCCACTTCGATGATCGCGCCGACTCGCCTGCGCGGCCCGCGCAGCACGGCTTCGCCGTGTTGTGCCACGGCGGCCGCGGTGGGGAACAGCAGGCCCGGGTCGTCGGTGCCCGCGAGCGGCACGGGCTCGCCCAGTTCGGCGACCAGCCTGCTCGCCGCCGTGCGGGCGGCCGCGACCGACACCTGCTGTCCCAGCATCGCGCGCAGCAGCAGTTCGGGACCGTCCACCGCACCGGGCACCCGGATGCCGGGAGCCGCCGCGACGGCGGGGGCCAGTGCCGGGTCGGCGGCGAGGACGTGGCGGACGGCGGCGGGGTCGGCGTCCAGGTCCAGCAGGCGGCGCACGCGCGCCACGGCGGTTGCGAGGTCCCGGACATCGGTGAGCCGAAGATCGCAGCGTACGTGGGTGTTTGACGGGCTGAGCGCGACCAGGCCACTGCCGTGCGGCAGCCGAAGCGTCCTGCGGTAGTCGCCCGCGGCGGACTCGACACCGGGTATTGCCCTGGCGCCGAGAAAGCCGAGCAAGCCGGCAGCGTCGAGTGGTGGGCGAAACGGCAGTCGCAGGCTGAGCCGGGCGCCTGCTCGCGTCGGCGGCGCGGGTGGCTCGGCTCGGGCGCGTTTGCCGTGGGCCGCCGCCCGCAACTGCGACGGCGTCGTCGCGAACACCTCCCTGATCGTGTCGTTGAACTGCCGCACGCTGGCGAATCCGGCGGCGAACGCGACGTCGGTCAACGGCATGGCGGACAGTTCGATGAGCAGGCGGGCGGAGTGGGCGCGGTGCGCCCGGGCCAGTGCCAGTGGTCCTGCGCCGAGTTCGGCGGTGAGCACTCGCCCCAGTTGCCGCTGCGAGTAGCCGAGTTTTCGGGCCAGTCCCGCGACACCCTCCCGCTCGACCGTCCCCTCGGCGATGAGCCGCATCGCGCGAGCGGCAAGATCCGCGCGGACGTTCCACTCGGGAGAGCCTGGTACGGCATCAGGTAGGCATCGCTTGCACGCGCGGTAGCCGCTCGACTGCGCGGCCGCGGCGGTGGGGAAGAACTTCACATTGCCGGCCTTGGGTGGCATCGCCGGGCAGGACGGCCTGCAGTAGATTCCGGTCGTGCGCACGGCGACGATGAACTGCCCGTCGAAGCGGGCGTCCCGTGACGTCACGGCGCGGTAGCAGCGCTCTGTGTCTCGCCACAGCGAGTGGGGTGCCGAATGCGTTGCCGTCGCCTGAGCCATACCCTGATCGTGCCAGCAGCTCAGCAGCTTGACTGGCGGAAATCGGACAGTGAAGTCGCCGTGCGGTTCCCGCTCGGCGGCAGTACCGTCAGGCCCATGACGAAGGGTGTGCGGGTACCTCCGCTGCGTGCCGCGGTCGTAGCCATGGGTGCGGTTGCGGCGATCGTGTTCGGTTCCGCCTGCGACGAGCCGCAGCGCGGGTACGACGGCGGTGACCAGGAACAGGAGCGGGAACAGGAAGGCGACGGTGAGCGCGAGGAGGACGGCGACGGCGGCTGAGCAGGGCCTCGGCCCTGGCACGTACACTGGATCTCCGTGAGTCTGACCCTCGGCATCGTCGGCCTGCCCAACGTCGGCAAGTCCACCCTGTTCAACGCGCTGACCCGTAACGACGTGCTCTCCGCGAACTACCCGTTCGCGACGATCGAGCCGAACGTCGGCGTGGTCGCCCTGCCCGACCCTCGACTGGACAAGCTGGCGGAGTTGTTCGGCTCGGCTCGGACGGTCCCTGCCACGGTGTCCTTTGTGGATATCGCGGGGATCGTGAAGGGTGCTTCGGAAGGGGCGGGTCTCGGCAACAAGTTCCTGGCCAACATCCGCGAGGCCAACGCGATCTGTCAGGTGATCCGCGTGTTCGAGGACCCCGACGTCACGCACGTCGAGGGCAACGTCGACCCGATGTCCGACATCGAGACGATCAACACGGAGCTCATCCTGGCGGACCTGCAGACGCTGGACAAGGCGCTGCCGAGGATGGAAAAGGAAGCGCGCACCAAGAAGGAGGCCAGGCCTGCCTTCGACAACGCCAAGCGCGCCAAGGAATTCCTAGACTCCGGCCGTACGCTGTTCTCCGCACAGCACGAGGTCGATCTTGACGGCCTGCGTGAACTGAGCTTGCTGACCGCCAAGCCGTTCCTGTACGTGTTCAACGCCGACGAGGGGGTACTCACCGACGAGGCCAGGCGTGCCGGACTGGCGAAGCTGGTCGCACCCGCCGACGCGGTCTTCCTCGACGCCAAAGTGGAGTCCGAACTGCTCGAACTGGACGACGAGGAGTCGGTGCGCGAATTGCTGGAGTCGGTGGGGCAGGAAGAACCCGGGCTACACGCACTGGCTCGAGCCGGTTTCCACACGCTGGGCCTGCAGACGTTCCTGACCGCTGGGCCGAAGGAAGCGCGGGCGTGGACGATCCGGAAGGGCGCCACCGCGCCACAGGCGGCGGGTGTGATCCACACCGACTTCGAGCGAGGGTTCGTCAAGGCCGAGGTCGTGTCCTTCGACGATCTGGTGGAGGCGGGTTCGATGGCCGCCGCCCGCGCGGCAGGCAAGGTGAGGATGGAGGGCAAGGACTACCTCATGGCCGACGGTGACGTGGTCGAGTTCCGGCACGCACCGGTCTCCGGGCGGTAGCCGCGCCTGGCCTCAGCTGAGGCAGGTCACCGGCACCCGGTGCGGGAGGTTGTTGGCGAAGCCGCCCCGGTTCCACGAACCGGCGTCGGGCTGGGTGTTGCCCGCCGCGTCGACTGCTCGAACGGCGAGCGTGTGCCTACCCGGCACGGCCTCCCATACCGCGCTCCACCGCCGCCACGCCCAGCGGCCACCGTCGTCGGGGCCCAGCCTCGCGCGTGACCAGGTCCTGCCGTCGTCGTGGCTGAACTCCACAGCAGCCAGCGCAGCCGCGCCCGACCACGCCCGCCCGGTCAGTTCCACGGTCCCAGGATGTACGAAGCGCTCCCGCGTCTGGAAGTCGGGGAAGCCGGGCGGGATGAGCAGCGCTCTCGGCGCTGTCCGCGTGACCGCGTCTCCTTGCTCGTCGCCGTCCTGCCGGATGCGGTAGGCCACCGTGTTCTGAAAGCCGGTGAACGGCTCCTCGATCAGTTCGATCGAGCGCAACCACTTCACGTGTGCCATCCCGTACCAGCCGGGGACCACCAGCCGCAGTGGGTAGCCGTGCTGGGGTGGCAGCGGCTCACCGTTCATCTCGTAGGCGAGCAGCACGTCATCGCCGAGCGCGTCGGTGACGGCCAGACCACGCTGGTAGTCCTGCTCGACGCCGCGTTCCACGCCGTGGTCGGCACCGGTGAAGACGGCATCGACCGCCGAAGCGCTGACGCCCGCCGTTTCCAGCACCGTGCGCAGCGGCACGCCGGTCCAGTCGGCTGTGCCCACCGCTTCCACCAGCCACGGCTGGCTGATCGGGCGTGGGCGCAGGTGGGCGCGACCGTTTCCCGCGCACTCCATCGTCACCCGCACCGTGCGGGAGGGCAGCGCGCGCAGTTGCGCCAGGGACAGCGTCAGTTCGGTGTCGACCGCCCCGCCGACCTGGAGTTGCCAGGTCGTTGCGTCCAGGTACGGGATGTCGTAGTGGACGAGCAGGTAGTGCAGTCCTGGCGGTGTCACGTCGTGGCGCAGTGCCTCCAGTGGCATGCCGTGGTTGCGTGCCGCGAGGGCGAGTTCGTCGATCGTGATGCCTTCGTCGTCAGCCGCGAGCCGTGCAGGCCTGCTGACTTCGCTCAGCTGTGTGGTCATCCTCACAGCATGCGCTTCAGCTGGGTGCGTGGTCGAGTCCCGGCCGCTACTCGGCGACTTTACAAAAGATTGCCTCTTGTCAAAGCAGGTGTACAACTCCTACGGTTCTGTAAACCCGAGCCGTAGGAGGTCAGGCCATGGTCAGTGTCAGCGGTGACACCGGCACGATCCTGCCGGGATCGACGCAGCGGTGGAAGGACAGGAAGCGCTACCTGTGGCTGATCGGCCTGGTGGTGCCGTCTCTGGCCTTCGTGGCACTGGGAATGCACTCCGTCACCGGCTGGGGAGTGTGGTTCTGGATCGGTCCCATCGTGATCCTGGTGGTCGTCCCCGTCATCGACCTGGTCACCGGGCTGGACAAGTCCAACCCGCCCGACGACATGATCGAGGCGCTCGAACGGGACAAGTACTACCGCTGGATCACCTACCTGTTCCTGCCCGTCCAGTACGCGGGCTTCGCGATGGCTTTCTGGCTGATAGCCCGCGGCGACCTCGGTGTGGTCGACAAGCTCGGGCTGGCGATCTCCATCGGCTGCATCGGCGGCATCGGTATCAACACCGCGCACGAACTGGGGCACAAGAAGGAGAGCCACGAGCGCTGGCTGTCCAAGATCGCGCTCGCGCAGAGCGGCTACGGCCACTTCTACATCGAGCACAACCGCGGTCACCACGTGCGGGTCGCGACACCGGAGGACCCGGCGAGCAGCAGGTTGGGCGAGAGCTTCTACCGGTTCTGGCCACGCACCGTCGGCGGTTCGCTGAAGAGCGCATGGCGGCTGGAGAAGCGCCGCTATGCCCGTCGTGGCCAGCACCCGTTCCGCATCGGCAACGACGTGCTCAACGCGTGGGCGATGACGGCCGTGCTGTGGGGGGCGATGATCGCGTGGCTCGGCGTCGGCATCCTGCCCTACCTGCTGATCCAGGCGATCGTCGGCCTGTCCCTGCTTGAGGTCGTGAACTACCTGGAGCACTACGGCATGCTGCGGCAGCAGGTCGGCCCCGAAGGAAGGCGGCGTTACGAGCGGGTCGATCCCAGCCACAGCTGGAACTCCAACAACGTCGCCACCAACGTGCTGCTCTACCACCTGCAGCGGCACAGTGATCACCACGCCAACCCCACCCGCCGCTACCAGACACTGCGTGACTTCGCCGAATCCCCGGTGCTGCCCACCGGCTACGCCGGGATGATCGTGCTGGCGCTGCTGCCGCCGCTGTGGCGCCGAGTGATGGATCCGAAGGTTCTCGCGCACTTCGACGGCGACATCTCGCGCGCCAACATCGACCCTCGACGCAGGGAGAAAGTGCTGGCCAGGTACCCGGTACCCACAAGGGATGCCGAGCGGCGGGCCACCGGGCGCGCGGAGAGTGTGTCGGCGGCACCGGTCTCCTCGGGCGCGGCACGGTGTCCCGGCTGCGGCTACGTGTACGACGAGGCGGTCGGCGATCCCAGGGAAGGCTTCCCCGCGGGAACGCCGTGGTCGGCCGTGCCGGACAGCTGGTGCTGCCCCGACTGCGGTGTGCGGGAAAAGGTCGATTTCGTCGCGCTCCCCGCGCTGGCAAGGGGGCAGGCGTGATGCGGATCGAGGTCGATCGCGGCAAGTGTGAAGGGCTGGGCATGTGCGAGGCGATGGCGCCGGACTTCTTCGAGGTCGCCGACGACGGCAGCGTGCGCGTGCTGGATGAGAATCCGGCCGAGGAACATCGGGAACACCTCACGGCCGCCGTCGACGCCTGTCCGATGCTGGCGCTGAGGCTGCGGGACTGATCGTCATGGAACGGCTCGTGGTGGTGGGCGCCTCCGTTGCGGGGCTGCGCGCGGTCGAGGCGGCTCGCCGCGGTGGCTACAGCGGGCGTATCACCCTTGTGGGCGCAGAGGATCACCTGCCCTACGATCGCCCGTCGCTTTCGAAGAGCTTCCTCGAAGCGGCGGGTCCGGTGCGGCCCCGTCCGCTGCGCGGTGAGCGGGAACTGCGCGAGGAGTTGGGCGTCGAGCTGATGCTCGGCGCGCAGGCGGACGCGTTGGACACCACGGCCAAGGAGGTCGCCGTGGCGGGTGAGCCGGTGCCGTACGACGCACTGGTGATCGCCACCGGCGCGGCGCCGCGGCCACTGCCGGGTGCGCACCGGGTTGAGGGCGTGCACCAGCTGCGCACCGTCGAGGACGCGTTGGCGGTGCGTGCCGCGCTGGACGCCGGTGCCCGCACCGTGGTCATCGGGGCCGGTTTCATCGGCTCCGAGGTCGCTTCCGCCGCGCGCAAGCGAGGGCTGCCGGTCACGGTCGTCGAGGCCGACGAACTGCCGCTCACCCGGTCGGTGGGTCCCGAGGTCGGCGCCGTCTGCGCTGAGCTGCACCGTGAGGCGGGTACCGACCTGCGGTTGAACACCCGGGTCAGCGAGGTGGAGTCCCGGCACGGCCGGGTCAGCGGCGTACGGCTGTCCTGCGGGACGGTGCTTCCCGCCGAACTCGTCGTACTGGGCACCGGTGTGGCCCCGGCGACGGGATGGCTGGCGGGCAGCGGAGTCTCGCTGCACCCCCGTGACGGCGGCATAGTCTGTACCGCCACGCTGTCGGCCGAGGGCGCCTCGGGGGTGTACGCGGCGGGGGACGTCGCGCACGTCCCGAATGCCGTTTTCCACGGCGAGCTGATGCGCACGGAGCACTGGATGAACGCGACCGAACAGGGCGCGGCCGCGGGCAGCGCAGCGGTCGGCGCGCGCTCCCCGGCCGGTGGGATGTCGGTGCCGTACTTCTGGTCGGACTGGTACGGCCGTCGGATCCAGTTCGCGGGTACCCCGCACGCCGACGAGGTCGCCGTCGTGGGCGCGTCCGGACCCGGGTTCACGGCACTGTACCGGCGGGGTGACCGGTTGGTCGGCGCGCTGACGGTGGAACGGCGCAGGCAGGTGCACACCTTCCGCAAGTTGATCATGCAGCGGGCCGGCTGGGCGGAGGCGTCGGCGCTCGCGGAGGAGGCGGCGACGCCTGCCTAGGATGGCGGTCATGACACAGGCCGTGGCGACGGGTTCCGGCAGCGGCCATACCCGGCAGCGGATCATCTCGGCGGCGATCGAGTTGACCGCGCGCGACGGGTGGTCGAGCGTGACCATGGGGCGGCTGGCGGAGGCGGTCGGGGTCAGCAGGCAGACGGTCTACAACGAGGTGGGCTCCAAGTCAGCACTGGCGGAGGCGATGGTGCTCGACGAGTTGGGCCGCTTCCTCGACGCGGTGGAGCGAGCGTTCGACGAGCACCCGGGTGACCTCATGGCAGCGATCCGGTCGGCAGCTCGCGCCGTGCTCGAACTGGCCGAGGATAACGTGCTGTTGCACGCGATCGTGTCGGCCACCCATGCCGCGGGCACCGACCTGCTTCCACTGCTCACCACCCACGCGGGTTCGCTGCTCTCCACGGCGAGGGCCGTGCTGACCGAGCGGCTGACGCGGTTCGAGTTGCCCTTCGACGAGCACCAACGCGGCGTCGTGATCGACGTGGTGGTACGGGTGGTGCTCAGCCATGTCATGCAGCCCTCCGACACCCCGGATCGCACGGCGCAGGACATCGCGTGGGTGGCAGGCCGGGTGCTGCGCGCACCGGACTGACCGGTGTCGGCAATGCGGGACTCGCGCGCCGCAGCGCAGGACTCGCGTACGGGAACGCGGGACTCGCGCGCCGCAGCGCGGGACTCGCGGGCGAGAGCGCAGGACTCGCGTACGGGAACGCGGGACTCGCGCGCCGCAGCGCGGGACTCGCGGGCGAGAGCGGGGGACTCGCGGTGGTGGTTATGGGTGGGTCGTCGGCGAGTCCGTCGCCGGGTCGCCGGGTCGCCGCCTGCCCTTGGCCGTGTAGAACAGCACGCCTCCCGCGACCGCGATGATCATCGCGAACGCGGTGCTACCCACGACGAGCGCCTGAACGATCCCGTCCGAGGCCGGGCCGGCCGCCTGCTCCTGGGTGTCCTTCGTCGCGGCGGCCGCGGGCAGCACCCCGGCGCCGAGCAACATCATGATCAGTAGCCCGAGCGCCGAGGCGGACGGGAAACGCCGCACGGAACGGTTCATCGCGCACTCCCTTCGACACGGATCGGCTACCCACAACCACGTCCGTTGCCACGTCAGGAGTTGCCCAGGATGCCCGAGATCACACCGAGTCGATCACCTCGTCGATCTCCTCGGCGAGAGTCACGTCCTTTTCGGTGATACCGCCTTCGGAGTGTGTGCTGAGCCGGAACCTCACGGTCCGCCAGCGGATATCGATGTCGGGATGGTGGTTGACACTTTCCGCGATCTCCGCGACCCGGTTCACCACCTGGATCGCCTGCGGGAAGTTGGCCAGTTCCACCGACCGCTCGATGGCGTCGCCGTCACGCCGCCATTGCGGAAGGTGCGTCAGTGCTTCGTCGATGCGTTCTTCGCTCAGTACGTCTGCCATGCGTCCATGGTGCTGTGCGGGCGAGTACGCTGCACCTCTGCCACGGGAGTCCGGCGTAGCCGGGCTGAGAGGTGGGCTGAGCCCCACGACCGTTCGCACCTGATCCGGATCATGCCGGCGAAGGAAGGCTCGCGCCATCCTTGCCGCGGCGACAAGGAGGCCGCATGAGTGGACAATCGCGGAGCTTGCGACGCCCTGCTCGTGCGGGCCGACCGGGGTGGGCCCCCGCTGTGGCAGGTTTGTGGGCCACAGCAGGGGAGGGTGTCCCGCAAGCTGCCGGAGGCCGCATGAGACACCTGCGACTGATCGCCGCGCTCGTCGCGGTGGTGTTGCTCAGCGCAGGCTGCACGCTGGTGGGCGGCTCCGGGGAGCAGGAGCAGGGCCCGGTCACGGTCACGCTGGTCACCCACGACTCTTGGGCCGTCCCGAAGGACGTGCTCGCCGCTTTCGAGCAGCGCGCGGGCATCAAGGTGCGGGTGCTCAAGGAGGGCGATGCGGGTGAGCTCACCAACAAACTGGTCCTCACCAAGGCCAACCCTATCGGTGACGTCGCGTACGGCGTGGACTCGACGTTCGCCTCACGGGCTCTGGCCGAGGGCGTGTTCGAGCCCTACACCAGCCCGGAGGCCGACCGTGGCCCGCAGCGTTACGCTATCGACCGGCAACACCGGCTGTCGGCGGTGGACGTCGGCGACGTCTGCGTGAACGTCGACACCCAGTGGTTCGCCGAGCGTGACCTGCCGCTGCCGCGGACACTCGACGACCTCACCCAGCCGCAGTACCGCGGCCTTTCCGTGGTGCAAAACCCCGCCACCTCGTCGCCGGGGCTGGCGTTCCTGCTCGCCACCGTCGCCGAGTTCGGCGAGCCGGGGTGGACCGACTACTGGCGCAGGCTGGCCGACAACGGGGTGCAGGTGGTCAGCGGCTGGACCCAGGCCTACACCCAGGAGTTCTCCGGTTCTTCCGGCAAGGGGCCGCGCCCGATCGTGGTGTCGTACGCCTCCTCTCCCGCCGCCGAGGTCGACGCCGAGGGCAAGCCACGCACCGAGGCGCTGCTGGACACCTGCTACCGGCAGGTGGAATACGCGGGCGTGCTCGCGGGTACGCAGCGGCCGCAGAAGGCGGGCCAGGTCGTGGACTTCCTGCTGTCGCAACAGTTCCAGTCCACCGTGGCCGAGAACATGTACGTCTACCCCGCGCGGCAGGGGGTGGCGCTGCCTTCCGGCTGGGAGAAGGTGGCTCCGCTGCCCACCGAGCCCGCCTCGTTGCCGGGTGAACAGGTGCGTACCGAGCGCGAACGCTGGATCAAGCAATGGCGCGAGCTGCTGGGAGCGTAGCGGCGGGCACGCTGTCGGCCGCACTGCCGATCGCCTTCCTCGCGGTGTTCTTCGCCTGGCCGGTCGTGGCGATCCTGCGGCTGGGTTTCAGCGACGGTGCCGTGATCACCACGCTGGCGCAGGCGCAGACCTGGGAGTTGGCGGCCTTCACGGTCGGGCAGGCGGCGGCCGCCACCGCGGTCGCGGTCGTTGCCGGGCTCCCGGTCGCGTACCTGATCGCCCGGGTGCGCCTGCCCGGTGTCGCCGCCGTCCGCACGTTCGTGCTGGTGCCGTTCGTGCTGCCGACCGTGGTGGTCGGGCTGGCGTTTCGCACGCTGTGGCCCGGTGGCGGGGTGGTGACGATCGTGCTGGCCAACGCGTTCTTCAACGTCGCGGTGGTCGCGCGGACCGTCGGCGGGCTGTGGGGACAGCTCGACCGCAGGGGGGAGGACGCGGCGCGGGCACTTGGCGCCTCGCCGTGGCAGGCGTTTCGATCGGTGACGCTGCCCGCGCTGGCACCGGCGATCGCGTCGGCGGCGGCCGTGGTGTTCCTGTTCTGCGCCACCAGCTTCGGGGTCGTGCTGCTGCTCGGTGGCTCGCGGTTGCGCACGCTGGAGACCGAGATCTACCTGCGCACTGTGGAACTGCTCGACCTGTCCGGTGCGGCCGCTCTCTCGCTGGTGCAGCTCGCCGCGGTCGTCGCCGCGTTGACGATCGGTGCGGTGGCTCGCCGGCGCGGGGAGAAGGCGGCCGTTCTGGGTGGTCGCGCCAGGTCGGCGCAGGCGCCGCAACGGGGTGAGTTGTGGGTCGTCGGCGCGGCCTTCGGTGTGATCGCACTGCTGGCCGTGCCGATCGGCGCACTGCTCGTACGCTCGGTTTCCGGCCGGGACGGTTGGAGTCTGGCGGGGTACCGCGCGCTCTCCGGCGCGGGCGAGGGCGGGGTGCTCAGCGTGACGGGCTGGGAGGCGGCGATGAACTCGCTGCGCACGGCCTTCGACGCCACGGTCTTCGCGATGCTTGTCGGTGTGGTCGCGGCGGTGACGCTGGTGTCGTTTCGACGTTCGAGGCAGCGTGCGGCACGCCTCGGCGGCGATCTGATGGATGCGGCGTTGATGCTGCCGCTCGGTGTGTCCGCCGTGACGGTCGGGTTCGGCTATCTGGTGACACTCGGTGACCTGCCCTGGGATCTGCGCACCTCGCCGCTGCTGGTTCCGTTCGCCCAGGCTCTCGTCATCATCCCGCTCGTGGTGCGGATGGTGCTGCCCGTGCTGAGGTCGGTGGACGAGCGGCTGCGTCAGGCCGCCGCCACGCTTGGGGCGCGGCCCGCCCGGGTGTGGCGGGAGGTGGATCTGCCGCTGGTCGGCCGCTCTCTCGCGGCGGCGGCGGCCTTCGGCTACGTGGTGGCGCTCGGCGAGTTCGGCGCCACCAGCTTCCTCGCCAGGCCGGAGGCGCCGACCCTGCCGGTGGCGATCGCAGGCCTGGTGAGCAAGCCCGGGGAGCTGAACAGCCAGTTGGCGTACGCGGCGTGCGCGCTGCTGATGGTTGTCACCTTCGCGGTGGCGGCGGTCATCGATCGGCTGCGCTCGCCGCAGGCGCGGGTGGGGGAGTTCTGATGCTCACCGTGTCGGGGTTGACGGTGCGTTACGGCGGTTTCGTCGCGGTGCGGCAGGCCGACCTCGAGATCGCGGACGGCGAGGTGCTTGCCCTGCTCGGGCCGTCGGGATCGGGCAAGTCGACGCTGCTGCGGGCCATCACCGGACTGGAACCCTCGGCCACCGGCGACGTGCGCTGGGACGACGCCGACCTGTCGCGGGTACCGGTGCATCGCCGCAACTTCGGGCTGGTCTTTCAGGACGGCCAGCTGTTCCGGCACCGCGACGTCGCGGGCAATGTCGCCTTCGGGCTGCGGATGCGCGGCGCGAGCCCCGCTGAGCAGGCGGAACGGGTGAGCGAACTGCTGGAGCTGGTGGGGTTGTCCGGTTACGAGCGGCGCGCGGTGGGCGAGCTGTCCGGAGGCGAGGCGCAGCGGGTCGCGCTGGCGAGGGCGCTGGCGCCCCGGCCACGGCTGCTGCTGCTCGACGAGCCGCTGTCCGGGCTGGACAGGGAACTGCGGGAGCAGTTGGCGATCGACCTCGCCGAGGTGTTGCGCCGCGCCAAGATCACCACGCTGCTGGTCACGCACGACCAGGAGGAGGCCTTCACCCTCGCCGACCGGCTCGCCGTGCTGGACGCGGGCGAGATCCGGCAGGTGGGCGATCTGCTGGACGTGTGGCGGCGGCCGGTGGACGAACGCGTGGCGCGGTTCCTCGGCGTCAGCACGGTACTGGCAGGGCAGGTGACCGACGGTGTGCTCCGGTGCGCGCTCGGCGAGTGCCCGCTGCCCTGGGCGCCGTCGGGTTCGCTGACACTGGGCCTTCGGCCCAACGCCGTGCGGGTGGCTTCCGAAGGGCAGCGCGCCGAGGTGTTGGCGAAGGTGCACCGGCGCGATCATGTGCGGCTGTCCGTGCGGCCCGAAACCGGAACGGGCCGGGTGGACGCCGTCGCGTCGATGACGGACGACATCCATCCCGGCGACCGCGTTCACCTCGCGCTGGACCCCGACGGGATCGCGGTGATCGGCAGGTGAAGCGGGCTCAACCGTCCTTGGTGGCCAGCCGCGCGTAGGCGAGGCACAGCCCGATGACGAGGTAGCACGCCGCCCGCAGCGCGCCCTCGCCGAGCGCGTCGGCGGGGATCGGGTCGCGCAGCACGTCGCCGATGGCTGTCCACGAGGAGTTGAGCAGGAACGGGTGCAGCCAGTCCAGTGCGTCCAGCAGGTTCAGTACCGAGAACACCACCACACCTGCCAGCACGGAGGCCACGACCAGCATCGGGTGCTCGGTGGTGGCGGAGATGGCCAGCGCGACGGCGGCGACCGCCCACAACTGCAGCGCCACCCACCCTGCAGCCAGCAGTACTCGCAGCAGCGCACCGGGAAACGACAGCGTCGTACCCGACAGCGTGAGCAGCGAGTCGGTTCCGTTGATCGCGAGACCGGTGAGCACGCCGGTCAGCGCCATCACGAGCACCGCGGTGAGGGTCAGCACGGCGACGCCGACCGCCTTCACGAACAGCAACCTGCCCCTGCTCACCGGGGCCAGCAGCATGCCGCGCAGCGTGCCGTGCGCCTGCTCGCCCGCGATGGCATCGGCTCCCGCCATCGCCGCGCTCAGCGGCAGCAGCAGGCTGAGCGTCATCGCCATCGCCCCGATCGGCAACACCAGCGCGTTCGCGCCCGCCGTCGCGAACAGCGAGCCGTTGCCGTCGCCGCCCCGGCCGGGCGGTCCGGGGGAGTCGACCAGCGTCAGCGCTATCCCCACGATCACGGGGATGACGGCGAGCAGCCCGAGCACCACAAGGTTGCGTGGCCTGCGGAAGATCCAACGCAACTCGGCTCGCAACAACCGCAGCAGTGGTGCCCGCAGCCGACCCGCACTCTGCTCGGCACCGGATACCGAGGTCGGTGTCACATCGGTGGTCACGTCGCCGCCTCCTGCTGCTCGTCCGGTCCCTCCTGCTGGGTCAGTCGCGCGAACAGGTCCTCAAGGCCCGTTCGCGCCCTGCGCACCTCGTGCACCGGCACCTCGGCGTGCACCAGCGCGGCCACCACCTCCGGCGCCGTGGTGGCGGAAAGGTCCACCCGAACTCCCTGCGGGGTCAACCGGGACGGCACGCGCCGCTCTCGCAGTGCCGCCACCGCTCCCGAGCCGTCCGGTGTGGACACCAGCAGCGCGGGCGAGCCCGATTCCAGCAACTCCGACAACTCACCCTGCGCCACGACACCGCCCTCGTGCAGCACCGCCACGTGCGTGCACGTCGCTTCCACCTCCGCGAGCAGGTGTGACGACACCAGCACGGTCACCCCCGCGGCATGCAACTCCGCGATGATGGCGCGTACTTCCCGGGTGCCCGCGGGATCGAGGCCGTTGGTCGGCTCGTCGAGCACCACCATGCGTCTGGGAACCAGCAACGCGCCCGCGAGGCCGAGTCGCTGCTTCATACCCAGCGAGTAGGCCCGGTAACGGCGGCCCGCCGCCGACGACAGCCCCACTCGCTCCAATGCGGCATCGACCGCGCCCGCGACGCCGGCCGTCGCCAGTCTCGGCTCCGCCGAGGCAAGGCGCAGCAGGTTCTCGCGGCCGGAGAGGAACGGGTGGAAACCCGGAGCCTCGACCAGCGCGCCGACGTCGGGCAGTGCCCGGCCTGCCCCGTCCGGCATGGGGTGTCCCAGCAGCCGCACGTCCCCCGCCGTCGGGCGCACCAACCCGAGCAGCATGCGGATGGTGGTGGTCTTGCCCGAGCCGTTGGGGCCGAGCATGCCCAGCACGGCGCCCTGCGGTACGTCGAGGTCCACGTGGTCGACCGCGACCGTGCTGCCGTAGGTCTTGCGCAGCCCCCTGGCCCGCGCCGCCAGCGGTACGGTCGGCGTGGCCGCTTCCTCGGAAACGGCCACGCCGGTCAGTGCCGTGCTCACCGGCGGCCCAACGCCTGGGTCAGCACCTGTTCGGGCACCGCACCGACGGCGACCCTGCCGTCGTCGGTGATCAGTGCCGTCGCCACGGTGGTCTCGATCAGGTAGCCGGAGCCGTACGGCCCGCGCACCCGCTGCCCGACCTGTTCCAGCATCCCGCGCAGGTCACCGCCCGCTTGCGCGTCGTGACCGGTGTCGCGACCGGTGTCGACGTCGGCGGGCATCCTGGTGAGCAGCACGGTGTCCCAGCCCGACCCGACGACCTCGGGCGCGACTTGCCCGTGCTGCCGTGGACCCCTCGGCCCGTTCTGGCGTTCCCGCTCCACCTCGGCCCCCGGCGGCGGGGTGAAGCTGAACAGTTGCGCAGGCTGCGCGCCGAAGGAAATGTCGGTGAATCCCAGCCGAAGCGCGGGCTCGCTGGTGCCGTTGGTGAACGCCGACACCCGCAGCGGCAACCGCGTCTCGCTGTCGACGGCGATGCGCACTTCCCGCAGCAGCGTCCGCTCTTCCGGCTTGGGTGTCAGCACCAGTTCGTAGGCCGCGCGGTCGGCGACGGTCGCCGTGCCGTCGACTGCCACCGTGCTGCTCTGCCGTACCTCGTCGAGGAGGCGGTTGGCCAGCGTGGCCGGATCGGTGAGTTCGCCGTCGACGGGCGGTGCCGCCCTGTCGTGGGTGAGTGGAGTGCGGGTCACCGTGTTCTCGGCCGAGTCATAGGTCCACAGCACGTCCTTTCCGTGCACCACCGTGTACTCGCTGGTGTCGCGCTGGATCGCGAGCCTGCCGCGGCCCGAGCCGTCGTAGAAGACCCGGGCGGAGTCGGCCTCCAGCGCAGGCATACCCGGAACGGCGGGCAGGCCGAGGCGGTTGTCCAGCTCCACCGTGCCCGACAGCGCCGGGGCATCCGTCCGCAGTACCGACCCCACCAGGTCCTGCGCGCTGACCGGTGGCAGTTCCGGCGCCTCCCCCGCTCCCGCAGGCAGCGCGAGCAACGCCAGCCCGACCGCTCCTGCCGCCGTGCCCGCCACAGCCACGGTCACGGCCCTTCGCTTCGGATTCACCATGCCCCTCCTTTTCACTACTTGCCAGTGTGTCCCACTTCGCCATGAACCTTCGCCATGAACACTGCACGTCGTGCGCTGAGACGGACCTGAGATGCTGAGAGTGCGCTGAGAGCGGCGGCACGAACGACCAGGAAAGCGGCATGCTGGCAACCGTGAACCCTCGAGTACTTGTGGTCGACGACGAGCCCGGAGTGCGCAAGGCCCTGCAACGCGGCCTTGCCGCGGAGGGCATGGACGTCGTGCCCGCGGCCGACGGACCCGAGGCCTTGCGACTGGCGCGAACCGGCTCGTTCGACGTGCTACTGCTGGACATCATGCTTCCCGGGCTGTCCGGCTACCGGGTGCTGCAACGGCTGCGTGAGTTGGGCGTGCACACCCCGGTGTTGCTCATCTCGGCCAAGGACGGTGAGGTCGATCAGGCCGACGGGCTGGACCTCGGTGCCGACGGCTACCTGGTGAAACCCTTCTCGTTCGTGGTGCTGGTCGCGCAGGTGCGGGCCGTGTTGCGCCGGGCGACGGCGCAGCCCGCGCGTGGTCCGCTGCGTGTCGGCGGGCTCGTGCTGGACAGGGCCACCAGGCAGGTGCACTGGTACGACGAGCCGGTGGTGCTGAGCCCACGGGAGTTCGCGCTGCTGGAAGTACTCGTGGGCAGGGCGGGGACGGTCGTGACGAAGGGGGAACTGCTGCGCGCGGTGTGGGGTGACGAGCACGCGGCGACCCGCAACGTGGTGGAGGTCTACGTCGGTTACGTGCGCCGCAAGTTGGAGGCCGCGGGTGCGGGGTCGTTGCTCAAGACCGTGCGCGGCCACGGCTACCTCGCGGCCGACCCCGCCGTGAACGGGGCGAACGCGGGGTGAGCTCGCCGCGCCGCTGGTGGCGGCGGCGCAGCCTGCGCTTCCGGATCACCCTCATCACCACGACGATCACCCTGGCGTTCCTGTTCGGGCTCGCGGTACTCGCGGGCAGGGCACTCGGACCGCTGCTGGTCGGTTCCGTCGACGAGGAGCTGGCCTCGGTGCTCGGCTCGGCCGCTCCGGTGGTGGCAGCGGGCGAGTTGCCCGAAGGCCCGCGCGGAATCGAGGTCCGGGTGCTGGACACGGCGGGCGGCCCGGTGGACGGCGAAGCGCGGACCGGGTTGCCCACCGAGGCGATCGGCGACCTGAAGGCAGGCCTGGCCGTCACGACCGAACCAGGCGGTTCCGACGCGCCCACCTGGCGCTGGCAGGGCTCGGTTGTCACGGCGCCGGACGGCTCGCAGCGGCTGGTGGTGGTCGGCGCACCGATGGTCGGCTTCGCCGAGGCCGTCGCCGACGGCTCGAGCTGGCTGTTGCTGGCCGCGTTGCTCGGCGCGCTGGTGGCCACGCTGGCGACGGCGATCGGGGTACGCGCCGCGCTCGCACCGGTGAGCCGGATGCGGCGCAGCCTGCGCACGCTGCCCGCGGGAAGGCGGCTGCCGTTGCCGGAGGCCACCGACGAGTTGCGCGCGCTCGCGGGCGCCTTCAACGCACTGCTCGCCAGGCAGGAGGAGGCCACGCAGCGGCTGCGTCGCTTCACCGGCGACGCCGCGCACGAGCTGCGCTCACCGGTGGCCTCCATCAGGGTGCAGTCCGAGGTCGCCGTCGCCAATCCCGACGCAACGCTGGCGCAGGAAACGCTGGAGGACGTGCTCGCCGAGTCGGAACGGCTCACCGCGCTGCTGGACGGCCTGCTCGCGCTGGCGCGGTCGGACGCAGGCGAGCTGCCACCCGCCGAGCCGGTGGAACTGGTCACCGAGGTGCGTGAGGCGGTGGCGCGGCTGCCGTCCGGTTCGCCGCCGGTGCGCGTCAGCGCCGTCGTCGCGGCCGCGTGGGCGCTGGCCACCAAGGCCGAGGTCGAGCTGGTGCTGAACAACCTGTTGCGAAACGCCTGCCGCTATGCCGAGACGCAGATCGTGGTCTCGGTGCTCGCGGCGCGCTCGACGGTGCGGGTGGTGGTGGACGACGACGGTCCCGGCATCGAGCCGGAGCATCGCGAGCGGGTGTTCGACCGCTTCTACCGGATCTCCGACGACAGGGCGCGCAGCTCGGGTGGAGCGGGGCTGGGCCTGGCGCTCGTCGCCGAGGCGGTGCGACGAAGGGGCGGGCAGGTGCTGGTCGGCGAGTCACCCGAGGCTGGGGCGCGGTTCCAGGTGAGCTGGCGCCGCTACCGCGAGCAGGGTGCCGGTAGGTTGTCGTGAGCCATGGAACCCGCAGTGATCGTCGGAGCCGCACTCGTGCGTGGCCAGGCCGTGCTGGCGCAGCAGCGCGCCTACCCCGCTGACATGGCGGGCCGGTGGGAGCTGCCGGGTGGTCGGGTGGAGGCGGGCGAGACCGAGCGCGAGGCTCTGCGCCGGGAGTGTGTCGAGGAACTCGGTGTCGAGGTGATCGTGCACGGCCGCCTCGGTGCCGACGTGCCGCTGTCGGCGGGCAAGGTGCTGCGGGTGTTCGCCGCGACGCTGGTCAGCGCCTCTGCCCGGCCGCGGGCGATCGAGCACAGGGCGCTGCGGTGGGTGGACATGGCCGGGCTGGCCGAACTCGACTGGCTGCCTGCCGATCGGGTGCTCGTGCCCGAGTTGCGGCGGCTGCTGTGCGCGCCCTACCCGCGCTGAGCCGATGAGCACAGTGACAGCGCCGAGAAACCGCAAGTTGCGGCGGCTGCCGCGTACGACCGACCCGTGCTGCGGCGCCCGCTTCGACCACTGCCGACCGTGCCCAGCGGCCTTACCGTGGTGGCATGTACGTCGTCTTGCTGACCTACACGGCGCCGCTGCAGGAGATCGACTACGCGCTGCCCGACCATGTGGAATGGCTCGCCAAGCAGTACGAGCACGAGTACCTGCTCGCTTCGGGGCGGCGGGAGGCGCACCTCGGTGAGGTGTTGCTGGCCAGGCCCATGCCGCGCGGCAAGCTCGACGCCGTGCTCGCGTCGGACCCGCTGGCGCTGGCGAACCTCGCCCACCACGAGGTGATCGATTTCGTCGTGACGAGAACGGCGGCGCAACTGCGCGAGCTGAACGAGTCCATCACACACTGAGCGCGTTTGCCCAGCTCAGCCACCATGGTGCCGGTGCACGACCGGCACTGCCGGTCGGTAGGGCACGCGGCGCGGCTATCCTGGTCGAGATCCCAGCTCGGGCGACAGCCCGCTGGTCATTCCACCCTTTTTCGCACCAGGGAGCTCACGCGTGCCCACAGCCGCCGCCGCGAGGACCAGGACGGACCTGCGCAACATCGCTATCGTCGCGCACGTCGACCACGGCAAGACCACGCTGGTCGACGCGATGCTGCGGCAGTCGGGAGCGTTCGAGGAACGATCGGAACCCGTCGACCGGGTGCTCGACTCCGGGGAACTCGAGCGGGAGAAGGGCATCACGATCCTGGCCAAGAACACCGCCATCCGAAGGCAGACCCCCGACGGTCCCGTGACGATCAACGTCATCGACACTCCCGGTCACGCCGACTTCGGCGGCGAGGTGGAGCGCGGGCTGTCGATGGTCGACGGCGTGGTGCTGCTCGTGGACGCCAGCGAGGGCCCGCTGCCGCAGACCAGGTTCGTGCTGCGCAAGACCTTGCAGGCGGGGCTGCCGGTGATCCTCGTGGTCAACAAGGTGGACCGGCCGGACGCGCGCATAGCCGAGGTGGTCGAGGAAACGCACGACCTGCTGCTCGAGTTGGCGGGAGACGCCGAAGGCGGTGAGGGCACCGCGGCCGACGACGCCGCGCTGGAGGCCGTGCTTTCCATGCCGGTGGTCTACGCGGCCGCGAGGGACGGCGTGGCCAGCCTGCAGCGACCGGCCGACGGCACGGTACCCGACGGCGGCAACCTTGACCCGCTGTTCGACGTGTTGCTGAGCCACATCCCGGCGCCTGTCGCCGACGCCGAGGCGCCACTGCGCGCGCTGGTGACCAACCTCGACGCCTCCAGCTTCCTCGGCCGCATCGCGCTCGTGCGCATCCACGCGGGGCGGCTGCGCAAGGGGCAGACCGTCGCGTGGCTGCGGGAGGACGGCACCGCGCAGTCGGTGCGGATCTCCGAACTGCTGATCACCGAGGCGCTCACCCGGGTGCCCGCCCAGCAGGCCAGCGCGGGGGATCTGGTGGCCATCGCCGGTATCCCCGACATCACCATCGGCGACACGCTGGCCGATCCGGACAATCCCGAGCCGCTGCCGAGGATCACCGTCGACGAGCCCGCGATCTCGATGACCTTCGGCGTCAACACCTCCCCGCTGGCGGGCAGGGGCGGTGGGGACAAGCTCACCGCCCGGCTGCTCAAGGCGAGGCTCGACGCCGAACTCGTCGGCAACGTCAGCGTCCGCGTGCTGCCGACCGACCGGCCCGACACCTGGGAGGTGCAGGGCAGGGGTGAGCTGGCGCTGGCCGTGCTGGTCGAGCAGATGCGTCGTGAGGGCTTCGAGTTGACCGTCGGCAAGCCGCAGGTGGTGACCCGCACCATCGACGGCAAGCTGCACGAGCCGTTCGAGCGGCTGTACGTGGACGCGCCAGAGGAGCATCTGGGCTCCATCACGCAACTGCTCGCGGCACGCAAGGGCCGCATGGAGCACATGAGCGGGCACGGCAGCGGCCGGATCAAGCTGGAGTACATCCTGCCCGCGCGCGGTCTGATCGGCTTTCGCACCGACTTCCTCACCGAGACCCGCGGCACCGGCATCGCCAACCACACTTTCGAAGGCTATTTCCCGTGGGCAGGGGAGATCCGGACCCGGCACAGCGGCTCGCTGGTCGCCGACCGCCCCGGTGCCGTGACCACCTACGCCCTGCTCCAACTCGCCGACAGGGGCACCTTCTTCGTCGAGCCGGGCGCAGAGGTGTACGAGGGCATGGTCGTGGGCGAGAACCCGCGCGCGGAGGATCTGGACGTCAACATCACCAAGGAGAAGAAGCTCACCAACATCCGCTCCTCCACCGGTGACGAACTGGAACGCCTGGCCAGGCCGCGCAGGATGGGCCTGGAGGAGGCGCTGGAATTCTGCTCGGTGGACGAGTGCGTCGAGGTGACGCCGAAGTTCGTGCGGGTGCGCAAGGTCACCCTGGACATCTCGCAGCGCGCCAAGGAGCGGTCGAGGGCCAAGAGCCGGGACAACGGCTGAGGCTGAACGGGAACCGCGACGGGTTCCCCCGCGTCACCCGGTAGGGGACGCGGACCGCCATCCGGGCTTGACATGCGATCTGGCAGTCTCGACACGACGGCGCACCGGGTCGTGGGCGCGGTGAGGCAATTGTTCGACGAGCAGGGAGGGGCTGCGGCGTGCGAGCGAAGGGCGGTAAGGCGGCTCATCCGTTACTGGTGCTGGTGCTCGCCGTGCTGCTGGCCGCGTGCTCGAACACCCCGCCCCCTCCTGTGGTGAGCACACCGATCGCGCAAACCTCGGCTCCTCCCGTCGAGACGCCGTCGCAGATCGTGGTCGGCCTCGACGACGTGGTGGGTGGCTACAACCCGCACAACCTCGGTGACCTTTCCACGGTCACGCAAGCGCTTTCGCAACTACTGCTGCCTTCACCGTTTCGTCCGGACGACGACGGCACCCTCACCCTTGACGAGAACCTGATGACCTCCGCCGAGGTGACCTCGGAGGAACCGTTCACCGTCACCTACCGCATTCGCCCCGAGGCATCCTGGTCCGACGGCGCCCCGATCGCCGTCGAGGACTTCGTCTACCTCGCCGAGGCGATGAAGACCCAACCGGGTGTGGTCGACCCCGCCGGTTACCGGCTGATCTCCTCGATCGAGCCCGGCGAGGGCGGCAAGCTCGTCGAGGTCACCTTCAGCGAGCCGTACCCGGGGTGGAAGACGTTGTTCGACAACCTGTTGCCTTCGCACGCGCTCAAGGACGCGCCTGGCGGGTGGCAGGGCGCTCTCGCGGACAGCTTCCCCGCCTACGGCGGTCCGTTCTCCATCAAGACCGTCGACAAGGAGCGGGGCGAGATCATCCTGGAGCGCAACGAGCGCTACTGGGCCAAACCCGCCGCGGTCGACAGGATCGTGTTGCACAGGTCGGACCAGCAGGGGATGGCCGCCGCACTGCGAAGCGGCACCGACCAGTTCGTTCTCGCCGCCACCGATGCCGACGGCGTGAAGCTGTTCTCCGAACTCGGTGAGGACGCCCAGTCCCACACCGTGGCGAGGCCCTATCTCGCCGAGGTGTTGCTACGCCCGGTCGGGCCCGCGCTTGCCGACGACAAGGTGCGTGCGGGAATCGCGGCGCTGCTCGACAGGGATCGGTTGATCGCGGAGGGCACCCAGGGTGGTCCCTCTTCCCGGCTGCGGGCGGGCGCCCAGGTGCTCGCACCCTCGGCGGAAGGCTACGCACCCACCATCCCCGCCGGGCCGCCGCGACGCCCTGCTCCGCGCCAGGCCGAGCGGCTGCTGACCGAGGCCGGCTACACCCGAGAGGCAGGCACCTGGGTCAAGGACGGCCAGACGCTGTCGCTGGTGGTGGCCTCACCCGGGCAGCAGGAACCCTACGCGCGTATCGCCGAGGAACTCAGCAGGCAGCTCATCGCGGCAGGGGTCGAGGTGACCACGGTTCGACCGCCGTCGAGAGAGCTGTTCTCCACGATGCTCGCCGCACCGGTGAGCACGACCGAGCCCGACGAGCCGACCGGACAGGGTCGGTCGCAGCCACAGAACGGCGAGGTCACGGTGGACATCGCCGTCGTGCCGAGGCCGGTGAGCGCGGACCCGGCTTCGACGCTTGCCTCGACGTTCGGCTGCGGTCCGGGCTGGGACTCCCAGCCGCCCGAGGACAGCGGCCTGCGGACACCGGCCAATCCCGCGGCGTTGTGTGACGAGGAACTGCAACCCGTGATCGATGCCGCGCTCAGCGGTACCGAGCCACTTCGGGACAGCCTTGCGGAGCTGGAGCCACGGCTGTGGCAGCGCAACGTGGCCATCCCGCTGTTCCAGTTGGCCGACACGCTGGCCATCGGCTCCACCGTCTCCGGGGTCACTCCCGGCCCGCCTCTTGTCGGGCCGTTCTCCTCCGCGGTCAACTGGACCAGAGGGCCCCGCTGAGGGTCTGCCGCCGGGTCGAAGGCCCACCGGCAGACCCTCGCGCTACAGCAGTTGGGCGCTCTCGGCGTAGTGGCACGCCGACGGATGCCCCTGCCCGTGATCGATCAGTTCGGGCTCGGTGTCCACACACAGGCTTCGCTGGCTCTCCGAGAGCGTGTTGGCGAACTTCGGGCACCGGGTACGGAACCGGCATCCCGTCGGTGGGTTCACCGGGTTCGGCACGTCGCCGGTGATCACGATTCGCTGCCTGCTGCGCTCCTTGCGCGGATCGGGCACCGGAATCGCGGAGATGAGCGCCTGGGTGTAGGGGTGAGCCGGACTCTGGAACAGCTGCTCGGCAGGTGCGAGTTCCACGATCTTGCCGAGGTACATCACCGCGATGCGGTCGGCGATGTGCCGCACGACGGAAAGGTCGTGGGAGACGAACAGGTACGACAGATCCAGCTGCGACTGCAGATCCTGCAGCAGGTTCAACACGCCCGCCTGGATCGAAACGTCCAATGCGGACACCGGCTCGTCGAGCACGAGCACCTTCGGCTCCAGCGCCAGCGCCCTGGCTATGCCGATCCGCTGCCGCTGACCGCCGGAGAACTCGTGCGGGAAACGGTTGCCGTGTTCAGGCCGCAGTCCCACGATGTTCAGCAGTTCGCGCACCCGTTCCTTGCCGCTGTCGCCGTAGAGACCGTGAATCCGAAGCGGCTCGGCCACGATCTCGTTCACGGGAATACGCGGGTCCAGCGACGCGTAGGGGTCCTGGAACACGATCTGCAGGCTGCGCCGCAGCCGCCGCATTTCCTTGTTCGGCAGGTCGTTGAGCCGCCTACCCTGGAACAGCACCTCTCCGGAGGTGGCGGGCTGCAGGTTCAGCACCACCCGCGCGGTGGTGGATTTCCCGCAGCCGGACTCGCCGACGAGGCCGAGTGTCTCGTTCGGATAGATGTCGAAGGAGACCCCGCACACCGCGTGCACGTCTCCGATCCTGCGGCGCAACAGCCCGCCACCGCGGACGGGGAAGTGCTTGACGAGGTCGCGGGCGGAAAGCACCGGCTCGTTGCCGGTGTCGATCGGCGCCGCGGCCAGCGATGTCTCCGTCATGGGCGTGCCTCGCCTTCGAGCGCAGCGGCAGGCTGTGGGTCGTCGGTCCTCGGCTGGAACAACTCGCCCGGTTCGCGGCCCTCCACCCGGTAGGAGAAGTGGCACGCCGCGAGGTGATCCGGTGTCGAACCCGGCTGGAGCGCGGGTTCTTCGGAGTCACAGACCTCCTCGGCGAGCGGGCAGCGTGGGCTGAACGGGCAACCCGGTGGCATGTTCACCACCGAGGGTGGAGAGCCCGCGATCGGGTTGAGCCGCTCGGCCTTGACGTCGAGCCGGGGAAGGCTGCCGAGCAGGCCGAGGGTGTACGGCATCCGAGGGGTGTAGAACACCTCGTCCGCGGTACCCGCCTCGACGACCTTTCCGGCGTACATCACCTGCACCCGGTCGGCCTGTCCCGCGATGACGCCGAGGTCGTGGGTGATCAGGATCATCGCGGCACCCGTCTCGCGCTGCGCGATCTGCAGCGACTCCAGGATCTGCGCCTGCACCGTCACATCCAGCGCCGTTGTCGGCTCGTCAGCGATGATCACGTCGGGCCGGTTGGCCATCGCGATCGCGATGACGATCCGCTGCCGCATCCCACCGGACAACTCGTGCGGGTAGGCCTTCGCCCGCTGCTTCGGGTTCGGGATGTGCACGGTCTCGAGCAGTTCGATGGCCTGATCCCGGGCGGCGTCCTTGCGGATGTCGTTGTGCGCCAGGATCGCCTCCGCGATCTGGTCACCCACCGTGTAGACCGGGTTGAGCGAGGTCATCGGGTCCTGGAAGACCATCGAGATGCCGCGGCCACGGACCGTGGACATCTCCTTGTCACCGGCTCCAAGCAACTCCTTGCCATGGAAGCGCACGGATCCGGTCACCTGGGCGGTCTTGGGCAGCAGGCCCATGATCGACATGGAGGTCACCGACTTGCCCGAACCGGACTCGCCGACGACACCGAGCACCTCACCGCGGCGTAGCTGGTAGCTGACTCCCCGGACGGCCTGCACCAAGCCGTCGTCGGTGGGGAACTGGACGGTCAGGTCTTCCACCTCGAGTACTGGGTCGGTGGAGGTCATGCGCGCACCTTCGTCTGCTGGGGGTCGAACGCGTCGCGCAGTCCGTCCCCGATGAAGTTGATCGTCAGCGCGATCAGGATGATGAAAAGGCCGGGGAAGTAGAACAGCCACGGCCGCGTCGAGACGGCGGTCTGGTTCTGGCTCACCAGCAGGCCCAGCGAGGTGTCGGGCGGCTGCACACCGAAGCCGAGGAACGACAACGCGGTCTCGATGAGAATCGCGAGGGCCACCAGGATCGTGGCGTTGACGATCACCGAACCGAGCGCGTTGGGCACCAGGTGCCGGAAGATGATCCGCAGATCGCTCGCACCGAGAGCCCGCGCGGCCTCGATGAACTCCTTCTCTCGAAGCGAGAGCACCACACCTCTGGCGACGCGGGACACGTATGCCCAGTACAGGCCGCCGAGCACGACCGCGATCAGCCACCAGCTGCCGCCGACGTTGTGCGCGAGCACCGCCGCGACGGCCAGCAGCGGCAGGGTCAGCACCAGGTCGGAGATGCGCATCAGGGCGGTGTCGATCCAGCCGCGGTAGAACCCCGCCACCGATCCCCAGATCGTGCCGACGAAGGTCGCGAACAGCGCGACCAGCACGGCGATGCCGATCGAGATCTGGGTACCACGCAGTACCTGGGCGAAGCTGTCATGGCCGACGGCGTCGGTGCCGAAGGGGTGGTCCAACGACGGTGGCTGCGAGTTGTCCCCGGTGAGGTCGGCCACGTCGTACTTCCACAGCGCGCCACCGACGAAGGCGAGCAGCACGATGGCCAGCAACACGAACAGGCTGCCGACGGCGAGCTTGTGTTGCAGGAACCTGCGGACCACAAGCTGTGCCTGGCTGCGCTCGGCGACGGTGAACTCGCGCTCGACGGGTGGCTGCGTCGGAGTGGTCACCGGCGGGGCGGTTTCGATGTTGTCAGGCATAGCGAATCCTCGGGTCGAGCACGCCGTAGAGCAGGTCGGCGACCAGGTTGAGCACGATGATGATGGTCGCCGAGAACAGCAGCCACGCCGTGATGGCGTAGACGTCGTCGCGCTGGATGGCCTGCAGCAGGAAGTGGCCCGCGCCGCGCCACTGGAACACGGTTTCGGTGACGACGGCTCCGGAGATGATCGACCCGAGGTCCAGTGCGGTGACGGTTGCCAGCGGGATCAGCGCGGTACGCAGCGCGTGGCGGCGCATCACTCGACCCCGGGGCAGGCCCTTGGCTCTCGCCAGCCGGACGTAGTCGCTGTTGAGCACCTCGAGCATGGAGCCGCGCTGGAACCGGCTCCACGCGGCGAAGGAGATGAGCGCCAGCGAGATGGTCGGCAGCACCATGTGGCCGAGCGTGTCCGCGAGCTGCGCCCACGCGCCGCCGGAGACGTACACCGAACTGTCGCCGATGGTGTAGAGCACCTGGTCGCCGACGGCGTTGTTGAAGCTGATGCCCGCTTCCTTGAGCAGGATCGCGAACCAGAACGAGGGCATCGCGAGGAACAGGAAGCCGGTGAAGGTGAAGGTGTAGTCGATACCGGAGTACTGCTTCACGGCGCTGACCACACCGACGATGACCGCGAGGATGAGCGCGATGAGCATCGCGGCGGCGATGAGTCGCAGTGTCACGAGATAGGCGCTGGTGACCTCGGAGCCGATGTCCATGGTCGACTGCACCGAGGGGCCGAAGTCACCCCGGAAGATGCCGGTCAGCCAGTTCCAGTAGCGCTCGAGCAGCGGCTGGTCGAGGTGCAGCCGCTGCCGCTCCAGTTCGATGGTGTGCGGCGGTGGCGGAGGGTTCTTCGCCATCAGTTGGTTCAGCGGATTGCCCGACAGCGACGCCATGAGGAAGACGACGAACGTCGAGGCGATGAGGATCGGCACCGATATCAGGAATCGGCGCAGGGCGTAGGCGAGCATGGAGGTCTTCCTGCTTTGAGCGAGTCGACGTGCGGTGACGTAGCTGGTGGCTGCGTCGCCGATTCAGCGTAGGTGGGGCCGGTCCGCATCCGGTGGGGAGGCCGCCTGTGACGACGGCCTCCCCACCGGTGGGTAGTGGTTCAGACGCGTGGCGTCAGCCTGCCCGCAGGCCCCACTCGCCGATGTTGTACACCGGACCGTCCAGCGTCGAGTTGTTGCGGATGTTGGCGATGTTGTCGTACGCCGCGATGAACGTCGGCTTCTGGTACAGCGGCAGCACGTAGGCGTCCTCGGCCATGATCTTGTTGGCCTCGTTCACCTTGCTGATGGCCTCCTGCCGGTCGGTCTCGGACACGGCCTCGCCCAGCAGCTTGTCGACCTGCTTGTTGCTGTAGTTACCGAAGTTGTTGCCCTGCCCGGTCGTCCAGTTCTGGAAGGCGTTGGCGAACGGGTACGGCGAGGCGACCCACGCGAACACCATCACGTCGTAGTCGCCGCTCTCCAGCGTGCCGCCGAGGTCGTCGGTCGGCTCCACCTTGACGTTCACGCCCAGCTCCTTGGCCGACTGCGCGAACAGCTCACAGGAGTCCTGCCGGATCTGGTTGCCGGTCGTGTAGCGGATGCGAAGCTGCGGCACGGCCTTGCCGTCGGGGTCCATCAGCTTGCCGCCCTCGACCTTGTAGCCCGCGTCGGTCAGGATCTGCTTGGCCTTCTCGATGTCACCGGCACCCTGCCCGGTCTGCGAGATGACGTCCTCGTAGCCCTCCTGCTGCGGCATGAAGTTGTTGCTGTTCAGCGGCTTCACCTTGTCGGTGAACTGGCCGACGGTGCCGTTGATCAGCGCCTCCCGATCCACCGCGGTGAACAGCGCCTGCCGAAGCGCCTTGTCCTTCAGCGCGGGGGTGTCGAGGTTGAAGTCGAAGTGCTCCCAGGTCAAGCCCAGTCCGATGTAGGAAGACACGTTGGGGATGTTGCGCACCTGGCTGACGAGGTCCACCTGCGGCTGCGGGTAGATGACCTGCACCTCGTTGTTGGCCAGCGCGGTCGGCTCCTGGGCGGCCTCGGTGATGATTCGGAAGATCACCCGGTCCAGCTTCGGCTTCTCGCCCCAGTACTTCTCGTTGGGCACCAGCGTGACCGACTTGTCGTTCTCGAAGTTCTCGATCTTGAACGGGCCGGCGGAGTAGTCGGGTACGTTCTTGCTGAACCACTCGAAGGCCGACTTCAGGCCCTTGGGCGTGTTCAGGTCACCGTGCTCCGCGGCGATGTGCGCCGGGTAGATCGGGTCGCCCGACTCCCACAGCTGCTGCCAGTCGGTGAACGGTTTGTCGAAGGTCACGGTGACCGTCTTGCCGTTGTCGGAACCCTCCACCGACTTGACCTGCTCGTAGCCTGCGGTGGTGGCCACGGCGCAGTCAGGGCAGTCGCGGCTGTTCTGCACCTTCCAGTTGTAGATGAAGTCGTCGGCGCTGATCGGCGTGCCGTCGGACCACACCGCGTCCTGGTTGATCTTGTAGACGATCGTCTGCGGGTCGTCGTTGGTCTGCTCCGCCGACTCCAGCACGTCCTCGTTCATCTTGAACGTCAGGTCGGGCTGGCTGATGAAGGTCGAGGGGAGCACGCCCTTGAGCACCATGCTGCTCTCGAAGACGTTCCCCTCGGAGGACGTGAGGTTCCAGTTGGGGATGTTCTTCTCGATGGCCATGGTGACCTCGCCGCCGTCCTGCAGCTGGTCGGCCGGAGCGGAGTTGCACTCGTTGGGGTTGGCATCACACTCGGCGAACGCCTGGCCGGTCTGGCCGCCGCCTTCGCCGTCGCCTTCCCCTCCCCCACCGCACGCGGACAGGACGAGTGCCGCTCCTGCGACGAGCGCGGCGTACCGCGCCACGCGTGACTTGCTTCTCAACATTGACTCTCCTTGCTGGACGCCATCGGGGTTCGAGGCGATCTCTGACGCTTCGCGGTGAGCTCTTCGATGTGATCGAGTTCGCGCACCGTTAACCCTGCACGCTAAGCACTGTGGCGACGCGTGCACCGCTGCGGACAGCGATCGTGATGCAACGGTGATTCCCTAACGACTACGCCGAACGAGTGAAATGCCGGTATTGCCGGTTCTCCAGCGTGACGGCCGTACGGGTTCCGCACCCCTGCTCCCTACTCCCTCGACGTGGCGCTTCTCGTAACGCCGGGAGAATAGCCGAGGTGTTCCGAGATGTGGACACCCCGAAGGAACTGAATGTCATTCAGTAACCAACCGGCAACACTTAGGTGTGCCGATTACCTAGTTAGGCTGAAGCCGTGATCCCCGCTGAACGCAGGCTCGTGATGGTGCACGCGCACCCGGACGACGAGAGCATCACCACGGGCGGCACGATCGCTCGCTACAGCGCCGAAGGTGCCCAGGTCACTGTGGTGACCTGCACGCTGGGCGAGGAGGGCGAGATCATCCCGCCCGACCTCGCGCAGCTGGGCTCCTGGGCGGGTGACCAGCTCGGCGGGTACCGCGCGAGCGAACTCGCGGCGGCGGGCAGCGCACTGGGCTGGACATCACACCGATACCTGGGCGGCATCGCGGCCTGGCGGGACTCCGGCATGGCTGGCACGCCCGCCGCCGAACATCCGCGCGCGTTCGTGCGGGGCGAGCTGCGCAGGCAGTCGGAGCAGTTGCTGGACGTGCTGAAGGAACTGCGCCCGCAGGTGGTCGTGACCTATGACGCCAACGGTGGCTACGGCCACCCCGACCACATCCGCGCTCACGACATCACGATGGCCGCGGCCGAGCGCGCCGAGTCGGTGTCGCGGGTGTTCCACACCGTCAACTCGGCCGCCGCGACCGCGCGAGGACTGGCCCAACTGCGCGCCCGCGACGACGTGCCCTTCCGGGTGCCCGATGCCGGTGAGCTGCCGACCACCGACGACGAGCTGATCACCACGCGGGTGGACATCAGTGCCCACCGCGACGCCAAGCTCGCCGCGTTGCGCGCCCACGAGACTCAGCTCACCGTGGGAGCCGACTGGTTCGCCCTTTCCAACAACCTCGCGCAACCGGTGCCGGACACGGAGTTCTTCGTACTCGCCCAAGGGCCGCGCGCCGGTGCCGACACCGACCTGTTCGGGGGCCTGTAGCCGTGCGAGAAAGGACAGCCGACCGGCTGCTGATCGCGGTGCTCGCCGCCGACGCCGCACTGCTGGCCGTGCTTGAGCTGTTCTACCTGCCGTTGCGGCTCGACGGTCTGCTGCTGCCCCGGTTGCAGGACGCACCCGCGCCGATCAGCGCCGTTGTCGCCGCAGTGACCACACCGCTGCTGGTGGTCGTCGCGGCCAGGCTCACCTCCCGCAGGTTGGCGACGGTGCCGTTGCTGGTGTGGTTGCTCACGCTGCTGGTGCTCGGCGTGCTGGGACCGGGCGGGGACGTGGTGCTGCTGGCCGACTGGCGCACGTTGCTGTTGCTTGCCGCAGGCGCGTTGCCTGGGGCTCTCGCGCTCGGCGGCTCACTGGCACCGGTCACCGGCCGATCTCGATAGGCTCGCCGACCGAGGCCAGCGCGACCAGGAAGGGCGGTTGTTCGATGGGGGAGGCCATCACCGACCGGCACGTCGTCGCCGCACTGCGGCCGTTCGTGCGTGCCACCGGGCCGATGGTGGATGCGCTACGCGAGGCCGACCCGTTCGGACTCGTCGCAGGCAGCGAGGCCGGCGAGGCCGGCGAGGAACCGGAGCTGAAACCGAAGTCACGAGCGCGGCTGGTCGAGGGGCTGCGGTCGGTCCGGGTACCGGGCACCACGGCGTGGAGCAGGATGGCTGCCGGTGAGCGCACCGACTGGTGGATCAACCGGGTCGGCCGGTTCACCTCGCTGCTCACCGCCGTCCCCGGCCTGGGCGGGGCGCTCGCGGACCGGCTGCCCATCCAGGACACCCTCGGCGCGGCCTCGCAGGGCGTGCTGCTGTGCGCCATCGCGGGGGAGCGCGGCGTGACCGATGTCGGCGATCGGGTCCGCCTCGTGGCGTGGGTGCTGTTCGAGCGCGAGATCCCGGCCGAACTCGCGCAAGGGCGCTTCGCCGGGCACGACACGGCCGAGGAGGACGCCGAGACCGGCAAGCTGACCGAGGAGTTGGACGAGTCGTCGAGGCGGTACGGCAAGGTCACGCTCAAGGCCTCGGCGCGAACGCTGTGGCGGCTGGGCCGCTCGTTGCTGGCGATCTCCGACGAGCTGGAGAAACGACCGAGTGGCCGCTTCTACCACCACGCCATCGGGATGCTGCCCGTGGTGGGAATGGTGGGCGGCTACTTCGGGGAACGCGCCGGGCTGAAGCGGGTGGCCAAGCGCGCGGACGAGTGGTTCGCCCGCAACACCTGACCCCGCGCGAGTCCCCCGTTCCCGCCCGCGAGTCCCCCGTTCCCGCCCGCGAGTTCTGCGTTGCCGCCCGCGAGTTCTGCGTTGCCGCCCGCGAGTTCTGCGTTGCCGCTCGGGAGGTCGGTCAGAAACGCCAGAACATGAAGATCATCTGCCCGAGTTGCGCGGCCCGCTCGTCGCCGCCGACCGCGCCGAACAGCGTGTCGGTGATGTCCCACAGCACCTGCGCGAAGCCGGGCAGCGCGAAGATCAGCGCGAACAGCACCAGTGGCGCCCATGGCCGCGCCTTGGCTCCGAACTCCCGCGCCTGCGGTGAAAGGTACGGCTCTATGGCACCGAAGCCGTCCAACCCGGGCACCGGCAAGATGTTGATCACGAACGCGAGGATCTGCAGCGAGGCGAGGTAGGAAAGGCCGACCAGCAGACCGAGCGGCATGTCCACCAGCGTCACCACGACCGTGAGCACGATCCCGAGGCCGAGGTTGCTCAGCGGGCCCGCGAGCGAGACCCACGACGACACCGAACGCGACCGAAGCGCCCACCGGTTGATCCAAACCGCGCCGCCCGGCAACGGGATACCGCCGATCGCCAGGATGATCAGCGGAAGCACCAGCGACAGAACCGGATCGGTGTAGCGCCGGATGTCCAGCGAGAGGTAGCCCTTGGCGGCCACCTCGCGGTCGCCGCCTCGGTAGGCGACCAGCGCGTGCCCGAACTCGTGGAACGTCAGCGACAGCGCCCAGCCGCCGATCACGAGGACGAACACCCCGACGGTTCCGAGCACGGTCCGGCCGGTGATGGTTACCGGGTCGACGAGCGCGGCCAGGATGCCGCCCGCGACGGTGACGGCGAGAATGACGTAGAAGAGCAGGCTGGGGCGGACCACTGAACGTTGCACGGGCCTAGTTTGTCCCATCCGGCTGCGGCGCGGACCACCCGTGTCGGATCCGGACGCGGTCTTCTCGGCGTGTCCCCTTGCGCACGGCGCCGGGACTATCCCCCAACCTCGCTACTCCGCTTGACCCAGCCTTACTACACGGGTGTAATCACATTGATGTCATTTTCGCTGTCTGAAGGGGGGCAGCGCGTGGCATCCCATACCGCCAAGCCTGGGAGTGCGTGAGAGCGAGGAGGCGGACGTGCGGTTAGACACTACTGGAATGGAATGGGGGCACGTCATGGAGTGGGGTGGACACCCGGACGACGATCTGGGCGTTCTCACCGACCTCCTCGATGTGGCGGGGGAGCAGGATTGGCAGGAGCGGGCCCTGTGCGCGCAGACCGATCCTGAGGCCTTCTTCCCGGAGAAGGGTGGCTCCACCCGGGAAGCGAAGCGTATCTGCCAGGGCTGCGAGGTCAAGGACGACTGTCTCGAGTACGCACTGGCGCACGACGAACGGTTCGGCATCTGGGGCGGACTCTCGGAGCGGGAGCGGCGCAAACTGAAGAAGCGCGCGGTGTGATCGCATACCGGGGCTCGTCGTTAGGGTAGGCGAACCGCCCACCCTTTCGAGCTACGGAGAGGTACTTGCCCCGGTCCTCCATCGAGTCTGCCGAGTTGTCGCCGCCATCGCTGTCGACCGCGCCGGTACTCGCCGTCCTGGTCTGTCACAACGGAGCGGAGTGGCTGCCGCTCGTGCTGTCCGCCCTGCGCCGCAGCACGATTCGGCCACGGCACATTCTCGCCGTTGACACCGGCTCCAGCGACGACACGGCTGAAATGCTCGCCGAAGCCGCGGGACACGGCGAGGACACCGCAGCGGTCATCCTCGACGGTGTCATCACGCTCGAAGCCGACACCGGTTTCGCTGCCGCCGTCGCGGCAGCCGTCGACAACGCCTGCGACCGCTGGGGTGATCCCGGCGCGTGGATCTGGCTGCTGCACGACGACAGCGCACCCGAGCCGACGTGCCTCGACATGCTGCTGCGGGCCGCGGACACCGCGCCGTCGGCGGCGGCTCTCGGCCCGCTCGCCGTGGACTGGACCGATCCTCGGCTGATCGTGGAGGCGGGACTGTCCACCGATGCCTCCGGCCAGCGCAGGCTGGCCGTGCCACGACGGTTCGGTGACGGCGAACCTGCGCCGGAGCAGACCACGGAAGTACTGGCACTGTCGAGCGCAGGCGCGTTGATCCGGCGGCAGGCGTGGGAGGAACTCGGCGGTTTCGACCGCGAGTTGCCGTTGCTGCGCGAGGACGTCGACTTCGGCTGGCGAGCCAACGCGGCGGGCAAGGTGGTGCTGTGCGTGCCGCCTGCACGGCTGCGGCACGTTCGGGCTGTGGCGACCGGCCGCAGGCAGGCGCACGCGTTGCCCGGTTCGCTCGCTTCGGTGGCGGCCGCCGACCGCGCCTACGGCTTGCGTACCTACCTCGTCAACTGCTCGACCTTCGCGTTCGTACTCGGCCTGCCGAGGTTGGCGTGGCTGGCTCTGTTGCGCGGTGCCGGGTTCGCCTTGCTTGGCGACCGGCAGCGGGCGCGCGCCGAGTTCACCGCGATCGCGTTCCTGTTCGGTGGTCACGCGAACCTGCGTGCCGCGCGTGCGGCGCGAACCGCTCGCGGCTCCGTGCGGGGGTTGTTCACCGGCAGGGCGGCCCGGCTACGGGAAGCGGTTGCCGCTTCGGCCGTGCGATTGGTGCGCAGGCGCGTGGAAAGCGACGCGGTGCTCGGCCGGTTGCCGCAGACCTCCGGGGACGAGTCCGCGTGGATTCCGCCCGAAGCTCGCTACAGCCGCGAAAGGCCGGTCGGCCCCGAGGCGCTGCCCGCAGGGGCGCGCCGTTCGATCCGATCACCGAGCGCGGGGTTGCGCAGGCCTGCCGAGATCGTCGCCGTCAGCGTGCCGCAGGACGACGCCGATGCCGAGCCGGGTGCGCTCGCACCATCGGCAGCGCAACCCTCACCGGGCCCGCAAGGCGGTGCAGGCGGCAGGGAACTGGTGTTCGTCGAGGTCGACCGCCGCAGGCTGCTCGCGGCGACCGTGTTCGCGCCCCCGTTCGTGTTGCTGTTGGCACTCACCGCGATCACACTCGCCGTGAACTGGCAGCGGCTGGGCCTCGACCTGTCGGGAGGTGCGCTGCTGCCGGTCGGCGAGCTCGGTCAGGTATGGACCACCTACCTCGAACCCTGGCACGCGGTGGCGGGAGGCACGGCGAGCACGGCTCCCGTCTCGCTGGCCGTGCTCGGCGTTCTCGGTGCGCCGTTGGCACCGCTCGGCGGCCCCGCCGCGGTTGTGGCCGTGTTGCTGCTCGGTGACGCACCGCTGGCCGCTCTGGTTGCCTACTTCTCGACGCGGCGATTGCGGGTCGACCGCTGGGTGCGCGCCGCCGTGGCCGCCGCCTACGGCCTG
Source organism: Saccharomonospora marina XMU15 (assembly GCF_000244955.1). Taxonomy (GTDB): domain Bacteria; phylum Actinomycetota; class Actinomycetes; order Mycobacteriales; family Pseudonocardiaceae; genus Saccharomonospora_A; species Saccharomonospora_A marina. Next base: position 4,553,442 of record NZ_CM001439.1, on the reverse strand, counting down.
CTGCCGTCGGCGACGGCAGGGGTGGCGCAGGGCAGGCTCGACGTGGTGGTGGCACACATCCTGCTGCCCGCTGTGCTCGCGGGCGTCGCCGCCGTGCTCACCCGGTCGGACCGGCGTTGGTTGAGCAGCAGCGTGCTGTGTGCGCTCGCGCTCGCGGTGCTCGGCGCGTTCTCGCCGCTGGCCCTGGCGTTGACGCTGGTGCTGGCGCTGATCGGCTTCGTGGCGTTGCCGCAGCCTGCGCACCGGCCCGCCAGGTCGCTGGCCGCCGTCGCGATCGTGGTGCTGCTGCCGCTGGCACTGCTGCTGCCCTGGCTGCCCGCGCTGTTCAGCCACCCCGCGTTGCTGCTGCACGGCCTCGGCGGCCCGGCGTGGGTACTCCCGGGCGGCGCCGATCTCGCCGGGCTGGACCCCGCGGGGCCGGGTGGGTTGCCGGTGGGGATCGCCGTGGTGGCCGCGGCGGTCGTGGCCACGATCGTGCGGCCGACCGTGCGGCTGGTGCCTGGACTGGTGCTGCTCGCGCTCGGCGCGGCCGGAGCGGCGGTGGTGTCACTGCTGAGTGTGGTCCCGCTCGGCGGGGTCACACCGGCGCCCGGCTTCACCGGGGTGCCGCTGCTGTTCGCGGGCGCAGGAGCGCTCGCCATGGTGCTCGGCGCGGGCGTCGCAGGCCGCGACGCCGTGCCGAGGCAGCTCACTCGGCTCGTCGCGGTCGCCTGCGCCGCGCTGGTCGTCGCGCTCGGCGCGGGCGCGGTGGCGGCGGGCAGGCAGGGGCCGCTGCAGGCGGGAGGCGGGCTGCGGCTTGCCCCGTCGCTGACCGCCGAACTCGCCGAGACCGGGCGTGGCGTGCTGGTGCTCGGTGAGCGGGTCCGCCAGGTGGCCGCCCGCACGCCGAGATTCGGTGATGACGCCATCGCCCCGGTGGCGGGCGTGCCGCAGCGGCTCGCGGGCTGGCAGCGGGAACTGCTCGCGGGCTCGCCGGAAGCGGTGACCTCGGCGGCAGCCGCCGGTGTGCTCTTCGTTGTGCTCCCGCCGGGCGAAACCGGCGCCGCGCTGCGGGCGGCCGCGCCCGACCTGGTGACCGGGGCGGCGCCGACCGGTGACGGCCGGGCCGTGCTGCGGCTCTCGCCGGTGTCGGGCAGGGTCACGCTGGTGTCGCCGGAACAGGCCAGGCGCGCGGTGAGCGGCCAGCCTCCCAGCGGCGAACTGATGGGTGGTTCGGCCGTGGCGCCTGTGGATGCCTGGCCGCCGAAGGTGCGGGTACGGGTTTCCGACGGACCCGCCGGTCGCCTGCTGGTGCTCGCGGCCGAGCACGAACCCGGCTGGCGCGCGACCGTGAACGGTGAGCCGGTGCCCATCGTGCCCGCGTGGGGGCACCAGGTGGCGGTCTCGGTACCGCCGAGGCAGTCCGACGTCACCGTGGAGTACCCGGCCGTGCTGCACAACCTGCTGCTGCTCGGCCAGGTCGCGGCACTGCTGTTCACGGGGCTCACCGCGATCCCGGCCCGCCGTCGCGGTCCAGCCCGCCGTGGCGAGCGGGCAGGTCCGCGAGCACGTGCTTCTCAGCCGCCGTCGATGATGTCGGGTTCCACTCCCAAGTAGCTGGCCACCTGCTCCACCAACACGTCGTGGACCAGGTCCGCCAGCTCGGCCGGGTCCTTCGCCCGTGCCTCGAGCGGCCTGCGGTACAGCACGATCCTGGCCCTCGTCGGCAGGCCGGTCTTGTCGACGCCCGCGGGCACCAGCCGGGAGATGGGTACCGAACCGTCGAGCAACAGGCCGTCGGCCTGCGTCTCGGGTAGCTCCGTACGCACCTCGGGCACGTCGTCCACAGCCACGTCCAGTTTGGTGAGCTCGTGCCGCCAGCGGGCCTCGATCGGTTCCAGCGCGTCGAGCACCAGCGCGTCGAACTTCTCGGCGCGGCTGGCCGCGGCGGGCAGCGTAGCGGGATACAACAGCCCACGCAGGCCGCGACCGTGCCGGTCGCGGCGGTGCCGCCGCCGCTGTCGCGAACTCCGAGCCGTAGCCACGTGGGGAAGGGTACGCTTTCGCGCGCCGACCTTCCCGGTGTGTCTGCGCCGCGTCCGGCGCCACACCGGCTATCGTGACCAACCGTGCCGAGCGTGCGGAAGTGTTCGCGGACGGGTTGCCTTGAGCCCGCGGTCGCCACGCTGACCTACGCCTACAGCGACTCCACGGCCGTGGTGGGACCGCTCGCCACAGCATCGGAGCCGCACTCCTACGACCTCTGCGAGGCGCACGCGCTACGGCTGACCGCGCCGAGGGGTTGGGAGGTCGTACGGCACGAGGGTGAGTTCGCGGCACCGGAGCCGTCCAGCGACGAGCTCACCGCGCTCGCCGAGGCCGTCAGAGAGGCAGGCCGCACCGACCGCGCTCCCGCCCCCGCCGAGCAGCCGGAGACCGGCTCCGGCAGGCGTGGCCATCTGCGCGTGCTGCCCGGCCGCGCCTGACAACACAGCGCGTGTCGGTAGGCTCTTGCGCGGGTATCGACGCTTGCGAGAAGCCACCAGCACGACGATCGGGGAGAGGCGTGTCAGACCTGTCGGCCATCGTGAAGGCCTACGACATCCGAGGTGTCGTCGGTGAGCAGTTGAACGAGGATCTGGTCACCGACTTCGGGGCTGCGTTCGCGCTGCTCATCAAGCCGGACTCACCGTCGGTGGTGATCGGCCACGACATGCGGGAGTCCTCGCCCGGCCTCGCGAACGCGTTCGCGCGCGGCGTCACCTCGCAGGGTCTCGACGTCGTGCTGATCGGACTGGCGAGCACCGACGAGTTGTACTTCGCCTCCGGCCGGTTGAACATGCCGGGTGCGATGTTCACCGCCAGCCACAACCCCGCCAGGTACAACGGCATCAAGCTGTGCCGCGCGGGCGCTGCGCCGGTGGGGCAGGAGTCCGGTCTCGCCGAGATCAGGGACACCGTCGAACAGGGTGTGCCCGAGTTCGCGGGCCAGCCGGGCACGGTGACCCAGCAGGACATGCTTGCCGACTACGCGCAGTACCTGCGCACACTGGTCGACCTCAGCGACATCCGGCCACTGAAGGTGGTCGTCGACGCGGGCAACGGTATGGCGGGGCACACCGTGCCCGCCGTGCTCGGGCAGGACCTGCCCATCGAGATCGTGCCGATGTACTTCGAGTTGGACGGCAGCTTCCCCAACCACGAGGCGAACCCGCTCGACCCTGCCAACCTGGTCGACCTGCAGGCGAAGGTTCGTGAGGTCGGTGCCGACGTGGGGCTTGCCTTCGACGGTGACGCCGACCGCTGCTTCGTGGTGGACGGTGACGGCGAGCCGGTTTCACCCAGCGCGGTCACCGCGCTCGTGGCCGTGCGCGAACTGGCCAAGGAGCCGGGTGCCACGATCATCCACAACCTCATCACCTCCAAAGCGGTGCCCGAGATCGTCAGCGAGCACGGCGGCAACCCGGTGCGCACGAGGGTGGGTCACTCCTTCATCAAGGAGAAGATGGCCGAGACCGGCGCGATCTTCGGTGGCGAGCACTCCGCGCACTACTACTTCCGGGACTTCTGGCGTGCCGACACCGGCATGCTCGCCGCCATGCACGTGCTGGCGGCGCTGGGGGAACAGCAACGCCCGCTTTCGGAGCTGGCAAGGCAGTTCAGCCGGTACGCGGCATCCGGTGAGCTCAACTCCACGGTCGACGACCAGGTCGCGCGCCAGTTGGCCGTCAAGGACGCGTTCGCCGGGCGAAGTGGTGTGAGCATCGACGAACTGGACGGGCTGACGGTCGACCTCGGCGAGCGCGGCTGGTTCAACCTGCGTGCCTCCAACACCGAGCCGCTGCTGCGCCTCAATGTGGAGGGCCCCGACGAGGGCTCCGTGAAAGCTCTCACCGACGAGGTGCTGTCGATCGTTCGCGGCTAGGCCGCGACTGCCCACGGTGGGGCTCACAGTGGTAGAGAGGAAGAGTGGGAGGACAGATGGCGGTCACCATCGACGCGGACCTGTTGGAGATCCTGGCGTGCCCTTCGCCGGATCACGCGCCGCTGACGCCGGGCTCGCCGGACGACCCGGACGCGGACGCACTGACCTGCACCGCGTGCGGCCGGGTGTTCCCCGTGCGCGACGGTATCCCCGTGCTGCTGCTCGACGAGGCGACGCCCCCGACGAAGGGCGACGAGCGAGAATCCCGTGACGAATCCAGCCCAGACGGTGCTTGACGACTCCTTGCTCGACGACCCCGCGCGGTTGGCCGAAGCCGACGGTGCGGGGCTGCTGCGCGCCGCGGCGATGGCGGGTGCGCAGGTCAGGGCCACCGCGGAGGCTGCTGCCGAGTTGGAGCTGTCCGAGCGGCTCGACCTGGGCAGGCCCCGCTGCCTCGTCCTCGTGGTGCGGCCTGGTGTCAGCCGTTCCGCCGCTCTCGTGCTCGAGGCGCTGCTGGCTCACACCAGCCCGGTGCCCGTGGTGATCAGTGACCTTGTGCCCAGTTGGATCGGCGCGCTCGACGTGGTGCTTGCCCACACCGACGACCCCTACGACCACGACCTCGCCACCTCACTGGAGCGCGCGGCCCGCTACGGCTCGACCGTGGTGATCTCCGCGCCGCCGGACGGTCCGGTGGCGTCGTCGGTCGCGGGTAGGGGACTGCTCATCGCGCCCCGGGTTCCGGTGCCGCCCGAGCTGGCGTTTCCCAGGGCTCTTGCCGCCGGGCTGCTCACGGCCAACACGCTCGGCCTCGTGGTCGCCGACATCGAGTCCCTCGCCGACCAACTCGACAACGAGGCCGAGAAGTGCCACCTCGGTCACGAGTCGTTCGTGAACCCGGCCAAGGGGCTCGCCCTTCGACTTGCCGAACACACGCCGATGCTGTGGGGCCTTGACCACATCGCCGTGGCCGTCGGCCACCATGCCGGTCACGCACTGGCCGCGCACGCGGCGCTGGTCAGCGACGTCGCCGACTACCGGCAGGCCGTGGCCAGGCCCGCGCTCTACCGCGCGGCGCTGGAGGCCGCGGGAAACCGTGACATCTTCGCCGATCCCGACGATGACCTTGCGCAGGGACCGCCACCGCGGGTCCTGCTGCTTGCCGTGCGCACCGGACCGGCCGCGGACGGCGCGCGGTTTCGGACGGGCGAGGCACTGCCCTCGGCGGACGTGCTGGCTCCTGCCGACGAGATCGAGGCCGATGACGTCGGCAGGGCCGCCGTGCTGGCATTGCGGTTCGAACTCGCCGCCGTGTACCTGGGCCTCGCGGCAGGGACCATCGGTGGAGCCGGTCGTGCCGGGCAGGCCACCGCCTAGGAGGCGCGGCGCGAAAGGAACGGAGAGGTTGTGGCTGACATGCGTCGCGGTCGGCTCGCGTGCACGCATCCGACGCAAACGCTGCCGGTACGGCGGACCGGCGAGGAGTTGAGTTGACCGTGGAACTGCTGCGCAACGCGGTACGGCCGTACGCATGGGGCTCCAGGACGACGATCCCGGAGCTGCTCGGCAGGCCGGTGCCCTCGCCACACCCGGAGGCCGAGCTGTGGATGGGTGCCCATCCGGGTGACCCGTCGCGCGTGGTGGGCGTGGACGGAACCGAGCGCAGCCTTCTGGAAGTCGTCGAGTCCGACCCGGTCGGCCAGCTCGGCGAGCGATGCGCGAGCCGCTGGGGTGGCAGGCTGCCGTTTCTGCTGAAGATCCTCGCGGTGGAGGAACCGCTTTCGATGCAGGCGCACCCCTCGGCGAAGCAGGCGGCGGAGGGGTACGCCCGTGAGGAGGCCGCGGGCATCCCGAGGGACGCGGCCAACCGCAACTACCCCGACCCGACTGCCAAGCCGGAACTGGTGTGCGCGCTGACGGAGTTCCACGCGCTCGCCGGGTTCCGCGACCCGTACCGCACGGTGGAGCTGCTGAAGGCGATCGACACGCCGGGGCTGACCAAGTACACCGAGCTGCTCGCGGCGCAGCCCGATCCCGACGGCCTGCGGACGTTGTTCACCACGTGGATCACGTTGCCGCAACCCGCGCTGGACCGGCTGCTGCCCGAAGTGCTCGACGCCTGCGTGCACCACGTCAAGGAGCACGGTGAGTTCGACACCGAGTGCCGTACCGTGCTCGGCCTCGGTGAGGCCCACCCCCGTGACGCGGGCGTGCTCGCCGCGTTGCTGCTGAACCGGCTCACGCTCAGTGCGGGCGAGGCCATCTACCTGCCCGCGGGCAACCTGCACCTCTATCTGCACGGAACCGCCGTGGAGATACTGGCCAACTCCGACAACATCCTTCGCTGCGGGCTGACGCCCAAGCACGTCGATGTGCCGGAACTGCTGCGGGTGGTCGACTTCGCGTGCGGCGACATGCCGGTGTTGCGCGGGGAGCCACAGGGACGCACAGCCGTGTACAGCACCGACGCGCCGGAGTTCGAACTCTCCCGCATCGCGTGGGACGCCGGTGATCACGGCGAGTTCGAACTGCGGGGCACCGGTCCGGAGATCCTGCTGTGCACGGTGGGTGAGCTGCTGCTGTGCTCCGACGACGGAACCAAGGTCGAACTGCACAGGGGTGAGTCGGTGTGGTTGCCCGCCTGCGAGGCATCGGTGCGGCTGCGTCCGGTGACGGCAGGCCCCGCACACGTGTTCCGGGCGACGGCGGGTACCTGCACCGACGCGCCGTGACGTCGGTGCAACAGCAAGAGCACACGAACGGTGTAGCAACTGTGTTCGTTCCGTGTGGTGCCCTTCTCCATACTCGCCTGTGTGAGTGACACACCACGTCACTCAACTGGGATCGAGTTCAAGGAGAACAACGCTGTGACATCGCAACCGACAGCGTCGGCCGGACCGGTCGGGCAGGCGGCTGCCACCCCGGCCGTGCGCCGCCCCGGCACCCTGCTGGCGGCCATCGGCATCGCCGTCGCCGCTGCCATCGCCACGATCGTGAGCGGGATCGTGATGGTGACCGGCGGGGAGGACCTCGCGATCGACATCGTCGCGACGATCGCGGACGAGGACGCCGCGAGTGTGCGTGATGCCATGGCCGGGTCCGCTCTCATGGGCGAGGCCGTGGACACGCTCAACGCGCGCGGCATCATGGCGCTCGTCACTGGGGCCGCACTGCTGCTGTTCGCCCTGTTCATGGGCCGCGCCGCGGTTTGGAGCCGGGTGCTCGTGACGATTTCCGCCGCGCTCCTGCTGTTCGTCGACCTCGTGATTCTCGGCGACGAAGGCACCAAGTTGATGCAGATGCCCGCCGCACTGGGCATCTTGGGAGCGATCGCGACCTTCGTGCTGGTGTGGTTGCCGCCCAACAACCGCTACGCCAGGCAGCTCAAAGCCAATCGCTGACAGGGGGTGGTGCCGGGCGCGTGCCGACGAGTGCGCGTCCGGCATCTCGCGTCAGCTCGAGCAGCAGCGCCACCAGGGTGACAGCGCTGGCGTCGGAGGGGTTGGCCAACCGATCCGCCTCAGCGGCGGCCCGCTCCGCGAGCCCGTCCTCACCCACCACCTCGTAGGCCCTGACGAGCACCCGCAGCGTGATCGCCACCGAGGCGACGCTTCCCATCTGCCTGAACTCGGTCAGGCAGTCGCGCAGCGCCGCGATGGCCTCGGCCACCTTTCCCTCACCGATCATCCAGGCAGCGATCGCCCTGCCACACGACAGTTGCCTCGGCCGCTCGTCGAGTTCGCTGGCCAGCAGGTGAGCCTCGGTGTAGGCAGCCATCGCGCCCTGCCGTCGCCGCAGGCCGGCACGGATGGCGCCCAACGTGCGTAGCGAACGAGCCAGTGCGGAACGCACGGGCAACGGCCGCAGCAGCGACACCGACTCCTCGGCCAGCTCGTGTGCGGTTTCCAACTCCCCGCACAGTGCCAGCGACCAGGAAAGCCCGTGCAGAGCCAGTGCTATCCGCAGCGGATCGCCGGACAACCGAGCCGCGGCGAGTGTTCGCCTGCAGGCGCGGACGGACTCCTCCAGCCTGCCGAGCCGGTTGAACGCCTCCGCCTTGACAAGCTCGACGTGCTGCACGCCCATCTGGTCGGTGCCGAGCAGCTTCAGTGCCCTGTCGGCGATGTCGAGTGCCTCCTGCGGCCTGCCTAGGCCGATCAGGCAGCCCGCCAGATTGCCGGTGACCCACGCCGCCGTGCCGCGCTCGCCCAACTCGCTGAGCAGGGCCGCGCACCGTCGGTATCGCCGCTCGGCTTCGTCGTGCTCGCCACGGGCATGCACCAGCACGGCGATGTTGGCCTCCGCCCATGCCTCGATCCTGCGCTCACCCACCCGGCGCGCCCGCAGCCGCAGCCGCTCATGGCAATCGCGCATGTCGGCGTACTGACCGCGAAGCCACAGGTAGGCGCCCAGCCGCTCCAGGATCATGACGGCCTTGTGGTGCCAGCCGATCCGGAAGATCGAATCGATCACCGTCACAAGGTTCGCCTGCTCGGTCGCGAACCACGCCTGCGCGTCGTCCACCAGCCGCGCGACCGTCTCTCTGGACAGCGGCTGTGGTGGCAGGCCTGCCGGTGACCGCATCGGCAACGGAACCGTCCACGGCAACTGCCGCGCGGCGGCGTCGGTGAGCCCGAGGGTGGCGTCGACGATCCCGCGCACGGTTCGCACCTGCTCCTCGCTGCTGTGGAGCTGCTCCTGCTGCTCCCGCGCGAAGACCCGCACCAGGTCGTGCAGCCGGTACCTCGGCTCGCCGGTGCTGTCGGTGCTGATCGGCGCCAGCAGGCTGGCCTCGACCAGTTCCTCGATCACCCCGTCGGCTACGGGGCGCCCGATCAGCACCGCGATCGCCCACGCGGGCGCGCTGATGTCACCGCACAGCGCCAATGCGCGAATGGCGTCGCGAGCCGCCGGGCTCAGTGCGTGGTAGCTGAGCGCGATGCTGGTGCGAACCTGCCGGTCGTTGACGGCCAACTCGTCCAGCCGGTTGCGCTCGTCGTCCAGCCGGTCGGCCAAGGCGCGGAGTCGCAGATTCGGGCGCATCGCCAGGCGGGTGCCCGCGATGCGCAGGGCCAGCGGCAGGTTGCCGCAGGCGGCCGCGATTCGCGCGGCCGCGACCGGTTCGGCCGTCACGCGCTGCCTGCCGACGATGCGTTCGAGCAGGGCGGTGGACTCGGCATCGGTGAACGGACCCAGCGGCACCCGGTAGGCGCCGTCGAGCCCGCTGAACCGGAACCTGCTCGTCACGAGCACGGCACAGCCTGGCGTGCCCGGTAGCAGCGGCCGTACCTGCTCCGGCGACGCGGCGTCGTCGAGCACGACCAGCACCCTGCGGTCGGTGAGCCTGCCTCGGTACGCGGCCGCCCTGGCCTGCGGGTCGTCCGGAATGGCCGGGCCCGCCACTCCGAGCGCGCGCAGCAGGTCGGCGAGTACGTCCGCGGGGTCGCGTGGCGCGCTCGCCCCGGCGAGGTGCACGAACAGCTGGCCATCGGGGAACAGCGTGCGAACCCGGTGAGCCGCGCGCGCGGCCAGCGCACTCTTGCCCGACCCGGGCTCCCCGCTGACAACGGTGACCGGCACGGTCTGCTCACCCGCCGCGAGCAACTCGGTGATGGTGTCGAGCTCGGTCCGCCTCCCGAAGAAGTCGCTGAGGTCGGGTGGTAACTGGCAGATCGGCCATGGCGCGACTGAGCCGGCTGCCCCAGCGGCCCCCGCGGACCCGGCGGTCGCTGTCGCGACGCTTCGGGCCCTTCTCACGTCGTCCTCTCCGCTGAGCACCGCAGCCTGCGCGCGGCGCAGCTCCGCGCCCGGCTCCACCCCCAGCTCCTCGACCAGCCGAGACCGCGTCCTGGTGTAGACGGCGAGCGCGTCTGCCTGCCTGCCACCCCGCCGAAGCGCCAGCATCAGCTGCGCGGCCGCGCGCTCACGCAGCGGGTGTTCGGCGAGGAAGCCCTCGAGCTCACCGACGACTTCGGTGTGTCGGCCGAGGTCCAGTTCGGCGTCGAAGCAGTCCTCCAGCACGGTGAGCCGTTCGGCGTCGAGCGCGGCCGTGAACGCGGCGAGCTGGGGCACGTGCACGTCGGCGAGCGCGGCGGGGCCACGCCACTGTGCGAGCGCGTGGCGCAGGCATGCCACAGCGGCCGCGGGGTCCCCTTCCCGCACGGCGCGCCTGCCTTCGGTGGTCTTCAGCCGAAACATCCGAAGGTCGAGATCGCCGGGGTGGGCCAGCAGCCGGTAGCCCCTCGATTCGTGCAGGATGTTGATCCCGCCAAGGCGTTCGCGTAGCCGGGACAGGTAGGTGTGCAGGTTCGAGGCGTAGGACTTGGGAGGGACATCCGGCCACAGCGCCTCCACGAGGCGATCCACCGGCACGAGTTCCCCCTCGTGGCACAGCAGCATCGCCAGCAACGCGCGTTGCCGCTGTCCCCTCAGCCGAACCTGTTCCCCAGTGGCGCTCGTGGCGGTGAGTGGCCCCAGCACTCCGAACCTGGTCATCGTGTCCTTCCCCGCACGAGGTGGGACATCCTACGCAGGTCGTACAACCGCGGGGCAGCGGAGGTGAGGTGGGCGGCCACGAGGAAGGCCGAGGCTCTAAGCTGCAACCCGACCGAGCGTCGAATGCGACAGGGGGCAGCCGTGGCGGCAGGCGGTGGGTTGAAGGCGATCATCGCGGCGTTGCTGGCCAACGCGGGTATCGCGATCGCCAAGTTCGTAGGCTTCTTGATCACGGGTTCGTCGTCGATGCTCGCCGAGTCTGTGCACTCGGTGGCCGACACCTCCAATCAGGGCTTGCTGCTGCTCGGCCACAAGACGTCGAAACGGCGAGCCACCTCCGAACACCCGTTCGGCTACGGCAGGGACCGCTACTTCTACTCCTTCATCGTGGCGCTGATGCTGTTCACGCTCGGCTCCGCGTTCGCGTTGTACGAGGGAATCCACAAAGTTCAGCATCCGGAGGAACTGACCACCCCGGTCGTGGCCATCACCATCCTCGTGGTGGCGATCGTGCTGGAGACGTTCAGTTTCCGCACCGCCATCGTGGAGTCGCGAGCGATCAAGGGCGACAAGACCTGGTGGGCGTTCATCCGGCAGTCGAAGACGCCTGAGCTTCCGGTGGTGCTGCTCGAGGACGCGGGTGCGCTGTTCGGCCTCGTGTTCGCGCTGATCGGCGTGGGGCTTTCGGTGGTAACGGGTGATCCGGTGTGGGACGGCATCGGCACCGTCATGATCGGTGTGCTTCTCGGGATCATCGCGATCATTCTCATCGTGGAGATGAAGAGCCTGCTCATCGGCGAGGGCTCAGGGCAGCGGGAACTCGCCACGATCATGGGCGAACTGACTGCCGACGGTATCGAGCGCGTCATCCACATCCGCACCCAGTACATCGGGCCGGAGGAGCTGTTGGTGGCGGCGAAGCTGGCGATGCGCAAGGGCCTCTCGATGTCGGAGGTGGCCCGAGCCATCGACGACGCCGAGACCAGGGTCCGGCAGAAGGTGCCGGTGGCCCGGCTCATCTATCTCGAACCTGACCTCGATCGCACGGCCGACGACAAAGCCACCGCCCCTCATTGAGGCGCCATCGGGCGGCAGCGAGGCGGCCTCGGGGTGGCCCTGAGGCGGCACGTTTCTCACTTTCTGTAGCGCCCGGTTGAGCGTTCCGTGTGGCAAAGGTTGCGATATGGGTCCGGTTTGGTGCGCCATGGTCACCGATCGAGATCGATAGCGTTACCGCCTGGTCCGCGCGTGCGTCGATCTTCATTCGGGTGGGTTAGGGTCCGTGCGGCTTGGCGTCCTGGCCCCCCGGGCGCCGTTCACTCGTCCCCATCCGCACGGGAGATACCGCATGTCTGTGAGTCCGAGATCCCTCCTGCGCGTCGTCGCGGCCTCCGCGATGACGCTCGGCCTGCTGGCAGGCACGACCGGCCTCGCCTCGGCGACGAACGAGCCGAGCCCCAGTGACAGCCGAGCGACCGTCCACGGTGGCAATGTCGATGCCGGCCAGGAGCAGAAGGACCCATGCGGCACGGCGGGCCTCGACGGCGAACCGCTACCGCTGGACGAGGACGACCCCGAACAGGTCCGGGGCGGAGACGGCACGCAGTACCTCGACATCCTCGACATCCCCGAGGCAATGACGGTGACCGGAGTCGTCGTCAAGGGCGGCAACGGCTACAACGTCTACTCCGTCGCCGACCTCGGCCAACTGCCTTGGGAAGACCTGCAAGCGCCGCTGACCGGCCAGAACGACAACCTGCCGGACATCAGTCACTGGTTCGTCTGCGGCGAGAAGGACGGCGAGGACTCCACGACCACCACGAAGCCCTCCGAGACCGGCACCACGACCGAGACCTCCGAGCCCACCACCAGCGGCACCGAGCCGACGAGCACACGCCCCACCGAGACCACCGAAAGCGCCACCACGAGCGGTGGCGCGGCCGCCGCCACCACGACCACCCAGCCCGCGGTCTCACCCGCAGGTGACAGCGGCGACCTGGCTTCCACCGGCTTCAGCGGCGGCTGGCTGCTCGGCGTCGGCGGCGCGCTGCTCGTCGGCGGCGGGGCACTGCTGGCACTCGCCAGGGCGCGCCGAGGCAAGGCGTAACTCCTCGCAGAGAGGAGTCAACCTTCTGCCGAGTTCGGCCTGCCGAGCGGATCGCCACCTTCGGGGATTCGCTCGGCAGGCCGCTCGACGCCGTCGCCGCCGCGCCGGTCGAGCCCGGCCGCCAGCACAACGGCGCGATCCCACTCCGGGTCGGCCACGTAGTCGGCGTGGCGACGAACACCCGCGAGCCACCTGCGTCCGCTTCGCGGCTCCAGCATCGGGTCCGGCAACCAGTGGTCACCGCCCAGCACCAGCACGCCACCCGGCCCCCGCACCGCGGGCTCCAGCGCGCCGACACCCCCGTCGCGCAGGTACCCGACGCCGAGCAGCTTCCCGCCCGCGACCTGGTGCCGCCACGTCGTCGCGCCGCCGCCGAAGGTGTCGGTACCCCGGCACAGCCCGCGCCACCTGCCACCGAGCATCCCGTACAGCCGCGCCAGCGAGGCATGCGAGAAGACGGCGGGAAACGCCCGCTGGTACCCCCATTGCAGCGGTGCGCCCGCCGTCAACACCCCGATCCGGTCGCGGTCGTGTTCGGGCAGGTCCGCGGCGAGCCTTCCCGCCGCGGCGACAGCGAGCAGCCCGCCGAGGTGATACCCGGCGAGTACCACCCGGCTGCCCGGCTCCTTCAGGTGTTCGCGTGCCCGCTGCGCCACCTCGGGCACGACCTTGACCGCGTAACACGGCGGCACGGCCGGATGTGCCGCTCTCGGCCAGAAGCAGACGAGATCGGCGAAGGCACCGAGGTGCCTACTCCGCTGCGCGCCCGTCGCGGCGGTGTACACCGCCCGCAGCAGCCCGGCGGCCAGCAACCCCAGCGCCGCCACCCCGACGGCCGAAAGCGGTGCCAGCCACCCCGGGATCGAGCCGAAACCCAACCGCACCGCTACCAGCGCTGCCGCGCCGATCCCCATCGCCACCACCACGGCGAGTACCAGCCGGTGCAGGTACTTGCGTTCCCAACTGGCGCGGGCCCACGCGTCGGCCGCCCGCTTCTCGTCCGCCTGCTTCGTGCCCATCAGCCGGATCACCTCAGGAACACCACGGCCCGCCCTGCGCAGCGGAATCGCCACGGCGACGCTGAACAGCGCGAGCAGCGCCGCGAACACCAGCACGCCACCCCACAGCAGGGTGATGAGCGTGTATCCGGCAGGCAGGCGAAGTCCGGCATCACCGATCAGTCCGCGAGCCGCGATGGCGAGTCCGGCTCCGAACCCACCGCCGAGCAGGCCCGCCAGTGCCAGTGCGGGCGCCGCCGCCCAGCCGCCCGCCCACGGACGCAACCGCTTCGGCAACGCCGACCACGCCTGCCTCGCCAGCAGCGCGGCAGGCACGAGCAGCAACGCGAACAGCGCGCACACCACGAGCAGCGCGGCACCGATGGCCTCCACCATGCCGTTGCTGCCAGCCAGCGCGGGCGGCAACGGGGTCCGCAGCAGCGCGACAGCCACCACCAGGCCGGTCGCGGCGACCAGCAACACCCCGCGCAGCATCGGAACGAGCAGTCGGCGGGCGCGCAACGCCACCGCACCCGCCGCGAACCCGAGCAGTGTCACCGCGAGCGCCCACGAGATCACCTGCGGTGTGCCGTGCGGTGCCCGCAGCGGGCCGCCGAGCAGCAACAGCGCCACACAGGCCAGCGCGGCCACGGTGTGCAGGCAGCGCAGCATCGGCGTGTCGCCGGTGTCGACGAGTTGGTCACCCGGTAGGTCGGGGCCGGTGACCCTGGCCCGCTCGGCGTCGGCCGCACCACTGGACAGCGACCAGTTCACCGACGAGATCCGGTACAGCACCCCGATCACAAGCAGCAACGGCAACACTCCCACGGCGGTGCGAGCCCAGTCGGTGTGGCGAAGCCACTGCGGCGCGTACGGCAGGCACGGCGAGGCCGGCCGCAGGCACTGCACAGCGATCAGGTCGAGCGTGACCACGGCGAGTTGACTGATGAGCAGCATCGTCAGCAGCAGCGCCGCGATCCGGAGCAAGCCCCGGCACACCGCACCAAGCATTGCGGGCGCCGCCCTTCCCGGCGGCTCCGGTGGCAGCATCCAGTGCGCGACGTTGGCCAGCGAGAACGGGAACAGCAGTGCCCACGTCGCCTTCGCTGCGCCGCCAGAGGTCATCGCGCTCCACAGGTAGCCCTCCAGCGTGCGAGGAACCGAACGGTCGAGCGCCTGCACCACAGGGCCGGGTGCGGGTCGGCGCAGCCGGTCGGAGGGGCGGATCACCCTGCCGACGCCGTCACCGGCGACGTCCACGGTGCCCGCCGAATCGAGCAGTGACTCGCCACTCGTGCCGATCAGCCCGGGAACTCGCAGTTCGACCACGCGGGTGTCGGGACCGGGGATAGGCACAGGCGGCTCCTCGTCGAATTCGGGGTGTTGGTCCTCGTTACCGCAGGCAGGCGACGAGCGAGGACCAACCGTAATCGGCCGGGGTGCACCGCACAGGGTCGGCGACACAGCGAGTCCGAAGAATCGAGTGACAATGCCCCCCGATAGCGTTACCTCGCGGCCGAGAGGGGACGGCGATGAGCGAGTCCTAGGCTGGGCCGATGGGCCGGTTGGTTGTGATCGAGGGCCTCGACGGAGCGGGTAAGCGCACCCTCACCGAGGCGTTGACAAAAGCACTGCACGACCGGGGCAGCAGCGTGTCCACCATGGCGTTTCCCCGTTACGGCGAGAGCGTGCACGCCGACCTGGTACGGGAAGCGTTGCACGGCGAGCACGGGGACCTGGGTGGCTCGGTATACGGCATGGCGCTGCTGTACGCACTGGACCGCAGGGATGCCGCACCGGGCATCCGGGCCGCGTTGGCCACGCACGACGTGGTGCTGCTCGACCGCTACGTCGCCTCCAATGCCGCATACCAGGCGGCAAGGCTGCACCAGGACATCGACGGCCAGGTGGTCTCCTGGGTCCGCGCGCTGGAGATCGACCGCTTCGGTCTGCCGGTGCCGGACACGCATCTGCTGCTCAGGGTGGCGCCCGCCGTGGCCCGCGAGCGGGCGCGGCACCGCGCCGCGGCCGATACCGCACGGCCGCAGGACGCCTTCGAGTCCGACGACGGATTGCAGGCGCGCTGTGCCCGGCTGTACGACCGGCTGGCGGAAGCGGGCTGGCTGGCGCCGTGGCACGTCGTAGACGGGACCGCGCGGGTCGAGGTGGACGCGCTCGTGGCCGACCTGCTTGCCTCGCCGTGACCGGGCGGCAGGCTCACCTCGGGAAGTGCTACCTCGGGAAGTGCCCGAGCTGGCCGGACAGTTCGGCGGCCGCCTCCGACATGGGCCGCACCAGTTGCTGGATGCGCTCTCTCGACAGCCGGTACGCGGGCCCCGACGCGCTCATGGCGGCGATCACCTCGCCGTCACCGCCGTAGATGGGCACGGCCACCGCGTGCATGCCGAGCTCGAACTCCTCGAAACAGGCCGCGTAGCCGCGCTCGACGATGTGCCGCAGTTCGGTGTTGAGCACCTGCGGCGTCGTCGTGGTGCGAGGCGTGTACCGCTCCAGGCCCGTACCGAGCAGCTCTTGCCTGGCGTCCTCGGCCATGTAGGCCAGTAACACCTTGCCGCTCGAGGTGGCGTGCAGCGGCGTGCGTCTGCCCGTCCAGTTCTGTGCCGTGACCGCCGCCGAGCCGAAGGCCTGGCTGATGTTGATGGCGACCCCTCCGTCGGCGACCGCGATGTTGACCGTCTCGCCGAGCCGCTCCGCCAGTGACTGGCAGGTCTGGTTGCCGAGCTTGGCCAGGTCCATCCGACCGGTCGCCGCACCGGCGAGCCGCACGATCCCGAAGCCGATCGCGTACTTGCCCCTGTCGCCGAGTTGCTCGACCAGCCCTCTCATCTCCAGAGCGCCCACCAGTCTCGACGCGGTGGACTTGTGCACGCCGAGTTGGGCGGCGATCTCGGTGATACCCGCCTCTCCCGCCTGGGCGAGCAGTTCCAGCACCGTGATGGCGCGGTCGACGGACTGGACCGGGCTTGCGGCGCTCTTGGCTGCCTTCGCTGCATCGGAGTTCCGCACAGCGCAACACTAACGTCCGATGGCAAGAGCGCCGGTCACAATGATCGGGCTTGCGGCGGTGGGCGGCGGCGTTGTCGCTGGTCCCACCCGCTCGGTACCGAACCGAAATGACGGGTCGTGCACGGTTACGACCGCGGTAGTGCGAATATGTGCGGTATGAAGGCACGTGTGCTGGTCGTCGACGACGACCCCGCTCTGGCTGAGATGCTCACCATCGTGCTCCGTGGCGAGGGGTTCGACACAGCCGTGGTCGCCGACGGTTCCCGGGCGCTGCCTGCACTACGTGAGCTGAAACCCGACCTTGTGCTGCTCGACCTCATGCTGCCCGGCATGAACGGCATCGACGTGTGCAAGGCGATCCGCGCCGAGTCCGGTGTGCCGATCGTCATGCTCACGGCCAAGAGCGACACCGTTGATATCGTGCTCGGACTGGAGTCCGGTGCCGACGACTACGTGGTCAAGCCGTTCAAGCCCAAGGAACTCGTCGCTCGCGTGCGCGCGAGGATGCGGCGCACGGAATCCGAGCCCGCCGAAACGCTTACCATCGGTGACCTGACCATCGATGTCCCTGGACACGAGGTGATCAGGGACGGCAAACCGATCCCGCTGACGCCGCTGGAGTTCGACCTGCTCGTCGCGCTGGCCCGCAAGCCGCGCCAGGTGTTCACCCGCGAGGTGCTGCTGGAGCAGGTGTGGGGTTACCGGCACGCGGCGGACACGCGACTGGTGAACGTGCACGTGCAGCGACTGCGCTCGAAGGTGGAGCGGGACCCCGAGCACCCCGAGGTCGTGCTGACCGTCCGCGGGGTGGGTTACAAGGCGGGGCCACCGTGAGGAGATTGAGGCAACGGACCAGATGAGACATCGGCTGGCCCGGCTCGGCCGGTCGGCTGTGGAGTTGGCCGGCCGTGTCGCGGGCTACGGTCGAAGCAGAGCACACGCGGTCGGGGAACTGTGGAAGCGATCGCTACAGTTCCGCGTCACCGTGTCCACGCTGGCGTTGTCGTCAGCGGTGGTGTTCGTGCTCGGCATGGTCCTGCAGAACCAGATCACCGACCGGCTGCTCGACAACAAGGAACGCGCCGCGATGGCGCAGCTTCGCGTCGTCGTGTACACCGCCGAGAGCGAACTCGTCGGTGACGCGGGCCAGGACGACGCCTTGCGCAACCGGCTGAGCAACGCGCTCAAGAAGATCACCAGCAGTTCGGTGGCGACGCAGGACGCCCAGAACTCCGCCGCGGGCGCCTTCGAGCCGGTGCTGGCTGCGGGCGACCCGGACGTGTCCTCGGAGAACGCCATCCACGCGGGCCCCTACGAGAAGGTGCCCGCCGGGATGCGCAACTTCGTGGAGAACAACCAGCGCACCACGCAGATCCACACCGTCTCCGGCGTCACGTACTTCATGGTGGGCGAGCCGGTCACGACCGCGACCAGGCCGATCCAGCTCTACCTGCTGTTCCCGCTGACCACCGAGCAGAACACTGTGACCACCGTGCAGAACACGCTGCTGGTCGGCGGTCTTGTGCTGTTGTTGCTGCTCGCGGCCATCACCAACATCGTCACCAGGCAGGTGGTGCGGCCGGTGCGCAGGGCGGCCGAGGCGGCTGAGACGTTCGCGGGTGGCGACCTCGACCGAAGGCTCGACGTCGTCGGGGAGGACGACCTGGCCAAGCTGGCGACCTCCTACAACGAGATGGCGGCGAGCATTCAGGACCAGATCCGCCAGCTGGAGGAGTTCGGCCAGTTGCAGCGCCGGTTCACCTCCGATGTCTCCCACGAGCTGCGCACCCCGCTGACCACGGTCCGGATGGCCGCCGATGTGCTGCACGCCTCCCGCGAACAGTTCCCCGCGGGGCTGGCCAGATCCACCGAGTTGCTGGTCGACGAACTCGACCGGTTCGAGACCCTGCTTCGGGACCTGCTGGAGATCAGCAAGCTCGACGCGGGCGTGGAGGAGCTTTCCGCCGAGCACATCGACGTGCGCCCCATCGCCGAACGGGCCGTGGAACAGGTGAGTGTCATCGCGGGCACGGCGGGCAGCGCCATCGAGTTCGAGCCGCCGCCGGAGCCGGTGAACGCCGAGGTCGACGCGCGCCGGGTCGAGCGCATCCTGCGCAACCTGCTGGCCAACGCGATCGACCACAGCGAGGGCAGGCCCGTGCGCCTGCTGCTGGCCGCGGACGAACACGCGGTGGCCTTCGCCGTCCGCGACTACGGGGTGGGTCTGCGGCCGGGAGAGGCGGAGCTGGTGTTCAACCGGTTCTGGCGCGCCGACCCCTCCCGCAACCGGCGCACCGGCGGCACCGGCCTCGGCCTCGCGATCAGCCAGGAGGACGCTAGGTTGCACGGCGGTTGGCTGGAAGCGTGGGGCGAGCCAGGCGACGGCTCGTGTTTCCGGCTCACGCTGCCACGCCGCGTCGGCGAGCCGGTCGAGCAGAGCCCGATCGGGCTACCGCCTGACCCGCCGTCCACACCGCCGCACGACGGCATGCGGGAGCGTGCCGAGCCCACCTCGCCCGTCGACCACGGCGCGGGCGCCCCCGACGGGCCCCAGCAGGCCACGCCGGTGGGCGCGCCCGAGCACGAGGAGGTTCGATGATCCGCCGCCGCTACCGTGCCGTGCTCGCCGCATTCGCGGCCGCGCTCACCATGGCGGGCTGCGCGGCGGTTCCGACCGAGACCCAGCCGAAAGCGGTGCCGCAGGAACGGGTCGCACCGCAGACCCAGGAGATCCCCGAACCCGCGTCCGGCCTCGATCCGCTCTCGGTCGTGCGCGAGTTCGTGCGCGCCAGCGTGCAGCCCACCAACGACCACGCGGCCTCGCGCGCCTACCTGAGCCAGGCCGGCCGCAAGAACTGGCAGCCCGATCAGACCGTGACCGTCATCCACGACGAGTTCGGCACGGTGTACGCGCCGGACGAGGAACAACCGCAGAACGAGACCGAGCGTTTGGTGACGCTTCGGGGAGCGCAGGTCGGCAGGCTGAGCCAGGACAGTTCCTTCATCCCCTCCGACGAACCGGTGTCCGAACCGGTGCGGGTGAAGCTGCAACGGGACGGCCAGTGGCGCATCGTCGATCCGCCGGACAGCATCATGATCACCGAGACCGACTTCGGTGAGGCCTACTTTCGGGTACCGGTGTACTTCTTCGGACCCGACTCCACCGCGCTCGTGCCCGACCTGCGCTACGTCGTCGCGAGGCCGCAGTCGGGCCTGCCCGCACGGGTTGTGGACCTGTTGCTCGCAGGGCCTTCGAACGCGTTGACCGGTGCGGTGCGCAATCCGCTGGACTCTGCGGCACTGGAAAGCAACGTGACCGGGACCAACGACGGGGCGCTGGTGGTGCCACTTTCCGGGGTCGCGGAGCAGAGCCAACAGGACAAGAAGCTGATGGCCGCTCAGATGGTGCGCTCGCTGCAGCACGTGACCACGAGCAGGATCAGGCTGCTGGCCGACGGCACGGCACTGGTGCCGGGGCAGAGTGAGTGGCGACCCAGCGACCTACCGGCCTACGAGGCGGTTTCGTCCCCGAACTCGGAATTGCCCGGCCTGATGACGGTCGGCGGACTCGTGCGTTCGCTCGGCTCAGGTGCCCCCATCGACGGGCCGGTCGGCGCTGGGGCCGTCGATGTCCGCAGCGCGGCGCAGGCGATCAACGGCCAGCAACTGGCGATCGTGGAGAACACGCGCGACGGGGTGCGGCTGCGAGTGGGGGACTACGGCACCGCTGGACAGGTGGTGGACTACCCCGCGAAGAACATGACACGCCCCACCTGGCTGCCGCCGACGACCAACGGCGGCAAATCCGGGGAACTGTGGACGGTCGTCGACGGCGAGCACGTGGTGCGGGTGCAGCGAGCACCGAACGGGCAATGGATTCCGCAACGGGTGAACGCCTCCGAACTCACCGCCGTCGGTGCGATCACGGGGCTGCGCCTTTCCAGGGACGGAACCAGGGTGGCGATGATCGTGGGCGGTCAGCTGGTCGTGGCCTCCGTGGTGCGCGCGCCCGACGGAACCTCGGTGTCGCTGCGCGCTCCCCGGATTCTGAAGGGCGACCAACTCGACAGCGTGGTCGACGTCGACTGGATCAGCCAGGACACGCTGATCGTGGCGAGTTCGTCGGAGCGGATTCCCGTCGCCAGGGTGCCGGTGGACGGCCTGCGGCTGGACCAGTTCAACAGCTCCAACCTCACGCCGCCGATGCGGGCGATCACCGCCGCGCCGGGTCGGCCGATCGTGGTGGCCGACGCCAGCGGGCTGTGGACCGCCAACGACGTCGGCGCGGGCTGGCGCCCGCATCCGCAGACGCTGCCCGCCGCGGAACCGTTCTATCCGGGCTGAGCCGGTTTTGTCGGTACCCTCCGGCAGGCTTACGTGGTGTGAGTGCGACAACCCGATCGGTCACCACCGCCTGCGTCAACGCGGTGCTCGAGCTGCTGCTGCCGCAGCGGTGTGCCGGCTGCGGCTCGCCCGACGGCCCGTGTTGCCCGGCGTGTGCCCGCTCGCTGGACGGTCAGCAGCTGTTCAGGCACGGCAGCGGGACACACGCTCTGGCGCGCTACGACGGCGAGGCGAGGCGACTGGTACTCGCCTACAAGGAGCGTGGCACGCGGAGCCTGGCCCCCGTGTTCGGGCGTGCGCTCGCGCACGCGCTACCCCAACTGCCGCGTGCCCGTCCCGATCGGGACGGCGTGTGGTGGCTGGTTCCCGCGCCGTCGCGGCGTTCGGCTTCGCGGGCAAGGGGCGGCCAGCACATGCTGCGGGTGGCAAGGCACTGCGCGGAGGCGCTCGCGGCACGCGGTGCCGCCTCGGCGGTCGCGCCCGCGCTGGTACTCGCGCCGGGCACGCGGGACGCGGTCGGGTTGGGCCGGGAGAAGCGGGTCGCGAACCTGGCGGGCAACGTGCGCCCGCGACCCGCCGGGCTGCCGCCGCCCGGCACGCCGGTCGTCCTGCTCGACGACGTGGTGACCACGGGCGCCACCGTGGCGGCCTGCACGAGGGTTCTCGGTGCGGCGGGAATCGCGGTCTCGGCCGCGCTCACCCTCACCGGAGCCTGAATCTCACTCGTTCGAGTGGCGGGGAACCGCTGCCGGGGGGTCGTGCGTTGACCGGATATGACGCAGCCCACCGTCACCCTCGGACATCGAAGCAGGGGGCCGGTGCGCCGCGGGAATGAGAGCCCGCCGAGCGCGCTGCTCCGAATGGGCTGGAGGAAGTGGGAGAACACCCGTCACCGGCTGCGTTTCGTAACGACTTTCGACGGTTTCGCGTCCCCCGCACCGGGGGCTGTTGCATCCGCTGTGAGCGGGCTAACGTGCTGCGCTAACAGCGGTTCCCGCAGGCAAGGGAGGTGACACCCCATGTCCCTGGCGCCGGAGGAACGCTGAGTCCGCAGGACGCCCGCGAGACGTCGCGTCGCGTCCCGTCCTCCGCCCCGGCGTTTGTGGTCGCAATAGGCAACTCGCACGCACGTAAGCGAGGGAGGTCGTGTATGGACATCGTCATCAAGGGTCGCAACGTGGAGGTGCCCGATCACTATCGGGTGCACGTCAGCGAAAAGCTGGCGCGGCTCGAGCGCTACGACAAGAAGGTCATCCGCTACGACGTGGAGCTGTTCCACGAGCCCAACCGCAGGCAGGCCAAGAGCTGCCAGCGCGTCGAGATCACGGGCAAGGGCAAGGGCCCTGCCGTTCGCGCCGAGGCGTGCGCGGGCGACTTCTACGCGGCACTCGACTCCGCGATCAACAAGCTGGAGAACCGGATGCGCCGCATGCACGACCGGCGCAAGATTCACTACGGCCGCCGCGCTCCCGAGTCGGTGGCCGAGGCGACCTCGGCGGCGGAGGGCCCTTCTTCCGGCTCCACACCGGGTGGGCGGGCACCCGCGTCCGCCACGGCCGTGCTCGAGGCGCCCCCGGCGCCGATCGCCACCGAACAGGCGACAACAGCCGACCCCTTCGAACTGCCGGAACAGCGCTGGGACGACGGTGTGACCGCACACGAGCCCGGCCGCATCGTCCGCGAGAAGGAACACTCGGCCGAACCGATGACGATCGACCAGGCTCTGTACGAGATGGAGCTGGTCGGACACGACTTCTACCTCTTCAACGACTCCCAGACCGGCAAGCCGAGTGTCGTGTACCGCAGGAAGGGCTTCGACTACGGCGTGATCCGCCTGGCGTGACCAGCAGGCGGTGAGCTCGTGGCGGCCCGCACGCACTCGCGTGCGGGCCGCCGTGTGCACGCGGGCCTGCGCGTTCCCTACGATGGAGGTGCTGCCCGGTGTCCTCCGGGCCCGCGACGACCACCGGACACAGCTAGTGAGGTCGACTCGATGCTTCTGAACCGCCTGCTCCGTGCGGGCGAGGGCAAGATGGTCAAGCGGCTGCGCCGCATCGCCGACCACATCAACACCCTCGAGGACGACGTCAAGGACCTCTCCGACGCTGAACTCCAGGCCAAGACCGACGAGTTCCGCAAGCGCCACTCCGAAGGAGAGTCACTCGACGACCTGCTCCCCGAGGCGTTCGCCGTAGCGCGTGAAGCGGCCAAACGGGTGCTCGGACAGCGGCCGTTCGACGTACAGCTGATGGGCGGTGCCGCGCTGCATCTCGGCCAGGTCGCCGAGATGAAGACCGGCGAGGGCAAGACGCTCACCAGTGTGTTGGCCGTCTACCTCAACGCCATCTCCGGCAAGGGCGTCCACGTCGTCACCACCAACGACTACCTCGCCAAACGTGACTCCGAGTGGATGGGCCGTATCCACCGCTTCCTGGGTCTCGAGGTGGGCGCCATCCTGTCGGAGCTGCCGCCGTCCGCGCGGCGTGAGGCGTACCAGGCGGACGTCACCTACGGGACCAACAACGAGTTCGGTTTCGACTATCTACGCGACAACATGGCGTGGAGCCTCGACGACTGCGTGCAGCGCGGCCACAACTTCGCGATCGTCGACGAGGTCGACTCGATCCTCATCGACGAGGCACGCACACCGCTGATCATCTCCGGGCCCGCCGACCAGTCGTCGCGCTGGTACACCGAGTTCGCGCGCATGGCGCCGCTGATGAAGAAGGACGTCCACTACGAGGTCGACGAGCGCAAGCGTGCCGTCGGTGTCACCGAGCAGGGCGTCGAGTTCGTCGAGGACCAACTGGGCATCGACAACCTCTACGAGGCGGCCAACACCCCGCTGGTCGGCTTCCTCAACAACGCGCTGAAGGCCAAGGAGCTCTATAACCGCGACAAGGAGTACATCGTCCGAAACGGCGAGGTGCTCATCGTCGACGAGTTCACCGGCCGCATCCTGGCCGGTCGCCGGTTCAACGAAGGTATGCACCAGGCGATCGAGGCCAAGGAAGGTGTGGAGATCAAGGCCGAGAACCAGACTCTCGCCACGATCACTCTGCAGAACTACTTCCGGCTCTACGACAAGCTCGCGGGCATGACCGGTACCGCCGAGACGGAGGCGGCGGAGTTCCACCAGACGTACAAGCTCGGTGTGGTGCCGATCCCGACGAACCGGCCGATGGTCCGGGCCGACCAGCCCGACCTGATCTACAAGACGGAACAGTCCAAGTTCGAGGCCGTGGCCGACGACATCGCGGAGAAGAACGAGCGCGGCCAGCCGGTACTCGTCGGCACCACCAGCGTCGAGAAGTCGGAGTACCTGTCCAAACTGCTCGTCAAGCGAGGCGTCCCGCACGAGGTGCTCAACGCCAAGCAGCACCACCGTGAGGCGCTGATCATCGCCAAGGCCGGTCGCAAGGGTGCTGTCACGGTCGCCACCAACATGGCGGGCCGCGGTACCGACATCGTGCTCGGCGGCAACCCCGACATCATCGCCGACGAGGTGCTGCGCGAGCGCGGCCTCGACCCGGTGGAGAACTCCGAGGAGTACGAGGCCGCCTGGTCGAAGGTGCTGGAGGAGGTCACGGCCGAATCGGAGGCCGAGGCCGAGGAGGTCATCGCCGCGGGCGGTCTCTACGTGCTCGGCACGGAACGCCACGAGTCACGGCGCATCGACAACCAGTTGCGTGGCCGGTCCGGCCGTCAGGGCGACCCGGGCGAGTCCCGCTTCTACCTCTCTCTGGGCGACGACCTGATGCGCCGGTTCAACGCGGCGATGGTGGAACGAGTCATGACCACCATGCGGCTGCCCGATGACGTGCCGATCGAGCACAAGATCGTCAGCAGGGCGATCAAGAGCGCTCAGACGCAGGTCGAGCAGCAGAACATGGAGATCCGCAAGAACGTCCTGAAGTACGACGAGGTGCTCAACCTGCAGCGCAAGGTCATCTACGGCGAGCGCCGCAGGGTACTCGAGGGTGAGGACCTGCGCGACCAGGTCGAGCACATGCTTCGCGACGTCGTGTCCGCCTACGTCGACGGCGCCACCTCGGAGGGCTACGCCGAGGACTGGGACCACGAGAAGCTGTGGACGGCACTGAAGACGCTCTACCCGGTGGGTGTCACCTGGGAGGAGATCGTCGAGGAAGAGGACGACGACGTCGACGCCGACCGGCTGCGGGAGATCCTGCTCGAAGACGCCGCGAAGGCCTACGCCAATCGCGAGGCCGAGATCGACGCCAAGGTCGGCGAGGGCGCGATGCGCGAACTCGAACGGCGGGTCGTGCTTTCGGTGCTCGACCGCAAGTGGCGCGAGCACCTCTACGAGATGGACTACCTGAAGGAAGGCATCGGCCTGCGCGCGATGGCCCAGCGCGACCCGCTCGTGGAGTACCAGCGCGAGGGCTTCGACATGTTCAACGCGATGTTGGAGTCGCTGAAGGAAGAGGCGGTCGGCTTCCTGTTCAACCTGCAGGTCGAGCAGACCGAACCGACTCCACAACCACAGCCTTCCGCTGCCGCGGTACCGGCTACCGCGGGTGGTGACGGCCAGCGTGCCGCCACCTCCGGCGGGCGCCACGCCAGGCAGGTGCCGCCGCAGCCACAGCCGGAACCGGTTCCCGCCGCGCTTCGGGGCAAGGGCCTGGACGGCGGCGGGGCCGCACCTCAGGCCCTGACCTTCTCAGGGCCGTCCGAGGGCGGCGGCGTGCAGTCCCGTGGCACCGGCGACGGCGGCGACGAGGCAACCGGAGGGACGGCCGCGGGTGGTACCCGGCGGGAACGCCGTGCCGCCGCCCGGCAGCAGGCGAAGAAGAACAAGAAGGGCGCCCGGCGTTAGCGGAGCTGTTCCGAAGGCGGCCGCGGGTGCCGGTGGCGCCCGCGGCCGCCTTGCTGTGTGCACCGCCGCGGGGCTTCCGCCCGCACGGAGTTCACCTCATCGGCCTGCGCGTGGCCAGCACAGTGAAGGTGGTGCAGCGCCATCCCTGTTCACCGTGCTCGAACCGGGCCGCCACGGCGGATGCCCGGCCGTAGGCGTAGGCGGTCCCGCACACTTCCACGGTGTGCTCCGACGGGCGGCAGATGTGTATGTGTCGCAACGCGTAGCGGGTCGCGCTGGCGCGGGTGCGGACACGAAGCGCATGGAACAGCGCGGGCGCGAGCCATCCCGCGAGTTGGGCCAGCGGCCTTCGCCCCGTGTGGACCTCAAGTAGTGCGGCCAGTACGCCGTGAATCGCACGCCGGCCGAGTTCCGGTAGTGGCTCGCCGTCGGCGTCCCGCTGCCGCGCCTCCTCCAGCAACTCGTCGAGCGTGAGCTGCCCCTCCGGCACCACAGGGCCGGGCGCGGGGCCGCCTCGGTCGACCGGTTCGTACGGGGTGAGCGGAAGCAGTCCGCTTCTCGCCGAGTTTGTCCGCATTCGCAGTTCCCTCCAGAGTTCTCACCGGACGGCCCCCCTGACCGCCCATGGATAAGGAGCAAGAAGGGCCCCGTTTTGACTCAGAAACCGCCCGGACAGGTGAACACGGTCGGTGTCGTTCGTAGGGTGAGAGCGTGCTGAAGGGGATCGTCGTCGACTACGCGGGTGTCCTCACCGACGCCGAGGGCGCCCGCCTGCTTGCCGCACTTGACCTCGCCCGTGGCCACGGGATGCGCACGGCGCTGCTGTCGAACGCCGACGGCGGCCGGCCGGTACGCGACCGGCTCGCACCGTGGTTCGACGTGATGGTGTTCTCCGGTGAGGTCGGCCTGGCCAAGCCCGACGTCGAGGTGTATCGGCTCGTCGCGAGGCGGTTGGGCCTGACCCCGGGGGAATGCGCGTTCGTGGACGATTCGGCGGGCAACGTCGCGGGCGCGGTCACCGCAGGTATGGCCGGTGTACGGCACGTGTCGGTGGAACAGACGTTGGCCGAGTTGGCCGTGCTCTTCGCCGGTGTTGTGCCTGGAATCGCCTGACGCGCTGGCGGCCGTCGGCTACGCTCGTGTACCGGTTGCTGACGGTCAGTGGGGAGGTTCGGATGGCCGACGGAGTGCCGAGTGGGGAGCGCAGCGATGCGGTGGACGTCTTCGCGGGGAGTTCGAGCGCGGTGGCTGCGGTGCAGGGGGTTTTCGGGCCTGCGGGTGCGGTGGTTGGTGCTGCTGGGGTTGGTGTGGCGATGGCTGGTGCCGCGGCGGGTTCTGTATCCGGTTCCTGGACTTTCGACAGAGAGCAGATCGATTCGGTGATCCGCAAATGGGAAGACCTGAGGGACGATTGCCAACGTGACCGGCGGTCGCTGTATACGTTGCGCGACCTTGTCCTTTCTCCCTCGGATGACGAACCCAGTTCCGGATATACCCGACAGGTGAGAGAAAGCTTGGCTTCCTTGCTGGAATCTAACGAATCGATGGTTGTCTACATTCAGGATTTTCTCGAGCGACTGGTCAAAGCTCGAGACGGGATCGAGCAGGCCGATTCCGTCAGTGCTGATCCGCTTCGCTCGGTGAAAGGTGCGTAGCCTTGGTCTTCCAACGGCGTGTTGTGGTGCTGGTGTCAGCCGCCATTGCCATTGTGCTGGCGGGTTGCTCCCGACCCGAGGCAGGAACGGCGATTACCGACAGCAGCCAAAGCGAGCAGGTAAGCAGCAGCCAAACCCAGGGTGATGATTCGCCGATTCCGCACATCAGCGAGCCACTGGATCCTTCCCCCTATCTGGATGACCCTTGCGGTCTCGTGCCGCGAAGCTTCGTCAATGACCTCGGCTACCAAGGTCCGGGTGAGAAGACCACAGGAAAGGTTTCGGGTATGCGGGTCGGGCCAGGCTGCAACTGGGGAACGGTCGATCAGATCGAGTTGTTGAGCTACAACTTCCAGACCGCGCCGCGAGAGCGGGGGGAACCGGGTGGGCTGCGCCAAGCCTACATGATGTACGAAAAGCAGAACTTGTACGCATTCTGGGAACCGACTGACATAGCGAGGTATCCGGCCGCGTTCGCCGACTTCGAGGACTTGCGTGACGAGGGGCAATGCCATCTGCTTGTCGGTATAGCGGATGACCTGTCTTTTGGTGTCGCGGCAGGTGGACATCGTGACGATCCCGCAAGGGCGTGTGAGAACGCCACGGCGTTGGCTACGAAGGTGGTCGAACTCCTGAAAGGTGGGTCCTGATGCCGCCTGCCATGAACGGTGAGCAGATCTACAACAATTTTCGGGACGCTGCGGGCACCCAGGCATCGCCACAGTCCACCAGGGCAGTCGTCGCCGGTTGCTGATGGTCAGTGGGGAGGTTCGGATGGCCGACGGAGTGCCGAGTGGGGAGCGCAGCGTTGCGGTGGACGTCTTCGCGGGGAGTTCGAGCGCGGTGGCTGCGGTGCAGGGGGTTTTCGGGCCTGCGGGTGCGGTGGTTGGTGCTGCTGGGGTTGGTGTGGCGATGGCTGGTGCCGCGGCGGGTTCTGTATCCGGTTCCTGGACTTTCGACAGAGAGCAGATCGATTCGGTGATCCGCAAATGGGAAGACGTGCGAGATAGCTGCCGTGAGGATCGACAGCTCATCAATGCCGCGGTTAGCAGCGTGTTCACGCCTTCTGAGGACGAACCGTCAGGCAAGTATGCAACGGAAGTGGTCGATGGCCTGTTGGCTTTGCAGGAATCGAACCAATCGATGCTGGCCTACATCGAGGATTTTCTCGAGCGACTGGTCAAAGCTCGAGACGGGATCGAGCAGGCCGATTCCGCCAGTGCTGATCTGCTTCGCTCGGTGAAAGGTGCGTAGCCTTGGTCTTCCAACGGCGTGTTGTGGTGCTGGTGTCAGCCGCCATTGCCATTGTGCTGGCGGGTTGCTCCCAACCCGAGGCAGGGACCGCGATCCCGGACAGTTCGGGGAGTGCGATGCCAAGTAGCAGCCAAACCCAGGGCGACAACTTCCCGGTCCCGCACATCAGCGAGCCACTGGATCCTTCCCCCTATCTGGATGATCCTTGCGGTCTCGTGCCGCGAAGCTTCGTCAATAACCTCGGCTACGGCGGTGCTGGGCAGGCGAGTAGCGGAGACATACCTGGTGTGGGAAGCCTCACCGGGCCTGGCTGCAATTGGGGTGCGGCGGGTCAGCTGGAAATGATGAGTCTGAACTTTCAGACCGAAGCGCGCAAGCGAGGGGAGCAGGGTGGGCTGCGTCAGCATTACGCCCTGTATGAGAGCGGTGACAAGTACGCCTACTGGGAACCGGCCACCGTGGCAAGCTATCCAGCAGCTTTCGCTGATCTTGCGGATCGCAGGAACAGGGGGTGGTGCAACCTGATCGTCGGTGTAGCAGATGACCTGTCATTCTCGGTCGCAACACAGGGACATGAAGACGATCCCGCAAGGGCGTGTGAGAACGCCACGGCGTTGGCTACGAAGGTGGTCGAACTCCTGAAAGGTGGGTCCTGATGCCGCCTGCCATGAACGGTGAGCAGATCTACAACAATTTTCGGGACGCTGCGGGCACCGAAGGACTGCAGCAGTTGGCCAGGGTCGTCGTCGAACTTCAGAACACCTACGGTGACCGGGCCCAGTCGATCAAGGATCTGCAGTCCGCCATGGAATCGGGTTGGACAGGAGATGCGGGCGCGAGCGCACGGGCGGGCGCAGGGCCCCTGGCACGCGCTCTGACTTCCTCCGCCGACAACATGGATGCCACGGTCAATTCGCTCAAGACTCAAGCTGATACCTGGCACAACGCGGCCAACTCTGTCGAGCCGGTGCCTCCGATGCCGGAGAAGCCGAGTCCGTGGACGAGCGGGCTCAAGGCCGCCATCCCGATCGTCGGTCCTGGCATCGTCGCCGATGAGCAGGAGGCATACCAGGCGGGTGCTGAGGCGCACAACAGGGCCGCACAGCACAACGTTCAAGTCTTTTCCAGCTACGCGGCGCAGACAAGCACCAACTCGGAGGTTCCTCGAAACTACGAGGTGCTGCAGCCGAGCAATGCAGCCATCTCGATCTCCAGTACCGGGCCGAGTTCCGTTTCCGGTGACCTGACCGCGGGTGCGGATTTCACGCGCGGCACCGGCGGAGCTGCCACGGTGAGTCCGGGCGGCACGATGTCCGGTTCGGTCTCGGGATCGGTGCCTTCGGCCGGTGCCGCCACGCCTGCTGTCGGGTCCGGCGGTGGTCCGGCACACTCGGCCAGTCCTACGGGTACGGCGGCGACCACCACGCCCTACCCCGTGGGGACGTCCGGCGCCGAGCGCGCCAGGCAGGACAAGACGAAGCAGCCGTTCGCGCCGTTACCCGGTACCGGCAGGCAGGGCGGGAACCGCACCGGCGGCGACTCCGGCGGAACTCGCGGCGGAGGCGTCGGCGAGCGTGCGGGCAGCCGCCTCTACGGACCGGGGGGCCGTGGCGCCGCTGAGGCGGCGGGCGGCCGCGTGTCCGGAGAGGTCGCGCGCGGTGGCGCACGGGGAACGGGAGCCGCCTTGCCCGGTCCGGCGGGCGCCACCGCGGAAGCGGCCGCGGCCAGGAACGCGGCCTCGGCCAGAGGTGCCGGAATGGCGCCCATGGGCGCGGGCGCGGGCCGCGGTAAGGGCGGCGAGGACGAGGAGCACCAGCGTCCCGCGTTTCTGCAGGAGAACGACCCGGACGAGACATTCATCGGTGACCTCGGCAAGACGGCCCCGCCGGTGATCGGGGAGTGAGGTCGGGCAGAGTCGACCTGCCGCTGTCCGCTCTGGCGGGCGTCGTCGAACGGGAAGGCATGGGGTCACTGCACCTCGCACTGCGGCCGGAGCCGATGTGGCTACCACAGCAAGAGCGAGGCGAGGCGGGGTCGCGTGTGGACAAACACCTCGCCGAGGCCGGGCTCGTCGACGGCCGGGGCCGGGTGGACGCCGACTTTCTCGACTGGTTGCCGCTGCTCACCCACGCCTCGCTGGAGTACTACGGCTGGCTCAACCACGGCGACAGCACGTGGAGCGTGCTCACGGCCTCGCGGGGCCTGCAGGGACTGCTCGCGGTGCGCCGGGACGACCGGGTGAGCCTCGCGCCGGTCAGCAGGCACGAACTGCCACAGGTGCTGGTGAGGCAACTGCCCGACCTCGTTCCCGGCGGCGGTACCCACTGGTCGGTACGGGTGGCGCAGCTGCGGGAGGCCGGTGAGCGGGGGCCGCAGGACAGGGCATTGCCCAGCGAGATTCGCGAGATCGTGAAGGTGTTGCGGCGGCCGGTCGCCGGTGGCGGTGAACTCTACGTGGCCGAACGGGACGACGTCGGTCGCTACCTGAGGTTGACCGACCCACTGCACTATGTGGACACCGACTGGGGCCGGTACCTCAACTACACCAGCGGCCGCGGAGTGGAAGCCGTGGTGCACATGGCTCCGGGCGAACCGGGAGCCATGGTCTCGGCGCTGGAAGAGCTTCGCGCCAGCCTGCGCTAGCCCCGGCGCACCAGTTCGAAACACAGCACGGCCGCGGCGGCGGAGACGTTCAGCGACTCCACGTCGCCCGGCATCGGGATCGTCACCCAGTCGGCCACCAGCGGGGCCACCTCGTCGCCGACGCCCGCGGTTTCGCCACCGAGCACGAATGCCACCCGCGCCGGCAGTTCGACCTCGAACAGCGGGTGAGCGCCTGATGCGCCGAGTGCGTACACCGTGTACCCGGACTCGGTGAGTTGCTCTACCGCCTCGGCCGCGGTGCGGCAGCGCAGCACCGGTGCGCGGAAGGCGACCCCGGCGGAGGCCTTCACAACGAGCGGGTCAAGGGCGGCGACACCCCGCCTTGGTACGACGATGCCCGCGACGCCCGCGGCCGTCGCGGTGCGCAGGATCATGCCGACGTTGGCAGGCGTCGTGATGCCGTCGAGTACCAGTACCGGCGAGGGCGGGGGACGATCGGCCAGCGCCGCACCCAGCGGGCGCATCCGGGGGGCTACGACGTCGGCCACCACGCCCTGGTCCTGCTTGCCGTTGCCCGCGAGCACCTTCACCCGGTGGGCGCTGGCTCGGCGCACCTCGACGCCAGCCGACCTCGCGGCTCGCTCGATCTCGGTGACGGCCGGTCCACGTGCGGTGTCGGCCAGTATCACCTTGTCGACCTCCAGGGTGGGGTCGGTGAGCGCCTCCAGCACGGGCTTGCGCCCGTACACGGTCAGGAACCGGTCCTTGGGGGACACCGCCTGCTCACTCACAGGTGGCAGTCTCGCACAGCGTCCGAGAGGCGGAAGCCGTGAGGAGGTCGCATCGGGGCGGGGCGAAAGCGGGTCGGCCGGATTTCTGTCAGGATCGCGTCATGGCCGATCGTCTCTCCGCGCTGGATGCCTCGTTCCTGTATGTGGAGACCCCTACCACGCCGATGCACGTCGGAAGCGTGGCAATCTTCGAGCGGCCGCGGTCGGGGTTCGGCTACCGGCAACTGCTCGCGCTCATCGAGCACCGGCTCGGTTACCTGCCTCGCTACCGGCAGCGGGTGCTGCAGGTTCCCGGCCACCTCGCCAGACCGGTGTGGGTCGACGACGTCGACTTCGACCTCAACTACCACGTCCGTCGCTCCGCGCTGCCGGAGCCGGGTGACGCCAGGCAGTTGTTCGAGCTGGTGGCACGGCTCATGGCCCGGCCGCTGGACCGCGAACGCCCGTTGTGGGAGACCTACTTCGTGGAGGGTCTCGCGGCGGGCAGGGTCGCGCTCGTCACGAAGGCCCACCAGTCGATGATCGACGGGATCGGCACCGTCGACCTCGGTCAACTGATCCTCGACGACACGCCGACACGGCGGGAGGCCGGCGACGACATCATCAGCTGGACGGCTCGCCGCCCACCCAACCGCACGCAACTCGTGCTCGACGCGGTCGAGGAGGCCGTGCGGCGGCCGGGCGAGGTGGTGGACAACGCCCGCTCGGCCGTGCGGGACCTGGCCAACGCCGCGGAGAAGACGCTCACCGCTGTGGGAGGAGCCGCCACGGTGCTGCGCTCGGTGCTGCGGCCGCCACCGTCGGGACCGCTCAACGCACACGTCAGTGGCGGCCGGGTTTTCGCGGGAGTGCGGACCGACCTCGACGACTACCGGGCCGTGCGTGCCAGGCACGGCTGTGCAGTGAACGACATCATTTTCGCTGTGCTCACCGGCGCGCTACGGCAGTGGCTCGCCTCACGCGGCGACCTGCTCGGCTCGGAGGCGACGGTGCGGGCACTTGTGCCGCTTGCCGTGCTCGACCCGGACACGGCCGAGTTCTCGCCTGCCGGGCTGGTGAACAACCGGGTGGAGCCGTGTCTGATCGACCTTCCGGTCGGCGAACCGAGCCCGGTGTTGCGGTTGCAGCACATCGCACACGCCATGGCCGAGCAGTTGGACTCCGAACGTTCGGTGGCCGCGCGGGCGATGTTGAAGGTCGGCGGGTTCGCGCCCGCCACCATGCAGGCGCTCGCGGCTCGTGCGGCGAGTCCGTTCTCCGGAAGGCTCTTCAACGTGCTCGTCACCAACTCGCCCGGCCCGCAGCAGCCGCTGTTCGCAGGCCCGGCGAGATTGAGCGAGATCTATCCGGTCGTGCCGCTCGCGCGTGACCAGGCGCTCGCGGTCGGTGTCACCTCCTACCACGGCAGTGTCTACTTCGGATTGAACGGGGACAGGAAGGCGCTGTCCGACGTGGACGTCCTCGCGGGGATGATCAGCGAATCGCTAGAGGAACTGAAAGGGACTGACTGGTGAGGGTCTACCTGCCTGCCACGATCAGCATGCTCCGCCAGCTGGTCAACGAAGGTGAGTTCATGCCGCTGAACGGGACGGCGTTCGCGCTGACACCCGCGTTGCGCGAGTCCTACACCAGTGGCTCCACCGAGGAGTTGGAGTACGTCGCGCTGATGGACGCCGCTCGGGCTTCGCTGCGCCTGCTCGCCGCCGCGCAGGAGGACGGCGGTGAAGACGCCAAACAGCCGCCCCGACGCGTCGTGGTGTCGGCCGACGTGGCCGACCCGGCGCTTCGGCCCGACCTCGACCACGCCGTCGTGCGACTGTCCGGTCCCCTACGGCTGGACCAGGTCGCCGCCGTGCATGTCGACACGGAGGAGGCCGAACCGGCGGTGACGGCCGCGGCGGCCGTGGTGGACGCCGCCGACCTCGGAGACGAGGACGCGGAGTTCACGCTCGGCGACGTCGAGGACCACGAACTCGCCTGGTACGCGCCCGGAGAACTGCCGTTCCTGCTCGAGCTCATGTAACCATGAGGGCAGCCCGCTCACGAGGCGGACAGACGGGAGGCGAGAACCCATGGACGCTGTGACAACGGTCCCCACGCCGGTGAACGAACCGGTTCGCTCGTACGCGCCGGGCACCCCCGAGCGCGAGTCGCTGCGGCGCAGGTTGGCCGAGCTGGAGGGTGACAAGCACGAGCTGACCCAGACCATCGCGGGACGGCGCAGGCAGGCGGGTGGCGAGCCGTTCGACGTCGTGCAGCCGCACGACCACGGGCACGTGCTCGGCGTGAGTGCGCAGGCCACCCCGCAGGACGTGGCCGACGCGGTGGCCGCGGCGAAGGCCGCGGCCCGCGAATGGAGCGAACTGCCCTTCGACGAGCGCGCGGCGGTGTTCCTGCGTGCGGCCGACCTGATCGCAGGACCCTACCGCGACACCCTCAACGCGGCGACGATGCTCGGCCAGTCGAAGTCGGTGCAGCAGGCCGAGATCGACGCCGCCTGCGAGTTGATCGACTTCCTGCGGTTCAACGTGGCATACGCGCGGCGGATTCTGGCCGAGCAGCCGAACTCGGCGCCCGGCGCCTGGAACCGGATGGACTACCGGCCGCTGGACGGCTTCGTAGTCGCGATCACTCCGTTCAACTTCACCGCGATCGCGGGCAACCTGCCGAGTTCACCGGCTCTCATGGGCAACACGGTGGTGTGGAAGCCCACGCCGTCGCAGCAACTCGCCGCCCACTACACCATGCAGGTTTTCGAGGAGGCCGGACTCCCGCCCGGCGTGATCAACATGGTCACCGGTGACGGGCAGGCGGTGAGCCAGGTCGCGCTGCCCGATCCAGGATTCGCCGGGCTGCACTTCACCGGGTCCACCGCCACGTTCAAGTTGTTGTGGCGCACGATCACCGATCACCTCGACGGCTACGGCAGCTATCCACGCATCGTCGGTGAGACCGGCGGCAAGGATTTCGTCGTCGCGCATCCCTCGGCGAACCCGGACAAGCTCGTGACCGCGCTGGTTCGCGGCGCGTTCGAGTACCAGGGGCAGAAGTGCTCCGCCGTTTCCCGCGCGTACCTGCCGCGCTCGCTGTGGGAGGACGGGCTGCGAGAGCGACTGGCCGACCTCACGCGCAGCGTCACCTACGGCGACATCACCGACTTCTCGCTGTTCGGCGGCGCCGTCATCAACGCGCGCGCGTTCGCCAAGCACCGCGAGTTGCTGGCGTCGGTCGATTCCGACCCGGCGGTGGATGTCCTGGTCGGTGGTGGCTGCGACGACCGGGTCGGCTACTTCGTCGAGCCGACGGTGCTGGTGTCGCAGGACCCGGCGCACACGCTGTTCTCCACGGAGTACTTCGGACCGATCATGGCGGTGCACGTCTACCCGGACGCGGACTACGAGCGAATCCTGGACGTCGTGGATACCAGCGCTCCGTACGCGCTGACCGGTGCCGTGTTCGCCGACGACCGGGCGGCCGTCCAGCAGGCGCACCGTGCGCTTCGACGCACGGCGGGCAACTTCTACGTCAACGACAAGCCAACCGGTTCGGTCGTGGGCCAGCAGCCGTTCGGCGGTTCTCGTGCGTCGGGCACCAACGACAAGGCGGGTTCGATGTTCAACCTGCTGCGCTGGGTGAGCCCACGCTCGATCAAGGAGACCTTCGACGCGCCCACCGACATTTCCTATCCCCACATGGGATGACCCCGAAAAAAGGGAATGCCCCCGGGCGAGGCGCGACAACGCCTCACTCGGGGGCAGTTCACCCGATGATCAGAACGAGGGCATCTCGCCGATCTGGTCGGCGGGAGGTGCCTCGACGTTCACCGGCGCGCCCCAGTCGGTGTACTTCATCACCATGGAGCCGCCCTGGCCGGGGGCACCCATGCTCTCGGCGATCTTGCCCATGTCCATGGACACCTGCACGGGGAGGTTGTCGCCGTTGAGCCACAGCTCCATCGGAAGCTTGCCCACCTTGTCGGCCAGCTGCTTCGCCTGCTCCTTCGTGATGCCCGAGCTCTCGGCCATGTCGTCGGAGATCTTGGCGTAGTCCAGCTCGATCCAGTAGTGGGTGACGTCCTGGCCGTCGAGCGTGGTCTCCTCGCTCTTGGTGATCTCACCCGCCTGCTGGACGTACTCCAGCGTCTTGCGCGGGTCGCTCTGCTCGGCCATCTGGTCGAACGTGCCGCCGAGTTGCTGCGACAGCGGGTCGGTGCCGTCGGCGGAGATCTTGATCCAGGTCTTGCCGTCCATCTGCGACGCCAGCTCGTCCGGCATCTTCATGTACATGGCCTTGTCGACGAGCCGGATCTCGAAGCTCTGCCCCTGCATCTCCATGGACATCGACATCTTCGAGTCGGCGCCCGCGTACAGCGCCTCCCCGTTGGCGGTCATCTGCTGACCGGCCATGTCCATTTCCATGGTGAACTTCGAAGACTGGCTTTCGTTGGTACGTTCCGTGGCCGCCTGGACCAGGTCCTGGGTGCTGGTGAACAGACCACCCCCCGAGTCCCCGCCGGTACCGATGGCGGTGCCGCCTTCGGTCCCACCACCGCAGGCGCTGAGCGCCAGAACGAGAGCGAAACCGCTCGCCGCCAGGGCTGACTTACGCATGGAGTCCCCTTGAATGCTTGGTTTTGACATGTCCGATCGCAAAGATCGGACGGACAACTCTCGCACAGGGTTCCACGGCGGCAATCACGAGATGTGCGAATCGCGTAAAACGGTGCGAACCGTCATGACTCGGCTCCGCTACGTGACGCCAGCAGCCTTCGCAGAGAAGCCAGCCTGCCCGGCCGTGCCCGCCCGGCCGCGACCACGTCGTCCAGCGCGCAGTCCGGGTCCTCGGCAGGGCCGAGATGCCCGCAACCCGGTGGGCATTCCTCCGCGGCCTCGGCGAACTCCCCGAAGGCGCGCACGATGTCGTCGCCGGTGACGTGGGCGAGGCCGAACGAGCGGATACCGGGCGTGTCGATCACCCACCCGCCACCCGGCAGCGGCAGCGCCACCGCCGTCACGGACGTGTGCCTGCCCTTGCCCACGGCGCTCACCTCGCCCGTCGCCAGGTCGGCCTCCGGGACCATGCGGTTGACCAGCGTGGACTTGCCCACCCCGGAGTGCCCGACGAGGGCGGAGACCCGGCCGTGCAGCACGTCGAGCAGTTCGGTGGGCTCCTGGTCGTGGCGGGTGACGACCGCGGGGACGTCGAGGTCGGCGTAGGAGGCCAGCAACTCGTCCGGCTCGGCGAGGTCGGCCTTGGTCAGGCACAGCACCGGCTCCAGCCCGCCCGTGTAGCAGGCGACGAGGCAGCGGTCGATGAAACCTGTCCTCGGCGGTGGATCGGCCAGCGAGGTGACGATCAGCAACTGCTCCGCGTTGGCGACGACGACCCGTTCGTAGGGATCGGTGTCGTCCGCGGTGCGTCGCAGCACGCTGTCGCGCGGCTCGACGCCCACGATCCTGGCCAGCGTGTCCGGGCGGCCGCTGACGTCGCCGACCAACCGGACCTGATCTCCGACGACAACTGGGGTGCGGCCCAGTTCCCGCGCCCGCATCGCGGTGACCAGCCGCGAGGGATCGGACTCGACCGCGCACCTCCATCGGCCCCTGTCCACCGACGTCACCATCGCGGGCACGGCCTCGGCGTGGATGGGGCGGCGCTTGCTGCGTGGCCGGGTCCCCTTGCCGGGGCGGACCCGGACGTCGCTCTCGTCGAGCCTGCGCCAGTCACTGCGGGCCAACCGCTTCACCCTCCTCCCACGACGCCGACCGTCCCAGTCCCAGACGATGATCCCCCATGCCGCTCGCCATGGCCCGGCAACCGTGTAACGATGGCGATCAGTAGCTGGAGAACAGGGAGGCCGATGCGATGTGCGGCCGCTATGCCGCCACCAAGGACCCCGCCACGTTGATGCGCGAGTTCGACGCGGTCGACGGCACGCAGGGGCAGGCTCCGGAGCCGAACTACAACGTCGCCCCGACCAAGAACGTGGTGACCGTGGTGGAGCGGCATCCCCGTGACGCGGAGGGCAACGCGCTCGCCGAGGAACCACCGTTGCGCAGCCTGCGGGTGATGCGCTGGGGGCTGGTGCCGTTCTGGGCGAAGGACCCTTCGGTGGGTAGTCGGATGATCAACACCCGCGCCGAGACCGCGACACAGAAGCCGGCGTTTCGCAAGGCACTGTCCCGCAGGCGCTGCCTCGTGCCCGCCGACGGCTGGTTCGAGTGGCGTGCGGCCGCGGCCGCGGGCAAGAAGGCTCCCAAGGAGCCCTTCTACATGACCTCGCCGGACGGTTCCTCGCTGGCCTTCGCCGGATTGTGGGAGACCTGGCGCGACCCGCAGGGCGACCCGGACGCCCCGCCACTGATCACCTGCTCGGTGCTGACGACCGACGCCGTGGGCAGGCTCTCCGAGATCCACGATCGCATGCCGTTCGTGCTGCAGCCGCAGCGTTGGCAGGGCTGGCTGGACCCCGACCGCACCGACGTCGCCGAGTTGCTGGCGCCGCCGGAGCAGGCGTGGGTGGATTCGCTCGAGGTGCGGCCGGTGTCCACCAAGGTGAACAGCGTGCGCAACAACGGACCCGAGCTGCTGGAGCGCGTCGAGCCGGAGCCGACCGACCTGGACGCGGCACTGTTCGACATCGGCAAGCGATGACCCGCAAGGAGATCGACACGCCGCACGGCCCGGCACGGGTCGAGTTGCACTGCGCGGAGGAAGGTGTCGCGGGGCTGCTGCTCGGCCACGGGGCGGGCGGCGGTGTCGAGGCGCCGGACCTGGTGGCGGTCACCAGGGCGGCGCAGCAGGCCGGCGTGCACGTGGCGCTGGTCGAGCAGCCCTACCGGGTGGCGGGGCGCAGGGCGCCCGCGCCCGCCGGGCAACTGGACGCCGCCTGGCTCGCGGTGGCCGACGATCTGTCGAGGACATGGTTCGACGGGATGCCGCTGGTGTTCGGCGGCAGGTCGTCGGGCGCGAGAGTCGCCTGCCGCACCGCGGCAAGCGGGCAGGCGGTGGCTGTGCTGTGTCTTGCTTTTCCCGAGCATCCCCCTGGAAGGCCGGAGAAGACCCGGCAGGAGGAGCTGGACGCGGTCACCGTGCCGACTCTCGTGGTGCAGGGTGAGCGCGACCCGTTCGGCCGTCCCGACCCGGGTCCTCACCACGAGATCGTCGTGGTCGCGGGCGACCACAACCTCAAGGCGGACCTGGCCGCCGTCGCCCGTGCGGCGGCGGAGTGGCTGCAGCGGGTGCTGCGCCCGCTCGCGGCCTGACTAGCAGGCGATGGCGGCGACCGTGGCCCCGGTGAGCCGAACGAGGTCGGCAGGTGCCAGCTCGATCTCGAGGCCGCGCCTTCCCCCCGAGCACAGCACGGTGTCGAACCGCTGCGCCGAAGCGTCCAGCACGACGGGCAACCTGGCGCGCTGGCCGAGCGGCGAGATCCCGCCGACGACGTAGCCGGTGGCCCGCTGAGCGGCCGCGGGGTCGGCCATTCGTGCCTTCTTGCCACCGACCGCGGCGGCCAGCGCCTTCAGATCGAGCTGTGCCGTGACCGGGACAACGCCGACGGTGAGCTGCCCGCCGACATCGGCGACCAACGTCTTGAACACCCGCTCCGGCGCCACCCCGAGTGCCTCGGCGGCCTCGGTCCCGTACGACTCGTGCCGCGGATCGTGCTCGTAGGTGTGCACCTTGTGGTCGATGCGCTGCTTGCTCAGCAACGCGGTCGCGGGAGTGCCCTTGCCAGCCACGAGCAGATCGTAGCCACCGGCTCCTCGGCCGGAATGGAGCATCGCGGCCGGGCGTTGACACAGACGTGCTGACAGCCTCCGTAAAGACGCAGGCAGTGCCGACGGCGTTGCCCAGAAGTTCTTCGAGCTCCCGCGTATCCTCGATACCGACCCATGCGCGTTCGGCCACGGGTGGCCGCCGCGCAGGCAGCGATCGGGAAGGGAACGGTTTGCCGAGCACCGAGAACTCCGCCGAGGCAACGGCCGAAGTGGCCGTGCAGCCCGACGGTGGGCAGGAACCGGAGCGCGAGCAGGAGCCGGAGCGCGAGCAGGACCTGGTGGAGCGCTTCGAGCGCGACGCCATGCCGTTGCTCGACCAGCTCTATTCGGCGGCCCTGAGGATGACCCGCAACCCCTCCGACGCCGAGGACCTGGTCCAGGAGACCTACCTGAAGGCTTACGCCGCGTTCTCCTCCTTCAAGAAGGGCACGAACCTCAAGGCGTGGATGTACCGCATCCTCACCAACACCTACATCAACGGCTACCGCAAGCGGCAGCGCCAGCCCCTCCAGCAGCCGACGGAGGAAATCACCGACTGGCAGCTCGCGCAGGCGGAGAGTCACACCTCGAGCGGGTTGCGCTCGGCCGAGGTGGAGGCGATGGACAACCTCCCGGACACCGACGTCAAGGCTGCGTTGCAGCAGCTGCCGGAGGAGTTCCGGCTCGCGGTGTACCTTGCCGACGTCGAGGGCTTCGCGTACAAGGAAATCGCTGAGATCATGGACACACCAATCGGCACGGTGATGTCTCGGCTGCACCGCGGGCGTAGCCAGCTTCGCGGTCTGCTCGCGGACGTCGCCAAGGAACGGGGCTTCGTTCGCTCCACCCAGCAGGAGGTGGCAGGCCGATGAGCGCGTGCGGCGGTTCGGACGAGTCCGGCAAGGTCAACTGCGACGAGGCGCTCGCCGAGATCTACCTGTTGCTCGACAAGGAGTGCAGCCCGGAGCGCGACGCCGAGCTGCGCAAGCACATCGAGGACT
Source organism: Saccharomonospora marina XMU15 (assembly GCF_000244955.1). Taxonomy (GTDB): domain Bacteria; phylum Actinomycetota; class Actinomycetes; order Mycobacteriales; family Pseudonocardiaceae; genus Saccharomonospora_A; species Saccharomonospora_A marina. The sequence goes on along the minus strand of NZ_CM001439.1, from coordinate 4,512,662 downwards.
GCCCGCCCTGCCTTGAGGAGTACGGCATCGACGTGCAGATCAAGCAGTTGCTCGCGCGAAAGTGCGGCGGTGACCTCGCGCCCGCCGAGCTGAAGAGCAGACTGCGGGCCTCGATCCGCGAGACCGTGCAGCAGCGAGGCGGGCTGCGCTACGCCGAGACCGAGATCGACATCGAGGAGTTGCAGACCCCAGACGGTCGTGGGTGAACGGCGAGTCGCCGCTCACCCACGACTCGGCGTCAGGCGTTGGGCTTCTTGCCGTGGTTGGCGCCCTTCTTCTTCCTGTCGCGGCGCTTGCGGGCTCGCTTCGACATTGCTCACTCCTCCATGGCTTACTCGGCGTCTAGTGTGTCACGTGGGGGCTAGTTCGCTCGCATTGCATCCGAACCGTGGGAGTGGCCGGGAGGGGTATGTCCACGCTAGCTGAGCTGCTCGCCGACAACACCGGCCTGCCGGGCGAGGCGGTCGACCACCTGCAGATGGTGGTCGCCGAGTGGCAGTTGCTCGCCGACCTTTCCTTCGCGGACTTCCTGCTGTGGGTTCCTTCGGAGGAGGACGACGGCGACTTCGTCTGCGTGGCCCAGGTGAGACCGACCACGGGCCCGACGGCCCATCCCGAGGACGTGGTCGGCACCAGGTTCACCACGGCCGATCATCCGCAACTGGCCAGGGCGATGCGGGAGGAACGCATCTGCCGCGAGGAGGAACCGCACTGGTACCGGGACCTGCCGATGCGCAGGGAAGCGATTCCGGTGCGCTTCGGCGAGTCCGTCGTGGCCGTGCTCAGCCGCGACACCAACCTCGCCTCACCGAGGGTGCCGAGCCCGCTGGAGATCGCCTATCTCGGCAGCGCGGCCGACCTGTGCCAGATGATCGCCGACGGCACCTTCCCCAGCGTCGACGGCACCTCGGACGTGCACACCAGTCCCAGGGTCGGCGACGGGCTGATCAGGGTGGACTCCAGCGGGACGGTCGTTTTCGCCAGTCCCAACGGGCAGTCGGCCTACCACAGGATGGGGCACGAATCCGATCTCATCGGGACCAGGCTGGCTCCGCTGACCCGGTCGCTCATCAGGGACCCGTTCGACGCGACGGAGGTCTCGCACCGCATTCTGGACGCCCTCGACGGCAAGCCGGGCAGCCGCACCGAGGTCGAGTCGAGGCGTGGCGCCGTGGTGTTGTTCCGAGCGCTGCCGCTGCGGCCAGGGGGTCGAGCGGCGGGAGCACTCGTGCTGGTGCGCGACGTCACCGAGGTCAAGCGCAGGGACAGGGCCTTGCTTTCCAAGGACGCCACCATCCGCGAGATCCATCATCGGGTGAAGAACAACCTGCAGACGGTGGCGGCGCTGTTGCGGCTGCAGTCGCGCAGGACACCCTCACCGGAGGCGCGGCAGGCACTCGGCGAGTCGGTGCGCAGGGTTTCCTCCATCGCCATGGTGCACGAGGCGCTGTCGATGTCGGTCGACGAGCGGGTGGATCTGGACAAGCTTCTCGACAACGTGCTGCCCATGGTGGGTGAGGTCGCTACGGCGGAGTCCCAGGTGAGGCTCTCGCGGACCGGCTCTTTCGGGGTGGTCGTCGCCGAGATCGCGACGCCGCTGGTGATGGTGGTCGCCGAACTGGTGCAAAACGCCGTCGGCCATGCCTTCGCGGGCGGGCGCAACGGCAAGGTGGAGATCGTGGTCGAGCGATCGGCCCGCTGGCTCGACGTGCTGGTGAGGGACAACGGCAAGGGGCTGCCCGCGGGGTTCTCCCTCGAGCGTGCTGACGGACTCGGGCTGCAGATCGCGCGGACGCTCGTGGAGTCGGAGCTGCGAGGTTCGCTGTCGCTGCGTGGAATCCGGGAGGACGAGACGTCCGCGGGCGGAGCTCCCACCGCCGCGGGTCGACGCCTCGGCGGCACCGAGGCGGCTCTGCGCATCCCGCTCAGCCGCCGAGTGTGATCGGCGATTTCCGGGATCGAATTGCGGCGCTTTTCCGCGAGCCGTATGCACAGCGCTTGAGGGCCGACACCCGAAACGGATGTCGGCCCTCAAACCTTTTGCCTTGCGGCAAAAGGAATTCGCTGTTGTACCCGCGGCTTGAGTGTTCTCAGTGAACGCTTAGCACCGGTTGCCCGGTCCCTTCGCGAAACGCCAAGTGAGCCAGGAACTGCCGCTGGGTGATCTCAGAAATTGCTGCGCGTGCCGATCTGCGCACGGCGACGCTTGAGTGCACGCCGCTCGTCTTCGCTCATGCCGCCCCAGACGCCTGCATCCTGGCCGCTGGCCAGTGCCCAGGCCAGGCAGTCGGCAGCGACGGTGCAGCGGTGGCACACGGCCTTCGCCGCGGCAATCTGCGAGACAGCGGGGCCACTTGTTCCCACGGGGAAGAACAGTTCGGGGTCCTCGTCTCGGCAGGCCGCGCGGTGGCGCCAGTCCATTTTCGTGAGCTCCTTTTGGGGCGCGGCTGTCCGCGCCACAGTCGTCATGGCGGTCGTTTCTTGGGGTGCTTGTGAATGCTTTCACGAAGCTCCGGGTTCGACAAGTGTTTGGCGGAGATCGGTGAGTCAGCTCACCCGGCCAAGCGACCGGTCTGACCTGCGACTTTGCGGTGTCGCGGGGCCTGTTGGCCGGTCGACGTTGCGGTGAGTGGGCTCTTTCCGTCGCCGAGCGGCAACGCCAGTTTGCCGCAGGTGATCACGTCGATGCGTTGACCGACAGCAACCACTCAACTCACGACGGTGAGCGCACGGGGCACGCTGACGAACTCCACGTGCCGACGCTGCCCGACCAGATCTCCGTCGACCTGCAAGTTTACCTGTTCGTGTGCGGTAATGCTGACTATCGCCAGGTCATCGTGACGCAGCAGACGTCCGCCCCGGTGCCTCGCGCGCTTGCGCAGTGCCTGTCCCACGTGTCGAAGTACGGTCGGCAGGCCGAGGCTTGTCAGCGCGAACAGCCCCAGTCCGGTGTCGAACGAACACTCGGTGTTGAGCTGAACCGGCCGGGCGCCGAGGTAGCTCCAGGGAGCGGTGTTGGAAACGAACGCGGTGCGCACCTCCACCGGTTCCTCACCGGGAAGGCGGACGGTCAGCGGCGTCCTGCCTCGGGGGTGGCGCAGGTAGCACGACACGGCGGTGCGTAGGTACAGCGATGGCCCCGTCTGCTTGCCGCGCCGTTGCTCCACCTCCGCCACGACGTCGGCGTCCCAGCCCATCCCGGCGTTGAAGGTGAACCATCGCTCGCCTGCCCTGCCGAGTCCGACCTGCCTGCCGTGGCCGTGCTCCAGCGCGCGCAGCAACACGTGCGTGGCCTCGACCGGATCGCGGGGAAGTCCGAGCGCCCTGGCGAAGACGTTCGCGGAACCGCCGGGAACGACGCCGAGCATCGGTACCGAGTCGAACTGTCCCGGGCGGCCGTCGGTGCCCGCGAGCAGTCCGTTCACGACCTCGTTGACGGTGCCGTCCCCGCCGTGCGCGACGACGAGTCCGATGCCGTCGGCGGCCGCGGCTTCGGCGACGGCCATGGCGTGGCCCCGGTGTTCGGTCTCGACGACGTCGAGCTTCACCTGACTGGCCAGCGCGTGCGCCAGCACGTCGCGGCCACCGGGTGTGGTCGCGGTGGCTTGCGGATTCACGACGAGAACTGCGCGCACTACCGCAGAGTAGGTGACCCGGCAGTGGTTCCGGGCCGGTTGACCGCACAACTTCTGCGAATCTCGTCACTGCGCCGTGAAGCCGCTGAACCCGTGGTCTCGTTGGCTCCTGCCGGTTGCCCTCCGTTCTGCCTGCGACCTTCGGCCGCGCCGGACCTCGCGTCGCGACGAGTGCACCCCGAGCCGACCGCTCGCTCATCGACGACAACAGAATCTTTGCTCGCGGCCCGGCCACGCGAAAACGGCCGTCCGGGTGGCATACCATCGATGGTGCTCACGCACGGTCATCTGACTGGAGGGCCGAAACCCGTGCCCATTCGCGACAAACTCTCTCCCGCTCCCCGCGAGGTGCGCCTCGCGGGCGCGATCACCGTGCTGCCCGGTTTGGCGCTGCTGGCCATCGGCGTCGTACTGGCCGTCGACTCCGGTGGTGAGACGGCGGCGCCGGGCAACAACATCTACGCCGAGATCGCCTACTACGCCCTGCTCGCCGCTGGTGTGCTGGCCGTCGCCGCCGGTCTGCTGCTCGGCAAGACCTGGGCTCGCTCGCCCGCGCTGGTGGTAGGCCTGCTGCTGGTAGGAATCGGCTGGTACGCGACCGGGCCGTCCGCCCAGCCCGGCTACGGCGTGCCGACCATGCTCGCCGGTGCCGCTGTCGTGGTGCTGCTGTTCCGTAGGGCGTCGAGGGCATGGGTGCTCGGGATGCGCGAGGGAGAGACCGAGGAAGAGGCCGCCCGGCGAGGTGGCGCGGCAGGCAGGGCCGCCGCTGGGGACCGGGACGAGGACCAGCCGTAGCCCGCGGTCCCTACGGTAGTCCGACAGGGCGATAAAAACGAATACTCTTCACAAATTCCGGTACTCGTCGGTAATGTGCCCGCGGCACAGGCGCCGAAGGAGGCCGGTATGCGGGCACGTATCCCCGTCCTGATCGCGACCGCGGTTGTCACCATGGCGGGGGTGGTCGTACCCGCCGGTTCCGCGACGGCCCGGCAACCGGACCCCCCGCCTGCCGTGCCCGACTACTGCGCCGGACAGTGCGCCGACATCCTGCCTCCCGGCGAGAACGGCAACGCCACCCTCGCTCAGATCCTCGCGCACCGGCTGCTCGGCACCCGACCCGCGCACGCGGACGACCAACTCGGTGCCTACGCCGCACTCGCCGACGAGTACCCCACCCTCACGACCGACACGATCCGCCGGTTCTTCAACGACGCCTCCTTCGGCGTCGAGCCGGACGACGTGGAAAGCGTTGTCCGGCCGCGCGAGGACGTGACGATCATCAGGGACAAGTCGACGGGGGTGCCACACATCTACGGCACCACCAGATCCGGCACCGAGTTCGGCGCCGGGTTCGCCGCCGCGCAGGACCGACTGTGGCTCATGGACATCATGCGTCGTGTCGGCAGGGGGCAGCTCACCTCGTTCGCGGGCGGGGCGCAGGGCAACCGCGAACTGGAGCAGCAGTTCTTCAGCGCGGCGCCCTACACCGAGGAGGAACTGGCCGAGCAGATCGAAAGGGCGGCCAGGTCCGGGCCGCGGGGCGCGCAGGCGCTCGCCGACGCGCGGTCCTACGTGGACGGCATCAACGCCTACATCGAGCGGGCGCACCGCGGTCGCTACTTCCCTGGCGAGTACGTGCTCACCGGGCACGTCGACCCGATCACCAACATCGGTGAGATCGAGCCGTTCGAACTGACCGACCTGGTGGTGCTGGCCTCGGTGGTCGGTGCCCAGTTCGGTGCGGGCGGAGGCGGCGAGGTGCGCGCCGCCATCGCGAAACTGGCCGTCCAGGAGCGGTACGGGCTCGAGCAGGGCGAGCGGGTCTGGCGCGGCCTGCGCGCTGAGGACGACCCGGAGACCGTACGCACGTTGCACGACGGTCAGCGCTTTCCCTACGGCAGGACTCCCGAGCACGCCACGGGAAGGGCGATGCCCCGACCCGACTCGGTGCTCCCGCAGCAACTCGTCTTCGACCGGTCGGGTTCGGCCGCCGACGACGACACCGCGGCGTGGCACGTGCCCGCTCCCGCCGAGCTGGAGCCCGCACGCGGCATGTTCGCCGACGGCGTACTGCCTGCCGATCTGCTCAGCGAGAAGCACGGCATGTCCAACGCGTTGCTGGTCTCGGGAAGACACACCGAAAGCGGTAACCCTGTCGCCGTGTTCGGCCCGCAGACCGGTTACTTCGCCCCGCAGTTGCTGATGCTGCAGGAGCTGCAGGGCCCCGGCATCAGCGCGCGCGGTGCTTCGTTCGCGGGGCTGAGCTTCTACGTGCTGCTCGGCAGGGGACAGGACTACGCGTGGAGCGCGACCACGTCGGCGCAGGACATCGTCGACACCTACGCCGTGGAGTTGTGCGAGCCGGGCGGCGAGCCGCCGACGCGGGAGTCCGACCACTACCTCTTCGACGGGCAGTGCGTGCGGATGGACACGGTGGAGCGGAAGAACTCCTGGCGCCCCACGATCGCGGACCCGACCGCGCCCGGCTCCTACACGCTACGCAGCTACCGCACCAAGTACGGTCCGGTCACCCACCGCGCCGTCGTCGACGGCAAGCCGGTGGCCTACGCATCGCTTCGCTCGACCTACTTCCACGAGGTCGACTCGATCGTGGGCTTCCAGGAACTCAACGACCCCGGCGCCATCCGTTCCGCCCGCGACTTCCAGCGGGCCACCTCGAAGATCAACTACACCTTCAACTGGTTCTACGCCGACGCCGACGACACCGCCTACTTCAATTCCGGTGCCAACCCGGTGCGCCACCCCGACGCGGACCCGAGCATGCCGGTGTGGGGCAACGCCGGGCTGGACTGGCGCGGCTGGAATCCCGAAGGCAACTCCGCCGAGTACACCTCGTTCGAGGCCCACCCACAGTCGATCAACCAGGACTACTACATCAGCTGGAACAACGCGCAGGCGCTGGAGTACGCGGCGGCGGGGTACGAGAAGTCGTCGGTGCACAGAGGGGATCTGCTCGACCGCCGGGTGAGTGAGCTGATCGCGGACGGCGGCAAGGTGAACCGCGTGAACCTCACGCAGGCGATGGCCGAGGCGGGTCTGGCGGATCTACGGGCGGAGCGGGTGCTGCCGGAACTGCTCCGGGTGATCGACACCGCGCCGGTGACCGACGAGGTGGCGGCCGGTGCCGTCGCCGAACTGCGCGCCTGGGCGCGGGACGGCGGCCTTCGCGCCGAGACCGAGCCCGGCAGCAGGCGTTACCGGCACGCGACGGCGATACGGATCATGGATGCCTGGTGGCCGCTGCTCGTGCGCGCGCAGTTCGAGCCGGGCATGGGCGAGCGGGCCTTCGACGCCATGGTGTCGGTGCTGAAGATCAACGAGTCGCCCTCCGGATTCCAGAACGAGGTGCCCGGCAAGCACGTCGGGCAGCCTCACCAGGGTTCGGCCTACCAGTCCGGTTGGTGGGGCTACGTGCACAAGGACATTCGCGCGGTCCTCGGCGATCCGGTGAATGGCGGTCTCGGCGAGCGGTTCTGCGGCGGAGGGGATCTTTCCGCCTGCCGCGCGCTGCTGCTGGACACGCTGCGGCAGGCCGTGCGGGAGCCGATCGAGGACACCTACCCCGGTGACGCCGACTGCGAGCCGGGAGACCAGTGGTGTGCCGACTCGATCGTGCACCGGCCACTGGGCGGGATCACTCACGACAAGATCAGCACACAGAACCGGCCGACCTATCAGCAGGTGGTGGAGTTCCCGGCTCGCAGGTGAGCGACGACAGGGCACGGCCCGCGCCGAGCAGGTGCGGGCCGTGCCCCGAGATGCGGAACGCATGCGCTGCCGACCACGCGTCGGCACCGGGCAGGTGCGGGCCGTGCCCTGCCTGCGCCGACTATGCCGTCGCGGCTGTCCCGGCGGCGAGGGCGCGCAGTGGTTCGTCGGTGAGCCGGTAAACCATCCACTCGTCCATCGCTTCGGCGCCGAGGGAGGCGTAGAAGTTCCTGGCCGGGTTCCAGTGCAGCACCCACCACTCCAGCCGTGCGTAGCCACGGTCGACACACTCCCTGGCCAGCGCGGCGAGCAGCGCCTTGCCCAGACCCGACCCGCGCAACTCCTCACGCACGTACAGGTCCTCCAGGTAGATGCCGTGCACGCCGCGCCAGGTCGAGAAGTTGAGAAACCACAGCGCGAAGCCGACAACCTCGCCATCGACCTCGGCGACGTGACCGAACAGCGCCGGGTTGTCCCCGAACAGCGCCGCGGTGAGTTGTTCGGAGGTGAGCAGGCATTCCTGCGGTGCCCGCTCGTACTCGGCCAACTCGTGGACCAGTTTCACGACGGTTTCCACGTCGCTTTCACGGACGCGCCTGATGCGGTTGTCGGGTTCGGTCAAGGAAGGCCTCGCGTTTGTCGTCAGGACGGTGGGACGTTGAGATGCTGGATCTGCGGCACACCTCGCTCGTGCCCCAATACGGTGACACTCGCCGGATCGAACCGGAAGTGAACTCCGGCGGCGGGTTCGAGGCCGAGCCAGCGGGCGATGAGCACCCGGCTGAGGTGACCGTGCCCGACGAGGATGACGGCTCCCTCGGTGAGGGGGTCACGCACCCTGGTGAGTATCCGGTCGGCCCTCGCGCCGACCTCGCCCGCGCTCTCGCCTCCGGGTGTCTGGTGCGACCACACCGTCCAACCCGGCACCCGCTCGCGGATCTGAGGTGTGGTCAGCCCCTCGTAGTCGCCGTAGTCCCACTCGGACAACTCCTCGGTCGCCTCGTCCACACGCAGCCCCGCCAGTTCGGCGGTGCGCAGCGCTCGACGGCGCGGGCTGCTGAGCACGAGCACGGGCGAGCGGTCGTTCATCATGGCGTAGGTCCTGCCCGCCGCATGCGCCTGCCGCTCGCCGACGGCGGTCAGCGGCAGGTCGGTGCGCCCGGTATGCCTGCCCTCGGCGGACCACTCGGTCTGCCCGTGGCGGAGTAGGAAGAGCGGGTGCTGATCCACACAGCGAATATAGCCGCAGGCGGCGACGGGAACCGGTGTTGATCTCGTGCCCGCGGTATCGGTGCCGCGTTCGGCCCTTCGAGTGAAACTTAACGCCGTTTACCCAGGTGAAGTGAAAGTGACTCATGTTCGTGCTTGTCCGTTGCGGCACCCACCGGAAAACTTGCCCGCCATGTCCATGTCACGCAGGCGCCTGCTCGGCCTCGCCGCGCTCAACTCGGCCGCCGCTCTCGGTCTGACCACCATCACCACTTCGCGGGCAACGGCGTCCGCCCAAAGCGACTTCTCGCCCGCCGTGGTGATCGGCACCGGGTACGGCGCCGCTGTCACCGCGCTGCGGCTCGGGCAGGCGGGGGTGCCCACGCTCATGCTGGAGATGGGCCAGCTTTGGGACACGGCCGCGGACGACGGGCGGGTCTTCTGCGACATGCTTGCCCCCGACAGGCGCTCGATGTGGCTCAAGACGCGCACCCAAGCGCCGCTGGCGACCTTCCTGTGGGCCGACATCAACCGCGACATCGAGCGCTACGCGGGCGTGCTCGACCGGGTCGACCACGGCGCCATGTCGGTCTACGTCGGCAGGGGCGTCGGCGGCGGCTCTCTTGTCAACGGGGCGATGGCGGTCACGCCGAAACGGGCGTACTTCGAGGAGATCCTTCCCGGCGTCGATGCCGACGAGATGTACGGCACCTACTTCCCACGAGCCAACGCCGCGCTCGGTGTCAACCACATCGACCCCGACTGGTTCGAGACGTGCAAGGCCTACCAGTACGCGAGGGTGTCCAGGAAACACGCCCACAACACCGGGCTGAACACCACGTTCGTGCCCAGCGTCTACGACTTCGACTACATGCGCAGGGAGGAGGCGCAGCAGGTGCCGCGTTCGGCACTGGCGTCGGAGGTCATCTACGGCAACAACCACGGCAAGGGCTCGCTGGACAAGTCCTACCTGCCCGCCGCGCTCGGCACGGGCAACGTGACCATCCGCACGCTGCACGAGGTGCGCGGCATCCGCAGGCAACCCGACCGCACCTACGTGCTCGGGGTGCGTGAACTGGACACCGCGGGCAACGTGGTCGCGACCAGGGAGATCGGTGCGCGATACGTGTTCCTCGGAGCAGGCAGTCTGGGTTCGACCGAACTGCTGCTGCGGGCACGTGACACCGCGACACTGCCGAACCTCGGGGCAGCGGTGGGGCAGGGCTGGGGAACCAACGGCAACGTCATGCTCGGCCGGGCCAACCACATGTGGGACACCACCGGCGCGGTGCAGTCCGGAATGCCCGCACTCGGTATCGACGCCTGGGACGACCCCGAACACCCGGTGTTCGCCGAGATCGCCCCGATGCCTGCGGGCACGGAGCTGTGGGTGAGCCTCTACCTCGCCATCACCCGCACTCCGGAGCGTGCGCATTTCACCTACGACGCCGCGGCCGACGCGGCCCGGCTGAGTTGGACGGCGGAGCAGGGACAGCCGTCGATCCAGGCTGCGAAGGCGATGTTCGACAAGATCAACCGGGTGAACGCCACCGTCTACCGGACGGATCTGTTCGGCGACACCCGGGCGTTCGAGGACCGGTTCACCTACCACCCGCTCGGCGGGTTGGTACTCGGCGAGGCGACCGACTCCTACGGCCGCGTGGCCGGCTACGACAACCTCTACGTCACCGACGGTTCGCTCATCCCTGGCAGCACCGGCGTCAACCCGTTCGTGACCATCACCGCGCTCGCCGAGCGCAACATCGAGCGAGTGCTGGCCGAGGACATCGCCTAGTCATCGGCTCACCCTGCTCGACTGGACCTCGACTCGACAGTCGGCTCAACCCGCCCGCAGGCGTTCGTAGTGGGCCACGCACGCCTCGTAGTCGGGCAGCAGGCCCGCCGCTTCGGCCTGCCGCAGCGTCGGCGCGCCGGAGTCCTTCTCGGAAAGGAGCGGCTCCACGTCCGGCGGCCACGGCAGCTCGAGTGCCGGGTCGAGTGGCGTGATCCCGTGTTCGGCGGGCGGGTTGTAGCTGGTGGAACACAGGTAGGCCATCGCGGTGCCGTCCTCCAGCGCCATGAAGGCGTGGCCGAGCCCCTCAGCGAGGTAGACGGCGCGGAACTCGTCGCTGTCGAGCCTCACCGCGTCCCACCGGCCGAACGTCGGCGAGCCGACGCGCAGGTCCACCACGACGTCCAGCAGCGATCCGCTCGGGCAGTAGACGTACTTGGCCTGTCCCGGCGGGGTGTCGGCGAAGTGGACACCTCGCACCGTCCCCCTGCGCGACACGCTGTGGTTCGTCTGCGCGACCCGCATGGGGTGCCCGACCGCCTTGACGAACGCCGGCTCCTGGAACGGGGCCACGAACAGGCCGCGCTGGTCGGGGAAGACGGGTGGGCTGAATTCGTAGGCGTCTCGCACGGCCAGTTCGCGCACGTCCATGACGGGCAGCTTAGCGCCGGCTTCCCAAGCCGGATGGTCGTCTTGCTAATCGGTCGCTGACCAGGGCGAAGTCCGGCGAGCAGCCCACCCGATGTTGTGATGTCAAGCGCACCCCGGCGACACCGGCCGGACCGGGCCTGTCACACTGGTGGAACCGCCGCGTCCGCGGCTACGGTGCCAAGATGGGCCAAGCCTCACCACGGGCTTCGATGCCACACCGAGTCGGCAGTCCGCGCTACCGCGCTGGATCGCCGCGTTGGAAGAGCCCTTTTTAGTGCGGGACGCCTCTGGTGTCCCTCTTTTTCCAGCTACTGGAGATTGACGTGTCCCAAGCTCAGGTGAGCGACGAGGAGATCTTCTCCGGCCACGAGGGCGGCAAGCTCTCCGTGACCGCCAACCGTTCCATCACACAGGCACGCGACCTGTCCATCGCGTACACACCCGGGGTAGCGAAGGTCAGCCGCGCGATCGCCGACGACGCGGCGCTCGCGCAGCAGTACACCTGGGCACAGCGCCTTGTCGCGGTGGTGAGCGACGGCACAGCGGTACTCGGACTCGGTGACATCGGCCCGAGCGCGGCGTTGCCCGTGATGGAGGGCAAGTCGGTGCTGTTCAAGAGCTTCGCCGGGCTGAACTCGATCCCGCTGGTGCTGGACACCGTCGATGTCGACGAGATCGTGCAGACCCTGGTCCGGCTGCGTCCCTCGTTCGGCGCGGTGAACCTGGAGGACGTCGCGGCGCCGCGTTGCTTCGAGCTGGAGGAGCGGCTCAAGGAGGCGCTCGACTGCCCGGTGATGCACGACGACCAGCACGGCACGGCGATCGTGGTGCTCGCGGCGCTTCGCGGCGCCAACATGGTGCTGGACCAGGCGCTGGCCGACCAGCGGGTGGTCATCTCCGGCGCGGGTGCCGCGGGTGTGGCGTGCGCCAGGATCCTGCGGGCAGCCGGTGCGGGCGACATCGTCGTGCTGGACTCCAAGGGGATCATCCACGAGGGCAGGAGCGGGTTGAACCCGGTCAAGGAACAGCTCGCGGCCGACACGAACACCGGCGGACTGCGCGGCGGACTCGCCGAGGCACTCAGCGGTGCGGACGTGTTCATCGGGCTTTCCAGTTCCACTGTGGACGAGAGTCTGCTGAGCACGATGGCGAGCGATTCCATCGTGTTCGCGCTGTCCAATCCGGACCCCGAGGTGCATCCGGATGTCGCGGCACGGCACGCTTCGATCGTCGCGACCGGGCGCAGTGACTTCCCCAACCAGATCAACAACGTGCTGGCCTTCCCCGGCGTGTTCCGTGGCGCGCTCGACGCGGGTGCGCGGGCCATCACCGAGAACATGAAGCTGGCCGCCGCCGACGCGATCGCCTCGGTGGCCGCCGACAAGCTGGCGCCCGATCACATCGTGCCGAGCCCGCTCGACCCGAGGGTCGCCGCCGAGGTGGCCGCCGCCGTGGCGAAGGCGGCCGAGGCCGACGAGGTGACCGGCTAGCGCCCGGCGCGGGCTAACTCGGTTCGAGCAGGCGGCGTACCTCGGCGATCCGATGCCTGGGTAGGTCGATCAGGCGCAGGTCGGCTATGTCGGCATCCGCCCGTGGCCAGACGTTGCCGAGCCGGGCGTGCGCGCGGGTCCATACCGCGTGCACGCCCGGCTCCGCTGCCGTGGCGGGTGCTGCTTCCGCGACCACGACGGCGTGGCTGTTGTCGGGGGTGCTGCGCAGTAGCCGCAACCGGTACTTGGGCCGCAGCAGCTCGACCAGCGCCGCCTGCGCCCGTTCGTCGGTCAGGTCGGGATGGTTGTTGGGTACCAGTGCCGCCACCCGGTCGGCGTTGACGGCCAGCAGCAGTCGCGGCAACCACGGACCCGGGTCGCCGCTGAGGTCCACGGCGACCGCCACGCCCTCGGGTACGGCTCGCGGCCTCGTCCAGTCGGGATCGCGCTGCTCGACGTTCCTGCCGCCCTCCGCGGCGATGGCCGTGAGTGCGTCGTGCAGTCGCCGGGGTGACTGGTCGGCCTCGACCGACCTCGGACCCCGGGTGTAGATGGCCTGTTCCGCGTTGCCCTTTCTCGCGCGCTTTCCGCCTGCACGCGCGGTCGGTTGGCACACGTACAGGTCGGCGGCGCTGCCGACCGCCTGCGCACCGGTGTAGCGGTTGAAGTCGGGGATGATCGCCTCGAAGGTCAGTCCCAGCGAAAGCAGCTCCCGCTGCACCTGCCTGCCGAGGGTGGGGTGGCGCTCGCTGTAGCCGTACGCCAGTAGCAGCCGCCCTTCCTTCGGCCGCTCGAGGCACTCGATTCCGCGGGCGGCGAACAGCGCCATTCCCGCTTGCGTGTAGGGCGGGTCGCTGAAGACCACGTCCGCGCTGCCCGCCACCGCCAGCGGCAGCCCGAACCGCAGGTCGGTGTGCACGGTGCGAATCGAGCCGTCGCTGAGGTCGTCGATGTACTCGAGGATGCGGTCGTCGACGTCCACCACGGTGAGCCGGGCATCGGGCCGTAGCGCGCGAACGGCCAGTGACGTCAGGTCGTGGTCGCCGAGGAAGAGCAGCCGCGCCTGCCGCAGGTCGTACTCCTCGTCCAGCCAGCCGGCCCTGCGCAGTACGGTCTCGGGCGTGGCCTGCACGTGGTCGAGTGCGGGCAGCGGTGCGGGAACCCCTTCGATGTGGGAGCGAATCCGGTCGAGTAGGTCGGCCGGTGGCTCTGCCTGGCCGCCGGCCAGTTCGGCGGCGCGTGCGGCCGAGCCCTCGCGCAGCCTCACCGAGTCGCCACGATGTTCGAGGTCGTCGCCGAACTCGGCCAGCAGTTCCTCGACGCTGCGCCTTGGCAGCGCGCTGCCGAGTACCAGTTCGTCGATGTCACGCCAGCCCTCGCTCAGCAGGGTCGTCACCAGCCGGACGGGGCGTGCTCGCGGGAGCAACGGGTTCACGGCAGCGAGCCTAGAGAAACGTCGCCGACCAGCGGTCGGCGGGCGGTTTCGCGGCAACTGGCCTGAACCATAAGTATGGTCCGAACCTACTTTCGTCCCGGGCCAATCGGGTGGTGAGTGGCACCAAATGACCGTTCGATACCCGGAGTTCCGGAAAAGCACAAGATCTACCTTCCACCCGTCTCGCGCCCGTACGGTCTCCGCCACGTTCACCGGAACGTGTGTAGGAGGAGACCTTGCGAACCAATAGGAAGTTCAGGCACAGGTCATTGGCTGGCCTCGGCCTGGTCGCCGGCGTCGCCACCATAACCCTGGTCGGCGGCATTCCCGGTGCGGCAGCACAGGAGGGAACCATCCTTGGTGCCGACGCCGAAGGTGCGATCGACAACAGCTACATCGTCGTGCTGAACGACGGCTCGTCGGTCGATCGCGTGGCCGACCGCCACGGCGCGGAAGTGGAACGCCAATACCACAGTGCGTTGCGGGGCTTCGCGGCCACGATGAGCGAAGCCGAGGCGAAGCGGGCGGCCGCGGACCCGGCCGTCGCCTATGTCGAGCAGAACAGAGCCGTGCACACCATGGCCGACCAGGCCAACCCACCGTCGTGGGGGCTCGACCGGATCGACCAGCGTGACCTTCCGTTGGACGACAACTACAGCTACTCGACCACGGCGTCGAACGTGACCGCCTACGTCATCGACACCGGCATCCTCACCTCACACAGCGACTTCGGTGGCCGCGCGCGATCCGGCTACGATTTCGTGGACAACGACTCCAACGCCACCGACTGCAACGGGCACGGCACCCACGTCGCGGGCACCATCGGCGGCTCGGCACACGGTGTCGCCAAGGAGGTCGACCTCGTCGCGGTGCGGGTGCTGGACTGCAACGGTTCCGGCAGCTACGACGGCGTCATCGCGGGTATCGACTGGGTGACCAACAACGCTCAGGGCCCTGCGGTGGCGAACATGAGCCTCGGCGGCGGTGCCTCCACGGCGGTCGACGACGCGGTGCGCCGCTCGATCAACGCAGGCGTCACCTACGCGCTCGCCGCGGGCAACGACTACGGCGCCGATGCGTGCAACACCTCGCCCGCACGTACCGCCGAGGCGATCACCGTGGGATCGACCACCAGTTCCGATGCCAGGTCGAGCTTCTCCAACATCGGAAGCTGCCTCGACATCTTCGCGCCGGGCAGCAGCATCACCTCCACCTGGATCGGCAGCAACACCGCGACCAACACGATCAGCGGCACGTCCATGGCGACGCCGCACGTGGCCGGTGCGGCGGCGCTGTACCTGGCCGACAACCCCTCGGCGAGCCCGCGGCAGGTCCGCGACGCGCTGGTGAACAACGGCACCACCGGCGTGGTCGGCAGCCCCGGCAGTGGTTCGCCCAATGTGCTGCTCCACACCGGCACCGGTTCCACCACTCCGCCGGAGCCCACCGACTGCGACCCGGTGACCAACGGCACCGACGTCGACATCCCCGACGCCGGGCCCGCGGTGACCAGTTCGGTGACGGTCAGCGGCTGCGACCGTGCCGCCTCGAGCTCCGCCACGGTGGAGGTCGACATCCGGCACAGCTACCGGGGTGACCTGGTGATCGACCTGGTGGCCCCCGACGGCACCACGACGCGGCTGAAGAACTCCGGATGGGACTCCGCGGACAACGTGCAGCAGGCCTACACCGTTGACGCGTCGGCCTCGGCGGCCAACGGCACCTGGCGACTGCGGGTGCAGGATGTGTACAGCTACGACACCGGCTACATCAACAGCTGGACATTCACGCCGTAGCCGGTTGTCCTGACACGGCACGAAAAGCAGAGGCCGTGGGCGCTGGACGGTGGTCAACCGAAACAGCGCCCACGGCCTGCGAACATTTTCGCCTACTCGAACGCCTTCTCGATCAGCGCGCGCTGCTCGACCTCGTGCACCTTCGACGAGCCCGCGGAAGGCGCGGCCATCGGCCTGCGCGTGACCGCCTGCAGGCCGGAGAACACCTCAGGCAGCTTGCGCGGCAGGTGCAGCCCGAAGAACGGCCATGCGCCCTGGTTCTCCGGTTCCTCCTGCACCCACACGACCTGGCTCGCGGCCGAGTACCGCTGCATCGCGGCGAGCAGCTTCTTCTTCGGCAGCGGGTAGTACTGCTCGACACGCACGATCGCGATGTCGTCGAGCCGGCGCTTCTGCCGTTCCACCACCAGCTCCCAGTACAGCTTCCCGGAGGTGAGCAGTACCTTGCGAACCTTGCCCGGGTCGATCTCCGCGTCGTCGATGACCGAGAGGAACTTCGACTGACCGGTGAAGTCCTCGATCGCGGAGGTCGCCAGCTTGTTGCGCAGCATGGACTTGGGCGTGAACACGATCAGTGGCCGGTTGACGCCGTCAAGCGCGTGCCTGCGCAGCAGGTGGAAGTAGTTGGCGGGCGTCGATGGCACCGCGACGGTCATCGAGCCCTCGGCGCACAGTTGCAGGAACCGCTCGATGCGCCCGGAGGTGTGGTCCGGCCCCTGCCCCTCGTGACCGTGCGGCAGCAGCAGCACCACGTCGGACAGCTGGCCCCACTTGGCCTCGCCCGAGGAGATGTACTCGTCGATGACCGTCTGCGCGCCGTTGACGAAGTCGCCGAACTGCGCCTCCCACATCACCAGCGCGTCGGAGTTGGCCACCGCGTAGCCGTACTCGAAGCCCACGGCCGCGTACTCCGACAGCGCCGAGTCGTAGATCATCACCCGGCCCTGGTTCTCCACCAGGTTCTGCAGCGGCGAGTACTCCTGACCGGTCTTGCGGTCGATGAGCACCGAGTGCCGCTGGGTGAAGGTGCCGCGCCGGGAGTCCTGCCCGGACAGCCGCACCAGCTTGCCCTCCATGGCGAGCGAGCCGAAGGCGAGCAGTTCGCCGAACGCCCAGTCGATGCCGCCCTCGCGCGACATCTTGTGTCGCCGCTCGAGCACCGGCTTGACCCGGGGGTGCGGGCTGAAGCCCTCGGGCAGGTTCACGAACGCGTCGCCGATCCGCGAGATCACCTCGGGGCTGACCGCGGTAGGCACCTTGGTGGGAACCTGCTGTTCCTCCTCCACCGACGGGCTGGGCGCGATCGGGTGCTTCTCCAGTTCCCGCACCTCGTTGAAGACGTGCTCCAGTTGACTGGAGAAGTCGCGCAAGGCGGCTTCTGCCTCTTCCATGGAGATGTCGCCCCGGCCGATGAGCGCCTCGGTGTAGGTCTTTCGCACGCTGCGCTTGGCGTCGATGATGTCGTACATCGCGGGCTGGGTCATCGAAGGGTCGTCACCCTCGTTGTGGCCTCGCCGCCGGTAGCAGATCATGTCGATCACGACGTCCTTGTTGAACGCCTGCCGGTAGTCGACGGCGAGCCGGGCCACCCAGTACGCCGCCTCGGGGTCGTCGCCGTTCACGTGGAAGATCGGCGCGCCGATCATCTTCGCCACGTCGGTGGCGTACTGCGAGGAGCGCGCGTGTTCGGGCGGTGTGGTGAAACCGACCTGGTTGTTGATGATGACGTGCACGGTGCCGCCGGTGCGGTAGCCGCGCAGTAGTGCGAGGTTCAGCGTCTCGGCCACCACGCCCTGCCCCGCGAACGCCGCGTCGCCGTGCAGCAGCACCGGCAGGACGGTGAAGCCGCCGGAGTCACGGTCGCCCTTGTCCAGGATGTCCTGCTTGGCGCGGACGATGCCTTCCAGCACCGGGTCCACGGTCTCCAGGTGGGACGGGTTCGCGGTCAGCGACACCTTGGTCTCGCCGTCGCCGAACATCCGGAAGTACTTGCCCTCGGCGCCGAGGTGGTACTTCACGTCACCGGAGCCGTGCGCCTGGCCAGGGTCGAGGTTGCCCTCGAACTCCTGGAAGATCTGCGAGATCGGCTTGCCGACGATGTTGGCGAGCACGTTGAGCCTGCCCCGGTGAGGCATCCCGATGACGACCTCGTCCAGTTCGTGCTCGGCTGCCTTGTCCAGCACCGTGTCGAGCAGCGGGATAACCGTTTCGCCGCCCTCCAGCGAGAACCGCTTCTGCCCCACGTACTTGGTCTGCAGGAACGTTTCGAACGCCTCGGCGGCGTTGAGCTTGGACAGCACGTACTTCTGCACCGACGGTTCCGGCTTCTCGTGCGGAACCTCCACGCGCTCCTGGATCCAGCGCCGCTCGTCGGGGTCGAGGATGTGGGTGTACTCCACGCCCACCGTGCGGCAGTAGGAGTCGCGCAGCACGCCGAGCACGTCGCGCAGCTTCATGCGCTGCTTGCCCGCGAACCCGCCGACGGCGAACTCGCGGTCGAGGTCCCAAAGCGTCAGCCCGTGGGAGAGGATGTCCAGATCCTCGTGCCTGCGTTGCCGGTAGTTCAGCGGGTCGGTGTCGGCCATCAGATGGCCGCGCATGCGGTAGGCGTCGATCAACTCCAGCACGCGGGCCGTCTTGTCGATCTCGCCTTCCGGGATGTCCTCCACCCAGCGCACCGGTTCGTAGGGCAACCGCAACGAGGTGAAGATGTCGTCGTAGAAGCCGTCCTCGCCGAGCAGCAACCGGTGGATGAGCTTGAGGAACTCGCCCGATTCCGCGCCCTGGATGATGCGGTGGTCGTAGGTCGAGGTCAGCGTCATGATCTTGCTGACACCGAGGTTGACCAGGGTTTGCTCGCTGGTGCCCTCGAAATGCGCCGGGTACTGCATGGCGCCGACGCCGATGATCGCGCCCTGGCCCGCCTGCAGCCGGGGCATCGAGTGATTGGTGCCGATGCCGCCAGGGTTGGTCAGCGAGATCGTGGTGCCCGCGAAGTCGTCGGCGGTGAGCTTGTTGTTCCTGGCCTTCTTGACGATCTCCTCGTATGCCTGCCAGAACTGGAGAAACGTCATGTTCTCCGTGTGCTTGATCGAGGCGACCACCAGCGTGCGCTGGTCGTCCTTGCCTTTCATGTCGATGGCGAGGCCGAGGTTGACGTGCTCGGGCGTCACCGCGTGCGGCTTGCCGTCGATGACCGCGTAGTGGCGGTTCATGTTCGGGAAGTCGCGAAGCGCCCTGACCATCGCGTAGCCGATCAGGTGTGTGAACGAGATCTTCCCGCCCCGGGTGCGCTTGAGGTGGTTGTTGATCACGATGCGGTTGTCCGCCATCAACTTGGCGGGCACCGCGCGCACGCTGGTGGCCGTCGGCACGGTCAGCGACGCGTCCATGTTCTTCGCGATGGCCGCGGCCGCGCCGCGCAACGGCTTGGTCTCCTGCTCGGGTCGCTGCTTGGCCGCGGCGGGCGCGGGCTTGGCGGAAGCGGGCTGTGCCTTCGGTGGTTGGGCGGGCGCCGAGGACGCTGAGGACGCGGTGGTCGGGGCGGTCGAACTCGGCGTGCGCTGCTCGGTTCCGGAGGTTCCGGACGTCCCGGAGGTCGCGGAGCTGGCGGACTGCCCGTTGGGTGAGGGGGTGCGCTCGGCGGTCGTGGTGTCCGGCTTGGCCTGAGTGGTCTGCGTTGGCTGCGTTGGCTGCGTTTGCTGCGTTGGCTTGAAATCGGTGAAGAACTCATGCCAGGCGGCGTCGACTGAGGAGGGGTCGGCGAGGAACTGGTCGTACATCTCCTCGACGAGCCATTCGTTGGGGCCGAACTGTGACGCAGGGCTGCTGCTGGACACGGCTTGGACTCGCCTCTATCCGTCTCGTCTCGATCTTGGTTGTCCGATTACGCGCCTACCAGGCTAACCCCCTGGCGCGGCCTGTCAGCAGCGAACTGGGGCAACCGTGGCAGCTGGACTCTGGTATTTGTCACTGAATCGATCAGGAGCGGTTTCATACTGGGAACCGGCTGCTCACTGTGCTGCGTCAGTGACAGTGAGGTCGAGAAGGGGGCATCGTGGCCGATCTGGGGGACGTCGAACGAATGGTCGACAACTGGGAGCGCGACGCCGCCGAACGCGCACGGCGCTACGAGCAGCTGCGCGAGCAGGTGGAGCAGATCTCGATCACGGAGTCGGTGGCCCAGGGCGCGGTGAGTGTGACGGTGGGCGCCAACGGCGTGCCTACCGACGTCTCGATGACCGACGGCGTGCGCAAGATGAGCCCCGACGAGATCGCGGCCAACGTGGTGCGCGCGATGCGTAAGGCGCAGGCGAAGTATCCGCAGCGGCTGCAGGAGATTACCGCAGCCACGGTGGGTGAGGACGCCACGACGCGGCACCTGCTTGCGACCGCGGCCGAGCGGTTCCCCGAGCCGCCTGCCGAGGAGGACGAGCCTGCCCGGCCCGCGCCCGGCGGGCAACTGCGGGTGGAGATCGAGGAAGAAGAACCCGAGACCCCGCGAAGGCCGCGTGGGCAGGCGCCTCGGCGGCGACCGGCGCGGGCGAGCGAGGACGAGAACGGCGGCTTTGACGACTTCGACGACTTCGGGGGCCAGTCCTTCCTGAGACGCGACTGAACCGGCGACGGCCGGCGACTGGGGGTGAACGGTGAGCGACGGGCGGGGATACCAGGTCCTGACCGAGGAACTGGACACGCACGCGGGCAAGGTCGACGGCTTCGCCGAGCGGATGCGCACGGCGGTGGATGCCGCGCGCCAGGTGACGATGGACAACAGTGCCTACGGCGTGATCTGCCAGCCGTTCGCGTTGTTGCTGCAACCGTTCGAGGAAATGGGCGTGCGGGCGCTGGAACAGGCGGCCGAATCCATCACCGAGACCGCGGGCAAGGTCCGCGAGGCCGCGGCGGCGTACACGGCGCGCGAGGGTGAGACCTCGGCGGCGGTGCGGCGGGCGGGGAGTGGTCTGTGATGCCCGAGGGCAACCCGCTCGTCGCGCAGGAACAGTCGCAGACCACGGCGGTGACCGGGATCGGGATCGCCGAGTCGGCGCAGGGGCTGGCGCAGGGTATCTCCGACGGGTCGTGGGTAGCGGCCGGACTGGGTGCCGTCGGCACCGGGCTCGAGGTGCTGTCGATGGTGATCGACCCCGTCGGCACGCTCATGCAGTACGGCGTGTCGTGGCTGATCGAACACGTGCAGCCGCTGAAGGAGGCGCTGGACTGGCTCGCGGGGGACCCGCCGGTGATCCAGTCGTTCTCGCAGACCTGGGCCAACGTGGCCGCCGAGGTCTCCGCGATCGCGCAGGACGTCGGCAACGAGGCCAACAACGGGACCGCGGGCTGGACCGGTGCGGGGGCCGACGCCTACCGGGGGTCGGCCGCGCAGCAGGCCGACGCGATCGCCGGGGCGGCGTCGCTGTCGGAAGGCATCTCCACCGGTGTGATGATCATGGGCGAGGTCGTCGCGGCGGTGCGGGAAACCGTCCGTGACCTGGTGGCCGAACTGGTCGGCAAGCTCATCACCTGGGCGCTGGAAGCGGCGGCGACGCTGGGCTTCGCCACCCCGGCGATCGCGGCGCAGGCCACGGCGGCGATCAGCAAGGCGATCTCCACGATCAGTGACCTGATCCGCAAGCTGGTCAAGACGATCAGCAATGTCTCGCCGCTGATCCGCAAGGTGGTCACGAAGCTGGACGAGATCATCCAGGCACTGGCCAAACTGGGCCGAAAGATCGACGGCGGCAGCCCTTCCGGCGCCACCACACCCTCCGGCGCGACAACGCCATCCGGTTTCGACGGGCCGAGCGGTTCGACCACGCCGTCGGGTTCCACCGCACCCAGCGGCTCCACGACCCCCAGCGGCACCACCACGCCCAGCGGCAGCACAACGCCGGACGCCCCGTCGAGCACTTCCAAACCCGACGGCACCTCACCGTCCGCCACCAGCCCCGACGGCACCACCAGCCCGAACGGTGGCGGCAAGCCCGACGCGACGACGAACAACCCGGAACGCGCACCCGACGGCGGCACCACCGCAAGAGACCAGACAGCCGGGGACGAACGGACACCGGCCAGGAGTAACGATTCCAAGTGTGAGGGCGGCGATCCGATCGATCTCGCCACCGGCGAGATGCTCACCGTCAAGACGGACGTCATGCTCCCCGGTGTCCTTCCGCTTGTCCTGAAGCGGGCACACATCTCCTCCTACCGGGTCGGTCGACTGTTCGGTTCGTCGTGGGCATCGACGCTCGACCAGCGCTTGGAAATCGACGACGGAGGGATCTGCCTCGTCACGGCTGATGGTCCACTGCTCGTCTATCCGCACCCCGCCTCGGACTCGGAATCCGTGCTGCCCTCGGAGGGTTCCCGTTGGGAGCTGGCATGCGGGCCGGAAGGTGGCTATGTGGTGGAGCAGCGTGATCGCGGAATCAGGCTGCACTTCGCCGAAGCCAGAGCAACCGGCCGAGTGGCGATCGCAGAACTGTCTACAGTGGTCGACCGCAACGGGAATCGGATTGACGTCACCCGTGACGACACGGGCGTCCCGACCGCTGTCGAGCACTCCGGTGGCTACCGGGTGATCGTCAGCTCCGAACACGGACGCGTTACCGAACTGCGCCTGGCGAGTCCGGACAGCGCCGAGATTTCGTTGGTCAGATACGCATACGACGACGCGGGAAGGCTTGCCGAGGTCGCCAACTCCTCAGGTCGGCCGGTCCGGTACGAGTACGACGGCGCGGGTCGCGTCGTGCGCTGGACCGACCGCACAGGCGAGTGGTATTCCTACGAGTACGACCACGCTGGCCGCTGCGTGCGAACCGACGGTTCTGGCAGCGCGTTGACGTGCTCCATCGATTACTCCATTGAGGATGGCGTCACCCGTTACACGAACTCGCTTGGTGACACGACCAGCTACAAGTTCAACGAAGCCCTGCAACTGGTCGCCGAGACCGATCCGCTGGGACGGACGACAACCTTCGAATGGGATCGGTTCGACCGGCTGCTTTCTTCGACGGACCCGCTGGGTCGGGTTACCCGACATGAATACGACGAGTGGGGCAACCGGACGGTGACCACGCGGCCGGACGGCTCGCAACGCCGGGTCACCTACAACGAACTCAGCCTTCCCGAGACCACGATCGACCCGGACGGCGCCGTGTTGCGGCGAATCTACGACAGTCGCGGCAACGTCGTGCGGTTGATCGATCCGCTCGGTTCTGTCACGACCTGCCGATACAACGATACCGGACACCTGGTCGCCGTGGTCGACGCGCTCGGCAAGGAAACTCGCATCAGGACAGACCCCGCTGGGTTGCCGATCGAGACGATCAATCCGGAAGGTTCGGTTGCTCGCTATGTTCGCGACCAGTTCGGTCGAGTGGTTCGCATCATCGACCAGTTAGGAGGGGAAAGCCAGTTCTCGTGGACGGTGGAGGGAAAGCTCCTTTCCCGCACGTTACCCGATGGTTCAACCGAGCGATGGAACTACGATGCCGAGGGCGTCGCTGGTGGCGTCGACAGAACGGTTATGACTAGTGGAGCTTCGTACAAATCTGCAGTATCTGAAGAAATCCAACAAGGCGCCGCGGCCGGGTGACGTGTTCGTGCTGCGGCCACCGACCGACCGCTACTTGTTCGGTCGGGTGATCGGGGTGGATCTGCAGTTTCCGAAGGCGCCGATGTCGGGTGCGATGCTTGTCTATATCTACAGTGTTGAGCGCGAGGACAAGCAGCCACCGCTCGACGAGTTGACGCCGGACCGGCTGCTCGTTCCTCCGATTTACACCAACAAGAAGGGCTGGACAGTCGGCATCTTCGAAACGGTGCTGCACCGCGAGTTGGAACGCGCGGACGAGTTGGAACGGTACTGTTTCTGGGACGGCCTTCGAAAGAAGTACGTCAACGAGGAGAGGGAAGTCCTCCCGCAGCGGTTCGAGCCGTGTGGCACCTGGGGTCTTGTGAGCTACCGGATGCTGGACGACATGGTTTCGGATGCACTCGGCATTGAGCGCGCCCCGGAACACCCCAACGACAATCGCAACGATTGAGGTAGGCGATCGGGCTCAGCCGCCCAGTCGCCACAGGTCGGCGTAGTGGCCGCCTGCCCCGAGCAGTTCGGCGTGGGTGCCTCGCTCGACGATGCGGCCGTGGTCGAGCACCACGATCTCGTCGGCCCTGGCGGCGGTGGCCAGGCGGTGAGCGACCACGAACGTCGTACGCTTCTTCGCGAGTTCGTCGGTGGCCCGCAACACCACCGCCTCGGTCGCCGGGTCCAGCGCCGCTGTGGCCTCGTCCAGCAGCAGCACGTCCGGGTCAACCAACTCCGCCCTGGCCAGCGCGACGAGCTGCCGTTGCCCCGCCGAAAGCGACCGGCCACGCTCGCCGACCTGCTGGTGGAACCCGTCGGGCAGCGCGGCCACCGCATCCAGCGCTCCCACCGAACGAACGGCGGCCTCCACCTCCGCATCGGTGGCCGACGGCCTGCCGTAGCGCACGTTGTCGGCGACCGTCCCGGAGAACAGGTGCGCCTCCTGCGGCACCACTCCCAGCCGGGCACGCAGCCCTTGCAGGTCGTAGTCGCGCACGTCAACTCCGTCGATGCGCACGGTGCCTTGGGTGGCGTCGTGGAACCGCGCGACCAGTTTGACCACTGTGGACTTGCCTGCGCCGGTGGCTCCCACCAGCGCCACCGTGGTACCCGCCGGCACGTGCAGCGAAAGGTCGCGCAGCGCCGGGGTGTGTGTGCCGGGGTAGGTGAACTCCACGCCCTCCAGCTCCACCTCGCCGCGAAGCCGCGGCGGTACCGGCACGGGGTTGTCCGCCACCGGCACCGATGTGGGCGTGCGCAGCAGGTCGCCGATCCGGCGCAGCCCGACCTTGGCCTGCTGGTAGCCGTCGAACACCGACGACAACTGCTGCACCGGGGAGAAGAACAGGCCCAGATAGAGCAGGAACGCCAGCAGCACACCGACGGAAAGAGTGCCCGCCGCCACTCGTTGCGCACCCGTGACGAGCACGATCGCCTCGGCGGCTCCGGAAAGCAGCGTGACGAACGGGAAGTAGGTGGCCACGTAGCGCTGCGCCCGCAACCTGGACCGGCGGTAGGCGTCGCTTCGGGAGGCGAAGTCACGCGCCGAGCGCTCCTCGCGCGTGTAGGCCTGCGCCACTCGCAACCCGCTCACGTTCTCCTGCATGTCGGCGTTGACGGCGCTGACACGTTCCCTGGCCTCGGTGTAGGCGGCCGAAGCCAGCCTGCGGAACACCACCGTGGCAGCCACGAGCACGGGCAGCACCGCGAAGGCGGCAAGCGCGAGGCCGGGATCGGTCACCAGTAGCGCGCCGCTGATGCCCGCGATGGTCAGTGTGCTGACCACCGCCGTGGCCAGGCCCGTCTGCAGAAAGGAGGAGAGCGCGTCGACGTCGGTGGTCATCCGCGTCATGATCCGGCCCGCGAGTTCGCGCTCGTAGTAGTCGAGGCCGAGCCGCTGCAGGTGGGCGTAGCTGCGTACGCGCAGCAGGTACAGCACCGACTCGCCGGTGCGGGCTGTGAGCCGGGTCTGCGCGTTGATGACGGCCCAGTCGAGTGCGATCACCAGCGCGCCCGCCGCGGCGGCGAACCACACCGCCGACTCGACGCCGACGCGGACCCCGTCGTCCACACCACGCTGATACAGCGCGGGCAACGCGATGGTGGCCAGCGCGTCGAGCGCCACGAGCACCACGACGACGCCGAGCAGGGCCCTGACCGGGCGCAGCAGCCCGCGCAGCCGGAACCCCGGATCCGGCGCGGTGGGGTCGGCACCGCCCAGCTTCGGCGTCCCGGTGGCTGCGGGCAGTTCCCGCACGCGCCGCAGCAGGTCCGGCGTCGGCGGCAGGTCCAGCGAAGCCCGCGCGCCGGGTCCGCCACCTCCCGCAGCGGGCCTGGTCGCGTCGGGGCCGCGGCTCGCCGCCGACACCGCCAGCCGCTCCACCTCGTCGCCGCCTTGCCCGCTCGGCCACAGTTGCGGGGTGATCCCGGACTCGTCCCTGGTGAGCGTCTCGCTGCGGTAGGTCTCCTCCACGTCGTCGCCTGGACCGGCGAGCAGGTCGCGAAACAGCGGGCAGCGCACCGACAGCTCCTCCGAGGTGCCGACGTCGACAACCCGGCCGCCGTCGAGCACGGCGATGCGGTCGGCGAGCGCGAGCGTGGAACGGCGGTGGGCGATGAGCAGCGTTGTCCTGGCCGCGGTGACGTCGCGAAGCGTCTGGTGGATCGCGGCCTCGGTCACCGTGTCCACCGCTGAGGTGGCGTCGTCGAGCACGAGCACTCTCGGATCGGTCAGCAACGCTCGCGCCAGCCCGAGCCGCTGCCGCTGGCCGCCCGACAACGTGAGCCCCCGTTCGCCCACCAGCGTGTCGTAGCCGTCCGGGAGCGCGCTGATGAACTCGTGTGCCTCGGCGGCCTTCGCCGCGGCCACGATCTCCTCGTCACTGGCGTCGGGTCTGCCGTAGGCGATGTTGTCGCGTACCGAGGTGGAGAACAGGAACGCCTCCTCGAACACGACGCCGATGGCGCTGCGCAGCTGCGAAAGGCGGACGTCGCGCACATCGACCCCGCCGATGAGGATCCGGCCCTGGTGCACGTCGTAGAAGCGGGGCAGCAGCAGCGAGGTCGTCGACTTGCCCGAGCCCGCCGTGCCCACGAGCGCGAGCGTCTCGCCCGGTCTGGCGTGCAGTGACAGCCCGTCCAGCACCGGCTCGCTGCGCGAGTATCCGAACCGCACGTCCTCGAACCGGATGTCGAGGGGGCCGTCGGGCAGTCGCTGGGGATCGCTCGGGTCGTGGATCTCGGGCTGGGCGTCGACGAGTTCGTGCACGCGTTCCGCACCCGCACGCGTCAACTGTGCCTGCACCACCAGGCTGGCCAGCATCCGTGCCGGACCGACGAGCGCGGAGACGTAGGTGGCGAATGCCAGGAACGTTCCCAGGCTGATCTGCCCGCGCAGTGCCAGGATGCCGCCGACCGCGAGCACGGCCACCTGTCCCGCCGCGGGCAACGCCGAGGTGGTGGCCGTCGGCAGCGCCGAGAGCCTGGCCGCGCGCAGCCGCTCGGCGTAGAGCTTGCGCGCCGTGGCGGACAGTTTGCCGACCTCACGGGATTCCTGGCCGAAGCCCTTCACCACGCGCACGCCGGTGACGGTCTCCTCGACCTGCTGGGCGATGTCGGCCGCCCGCTGCTGCGCCGACCAGGTGGCGGGAAACAGTCTTCGCCTGCTCACGGCCACCACGATCGCCACGGCGGGCGTCACGACCAGTGCGATGAGCGTGAGCAGCGGCGACATCCACAGCATCGCCCCCAGCGCGAGCAGGGCGAACACCACCGAACCCGCCGAAAGCGGCACCTGCATCAGGATTCCGGTGACCAGCTGCAGGTCGGTGATGGCGCGCGAGGCGATCTGCCCGGTGCGCATCGAGTCCTGCTTGCCGCCGTCCAACCTGGAGACGGCCGAGAACACCGAGCGACGCAGGTCGTGCTGCACGTCGAGGGCAAGCCGCCCCCCGACGTAGCGGCGAGCGAACGCGGTGCCGAAGGCGAGTACGTGCAGGCCCAGCAGTCCCGCGGCGAGCAGGCCCAGCCGTGCCGTCTCGCCGGCGACGGCGTCGTCGACCGCCGCTTTGACCAGCAGCGGGATGGCCGCCTGGAAACCGACGCCCACCACGGCGGCGCCCAGCGCCAGCACGACCAGCACGGGGTGGCGCCAGCAGGCGGCGGCCAGCCTGCGGATCCAGCCGTTCCGCGGCGGGTCGTGAGTGTGCGCGTGGGCGGCGACCCTGCTACCCACTCACGACCCCTGCCACTAGGTGATGTCGCGGCGCTGGTTGGCGGCCCAGCCCGCCAGGAAGAACACCATGGTCCAGGCGAAGAAGATCAGTGCGGACAGCCACCACGAGAACGCGCCGGGCGCGCCCGCGGTGTACTGCATCAGCCACTGGAAGTCCTTGTCGATCTGGTCGGGTACCGAAAGGCCTGCCGCACCGAAGGCCTCCGCTCCGATCGCGCCCACGATGCCGTTCAGCGTGCCGTTGGGCAGCAACCCGCCGAGCCAGCGGATCCCGAACCAGCCGAAGCTGACGAACACCAGGACGTTCTCCACTACCAGCATCCAGATTGCCAGAGTGACGGTCGGGCCGGTGACGCTGTTCCACACGGCGCCGACCCCGATGCCGAACAGCGTGGCCAGCGTGGTGGCGAGGATGCCTGCGCCGAGCACGCCGAACCACTGCCCCGCGGAGGGCAGGCCGCGGTCGTCCACGGTGAGCAGCGTGCCGAGGCTGGCGGCGGCAACCACCACGACGCCGTAGAGAGCGCCCCAGCCGATGTAGGTGAGCATCTTCGCGGTGAGGGCGGAGCCTCTGGTGGGAGCGGTCAGGAACGTCGTGGTGATCGTCTTCTTGGTGTACTCGCCCGCCAGCGCGAACACTCCGAAGATGACAGGGAAGAACGCGCCGATGTTGATGCCGTGGGCCAGTGAGAGCAGCCCGACGGGGAGGGCTCCGAGTTCGATGCCGACCAGGCTCGCCAACTCCTGGGCGTCGGTACTGCCGAGGTAGTCGTTGATGTCGTTGGTGATCGCGCCCCAGCCGAGCGAGAACAGGAAGGCGAACGCGAACGCCGGGATCAGCAGCGCCCACCAGCTCTTGGTGGTGAGGATCTTGCGCATCTCGGCCTTGATCAGGTTTCCCATCACTGCTGCTGTCCTCCCCAGCCCTGGTTCGGCTGCTGTGGCTGGTATCCCGGTTGCTGCGGCTGCTGGTAGCCCATCGGGGGTGAGGGTGGCGCCGGGGCCGTCGGCGGCGGACCCCAGCCGCCGTGCTGCTGCGGGACCTGCTGCTGGCCGTACGCCGCCGCCCCGTACTGCGGGTTGGTGAGCTGGAAGAACAGCTGCTCCAGGTCGGCCTTCTCCTCCTGCATCCCGTACACCGCGATACCGGCCTTGGCTGCGATGTCGCCGATCTGCTGCACGGTCGCACCCGAGACCGCCACCCGGCCGTCGGGCGTCGGCTCCACCTGGGTGACGCCCGCCTGCTGCAGCGCGCTCACCAGACCGGTGGCGTCGGCAGGCTGTACCAGCACCCTGGCCTGCTGGCTGTTGCGAAGCTGCTCGAGCGGGCCGTAGTACCTGGTCATTCCCGCGCTGATGATCACAACCTGGTCGATGGTCTGCTCGACCTCCGAAAGCAGGTGGCTGGACACCAGCACGGTGCGGCCCTGCTGGGCGAACGAGCGCAGGAAGGACCGAAGCCAGGCGATGCCCTCGGGGTCGAGACCGTTGGACGGTTCGTCGAGCACCAGCACCTGCGGGTCGCCCAGCAACGCGGTCGCCAACGCCAGCCGCTGCCTCATACCGAGTGAGAACTCGCCCGCCTTTCGTTCCGCCGCGGGCGTGAGGCCGACCAGCGCGAGCAACTCGTCGACCCGCTGGTCGGGAACGCCGATCGCCGCGGCGTACACCCGCAGGTGATTGCGTGCCGTCCGCTTGGGATGGAAGCCCTCGTTCTCCAGTACCGAACCCACGATCCTGGCCGGGTTGCCCAGTTGATGGTGCGGCCTGCCGTTGATGGTGGCCGCGCCTGCCGTCGGTGTCACGAGCCCGAGCAGCATCCGCAGGGTCGTGGTCTTACCGGCCCCGTTCGGGCCGAGAAAGCCGGTGACCGAGCCCGGCTCGACGGTGAAGCTCAGGTTCGCGACCGCTGTCACGGGTCCGAACTGTTTGGTGAGGTTCTGCACCGCGATGCGGCCACTGCCGTCGTGCATGCTGCCCTCGTTCCCCTCGGTGTCTGCGCTGTGGCGCTGCCATCCTGCCGTACGGCCTCGTTGGACGGAGGGGGAGGGCCTCGGGTTCCGTCGCGTGCGCCGCCGCGACGAAGATCACTATCGCTGCGGTCGAACTGACTGAGCTGCGCCGACGCCGGGCTGCCTGCCGGCGTGCGGCCCGGTGAGGAATCATTTTCGGCGACTCACCGTGCCCCGACGAGCGAAGTCGCGAGTTATTACCTAGACTCGTAGGTGGCGGCCCGCTCCCGGTGACCCCCAGGCTGGTTGAGCGGGCCGCCCCTTCATGTCCGACGCTGCGTTTCGCAGCGTCACTCAGAGTTCGAATTCGCTGTGCGGCAGGCCGTGTGCGGAAGCCACCGGCTCGTTGGTCAACGCGCCCGCGTGGGTGTTGAGCCCCCGCGCCAGGGTCGGATCGGATCGCGAAGCCGCACGCCAACCCTGTTCCGCCAGCCGCAGCACGTAGGGCAGCGTGACGTTGGTGAGGGCGTAGGTCGAGGTTCTCGGCACCGCGCCGGGCATGTTGGCGACGCAGTAGAACACCGAGTCGTTCACCCGATAGGTCGGCTCGTCGTGGGTCGTGGGCCGCGAGTCGGCGAAGCAGCCGCCCTGGTCGATGGAGACGTCCACCAGCACGCTGCCCGGCCGCATCCGCGCGACGAGTTCGTGCGAGACCAGCTTGGGTGCCTTCGCTCCCGGCACGAGCACGGCACCGATCACCAGGTCGGCCTCCAGCACCGCGTGCTCGAGGGCGAGTGCGTTGGAGGCGACGGTGCGGATGCGGCCAGCGAAGTCGTGGTCTATCTGGCGCAGCCGCTGCGGGTTGGTGTCCAGTACCTCCACATCCGCGCCGAGGCCGGAGGCGATCCGCGCGGCGTTCAACCCGGCCACGCCGCCGCCGATCACCACCACCCTGGCGGGGTGCACACCGGGAACCCCACCGGGCAGTACTCCCCTCCCGCCGCTCGGCTTGAGCAGCGCGTGCGCTCCGACCTGCGGAGCGAGCCTGCCCGCGACCTCCGACATGGGCGCGAGCAACGGCAGCGCCCCGTCGTCGGTCTGCACCGTCTCGTACGCGATCGCCGTGGTGCCCGCAGCCAGCAGCGCTTCGGTGAGCGGGCGGTCGGCGGCCAGATGCAGGTAGGTGAACAGCACCAGGTCGCGGCGCAGCAGGCCGTACTCGGCGGCGACGGGTTCCTTGACCTTCAGCACGATGTCACCCTCGGCCCAGGTCTCCTCCGCCGTGGCGATGATCTTGGCGCCTGCCGTGACGAACTCCTCGTCGGTGATCGCGGAACCGGTGCCCGCGCCGGTCTCGATGAGGACGTCGTGCCCGAGCCGGGTCAACTCGTGCACTCCCGCCGGTGTGATGGCCACGCGGTACTCGTGCTTCTTGATCTCTCGGGGGACGGCGATGCGCACGACTGCCTCCTGCCGACTGTCTTAGGTGCCGCTGACCACGGTGAACCACCCGTACGGCGGTGTCATCGTGGGCGCACGACAATGGTCGGTCATTGCGGTGGTCGCGGCAGCACAACCGGCCGCGGTGGTGCGGAAGCGCTACGCCCAGCGTGCAGCGACGAGTTGGCTGAGCAACGCCAGCCGCACGTCCGGGTCGTCCAGGTCCAGCGGCACCAGTTCCAGCAGCCTGCGCATGCGGTAGCGCAGGGTGTTGGGGTGGATGGCCAGCGCACCGGCGGCGAGGCGGGGCTGCCCGGGATAGCGCAACCACTCGTAGAGCGTGCTCACGAAGTCGGTGCCGTTCGTCGCGTCGTGCTCACACAGCAGCGGCAGCGGGCCCAGTTCGCCGACCCTGGCCTGACCCGCCGCGCCGGCGGCTCTGTGCAGCACCAGCGACGGCCACACCTCGTCGAAGCAGGCGAGGCCGCCGGGCAGCACGCCGGAGCGCAGCAGGCCGAGTGTCTCCTCGGCCTCGGCTCTCGACCGCGCCAACTCGTCGAGTTCGCGGGCGCTGCCCGCCGCCGCTCGCAGTTCACCGGCGCCGCGGCCGGTGGGCACCTCGGCGAGCGCGGTGCGTAGCCGCGCCCACGATCCCCGGCCGGTGCCGTCGGGCACCACCAGGTAGACCAGGCCACCGCTTTGGGTTCCGACCGGCCCCCGCCCTATGCCTCGGGTGAGGCGTTCGAGCAGGGCCAGCCGCAGCCCTTCACCGTCGAGGGGATCCTCGCCCGCGGTCTCCACGGCGACGACGCGGTGCGGTACGGCTTCGAGGTCCAACTCCGCGGCGGCCTCTCGCGCGCTGACCTCGCCGCCGAGCAGTGCGCGCAGCAACTCGGCGGACGCCCGCCGCCGCATGTCGGCGTGGGCCCTGCGGCGCAGCAGGTGAAGCGCGACCACGGGCGCGGTGTCGGCGAAGGCGGCCGCCCGCTCGTCGGCTACCGGCCCAGGCACGACCGCCCACATCGAGCCGAGCAACTCGCCGCCCATCCGGATCGGCACGATGAGCCTCGGCAGCGTTCCGTCGTGCTGCGCGGGTACGAAGATGGTCTGCCGACCTCGGGAAAGCTCGCGGAACACGCCACGTGAGCGAAACCGGGCGAGTACGTCGTCGGGGATGCGCCTGCCCATGATGGTGGCGACCCTGGCCGGGTCGGTGACGTCCTGCCGTGCGGAGTAGGCGAGCACCCTTGAGTTGGTGTCCTCGATGGTCACCGGTGCGTCCACAACGGACGCTACGGCGTCGGCGAGCCGGAACAGGTCGCTCGCCGCGGGATCGTCGTGGGTCTCCAGCGCGTCGGTCTCGTCGGCGATCGCGTCCAGCACGGTCCGCAGCAGCCACACCAACTGTGCCCATGACGTCGCGGCGTGTACCTCCACGAGGCCGGTACCCGCCGCGTCGGCGGCTCGGCGAACGGCGGGTTCGCTGGCCTGCGGCGGTTTGAGCAGCACCGCGGCGGCGCCCTTTCGCGCGCAGGCGCGCACGAGTTCCACCGAGGCGTTCACGTCACCGGCGGCCACGCCCAGCACGAGGTCTCCCGCTGCGAGCTGGCTCGTTCCGGGTTCGGCGATCACGACGTCGGACACGGCGGGGCAGTCGGCGGGAAGTCGCACGGCACGCAACAGTGTCGGCCCGACCCGGTCGACGACGCTACGCACGGAGATCATCGGCTCAGCCGGTGGGAGTGTCGGCGATCCAGCCGGGCACCGGAAGGCCGCGCTCGAGGCATTCGGCCGACAGTCGCGCCGTCCACCGCAGCGCCTGTAACAGCAGACTGTCCACTTCGTTCGGTGCGGCGCTCGCCATCGCGATCTCCACCTGCTCTCGCGCGGCCTCCTGGTTGCCGTGCACCTGGGCGAGCAGGGTGCGCACGGCCGTGCGCACGGGTGGATCGGCGTCGTCGATGGAGACCTCCTCGCCGGTTTCGTCGAACACCTGCACCTTCACCGGTGCTGTGCCGCCGTCGCCGAGCGTCGCCACCAGTTCGCTGCACGCGCCGAACAGCAACAGCATGAGTTCACGGGCATCGCCACGTTCACCTGATTCGTCCCAGGTGAGCGCGTCGAGCGCCCCGGTGTCGTCGCCGAGTCGCATGGCCAGCAACGCCAGCTGTGTCCTTCTGACGAGCTCACGTCGCTCGTCCTCGCTGCGGTCCGCGTGCACGTGCCCATCCAACACCAGGGCCACCCCGGTCGCTGCCGTCCGGCAGGGTGATCGTCACTTCGCCGCGTACAGCGCGCCCAGTGCCAGCCGTTCGAGCAGCGCGGCCAGGTCCTCGTCGGGCAGGTGCCTGCTGTGCGGGGTGGAGTTCATCAGCCCGAACACCGCGTGGGCGGCCGATCTCGCGCGGGTCTCGTCCAGGTGCGCCACCGCGGCCCGTAGCGCCCGCACCCACACCTCGACGTAGCGCCGCTGCAGTGCCCTGACCTGCCTGCGGTCGCTGTCGGTGAGGTTGCCGAGGTTGCGTTCCTGCACCGTGATCAGTGCGGGTTGGGTGAGCGCGAAGTTCACGTGGAACCGCACCAGCCGGGCCAGCACCTCGTCGGGGTCGCCGCCCTCGGCCGCGCGAGCGGTGCCGCCGTCGAGCAGGTACCTGCTTATCGACGTCAGCATCTCCCCGAGCATCGCGTCCTTGCTGCGGAAGTGTCGATACAGCGCGGGCCCGGAGATCCCCACCGCCGCGCCGATCTCGTCGATTCCCACACCGTGGAAGCCGTGCCTGGCGAACAGTTCGGAGGCCGCGGCGAGGATCTGGTCGCGGCGGCCGGCCTTCTCGCCGCGGCTGAGCGGGGTGGGTCGGGAGGACACCACAGGAATTCTACGCGGGCGGGGTTAGCGGACGCTAACGTCGATACCGACTTCTGGTGTGGACCGGTCGGGTAACGCCCGGCTTGTCCGCTTCTTCGTGAGCGTTGCACCTGGTAAAGCTTCCTTCGGCCAACAATTGACGAAGGAGTGCCCATGTCGGTGCGTGCTCGTCGGTCCCTCTGGTTATCACTGATCACCGCGCTTGCCCTCGTGGGCGCGGCCTTCCCGGCGGGTGCCGCTCCCGCCGTCAACTACGTCGCCCTCGGCGACTCCTACTCCTCCGGAGTCGGAGCGGGTTCCTACGGAGACTCGGGCAACTGCAAGCGCAGTGCCAACGCCTATCCGCGGCTGTGGGCGGATTCGCACCAGGTCGCGGACTTCGACTTCCTCGCGTGTTCCGGTGCGCGCACCTCCGACGTGCTGGAACAGGCGGCCTCGCTGGATTCGACCGCCACACTGGTCACCGTTTCGGTGGGTGGCAACGACGCGGGGTTCGCGGATGTGATGATCGACTGCACGGTGGGAACCGACCAGCAGTGCGTCGACAGGGTGGAGGAGGCCAAGGCCTACGCCCGTGACACGTTGCCGGGCCTGCTCGACAACGTGTACGCGACGCTGGAGAGCAAGGCGCCGGGCGCCGAGATCATCGTGCTCGGCTACCCGCGCTTCTACAAGATCGGCGGCTCCTGCAACGCGGGTCTCAGCGACACCAAGCGGGCGGCGATCAATTCCGGTGCCGACACGCTCGCCGAGGTCACCGCCCAGCGGGCGGGCGCGGCCGGGCTGACCTTCGTCGACGTGCGCGGGGCCTTCAGCGGGCACGAGATCTGCTCCGACGGGGAGTGGTGGTTGCACAGCCTGACCTGGCCGGTCGACGAGTCCTATCACCCGACGGTGAGTGGTCAGTCCCAGGGTTACCTGCCTGCGCTGGAGTCCGTGACCGGCTGATCGCAAGCATGCCGAGGTTGGCGGCCGTTGACATCGCGCCGAGGTGTTAACGGCTGCTAACCTTGTAGGCGTGATGGACACCCCGGCGCTGACCAGCTCCGCAGACCCGCGGAGCGAGGCATTCGCTCGCAACGTCACCTGCCACACCGAACTGGTCGCCGAACTGCGCGACCGCCTCGCGCGGGCCCGGCTCGGAGGTCCGCCCCAGGCCAGGCAGCGGCACGTGGCACGCGGCAAGCTGCTGCCGCGTGACCGCGTGGACGCGCTGCTCGATCCGGGCTCACCCTTTCTGGAACTGTCACCGCTGGCCGCAGGCGGGATGTACGACGAAGAGGCTCCCTCCGCGGGCATCATCACCGGCATCGGCAGGGTGTCCGGCCGGGAGTGTGTCGTGGTGGCCAACGACGCCACCGTCAAGGGCGGCACCTACTACCCGATGACGGTCAAGAAGCATCTGCGCGCGCAGGAAGTCGCCCTGCACAACAACCTGCCGTGCGTGTACCTGGTCGACTCCGGTGGCGCGTTCCTGCCACACCAGGACGAGGTGTTCCCCGACCGGGAGCACTTCGGCCGCATCTTCTACAACCAGGCCACCATGTCCGCTCGCGGGATCCCGCAACTCGCCGCGGTGCTCGGGTCGTGCACCGCGGGAGGTGCCTACGTGCCTGCCATGAGCGACGAGGCCGTGATCGTGCGCAACCAGGGCACGATCTTCCTCGGCGGCCCGCCACTGGTGAAGGCCGCCACCGGCGAGGTCGTCACCGCCGAGGAACTGGGCGGCGGAGACGTGCACGCGCGCTCCTCGGGCGTCACCGACCACCTCGCGGTCGACGACGCCGACGCACTGCGCACGGTGCGCTCCATCGTGTCGACTCTGGGTCCGCGCTCGCCGCGGCCGTGGGAGGTCGTGCCGAGCGAGGAACCCGCAGTCGATCCGGGCGAGCTGTACGGCGTGGTCCCCGCCGACACCCGCACCCCCTACGACGTGCGCGAGGTGATCGCCCGCATCGTCGACGGCAGCCGGTTCGGTGAGTTCAAGAAGGAGTACGGCAACACGCTCGTGACCGGGTTCGCCCGTATTCACGGTCACCCGGTGGGGATCGTGGCCAACAACGGCGTGCTGTTCGCCGAGTCGGCGATGAAGGGCGCGCACTTCATCGAGTTGTGCGATCGCCGGTCGATCCCGTTGCTGTTCCTGCAGAACATCACCGGCTTCATGGTGGGAAGGGACTACGAGGCGGGCGGCATCGCCAAGCACGGCGCGAAGATGGTCACCGCCGTCGCGTGCGCGCGGGTGCCCAAGTTCACCGTCGTCATCGGCGGGTCGTTCGGGGCGGGCAACTACTCCATGTGCGGCAGGGCCTACTCGCCCCGGTTCCTGTGGATGTGGCCGAACGCCCGCATTTCCGTGATGGGTGGTGAGCAGGCTGCTTCGGTACTTGCGACCGTACGCAGGGACGCCTACGAGTCCCGTGGCGAGGAGTGGTCCGAAGCGGACGAGGAAGCGTTCAAGGAACCCATTCGTGCCCAGTACGAACACCAGGGCAACCCCTACTACTCCACGGCACGGCTGTGGGACGACGGGGTGATCGACCCGATGGACACCAGGACGGTGCTCGGACTGGCGCTGTCGGCCGCGGCGAACGCGCCGCTGGAGCCGGTCGGCTACGGCGTATTCAGGATGTGAGCGATGTGAGCGATGTGAGCGATGTGAGCGAGAGTTCGATGTTCGACACCGTCGCGGTGGCCAACCGCGGCGAGATCGCCGTCCGCGTCATCCGCACGCTGCGCCGCATGGGGATCCGCTCCGTCGCGATCTACAGCGACGCCGACGCGGGCTCGGCCCACGTGCGCGAGGCCGACACCGCCGTGCGGGTGGGGCCTGCCGAGGCCGCGCGCAGCTATCTGTCCATTCCGGACGTCGTCGCCGCGGCTGTGGAGTCGGGTGCGCAGGCCGTGCATCCCGGCTACGGCTTCCTTTCGGAGAACCCGGCGTTCGCGCGCGCCTGCGAGGAGGCCGGGTTGGTGTTCGTGGGCCCGCCCGCGAGTGCGATCGAGGCGATGGGCGACAAGATCCGAGCCAAGCAGACCGTGTCCGGTGCCGGAGTTCCTGTCGTGCCCGGCCGGTCCGAACTGCACGGCGATGCCGACATCGAGGCCGCCGCGGCCGACATCGGCTATCCCGTGCTGCTCAAACCGTCCGCAGGCGGTGGCGGCAAGGGCATGCGGCTGGTGGAGTCGCCCGACGAACTCCCAGCGGCCGTCGAGTCGGCGCGCAGGGAGGCGATGAGCGCCTTCGGCGACGACCGGCTGCTGCTTGAGCGATTC
This sequence comes from Saccharomonospora marina XMU15, assembly GCF_000244955.1. Classification (GTDB taxonomy): domain Bacteria; phylum Actinomycetota; class Actinomycetes; order Mycobacteriales; family Pseudonocardiaceae; genus Saccharomonospora_A; species Saccharomonospora_A marina. Next base: position 4,475,569 of record NZ_CM001439.1, on the reverse strand, counting down.
GTCGAGACGCCGAGGCACATCGAGATCCAGGTACTTGCCGACCGGCACGGTAACGTGATCCACCTCGGCGAGCGGGAGTGCAGCCTGCAGCGCAGGCACCAGAAGATCGTCGAGGAGGCGCCGTCGGCGTTGCTCGACGAGGCGACACGAGCGCGGATGGGGGCTTCGGCGGTCGAGGCCGCTCGCGCGGTCGGCTACGTCGGCGCAGGCACCGTGGAGTTCATCGTTTCCGCGCGCGAGCCGCAGCGGTTCTACTTCCTGGAGATGAACACCCGGTTGCAGGTCGAGCACCCGGTGACCGAGCTGGTCACCGGCGTCGACCTGGTGGAGTGGCAGTTGCGGGTCGCGGCGGGCGAGCGGCTCTCGCTCGCCCAGCACGACGTGCGGGCGGAGGGCCACGCCGTCGAGGCCCGGGTGTACGCCGAGGACCCGGCCAGGGATTTCGTACCGACCGGCGGAACCGTGCTCGCACTCGCGGAGCCCTCCGGCCCACACGTTCGGGTGGACTCCGGCCTGCTCGAGGGCTTCACCGTCGGCTCCGACTACGACCCGATGCTCGCCAAGGTCGTGGCGTGGGGGCCTGACCGTACCGCGGCGCTGCACCGACTCGACCGGGCGCTCGCGGACACCGCGGTGCTCGGGGTCACGACGAACATCCCGTTCCTGCGGGCACTCCTCACCGACGCTGACGTGCTGGCGGGCGAGTTGGACACCGGCCTGGTGGAGCGCAAGCTCGACGCTCTCGTGGCGGAGGACGCCGCGGAGGACGCCGCCGAGGAGTTCCTGATCGCGGCCGCTCTGGATCGGCTGCTCTCGCTGTGGCCGTCCGGGCCAGTGGTCGACCCGTGGGACGTGCCGAGCGGTTGGCGGCTCGGCGCTCGCGCCGGGGTGACGTTGCGGTTGCGAGCGGGCCGCACCGAGGCGCTCGTGCTGGTCGAGGGTCCGCCTTCCGACGCACTGGTCAGTGTGGACGATCGTGAGCCCGTCGCGGCCTCGGCCGAGCGTGACGGCGACGACCTCGTCGTGCGAGGCGAGGGCTTCGGCGGCCGATACGGCCGGTACCGCCGCTACCGGCGGGCGCGGGCGAGTGACGGCACGGTCTGGTTCGCCAGGCAGGGCAGGGCCGTCGCCGTGGGTGAGCGACCCAACCTGCTGGCGAGCCACGCCGAGTCGGTCGAGGTCGGTCCGGTGACCAGTCCGATGCCGGGCACGGTTCTCGTGGTCAAGGTGGCACCCGGCGACGTGGTCAGCGCGGGTGCGCCGCTGCTGGTCGTCGAGGCGATGAAGATGGAATACACGATCACCGCGCCGGTGGACGGCGTCGTCAGCGAGTTGCATGTTCAGGCGGGCCAGCAGGTGGCGCTGGACCAGTCACTCGCCGTCGTGACACGGGAGGAGCACATCGCATGATCGACTTCAGGCTCGGCGAGGAGTACGAAGCGCTGCGCAAGACGGTTCACGACTTCGCGCAGGCGGAGGTGGCCCCGGTGATCGCGGGCTACTACGAGCGTGAGGAGTTCCCCTACGACCTCGTCGCGGGAATGGGCAGGATGGGGCTGTTCGGGCTGCCGCTGCCCGAGGAGTACGGCGGCATGGGCGGAGACTACTTCGCGCTGTGCCTCGCGCTGGAGGAACTGGCGCGGGTGGACTCGTCGGTGGCGATCACGCTGGAAGCAGGCGTCTCGCTCGGCGCGATGCCGATCTACCGGTTCGGCACCGAGGAGCAGAAGCGTACCTGGCTGCCCGCGTTGTGCTCCGGTGAGGCGCTTGGCGCGTTCGGGCTCACCGAGCCCGGCGGCGGGTCCGATGCCGGGGCGACGCGGACCACGGCCAAGCTCGACGGCGACGACTGGGTCATCAACGGCAGCAAGGCGTTCATCACCAATTCGGGGACCGACATAACGAGGCTCGTCACCGTGACCGCCGTGACGGGAAGTAAACCCGACGGCCGCAAGGAGATCTCGGCGATCATCGTGCCGTCGGGCACGCCGGGGTTCACCGTGGCACCGAAGTACTCGAAGGTCGGCTGGAACGCCTCGGACACACACGAACTCGCGTTCGACGACTGCCGGGTACCCGCGCGGAACCTGCTCGGCGAGCGCGGCAGGGGCTACGCGCAGTTTCTCTCGATCCTCGACGAGGGCAGGATCGCCATCGCGGCGCTGAGCGTGGGCCTCGCGCAGGGCTGCGTGGACGAGTGCCTGCGCTACGTCGGTGAGCGGGAGGCGTTCGGCCACAAGATCGGGGCCTACCAGGCGATCCAGTTCAAGATCGCCGACATGGAGGCGCGGGCGCACACCGCGCGGCTGGCCTACTACCAGGCGGCCGCGAAGCTGTTGCGCGGCGAGCCGTTCAAGAAGGAGGCCGCCATCGCCAAGCTGGTGTCGTCCAACGCCGCGATGGACAACGCGCGTGAGGCCACTCAGATCTTCGGCGGCTACGGGTTCATGAACGAGTTCGCGGTCGGCCGGTTCTACCGCGACGCCAAGATTCTGGAGATCGGGGAAGGCACCAGCGAGGTGCAGCGGATGCTGATCGCGAGGGAACTCGGCCTGCGCTGACGCCCGACCAGTTCTGTGATAGTTATACCGGTATAACTATCACATGTGCTGGTTGGGGTGAGTACCGTTGATCGAGTTGAAGACACCGGGCGAGGTCGAGGCGATGGCCGCGGCAGGCAAGGTGGTCGCCACGGCGTTGCGGGAAGTGCGCGCTCGGGCGGCAGTCGGCGTCTCGCTGCTGGAACTCGACGAGGTCGCCGCCGCAGTGTTGACCGGCGCGGGCGCGAACTCGTCGTTCCTCGGCTACCGACCCGGCTCCGCGCCGAGTCCCTACCCTGCCGTGTTGTGCGCCAGCGTGAACGACGCCGTAGTGCACGGCATCCCGACGGACTATCGGCTGCGTGACGGCGACCTGCTCAGCATCGACTTCGGCGCGGAGGTGGCAGGCTGGCACGCGGATGCCGCGACGAGTTTCGTGGTGGGCGGGGCCGACCCGCAAGACCTGAAGCTGATCGAGACCACCCGGCGGGCGCTGTCGGCGGGCATCGACGCGTTGCTGCCCGGCAACCGGCTCGGTGACATCGGGCACGCGATCAGCGTCGTCGGGCGAGCCGCCGGGTACGGGTTGCTCGCCGAACACGGCGGGCACGGAATCGGCAGGTCGATGCACGAACCACCGCACGTGCCCAACGAGGGCGCCGAGGGACGTGGCATACGGTTGCGCGCCGGGATGGTGTTGGCGATCGAGCCGATGTTCGTCGCCGGCGGGGTCGATGCCTACCGCGTGGGCGCCGACGGCTGGACCTTGCACACCGCCGACGGCAGCAAGGCCGCCCACGTGGAGCACACGGTGGCGGTCACGGACGAGGGTCCGCGTATTCTCACCACCTTGTGACCGCGACTTCTGTTCGATCCGGCCTGCGCAGGCAGGTTTGCCACGGCGGCCTCGGCCCCAGGGGGAACGAATGACCGCACCGGCGGTAAGGCTGGCTGCCGCGACGTCGAACGTGGTGGAGAAGCTGCTGCGCGGAGGCGTCGCCGACCTGCGACCCGCGCCGAGGCTGCTCATCGACGCAGGCCCCAACCGGCGCGTCCACCGGTTCACCACACCGGTCGGTGTCGATCCGGGCGGTCCGCCGGTACTGCTGGTTCCGCCACTCGCCGCGCCGCCGCTGTGCTTCGACCTCAGGCGCGGTTGCAGCCTCGCCGAGCACCTCGTCGCGGGTGGCAGGCGGACCTATCTGGTCGACTACGGGACGGTGGCTTTCGCCGACCGCGGGCTCGGCGTCGAGCACTGGGTCCACGATGTGCTGCCGAAGGCGATACGTGCGGTCAGCGCCGATGCCGGTGGCCGCGACGTCCACCTCGTCGCCTGGTGTCTCGGCGGGATCTTCTCGCTGCTCACCGCGGCCGACCAGGACGAGCTGCCGATCGCCTCGATAACCACGATCGCCGCGCCGTTCGACTTCACCGCCATTCCACTGATCGCGCCGCTGCGGCCACTCGTCGAACTGACAGGGGGCCACCTGCTCACACCGTTCTACCGGTTGCTCGGCGGCGCACCGTCCTACCTCGTCAGCCAGGCATTCCGGCTGACCAGGCTGGACAAGGAAATCACAAGGCCGATCGCGATGCTGCGGAACCTGCACGATCGCGACTTCCTCGCACAACTGGAGGCGGTGGACCATTTCATGTCGAACATGGCTGCCTACCCTGGGCGCACCTTCGGCCAGCTCTACCACAGGTTCTTCCGCGCCAACGATCTCGCCGAGGGCCGTATCGAGATCAACGGCAGGCTGGTCTCGCTTTCGCGGGTGCGGGTGCCCACGCTTGTCGTCGCAGGCGAACACGACACGATCGCGCCGAAACGCGCCGTCCGGCGGCTGGTCGGCCTGCTCTCCGGTGCGCCGGAAGTCCGGTTCGAGTCGGCGCCGGGCGGACACCTCGGGGTGCTGACCGGCCGCGCCGCCCGCGCGACGACCTGGCGCCACCTCGACGAGTTTCTCGACTCGCGAGCCGATCCGTGCTGACCTGCCCGGGTGATGCCCTGCGGCTTCACCGGAAGGGACCTACGGCCCTTCGTGGGTCTGCGCGTGGTCTCCCACGCTGGGGAGCATGAGGACCTACAGCATCAGCAGCGAGACTCTGCCCGAGCAACCCACCCTGGTGGCGCGGGCAACGCTCTTCGTCGACGAGATCGGTCCGTGGCTGGGCCAGGCCTACCAGCGAATCGCCGAGGTGATCGCCGGCAGTGACTCCTACCCGATCGGGCCGCCGTTCGCTCGTTACCGAATGCTCGACGACGATCGTTTCGACATCGAGGCGGGCTTTCCGATCCCCGCGCCCGTCGAGGGTCGCGGCGACGTCCACGCTTCCGCGCTGCCGGGTGGCCCGGCCGCGATCACCGTGCATGTCGGCGGATACGACGAGATGGAGCCTGCCTACGAGGCGCTGGCGTCGTGGGTGGCCGACCACGGCGGTGAGTTGGCGGGGGACGCGTGGGAGAACTACCTCACCAACCCGGAGGAGGAACCCGACCCGGGTTCGTGGCGCACCGAGATCGTGCAGCCGTACCGGGTGGGCTAGGACTTCACCCGCGCCGACAGCGCGGGGTGGGTGGGCGCCTCGGCGACGCCCGCTGCCCGCCTGGCGGCGAACTCGCTGCGCAGCACGGGGAGGATCTCCCCGAGCAGGTCGAGTTGTTCCAGCACCGTCTGCAACGGCAGACCAGCGTGGTCGACGAGGAACAGTTGGCGCTGGTAGTCGCCGAAGTTCTCGCGAAAAGTCAGTGTCTTGTCGATGACCTCCTGCGGACTCCCGACCGTGAGTGGCGTTTGCTCGGTGAACTCCTCGAGCGAGGGTCCGCCACCGTAGACGGGCGCGTGGTCAAAGTAGGGCCGGAACTCCCGCACCGCGTCCTGCGAGTTGCGGCGCATGAACACCTGCCCGCCGAGGCCGACGACAGCTTGCTCGGGGCTGCCGTGGCCGTGGTGGGCGAAGCGTTCCCGGTACAGCCCGACGAGCCGCATGAAGTGTTCCTTCGGCCAGAAGATGTGGTTGGCGAAGAATCCGTCGCCGTAGTAGGCCGCCTGTTCGGCGATCTGCGGGCTGCGAATGGAGCCGTGCCAGACGAACGGTGGTACGCCGTCCAGCGGGCGGGGTGTGGCGGTGAACCCGTGCAGCGGTGTGCGGAAGCGACCTTCCCAGTTCACCACATCCTCGCGCCACAGCCGGTGCAGTAGCCCGTAGTTCTCCAGCGCGAGCGGGATGCCCTGCCGGATGTCCTGGCCGAACCAGGGATACACCGGCGCCGTGTTGCCCCTGCCGAGCATGAGGTCGACCCGGCCGTCCGCGAGGTGCTGCAGCATCGCGAAGTCCTCGGCGATCTTGACGGGATCGTTGGTGGTGATGAGCGTCGTGGCCGTGGACAGGATCAGGCGCTCGGTGCGTGCGGCGATGTAGCCGAGCATGGTCGTCGGTGACGATGGCACGAACGGCGGGTTGTGGTGCTCCCCGGTGGCGAACACGTCGAGGCCGATCTCCTCGGCCTTGAGTGCGATCGCCACCATCGCCTTGATCCGGTCGTGCTCGGTTGGTGTCCGGCCGTTGGTGGGATCGGGCGTGACATCGCCGACGGTGAAGATCCCGAACTGCATACTGCCTCGCTAAGTAGTTGTCCGTTCAACTATAGCGCGGTCGTCCACCAGGGAGTGTCGGACTGGGCAGCGGGCGCCGGTATCCACCTATCGTGTTCGAACATAAATTCGAGAAGATGTTAATATCGGAGATGTGACCAGCGCTTTCGCACTCATTGAGGCTTCCTCGCTCGCTTCCTCGCTCGCCCGCTCGGGAGACGAGGAAGTCGTGGCTGCCCTGCGTCGGCTCGAGATCGAATCCCGTCGGCTGTACGCCGCGCGACTGCGGCTGATCGCCGAAATCGACGCGCGCGGGCTGGCGGGGCCGCCCGGGTACAGCGGATCGGCGGCGCTCGCGCGTGAGGTGGGCGGACACGACCCTGGCGTGGCGCGAAAGTTGGCCGCACAGGCGCGTGTGCTCAATTCGTCGGTGACGCACACCGGGGCGGTCGTGGAGGCGGAGCTGCCTCGTACGGCCGAAGCGTTGTGGGGCGGCTCGATCGGGCCGGAGCATGCGGAATCGATCCGGGTGGCGGTGGAGGCCCTGCCTCGCAAGGTCCCCCCGGAGAATCGGCAGTCGGCGGAAGCCATCCTGGTGGAGGCAGCGCAGGCGAGTGAACCGAGGATCGTGAGCAGACTCGGCGGGGAGATTCGGGCTCGGCTGGACCGCAACGCTGAGCAGCCGGACGAGGGGTACGGGGGCGGGTCGGGTTCGTGGCTCGCGCTGCGCCGGCGCCCCGATGGAGGTTCACCGCAGTGTTCGGCCTGGACGCCGAATCGCAGCGCTGCTCACCAACCTGCTGTCACTACTGATCGCGCCGCGAGCCGAGGGCGGCGGAGTGGATTCGAGGAGCCGGGACGAGCGCTACGGCGACGCGCTGGTGGACATCCTGCGATCGGCGGCTCGCAGCCGGCAGGCCCGGGAGGAAGCAGGGGAACCGGTCACCGGACTTGTCACGGCCGATCTCACCGACCTGTTGCGAAGAGTTGGGCACGGCCTGCTGGACGGGCACCTTCCGCTTTCCTCGGTAAGAATTCGCTGGCGTGCCTGAAATGCTCACTTGGTGCCGGCCGTGTTCGGTGGTCGTGGCGAGCTCCTGGACACGTGGGCGGGCGAGCCGGACCGTGCCGCGAGCGATCCGTCGCGCGCTCATCCCGCGCGACGCGGGCTGCACCTTCCCCGGATGCGACCGCAAGGCCAAGTGGTGCCAGGCGCATCACCTGGTGCACTGGGCGGATGGCGGACCGGCAGCCCTGGACAAGCTCGCGCTGGTCTGCGCACATCAACACAGGATTCTACATAGGACTGACTGGGCGCGTCACGGTGATCGACGGGCGACCCTGGTGGCCACCGAGCTATGTGGACCCCGCATCCCGCGCCGCAACGTCCTTCACGTCCACCGGGCCTGCTCGGTCGCGACCGCACCTCAGTCCACAGTGGCTTCCTGCCACGCAACCGAGGACGGTACGCTGCCGCCGGTATCCACGAATTCACGCAGCGCTGCACGCAAGGCTTCCAGCGGTACGCCGCTGCCCGCGGGGAAGGCGCTCTCGGACCGGTCGGTCAGCGCGGGGGAATCCGGATCACCAACGCTGTACGCCAGCAGCTCCTCGCCCGCGTACAACAGGTAGCCGTATCCGCCATGTACCTGCACGTCCAGGGCGGGGTCCTCCTCGCCGTCCCGCACGGTGACGGTGTGCACGTCGTCACGGTCCAGCACGGTCAGCAACTCGTCGACGTCATCCGGTGTGGACACCGGCAGTTCATGGTGAGCCTGGCTGCTGTTCGTGATCGCGGCGTGGTAGGTCATCGATCGCACGCTCCTTACGCTGATCTCCTGGATTGCCGCCAGGCGGCGAATGCTTCGGCGCTCGTGCGCGAGGGGGTGTAGCCGAAGACGTCCTTCAACCGCCTGTTGTCCAGCACCGGGCGGTGGTGCAGGAACACCGTTTGTTCCGGGCCGTAGGGTGACACGCCCAGCCGCTTGCCCACGGCCAGCGCGGCGCGAAGTAGCGGCTCCGGGATCGTCAGCGTGCGCTTGCCCAGCGCGGCCGCGATGTCGTCGACCGTCATCGCCCCGTCCCCGGCGACGTTGAAGATGCCGGTGACGGGACTGGTCACGGCTCGCTGGATGATCGCGACGACGTCGGTGTCCCAGATGAACACGAACGGCGACTCCGACCCGCGGATCTTGAGCAGCCGAGGCCTTTCGAACAGCGCGGTGATCTGGTTGTCCACCCGTTCACCGAGAATCGTGCCGATGCGCAGCACCACCTGCTCCAGTTCGGGGTGCGACGACCGCAATTCGGCCAGCATCTCCTCCACCAGCCGCTTGTGGTGGCTGTAGGCGAACGCCTCGTTGCCGCGCACGGGATCGTCCTCGGTGAGCCAGCCGTCGTGGGCAGCGCCGTTGTCCGGATGGTAGCCGTAGGCCGCGCCGGAGGAGGAAACCACGATCCGCCGCACGCCGTGGGAGAGGCAACCGTCGAGCACGTTTCGCGTGCCGGTGACGTCGACGGCGTACTCACGCTCCCGCGACGATTGCCGGCCGGGCGTCACGACGGCCGCCAGGTGCACCACGACCTCCACCCCGCGGCTGGTGAACGCCGCCCGCACCGAGTCCGGGTCGGTCACGTCGAGCGACACGTGCTCCACGCCGGGCACAGGGGACGCCGGCTCGGTGAGGTCGCCGCTGACAACCCGATGACCTGCCTCGGCCAGGCCGCGTACCACCGACGATCCGAGGAAGCCGTTGCCTCCGGTCACCAGGACCTGTGTGCTCACGCGGTTTCGACCTCCGGTTCCGCGGCCGGTCGCGTACGGTTCCCCCACCACTGTGCCACGGCCAGACCGGCGATGATGTCCCAGATCCCCCACCACGCGGCCACCAGCGCCATGCCACCCAGACCGCCGAAGAAGCTGAACACGAGCAGCAACCCGAGCCCGGCATTGCGGATGCCGACCTCGAACGTCATCGCGCGGGTGCTGGCTTCGGGCAGCCGGGTGAATCTCGCTACACCGTAGCCGGTGAGCAGCGCCAGCGCGTCGTGCAGGAAGACCGCCAGCAGTACGACTCCGATGTAGTCGAGGAAGATGCCCCAGTTGTTGGCGACGCCTACGGCGATCACCGCACCCAGCGCGAGGAACGAGACCGGACCGATGATGCGCGCCCCACGTTTGGCCAGGCCGGGCCGCAGCCGCGCGATCGTCAGCCCGACGGCGAACGGCACGCCGATGACGAGACCGACCTCGGCCAGCATGTCGGCCGCGCTGAGTTCGATCTTGGTGAGCAGCGCCTGCCCCGTCGGGTGCAACCCGCCCCAGAACGCGACGTTCAGCGGCATCAGGAAGATCGCAAGCACGTTCCCGACGGCCGTCATCGACACCGACAGCGCGACGTCGCCCCGAGCGCGGTGGGTGAGGATGTTGGAGACGTTGCCGGGTGGGCAGCAGGCAACGAGGATCATGCCCAGCGCCACCGAGCCTCGCACGCCCAGCAGCAGCGTCAGCCCGAAGGTGATCGCGGGCAGCAGCAGGAACTGCGCCAGTACCCCCAGTGCGATCGTGCCCGGTCGCCGCGCGGCGGCGACGAAATCGGCGGGCCTGGTGTCCAGCGCGATGCCGAACAGGATGGCACCGAGCACGATCTTCAGCGTGGTCAGCGACGCGGAGTCGAAGGCGATCCTGATGTCGTCGACATCGGTCGGCGCTAGCACGGCGCCACGCCCAGTCTCGTGAGTTCGTCGCGTACGGCCCTGCGGTAGGCGTCCTTGTTGACGTAGTAACTCATCCGCTCCAGCCCCAGGTAGCGGTAGCCGCCGGTCAGGTCGGGGCGTGGCCCCCGCATCCGGGCTTCCAACTCGGCCGCGCGCCCGGGTGCCCGCTCACGTGCCGTCAGGTAGGCCGCCACGAGTTCGGCCTGCTCGTAACGCCCCTGCCAGCCGAGCCCGGAGGCTTCGACCATCCCGAGCACGAACAGGCCCGGCGCGGACTCGGAGAAGATGTTCAGGTAGAGGTCGGGCGCGGTGCCGCTGCCTGGCCCTGCCCAGTTCAGCAGTTTCGGTTCCACGAACGGGTAGTGCAGGTGGTATCCGGTCGCCAGCACGATCGTGTCGTAGCTGCCTCGCTCCCCGTCGGTGAAGTGGACCCCGTCGCCGTCGAGCCGATCGATGTCGCGGCGCACGCGGATGTCGCCGTGTCCGATGTGGTGCAGGATCAGCGAGTTCACCACGGGGTGCGACTCGTAGATCTTGTAGTCGGGTTTGGGGAAACCGAACCGCACCGGGTCGCCGGTGAACAGCTTCAGCAGCCGCGAGTCGATGGCCTGCTTGAGTCGCGGTGGCAGCGGCCTGCCCTGGTTCAGGGTGTCGGCGGGTCGGCCGAAGAGGTACTTCGGTACGAAGTAGTAGCCGCGCCGCACGCTGATGTCCACCGAGGCGGCGTGGTGCACGGCGTCCACTGCGATGTCGCACCCGGAGTTACCAGCGCCGACGATCAGCACCCGCTTGCCCTCGAAGACCTTCGCGCGCTTGTAGCGGCTGGTGTGGAGGAGTTCGCCGTCGAAGCTGCCCCGAAACGTCGGGATCGCGGGCTCGCTGAGCGTGCCGTTTGCGATGAGCACGCTCGCGTGGCGCCGCGTGTGGGTACCGTCCGGGCCGGTGCTCGTCACGGCCCAGCCGTCGCCGTCCGGCTCGACGCGGGTGACCTCGGTGTTGAACCGGTAGTCCTCGCGCAGCCCGAACCTTTCTGCGAAGTCGCGGAAGTAGGTCAGCAACTCGCGATGGCCGGGGTAGTCGGGCACCGTGTCGGCCATCGGGAACTCGGCGAACTCGGTGGTGGTGCGCGAGGAGATCAGGTGCGCCGATTCGTAGACCGTGCTGCGCGGGTTGTCGATGTTCCACAGCCCGCCGACGTCATCGGAAAGCTCGTAACCGGTGTAGGCGTGCCCGTAGCGTCGAAGGTTGCGGGCCGCCGCCAGACCCGAGGGGCCGGCGCCGATGACGGCGACAGGTGTGCTCACGTGGCCTCCGTTGGCTCGGTGACGGCTTGTCAGCGCCTTGCCAACGAGGATCGTACCTACCGCAGGCCACGTCGTTCGCGGCTGTGAATCCGCTCTACTTCAGTTCCGCGCTGGTCTTGCCGAGCAACCTGCGGGCCACGATCAGCTGCTGGATCTGCTGGGTGCCTTCGAAGATGTCGAGGATCTTGGCGTCACGGCTCCACTTCTCCAGCAGCAGTTCCTCGGTGTAGCCCAGGGTTCCGGCGAGTTCCACGCACCGCAGCGTGATGTCGACGACCGAGCGGCCCGCCTTCGCCTTGGCCATGGACGCCTGCAGCGAGTTGGGTTTGCGGTTGTCGGCCATCCAGGCCGACTCCAGGGTCAGCAGGTAGGCGGCCTCGTAGTCGGCCTCCAGTTGCAGGTACGCCGCGGCGGCGGCGTGCTGGGCGTTCGCGGGCTTGTCGTAATCGATCTTGACCCCGGCTTCCTCGAGCAGCCGTTTGGTCTCCTCCAGCGCGGCTCGCGCCACGCCGATGGCCATCGCTGCCACCAGCGGCCGCGTGTTGTCGAAGGTCTGCATCACCCCGGCGAAACCCGACTTGGTGTCGATCTCCGGGGAGCCGAGCAGGTTCTGCTTCGGCACGCGGCAGTTGTCGAAGCGCAGCACGGCGGTGTCGGAGGCGCGGATGCCGAGCTTGTGCTCCAGCCGGACGACCTCGAAGCCGGGCGTGCCCTTCTCGACCACGAACGACTTGATGGCTGCGCGACCCTTGCTCTTGTCCAGCGTCGCCCACACCACCACGGCGTCGGCACGCTCGCCTGAGGTGACGAAGATCTTCTCCCCGTTGAGGATGTAATCGTCGCCGTCCGGGGTGGCTGTCGTGGTGATGGCCGCCGAGTCGGAACCACACCCGGGCTCGGTGATGGCCATGGCCGCCCACAGCCCGGAGAAGCGCTTCAACTGCTCCTCGTTGGCCACCGAGGCGATGGCGGCGTTACCGAGGCCCTGGCGCGGCATGGAAAGCAGCAGCGCCACGTCGCCCCAACACATCTCGATCGCGCCGAGGACGGTGCTCAGGTTTCCGCCGTTGCGGTTGCCGTTGCGCTTGTCGTCGTCGTTGCGGCGCACCCCGGCCGCGCCCGCGCCACCCTCGCCGGACGAATTGAGCCCGTCCAGCAACGAGGCGAGCATGTCGAGTTCGGTGGGGTAGGCGTGCTCGGCACGGTCGTACTTGCGCGAGATGGGCCGAAACACCTCGGCCGCGGCCTGCCGCGCCTGGTTGACCAGCGCCCGGGCCTTCTTGGGAACTTCCAGATTGATCATGATTACCCTTCGCCGGTCAGAGCAGGACGACACCTTCGAGCACGCCGATCGCCCGCAGGTCGCGGTACCAGCGCTCCACGGGATGTTCCTTGACGAACCCGTGCCCGCCGAGCAACTGCACGCCCGCGCTGCCGATGGCCATGCCCTTGTCGGTGGCGAGCTTGCGTGCCAGCGCCGCCTCGCGTGCGTAGGGCTTGCCCTGCTCGGCTCGGGAGGCGGCTCGCAGCATCACCAGCCGCATGCCTTCGAGTTCGATGCCGATGTCGGCGACCTGGAAGGCGACGCCTTGCCGGTGGCTGACCGGCTCGCCGAACGCCTGCCGCTCGTTGACGTAGGGAATGACGTAGTCGAGGACGGCCTTGCCGGTGCCGCAGGCCAGCGCGGCCCACCCCAGCCGGGACAGCCGGACGACCTCGGTGAAGGTCTGCGGCCTGCCACCGTCGAGCAGAGCGGTCGCGGGCAGCGAGACCTTGTCCAGCACCAACCTGCCGGTCGCCGCGCCGCGCAGCCCCATCGCCGGTTCGGCCTCCACGGAAACCCCGGCACTGGCCGCCTCCACGATGAACAGTGCGGGCCCGCGCCCCTCCAGGTCGGCCGAGACGATGAACAACTCCGCCTGCGCGGCTCGGGGCACCAGCGACTTCACGCCGTCGAGCCGGTAGCCGCCCGGGGTGCGCCTCGCGGATGCCCTCGGGCGGAACGGGTCGAACAACGCGACCCGTTCCTGCAACGCCAGCGCCGCAACCGGGACGTTGTCGCCGACGAACGCGGGCAGGTAGGTGGCCTGCTGTTCGGCGTCGCCCCACTGCACGAGTGCGGTGCTGACCGCGGAAGGCGCCAGTACGGCGACGGCCAGTCCCAGATCACCGTGCGCCAGCGCCTCGGCGACCAGCGCGCCGGTGACCACCGACCGCTCCGTGCCTACGCCGCCGAGTTCTTCGGGGATGCCGAGCATCGTCACGCCCAGTTCGGCGGCCCTGCCCAGCAGTCCGTCGGGAGGGGTGAGGGAGTCGTCGGCCTGCGCCGCGGCCGGGCGCAACTGCTCGGCGGCGAACTCCGTCACCGTTTCCACGATCAGTTGCTGCTCGTCGGTCGGGGTGAGGTCGAACAGGTCGGCCTCGGGCGCGGCGGCGGGCCTTGCCGGTTTGCCGAGCCGCGTGGTCGCCTTGAACGTGCGCCGAGCGGCTCCCGCCGCGCGGAACCCGTTGCGCGTGGCCGCGGCCACGACACCGCGGACGGGCTCGATCAGCCCCGCGCGCTCCAGCGCTTTGCTTCCGGCGAGGCGGTTCAGCACAGCAAGGCCGAACCCCATGGCGTCGCGCTTGTGGTGGGACGTCTGTTGGGCCACGGCAATCCCTTCACGAGTACCTACTCGTCAGTAGGTTAACTCGCGTCGCGGCTGCCGCGCCACCAGGGGGCGTTGTGGTTACGTGATGTCCAGCACAGCCTCCAGCAGTGCCACCAGTTCCGCGGTGAGGTTCGGGCGCGAGTTGACCCGCCGGGTCCTGGTGAGGTCGTTGGCGATGGTCAGCGCCGCGTGCACCGTGATCTTGGCCTGGCGAGTGTCGAGTTCTGGGTGCACCGCCTCCAGCAGGTGCACCCATCGCGCCACGTAGTCGCGCTGGATGCGCAGCAGTTCGCAGCGATCCCGCTCCTCGATGTGCACCCGGTCCACCGAGAACGAAACCAGCAACTCCGGCGGGCCGGTCAGGGTGCGCACGTAGGAGCGAGCCAGCCTGCGCAGGGCCTCGCGCTCGTCGGGGGGACCGCTGGTGCGGAGTGCGTGCTCCGCGGCCAGCGAGAGCCGGTCGGCCGCCCTGCGCCCTATCGCGCCGAGCAGGCTCGCCTTGCTGGGGAAGTGCCGGTACACGCTCGGCCCCGCGATCCCCGCGGCCTTGCCGATGTCCTCCATGCTCACCGACGAGAAGCCGTGCCTGCGGAACAACTCGGCGGCCTCGGTGAGCAACTGCTCCCTGCGGGACGGCGCGCCGAGCGCGAGTGGTGGCTGGCTCGGCTCGGCAGGCTCTCGCGCCTTCGGCAGGCGGGCGTGGAAGACCCGCAGCGCGATGTCCACCAGCAGTCGGGTGAAGCGTTTGCGCGCGATGCTGGTGTGGTGGACCGAGACGCTGCCGAACACCGAAAGACCGGCCCAGCACAGCAGCTCCGCTTCGTCGGGATCGAGCTCCGGGCGCAGCCGCATCAGCACCTTCGCCCAGGTGGTGAGCATCGCGGCGGATCGGGTGCGGATGAGGTGCTGGCTGTCGGCATCGAGGTGGCGGCCCTCCCAGCGCCACAGCGCGGCGACCTCGCGCCGCTCCACCGAACTCGTCGCCAGCCGCTCCAGCAGGGTGTGCACCTGCTGCGGCGTCGGCAACTCGGCGGTGGCGAGCGCGGCGTCGGTGGCGGCTTCCATCTCCTGGAATCCGGTCAGCAGCACGTGGGCGAGGATGGCCTGCTTGTCGGCGAAGTGCCGGTACAGCGCCGGCCCGGTGACTCCGGCGGCGGCGGCGATGTCGTTGATGCCGACACCGTGGTAGCCGCGCGCACGGAACAACTCGGAGGCGACGGCGGCTATCTGCTGCCTGCGGTCGCGGGGGCGCTTGGTCTTGCGGGCCTTCTCGTCCATACGTGAGTCAACTCTAGCGTCTGTTGTCCGGGCGACAACCCGTTGACACCCTCGCACAAAGCGGGACTATGTTAGTAGCGATTAGCACCACGACAGCCAACGTGCGCCAGGAAGGACCGTGGGTGTGAGTACAGAGGCGTTCATCTACGAGGCAATTCGTACGCCTCGTGGCAAGAACAAGGGCGGTTCCCTGCACGGGACCAAGCCGATCGACCTGGTAGTCGGCCTGATCAACGAGCTGAAGGCGCGGCACCCGAACCTGGACCCTGCGCTGATCGACGACATCATCCTCGGCGTCGTCAGCCCCGTCGGCGACCAGGGCGCCGACATCGCACGCGGTGCGGCGATCGCGGCCGGGCTTCCGGACACCGTCGCGGGCGTGCAACTCAACCGGTTCTGCGCGTCGGGCCTCGAGGCGGTGAACCAGGCCGCGCAGAAGGTGCGCGCGGGCTGGGACCGGCTCATCATCGGCGGCGGCGTCGAGTCGATGTCGCGGGTGCCGATGGGCTCCGACGGCGGCGCGATGTTCACCGACCCGGCGACCAACTACGACTCCTACTTCGTGCCGCAGGGCATCGGAGCCGACCTGATCGCCACCATCGAAGGCTTCTCGAGGGAGGACGTGGACGCCTTCGCGGTGCGCTCCCAGGACAAGGCCGAGGCCGCGTGGGCGGGCGGCTACTTCGCCAAGTCGGTCGTGCCGGTCAGGGACATGAACGGCGTGACCATCCTCGACCACGACGAGCACCGCCGCCCCGGCACCACGGTGGAGGCGCTCGGCAAGCTGAAGCCCTCGTTCGAGGGCATCGGCGAGATGGGCGGCTTCGACGCCGTGGCGCTGCAGAAGTACCACTCGGTCGAGAAGATCAACCACGTTCACACCGGCGGCAACTCCTCGGGCATCGTCGACGGCGCCGCGCTGGTGCTCGTCGGCAACGAGGAGATCGGCAAGACCATCGGGCTGGCTCCGCGCGCCAGGATCGTCGCCACCGCCGTCACCGGCGCCGACCCGACGATCATGCTCACCGGCCCGACGCCCGCCACGCAGAAGGTGCTGCAGAAGGCGGGTCTGACGATCGACGACATCGACCTGTTCGAGCTGAACGAGGCCTTCGCGTCCGTGGTCCTGAAGTGGATGAAGGACCTGAAGATCCCGGAGGAGAAGGTCAACGTCAACGGCGGTGCCATCGCCATGGGTCACCCGCTGGGCGCCACCGGCGCGATGATCCTCGGCACGATGGTCGACGAGTTGGAGCGGCGCCAGGCCAGGCGTGCGCTCGTGACCCTGTGCATCGGCGGCGGCATGGGCCTCGCCACGATCATCGAGCGCGTGTGAGGGACGTAGAACACGATGACTGAATCCAAGACCATCCGCTGGGAGCAGGACTCCGACGGCATCGTCGTGCTCACGCTCGACGACCCCAAGCAGTCGGCGAACACGATGAACACCGACTTCCGCGAGTCGCTGGCAGCGACCGTGGACCGCCTCGAGGCGGAGCGGGACTCGATCAGCGGTGTGGTGCTGACGTCGGCGAAGAAGACCTTCTTCGCGGGCGGTGACCTCAACGACCTGATCAAGGCCGGACCCGAGCACGCCGAGGAAATCACCCGCAGCACCAACGAGATGAAGGCCAACCTGCGCCGGTTGGAGACCTTCGGCAAGCCGGTGGTCGCCGCCATCAACGGCGCCGCGCTCGGCGGCGGGCTTGAGCTCGCGCTCGCGTGCCACCACCGCATCGCCGCCGACGTCAAGGGCAGCCAGATCGGCCTGCCCGAGGTGACGCTCGGTCTGCTGCCCGGCGGTGGTGGCATCGTGCGCACCGTGCGGCTGCTCGGCATCCAGAACGCCGTGCTGAACGTGCTGGTGCAGGGTCAGCGGCACAAGCCGGCCAAGGCGCAGGAGATCGGCCTCGTGCACGAGCTGGTCGGCAGCGTGGACGAGCTGCTGCCGAAGGCCAAGGAGTGGTTGAAGGCCAACCCCGAGGCCTCGGTGCAGCCGTGGGACGCCAAGGGCTACAAGATCCCCGGCGGTTCGCCCTCGAACCCGAGCTTCGCGGCCAACCTGCCCGCGTTCCCCGCGAACCTTCGCAAGCAGCTCAAGGGCGCGCCGATGCCCGCACCGAGGGCGATCCTCGCGGCGGCCGTCGAGGGCGCACAGGTGGACGTGGACACCGCCTCGCTCATCGAGACCCGCTACTTCGTGAGCCTGGTGGCCGGGCAGGTCGCCAAGAACATGACCAAGGCGTTCTTCTTCGACCTGCAGCACATCAACTCGGGTGGGTCGCGGCCGGACGGCTACGAGAAGTTCCAGGCCCGCAAGGTCGGTGTGCTCGGTGCGGGCATGATGGGCGCCGCCATCGCGTACGTGTCCGCCAAGGCGGGCATCGAGGTCGTGCTCAAGGACGTCTCGCAGGAGAACGCCGAGAAGGGCAAGGGCTACGCCGTCAAGCTCGAGGAGAAGGCGCTCAAGCGCGGCAAGACCACCAAGGAGAAGTCCGACGAGCTGCTGGCGCGCATCAAGCCGACGGCCGACCCAGCCGACTTCAAGGGCGTCGACTTCGTGATCGAGGCGGTCTTCGAGAGCACCGAGCTCAAGCACAAGGTCTTCTCCGAGATCGAGGGCGTGGTCAACCCCGACGCGGTGCTGGGGTCCAACACCTCCACCCTCCCGATCACCGGGCTCGCCGAGGGCGTGCAGCGGCAGGAGGACTTCATCGGCATCCACTTCTTCTCGCCGGTGGACAAGATGCCGCTGGTGGAGATCATCCGCGGTGAGAAGACCTCCGACGCCACCCTGGCCAAGGTGTTCGACTACACGCTGCAGATCAAGAAGACGCCGATCGTCGTCAACGACAGCCGCGGCTTCTTCACCAGCCGGGTGATCGGCACCTTCATCAACGAGGCCGTGGCCGCGGTCGGCGAGGGCGTGGAGCCCGCGAGCATCGAGCAGGCCGGTTCGCAGGCGGGCTACCCGGCCCCACCGTTGCAGTTGATGGACGAGCTGACGCTGACGCTGCCGCGCAAGATCCGCCAGGAGACCCGCGCGGCGGTCGAGGCGGAGGGCGGCACCTGGAAGGCGCACCCGTCCGAGGCGGTCATCGACCGCATGATCGACGAGTACGACCGCAAGGGCCGTTCAAGCGGCGCCGGCTTCTACGACTACGACGCCGACGGCAAGCGGGTCGGTATCTGGCCGGGGTTGCGTGAGGCCTTCAACAGCGGCAGCAAGACCGTGCCGTTTGAGGACCTGAAGGAGCGGATGCTCTTCGCCGAGGCGCTGGAAACCGTCAAGTGCTTCGACGAGGGCGTGCTGAACTCGGTACAGGACGCCAACATCGGTTCCATCTTCGGGATCGGCTTCCCGGCGTGGACCGGTGGTGTCGTGCAGTACATGAACCAGTACGAAGGTGGGCTGAAGGGCTTCGTCGCACGTGCCAGGCAGCTCGCCGAGCGCTACGGCGATCACTTCCTGCCCCCGCAGTCACTGGTGGACAAGGCGGAGAAGGGCGAGATCTTCGAGTAACCGGATGTGGGGGACGGCCCGCCCTCGACTCGTGTCGGGGGCGGGCCGCTCCGGCAGGCGACCGGCAGGCCGGTCGCCGTTGCTCGAAGTACGTCCGAATGGCGCAGTCAGTGAAATGATCTTCACGTTAGTGTCGTCGGTACTTCGGCGGTGACGTTCGGTGGACGACAACCCGGTCCACGGTGCGGCCGCCGGATGGCAGGGCGCGGTGATCCCGCGCCCTTTTCCTCATCAGCCGTTCCTCGTCGGCCACCGTGTGTTCGGTGAGCGGCAGTCCTCAGCCGAGCAGCCGGTCCACCACCAGCGCCGTCGCGTTGTCGGTACTGCCGTGCTCGCGGGCGGCGCCGACCAGCGACCGGGCCGCATCGGCAGGCGAGGCGGCCCCCGCGAGCAGGTCCTTGATCGCGGTCAGCTCCAGGCTCTTGTGCACGCCGTCGCTGGACAACAGCAGCCTGCCGGGGCCCGCGCCGATCCGGGCGTGGCCGATGTCGTTCTCGCCTGCCGTGCGGGCGGAACCGGTGACGATGTGCTCCATCCGGGCGGTTGGTCGCCGTCCCTGCGAGCGCCAGAACTCGGCCAGGGTGTGGTCGGTGGTCACCTGGTGCAGCACGCGGCCGTTCCACCGGTAGGCGCGGCAGTCGCCCACCCACGCGATCTCGCCGACCTCCTCGTCGCCGTCCGCGGGCGGGTAGACCGCGACCACGAGTACGGCGTCCGCATGGGCCTGCTCGAACTGTGAGATCAGTTCCCGCTGGGCACGGAGCAGGCCCTGCACCGCGCCCAGCCGTACGGCGCTGGTCGCCGCGGTCCTGGCGACCAGTCGTGCGGCCCTGGCCGCGAGCAGGTGGTCGCCGATGCCGTCGGCCACCGCGAAGGCTGTCCTTCCGGTGTCGGTGTCGGTGCGGGTGGCGAGTGCGTCGGCGTTGACAGCGCGCGGGCCCTTGTCGCTCGCGGCTTCCGACGTGGTGTGGTCGGTCGGTCGCGGGTGGGTGGTCGGCATGGGCCGCCTCCTCGTTCACCGGGCCGACCCCCGATGACCGGCCCTCACCCACTTCAACGCGCGGGCGCCACCGGCAACTCCAAGAAGAGCCTGTGAATTTCCGGACTCGGCTTCACAGCAGCGGCGGCACCATCGCCTCGATGAGGTGTGGTCCCGGTTCGGCGACCGCCCTCGCGAACTGCTGTGCCAACTCCTCGGCGGTGGCCGCCCTCGAAGCGGGGACCCCCAGCCCCTCGGCGATCTTGACGAAGTCGAGGTCGGGCCCGGACAGGTCGAGCAGTTCGTTGGCCTTCGGCCCCCAGCCCTCCGCGCCCACCCGCTGCAACTCCATTCGCAGGATCGCGTATGCGCGGTTGTTCAGCAGCACCGTGGTGACGTTCAGGTTCTCCCTCGCCTGCGTCCACAGCGCCGAGATGGTGTAGAGAGCGCTGCCGTCGGATTCCAGGTTGACCACCGGACGATCCGGCGCCGCGATCGCCGCACCGACTGCCACCGGGATTCCCTGCCCGATCGCCCCGCCGGTCAGCGTAAGCACGTCGTGCCGAGGTGCCCCCACCGTCGCACCGGGCAGCAGCAGCCCGGAGGTGTTGGCCTCGTCCGAGATGATCGCACCGTCCGGCAGCGAGGCGCCGATCACCTGGACCCAGTTCTGCGGGGTCAGCGCTCCCGTGGGCAACTCGGGCCGCTGTGCCTGCGACACCACCGGCTCCGTGCCAGGTGCCACCAGGTCGGCCAGCTCCTCCAGCGCGGCCACCACGTCCTCTTCCACACCCGCGAGCGTGTGCACCTGCGCTCCCTCAGGGACGAGGTCGCTCGCCTTGCCGGGGTAGGCGAAGAACGACACCGGCGGGCGAGCACCTGCCACCACGACGTGCCTGCTGCCGTCAAGTTGGTGCGCTACCTGTTCGGCCAGGTAGCCGAGCCGTTCCACGACGGGCACACCCGCTCCGCGTTCGAGCCTGGCCGGGAATGTCTCGACGAACGGCTTGGCGCCGGTGGCCGCCGCGATGCGGCTCGTGGCCCGCAGCCCCCGCTCACGGCACGCGGCACCGCCGATCAGCAACGCGACCGGCTCGCCCGTGCGCAGCAGTTCGGCGACCGCCTTCACCGTGGTGTCGGCTACGGGTTTGGCGCGGCGCGGCGGCACCGGGGCGCAGGGCCGCCCGCCGTCGCTCCAGGACACGTCGGCGGGCAGGATCAGCGTCGCCACCTGCCCGGGGGCGTCCTGCGACGCGGCAACCGCGGCGGCGGCGTCCGCGCCCACGTCCGCGGTGCTGGAGCAGCGGCGGACCCAGCCTGTCAGCGAACCCGCCACGGCCTCGATGTCGGATTCCAGCGGCGCGTCGTAGGCCTTGTGGTAGGTCGCGTGGTCGCCGACGACGTTGACGATCGGGGTGTGCGCCCTGCGGGCGTTGTGCAGGTTCGCCAGCCCGTTGCCGAGCCCGGGACCGAGGTGCAGCAGGGTGGCCGCGGGCTTGCCCGCGATGCGGGCGTAGCCGTCGGCCGCGCCGGTGACAGCGCCCTCGGCCAGCCCTAGCACGCCACGCATCTGTGGCACGGTGTCCAGCGCGGCGACGAAATGCATCTCCGAAGTACCGGGGTTGGAGAAGCACACCTCGACGCCCGAGTCGACGAGCGTGCGGATCAGGGCCTGCGCGCCGTTCATGTTCTCCTCTTTCTCGCTCTGCCTAGTCGAAGAGCACGCCGGGGTTGAGGATTCCAGCGGGGTCGAAGGCGTGCTTGATCCGCGACATCAGCTCGATCTTGGCCGGGTCCTCCAGCTGGAGGAAGTGCTCCTTCTTCGCGCGGCCGATCCCGTGCTCACCCGAGATCGCGCCACCGAGTTCCATGCCGACGGCGAAGATGTCGTGCAGCAGGCTCGCCCGCTTCTCCGGGTCCTTCTGGAAGACCCCGAGGTGGACGTTGCCGTCGCCCGCGTGCCCACATCCGGCCACCCCCGACTCGGTCTTCGCGGCGATCTCGCGTGACCTGGCCAGGAACTCCGGCATCGCCGAGCGGGGCACCACGACGTCGATCACCTCGTCGGCGCCGGCGGCCTTCGCGGTCCAGAACGCCTTCTCCCGCGCTTCGATGAGCTTGCGGGCCGAGCCGCCGTCGAGCACGTACACGTCCGAGGCGCCCAGCTCGCCGAGCAGTTCGCCGAGGTTCGCGACGTCGCCTTCGAGCCGGTCGGGTTCGCGGTTCTCCATCGCCACCACCAGGTAGGCCTGCGATGCCTCGCGAACGTCGTCGGGGACACCGAGCGACAACCCGGTGGTGTAGGTGATGGCGGCCATGGTGAGCGCGTCGATGTATTCGAGGATGTGCGGTTCCAGCCCTGCCGCCAGGATCGTGGGCACGGCTCGCACGACGGTGTCGAGGTCGGTGAACGGCGCGAGCACCGTGGCGCCGTGCCGCAGTCTGGGGTGCAGCTTGACGGTGATCTCCGTGGCGAGCGCGAGTGTGCCCTCGGAGCCGATGATGAGCTGCGTCAGGTCGTAGCCGGTGGAGGTCTTCACCGGCTTCCCGCCGGTGCGGATGATCTGGCCGGTGGGCAACACAGCCTCGAGCCCGAGCACGTTGTGGCGGGTCACGCCGTACTTGACGGCTCGCATTCCGCCCGCGTTGGTGCCCACGTTCCCGCCGACGCTGGCGCTCATCTCGCCGGGGTAGACGGTGTAGCCGAGCCCGACCTCCGCGGTCTTCTCGTCCAGTTCGGACAGCGTGACGCCGGGCTGTACCACCGCGACGTGGTTGACCGTGTCGATCTCGAGTATCGCGTTCATCCGCTCGAAGGAGATCAGCAGGCCGTCGGGGCGGGGCCTTGCGGCGGCCGAGAGGCCGCTGCCCGAGCCGCGTGCGGTAACCGGGACGCCGTGCTCGGTAGCCACACCGAGCAGTCGCGCGACCTCTGCCGAGGTGGCGGGTTTGGCGACGTATGCGGGCCGGTTCACCTCGCCGACCAGCGCCTCGTCGCTCGCGTAGTGGTCAGGGATGTCCTCGCCGGTCAGGACCTGGTTCGCGCCGACGATCTCGGCCAGCCGCTGCGCAACGTCGCCCATGGGGTTGCAGCCTAGTACGCATGGCAGCGACTCGGCTATGAATGTTCTTCATATTCGTGTGGCGGCGGGTGGGGCCGCTCCGCGCCACCGTGGCGGCCCCACCCTGGTTCGGCCTTGTCGGTCTGTCAGACCAGCCAGCCGAGTAGCTGTGCCAGCTGTGCCAGCGCGCCGGAGATGAGGTCTCCACCGTAGGTCGCGTGCATGGCGACGAACTGCATCGAGGTCTCCTTCACAGAAATGACTTGCACGGTAAAAGGAATCTGCGCGCGCATTGCCTTCGAAAGCGACGCCAGGTTGGCACCGTGTCACCGCGCTGTCAAAGATCAGTCCACTGTGGATCGAAGTCGATGTGAAATCCCCTCAGAATAAACACGTACGGCTTTCGGGTTTCTCACGGGGGCCAGCTTTTCGTGGGGGTGTAACCACCCGTGACCGCTCGCGAAGTGCGGGCGGTCACGGGTCGGTTCGCGCCTGCGGAGTGGCCCCCTTGTTGCCCGATCAGGTGACTGCCGGGCGACGATTCGTGATCTTGAAAGGTTCACCTGTCCGGGTGACGACGGACCGCGGTGTCAGGCGCGGGCGAAGGTCAGCGTCTCGCCCTCCACCCCCCGCAGCCACAGGTCCTGCGCGGCCTCGGCCATCTCGGGAAGGCCCTCGACGATCGTGGCGAACACGTTGCCCGGCACCCAGCCCGCGTCGCCATTGATCAACAGGTTGTTGCGGCCGTAGAAGATCGCGAGGTCGGTCGCGCCCTGCTCACCGTGTGCGGCGCTGCCTTCCTCGTAGCCGTACGCAGGATTGCCGATCTCCCATGCCTCGAAGCCGAAGTACACGACATCGCCGGGGATGGGAGTCACGGTGGGGTTCTCCCTGCCCGGTTGCGGGTCGGCGAACGGCCGCAGCAGGGTGTACACCTCGTTGCGGGCGTACTTGGCGTGGTAGGCGGACCCGCTCTGCGGCAGCGCGTCCCACACCGCCCTACAGGTGCGGGGCGCCTCGTCCTCCAGCAGTCGCGCCCGGCAGGAGACGCCACGCTTGTCCAGTGAGATCGTGATGTAGCGGGCCATGTTCGCTCCTGGTTCGCCGCTGTGGGGGTGACTACGCTGTTCGATGGCTACTTGCTGACGGAGGTGACCACGTCGGTCCAGATCTCCAGGGCCTGCTCGATCTGCTCCGAGGTGACCACGAGCGGCGGGATCATGCGTACGACGTTCATGAACGCGCCGCAGGTCAGCAGCAGCAGGCCTCGCTCGGCCGCCGCCTTCTGCGCGGCCTGAGCGGTCGCGTTGTCCGGCTTGCCGTCGGCCGTGGTGAACTCCGAACCGACCAGCAGCCCGAGCCCGCGCACGTCACCGATCGCCTGCGTCTTACCCGCGATCGCGCGGGCACCCTCCAGCAACTGCCGGCCTCGCTCGGCGGCGTTGTCGACGAGCCGCTCCTCCTGGATCACGTCGAGTGTCGCCAGCGCGGCGGCGCAGGCGACGGCGTTGCCGCCGTAGGTGCCGCCCTGCGAACCCGGCCACGCCTTGCCCATCAGTTCCTCGGAGGCCGCGATGCCCGAAAGCGGGAAACCGCTGGCCAGTCCCTTGGCGATCAGCACGACATCGGGACGTACGTCGAAGTGCTGGTGGCCCCAGAATCGGCCGGTGCGCCCGAACCCCGTCTGGATCTCGTCGAGCACCAGCAGGATGCCGTGCTCGTCGGCTCGCTGCCGCAGTCCGGCGAGGAACTCGGTGTTGGCAGGCACGTAGCCACCCTCGCCGAGCATCGGTTCCACGAAGAACGCGGCCGTCTCCTTGGGAGAGGTCTGCGTCGCGAACAGGTAGTCCAGTTCACGCAGCGCGAAGTCGGTGGCGGTCTTCTCGTCCCAGCCGTAGTGGTAGGCGTAGGGGAAGGGGGCGACGTGCACGCCGGACATCAGGGGGGAGAACCCCGCGCCGAACCGGGTGCCGGACGTGGTCATCGAGGCGGCGGCGACGGTGCGGCCGTGAAAACCACCCTGGAACACCACGATGTTCGGCCTGCCTGTGGCCTGCCGGGTCAGCCGCAGCGCCGCCTCCACCGCCTCACTGCCGGAGTTGGCGAAGAACAGCGAGTCCAGTCCCCGTGGCAGAACCTCGCCGAGGCGCTGCGTCAGTTCGAGCAGCGGCCGGTGCATCACGGTGGTGTACTGGCCGTGGATGAGCTTGCCGACCTGCTCCTGTGCGGCCCGCACGACCCGTGGGTGGCAGTGGCCGGTGCTCGTCACCCCGATACCGGCGGTGAAGTCGAGGTGGCGACGGCCGTCGGTGTCGAACAGGTACGCGCCCTCGCCGTGTTCGACGACGACGGGAGTGGCCTGCTTGAGGATGGGGGAGAGCTGGGCCATGACGACGTGCTCCTTAGCGCGGCGAGGTTGTAGATTGTTGACAATATTCGTAGCATGGCACCGGCAGCGGCGCAAACACCTCAACTCGCAGGGAGCAACGCATGAGCACCGTCAGTGAGACCGGCGTGGTGAACGCGGTCGCCAAGGAGTTGTTCATCGGCGGCAAGTGGACACCGGCCGCGGGCGGCAGGACCTTCCCCGTGCATGACCCAGCCACCGGCGAGGTGCTGTGCGAGGTGGCTGATGCCGCGCCGGAGGACGGCATGGCCGCGCTCGACGCCGCTGTCGCGGCGCAGGCGGACTGGGCCGCCCACCCGCCGCGCGAGCGGGGCGAGATCCTGCGCGCCTCCTTCGAGGCACTCATGGCGCGGCAGGAAGAACTGGCGCTGCTCATGACGCTGGAGATGGGCAAGCCGCTCGCCGAGGCGCGTGGCGAGATCGCCTATGCGGCGGAGTTCTTCCGCTGGTTCGCGGAGGAGGCGGTGCGCATCGACGGCGGATACGCCGTCGCGCCCAACGGCAGCGGGCGGTTCCTCGTCGCCAAGCAGCCGGTCGGGCCTTCGCTGCTGATCACACCGTGGAACTTCCCCATGGCGATGGGAACGCGCAAGATCGGACCCGCCGTCGCCGCAGGCTGCACCATGGTGATCAAGCCCGCCGCCCAGACGCCGCTTTCGATGCTCGCGCTCGCGCAGATCATGGTGGAGGCCGGGCTGCCCGAAGGCGTGCTCAACGTGCTCACCACCACCAGCTCCGGTGCGGTGATGGAGCCGTTGATCAGGGACGGGCGGGCACGCAAGCTGTCGTTCACCGGTTCCACCGCGGTCGGCCGCAAGCTGCTCGAGCAGTGCTCGGACAAGGTGCTGCGCACCTCGATGGAGCTCGGCGGCAACGCGCCCTTCCTGGTGTTCGACGACGCCGACATCGACGCCGCCGTCGACGGCGCGATGCAGGCGAAGATGCGCAACATCGGAGAGGCGTGCACGGCCGCCAACCGCTTCTACGTGCAGCGCGGGGTCGCCGACGAGTTCGCGCGAAGGCTCACCGAGCGGATGTCCGCGCTGCCCATCGGCAGGGGAACCGAGGACGGTGTCGTCGTCGGCCCGCTGATCGATCAGGCCGCGGTGGACAAGGTCAGCAGCCTCGTCAGCGACGCCGCGAGCCGGGGCGCCGAGGTGCTCACCGGCGGCTCCACTGTGGATGGACCGGGCAACTTCTACCGGCCGACCGTCCTCACCGGAGTACCGGCCGATGCGCGCATGGCCGACGAGGAGATCTTCGGTCCCGTCGCCCCCATCTCGGTGTTCGACACCGAGGAGGAGGCGCTGGCAGCCGCCAACAACACCGAGTACGGGCTGGTCGGCTACGTCTACACCAACGACCTCAAGCGAGCGCTGCGGGTCTGCGAGCGGATCGAGACCGGCATGGTCGGGCTGAACCAGGGCATCGTGTCCAACCCGGCCGCCCCGTTCGGTGGGGTGAAGCAGTCCGGCCTGGGCCGGGAGGGCGGCACCGTCGGAATCGAGGAGTTCCTGGAGACCAAGTACATCGCGGTGAACCTGTGACGGCGTACGAGATCGCCGCCATCCCCGGCGACGGTATCGGCGTCGATGTCACCGCGCAGGCGCGCGAGGTGCTCGACACCGCCGCCGCCGAACACGGTTTCCAGCTGAAGTGGACCGAGTTCGACTACAGCTGCAAGCGTTACGCCGAAACCGGCGCCATGATGCCGCAAGACGGTGTACATCGGCTGTCCTCATTCGACTCGATCCTGCTCGGAGCCGTCGGGTTTCCCGGTGTTGCCGACCACGTCTCGCTGTGGGGCCTGCTCATCCCGCTGAGAAGGGCGTTCGGGCAGTACGTCAATCTGCGGCCGGTGCGCCTGCTGCCCGGTACCACCTCCGTGCTCGCCGGACGCACCGGCGACGAACTGGACATGGTGATCGTCAGGGAGAACTCCGAAGGCGAGTACTCCACCCTCGGCGGCAGGCACAACCAGGGCATGCCCGACGAGTTCGCGTTGCAGGAGTCGGTGTTCACCCGCGTCGGGGTGGAGCGCATCGTCCGGTACGCCTTCGAACTCGCCCGCACCCGAGGTCGCCGGGTGTGCTCCGCGACGAAGTCGAACGGGATCATCCACACGATGCCGTTCTGGGACGAGATCTTCGCCGAGGTGGCTACCGAGTACCCCGACGTGGCTTCCGAACAGTGCCACATCGACGCGCTGGCGGCCCGCATGGTGCAGCAGCCCGACCGCCTCGACGTGGTCGTGGCGTCGAACCTGTTCGGGGACATCCTCAGCGATCTCGCGGCGGCGGTGACCGGCGGGCTCGGTATGGCGCCGTCGGGCAACATCAACCCGGAACGGACACACCCGTCCATGTTCGAAGCCGTGCACGGCAGTGCGCCCGACATCGCGGGGCAGGGCATCGCCAACCCGGTCGCGCAGGTACTCGCGGGTGCGATGATGCTGGAGCAGTTGGGAGAGTACGACGCGGCGCTCGCCGTGCGGTCGGCGGTGGAGCGGGTACTCGCCGAGGGCGCGGTCGCCACGCCCGATCTGGGTGGCAAGGCGACCACGGAGGAACTCGGCTCGGCGATCGCGCGGGCCGTGAAGTCCCACTGATCCACAACCCGGTCCCCTGGCGGCGGGCGGGGGGTGTGGGACCTGCCGAATTGGGCACCCACAGCCCATGAAAGTGCTCGGCGTAGGTATACCGGACCCCTTTACCGTTGTCGGGACAGCTATCGGCACCGCGCGCGGTGTCACGAACCTGCTGACCCGGCCGAGGCGGCACGTCTGGTCCTGCCCCGGCCGGGTCTACCTCGAGGTGCACGGCGTGCACGGCGAGGGCGGCGAACGCGTGGCGCGACGCATCGAGCGAGAACTCGAACGCGACAGCCGCGTGGAATGGGCCCGTGTCAACGCGCCTTCCTCCCGCGTGATCATCGCCGTCTGCCAACCTCCACCGAGGACAGACGAGCTGACGGCGATCGTCGAACGCGCCGAGGCGCAACCCGCGGACCCCGACGAGGAGGCGGCCGAGGACGAGTTGCTGCATCCCGCCGACGGGCCGGAGGGCACCCGGTTGCTGCCCACGCTGGCCGCCGACCTCATCGGGCTCGGTATGTCGCTGCTCACCCGTATCGCGCCGTGGACGCCCATTCCCGCCGAACTGGCCGCACTGCCCGGACTTGTCGACCACCACCCCCGGTTGAAGGAGTTCGCCGCGAGGAAGGCGCACAGCCACGCGAAGTCGGACTCGCTGACCTCCATGATCGGCGCCGTCGCCCAGGGGCTGGCCGCGGGCGGCGAGGGCGCGATGCTCGACATCGTGCAGCGCACCGGGCAGTGGACCGAGGCACGCGCTCATGAACGTGCCTGGTGCGGGTTGGAGAGCAGGCTGGTCACCGGCCCCGAAGCGGCCGCGGCCGACCCGGCACCCGCGCGACGGCCGACGCCGCTGCCGGAGGGGCCGGTGGAGCGCTACCAACGAAGGGTGCTCGGTCTCGGCGCGGCCGCCGGTGCCGCCGCGGCGCCGTTCACGGGACCGCGCAGAGCCCTGGCGCTGGGCCTGTGCACGATGCCGAAGGCGGCCGAGGCGGGCCGTACCGCGTTCGCCAGCCACCTCGGCAGTGCGCTGGCACGCAGGGGAGTCGTGGTGATGGAGCGCGGCGTGCTGCGCGTCATGGATCGCATGGACGCCGTCGTACTAGATCGCCCCGCGCTGGAGACCGGTCGCTACACCCTCGACGATCTCGTGGCGCTGCCGGGAAGCGACTCGCACGCGGTGGCCGAGGTCGCCTGGCGGCTGTTCGACCCCGCCGACCCTCGGCGGACCCGCACCGAAGGCGACTGGTGGCTCGGGCCGCTCGACGGGAAGACCTTCTTCGGTTCGGACGGCAGGCAGGAACGGGCGAGCGTGGAGAAGCGAGGTGCCCATGCCGTACTCGGCCTCGCCCGCGACGGTCGGTTGGAGGCCGTGCTCGGCGCTTCGAGGGAGCCACTGGCCGGACTGGACACCCTCACCGCCGCCGTGGACGAGGCAGGGCTTGCCATGTTCGAGACCTCGGACCCGGCGGCGAGTGTGCGCGAACTGCAGCGTGAGGGCAGGGGGGTGCTGCTGGTGTCGTCCGACCGGCAGGCACTGGGCGCCGCCGACTGCGGCATCGGTGTCCACCGGAACGGGCATGCACCGCCGTGGGGAGCGCACGTACTCGTCGGCACCGATCTGGGTGCCGCCGCTCTGCTGGTGGAGTCGGTGGTGGTGTTGCGCGGTGTGAACGCGCAGAGCGTGCGCATCGCGCAGGCGGCCACCGGTGTCGGCACCGTGGCCGCCTTGCGCGGTGGCAGGAGCAACCCGACCAGCAGGGGGATGCACGCGGTCAACGCGGGCGCGGCGGTGGCGTTGTTCAACGGGAGAAGGCGGGCACGGGCGCTGCGGTTGCCTGACCCGGCCGCCACCAGGGCGGAAACCCCGTGGCACCTGATGCCGAAACGTACTGTGCTCGACCGGCTGGGTTCAGCCGAAACCGGGCTCACCGACCAGGAGGTAAGGAGGAGAGCCATCCCGGGCGGTGTCGGCGGAGCTGACGGCGTCAGTCTCGGCAGCGCTTTCCTCAGCGAGCTGGCCAACCCGCTCACCCCGGTGCTGGCAGGAGGTGCCGCGCTGTCGGCCGCGGTGGGCTCGCCGGTCGACGCCGCACTCGTCGCGGGTGTGGCGGGCCTTTCCGCGCTGGTCGGCAGCGTGCAGCAGGTACGAACCGAGCGGGAACTGGCCGACCTGCTCAGCCGGTCGTCGGTCAGCGCGAAGGTGGTGCGTGACGGTGAGCGGCGAGTGATCGTCGCCGACGACCTGGTTCGCGGCGATGTCGTCGAACTTTCCGCCGGAGATGTCGTACCCGCGGACTGCCGGCTGCTGGACGCGGACGGCCTCGAGGTCGACGAGTCCTCGCTCACCGGCGAGTCGCTGCCGGTGGCCAAGGACCCCACGCCCGTGGTCGCGGGCAACGTGGCGGAGCGGACGTCGATGGTCTACGAGGGCACCACCGTGGCGGCGGGAACCGGCTCGGCGGTGGTTGTCGCCGTCGGGAACGACACCGAGGCAGGCCGCAGCATGACCATCGCGCGCCAGGGTGCGCCGACCACCGGGGTGGAGTCGAGGCTGGCCGAGCTCACCGAGAAGAGCATGCCGCTGGCCGCGGGGTCGGCCGCCGCGGTGGTGGGCGCAGGGCTGCTGCGCCGCGTACCGATACGCGAGAGCCTCAGCTCCGCGGTGAACCTGGCCGTCGCCTCGGTGCCGGAAGGCCTGCCGTTTCTTGTCAACGCCGCGCAGTTGGCCGCCGCGCGACGGCTGGCGGAGCGCGGGGCCCTGGTACGCAACCCGCGCAGCGTCGAGGCGCTCGGCAGGGTGGACGTGCTGTGTTTCGACAAGACCGGCACGCTCACCGAGGGCACGCTCAGTGTCAGCGAGGTCGACGACGGCCGGACCAGGGGCAGGCTCGATGAGCAGGACCTCCCCCGTTCGCTGCGGTCGGTGGTGGCCGCCGCGCTGCGCGCCACCCCGAACTCCAGGCGGCCCGAGGACCTGCCGCACGCGACCGACCGGGCGGTCGCGAAAGCGGGCAAACGGTTGCGGGTGAGCGTGGTGGCGGGCGCGGCAGGCTGGAAACCGGTGTCCACGGCGCCGTTCGAACCCTCGCGCGGCTACCACGCCTCGGTCGGGCGCACCGGCGACGGGCTGCTGTTGAGCGTGAAGGGCGCGGCCGAGGAGGTGTTGCCGCGATGCGCGCTCGAACAAGCCGAGCGCGGCAGGTTGGAGCAGCGCATGCGGGAGCTCGCGGGCGAGGGGCACCGGGTGTTGGCCGTCGCGGAACGGCCGGTGGACGCGGGCAGGGTGGACAGCGAGGAGAGCGTGCTCGACCTGCGCTTCCGCGGCTTTCTCGCCATCGCCGACCCGGTTCGCCGCAGCGCGGGACCTGCCGCAGCGCAGCTTCGCGAGGCCGGGGTACGGACCGTGATGATCACCGGGGATCATCCCGTCACGGCGCAGGCGATCGCCTCGGAGATCGCTGGCCCCGATGCCGAGCTGGACATCGTGACGGGCGCCGAACTCGACGAACTCGACGACGAGGAACTGCGCGAGCGGCTTTCGGGAGTGGATGTGATCGCCAGATGCAGCCCCTCGCAGAAGGTCCGGATCATCAAGGCCTACCAGGCGCTCGGCAGGACCGTCGCGATGACGGGCGACGGAGCCAACGACGCGCCCGCGATCCGCCTCGCCGATGTCGGTATCGCGCTGGGAGAACACGGCACGCCTGCCGCGAGAGCGGCGGCCGACCTGGTGCTGACCGACGACCGGCTGGAGACCATCAGCGCCGCCCTGGTCGAGGGCAGGGCGATGTGGGCGTCGGTTCGTGCTGCGCTGGGCGTGCTGCTCGGCGGCAACCTGGGTGAGTCGGGGTTCAGCGTGCTCGGTGCCGCGCTCACCGGCCGCTCACCACTGGGTGCGCGACAACTGCTGCTGGTGAACCTGCTGACCGACCTGGCGCCTGCGATGGCGATCGCGCTGCGCGGCCCGGACGGCACCACGGTGGAGGAGTTGCTGCAGGAAGGGCCCGAGCGGTCGCTGGGCAGGCCGCTGTACAACGAGATCGGCCTGCGCGCGGGCACCACCATGCTCGGTGCGACGGCGGCGTGGACCCTTGCCAGGTTGACCGGCAGGCGGCGCAGGGCGGGGACGGTGGCGCTGGCCGCACTCGTCGGTACGCAGTTGGGGCAGACTCTGCTGATGGGCGGCAGCAGTCGCGCGGTGCTCGGCAGTGGCGTCGGCTCGGCCGCGGTGCTGGCCTCGGTGATCCAGGCCCCTGGGTTGAGTCACTTCTTCGGCTGTACGCCGCTGGGCCCGGTCGGCTGGGGGATCGCGCTCGGCAGCGCGGCGGCCGCGAACACGCTCGCCGTGGCGGTGGCGGGCACCGGCCGCCGCTGAACCCGGCTCAGTCCCGTTCGCGCTCGGCGGAACCGGAGGTCAGGGTGGTGCCCGGGGCCAGCCTGCGCACGGCGTCCTCCATGTGCGCCTCCAGCAGCTCCAGCACGAGCTTCTCGTCGCGGTCGCGCAGCGCCTCGATGATGCGGTTGTGCTCGGCGATGCGCTCGTCGACCCCCTGGTAGTTCTTGCGGTAGGTGTTCTGCAGCGCCGAGAGGCACATCCGCGTCTCGATCAGCAGGGTCCGGGCCATGCGAACGAGCCGCCTGCTGCCGGAGGCCTCGATCAGTGTCTCGTGGAAGGTGAGGTCGGCCTCGGCCAGTGCGGCGGGGTCGTCCTGCTGCTCTGCCTGCGCCATCGCCTGCACGGCGTCGGCGAGCTGCGCCGCGATCCGGCTCGTCTCGTTGCCGCGCACCACCTGGATCGCAGCAGCACGCTCGACGGCCCAGCGAGCACCGTAGATGTCGTGCACGTCGCCGGGTTCAAGCTCGATGACGAACAGGCCCCTGTGCCGTTCGCTACGCAGCAGGCCCTCGGAGACCAGTCGCTGCATCGCCTCCCGCAGCGGGCCGCGGGAGACCTCGAAGCGCGCCGCGAGGTCGGTCTCCCCGAGTTGGGTGCCGGGTGGCAGCGAGCCGTTCATGATCGCGTCCCGCAGCTGGCGCGCGATGATCGACGCTGTCGACTCCCTGTGAACCGGTTCGATGTCGGCCAGCATGCTCAGGCAACCTTTCCGTTGAACAGCGCGCCAAGTCCCGCGACGTCACGGGCCGCACCCGTCAGGCGCAGCCCTTCCCACACGGTGACCTGGTTGGCCGTCAGCACGGGTTTGCTCAGCCGCTGCTCGATGGCCTCGACCAGTGCGACGGTACGCATCGCGGTGTCGGGCACGAGCAGCGCGTCGGCGTCTGCCCGGTCGCGTTGGGCCACCAGTTCGACAACCTCCTGCGGTGACAACCTGCCCACCTCCGCCGCGGTGTCGATGTCGGCGCTGGACATGCCGACGACGTCGACCCCGCCTGCGGCGAGGAACTCCACGAACAGCTTGGCCACGTCGTCGGGGTAACTCGCCGCCACGGCGACGCGCCGAAGCCCCAGCGCCCTGGCGGCGTGCACGAACGCGAACGACGTGCTCGATGCGGGCAACCCGCCCGCCGCTTCGGACAGCGACGCGACCTGCTCCTGCGCTCCTTCCCAGCCGTAGACGAAACTGCCGCTGGTGCACGCCCACACCACCGCCGAGGGGCGGTGCCGTGACAGCAGCTGGGCGCCCTGGGTGAGTCGTTTCGGGCTGCCGAGGTCGAGCAACTCCTCGACGGCGTGCAGGTCGGTGCCGTAGATGTGCTCGACGGCGAGCCGGGTACCGTCGCCGAGCATGCGCTCGGCGAGCGGGTAGTCGTCCTCGGCGGCGTGGTCGGGATAGATGAAACCGATCGCGCGGGAGTCGGGCAACGGACACCTCCGAATGGCTTTCGTAGGATTGTCGACAATCCTCGTGCTCTTGGTCAAGTTGTCGGTCAGCTGACCTCTCTCAACCACTTGCCCGGCCCGACCACGGGTAGGTTCATGCGTCTGAGGCTGGCCCACATCGTCAGCTGGTTGGCGGTGAGCACCGGTTTGCCCAGCGCCCGCTCCAGCGGTTCGATGACGTCGTAGGTCGGCAGGTTGGTGCAGCTGACGAAGATCGCCTCCGCGTCCTTGTGGTCGGCGGCGAGAATGCGCTCGGCGATGGTGCGGTAACTCACCTTCCAGATACCGCCGCCGAGGCCGAGGTGATCGCTCGACATCGTCTTGACCCCGAGCTCGTCGAGGTACTCGTGCAGCTTCAGCGTCAGGTCCTCCACGTAGGGCGTGAGTATCGAGACGCGGCTGATGTTGAGCTGCTCGAACACCTCGGCCAGTGCGCCCGACGTGGTCACCGAATCGGGCGCGCCCGCGTCACAGATGACCTTGCGCATCGAGCGCTCGCCGTCGACGCCGTTGACGAAACTGCCCGAGGTGCACAGGTAGGCGACGACCTCGGGCTCGACGTGCAGCACGTCCCTGGTCGCGGCCGTGAGGTGCTGGGAGTTGCTCACCAGGTGCGCCATCTGCATGCACACCGGAACCGGTTCGTAGGGCGTGCGAGCCAGATGCAGCGACACCTCCATCGGCACCCAGCGCCACAGCTCCCGTTCGAGTGCCATGTCGAACGGTGCGATGATGCCGATACCCCGCTGCGCCAGCGGGCCCTCGAACTCGAGGGAATCCAAAGCGGCGAAATCCAAGGCTCGACCTCCGACGGCTTGTGTGCAGCAGAGTGCCTCCGGGGTGACTCCTCGGATTGTTGACAATCATACGACTGCCTCATACCGTGTCAACGTGGTCGGCACGGATAACCCGGTGCTCGCCGTGTTGTGTGGCGAAAAGCACCCCCCGGACATGGACCCCATCGAAAAGGTGGCGACGGTCCGTTACACCCGGGCGGACGGGCTTGCCGACGCACTGCGCGGGGCAGACGTCCTGTTCGTCTACGACTTCCTCTCCACAGCCGTGCCCGACGCGTGGCCCGCCGCCGACCGGTTGCGCTGGCTGCACATCGCCAGCGCGGGCGTGGACCCGGTGATGTTCCCCGCGCTGCGGGACAGCGACGTCGTGCTGACCAATTCCCGGGGAGTGTTCGACGACTCGATCGCCGAATACGTCCTCGCGGTGGTGCTGGCCTTCGCCAAGGACCTCGCCCGCTCGATCCGGTTGCAGGACGAGCGCACCTGGCTGCACAGGGAGACCGAGCGGATCTGCGGCAGGTCGGCGCTGGTGGTGGGCACCGGGCCGATCGGAAGGTCGATCGCGCGACTGCTACGGGCCGCGGGGCTGCGGGTCAGCGGCGCGGGCCGCACCGCGCGCGAAGGCGACCCCGACTTCGGCACCGTGCACGCCTCCTCGCAGCTGACGCGGCACCTGCGCGACGCCGACTTCGTGGTCGCCGTAGCACCACTCACCGAGCAGACGAAGGGCATGTTCGACGCCGAAGCGTTCGCCGCGATGAAGCAGGGAGCCCGCCTGATCAACGTGGGCAGGGGCGAGTTGGTGGTCACGCAGGACCTGGTGGAGGCCCTGCGTTGCGGGCAACTCGCGGGCGCGGCGCTCGACGTGTTCGAGACCGAACCGCTGCCGCAGAGCAGTCCGCTATGGACAATGGAGAACGTGCTGGTGTCGGCGCACATGTCGGGAGACTTCGTGGGCTGGCGCAATGCGCTGGTCGAGGTGTTCGTCGACAATTTCCTGCGGTGGCGAGAGGGCCGCCCGCTGCGCAACGTCGTGGACAAACGCCTAGGCTACGTGCCCTCGAACGCCTAGGGCGTGTCCTGTAAATGATCTAGCCCACGCCCACGACACCGCACGCAGCGCGCTCGCCGAACGACGCACCGAGGAGAACAATGCCGAGCACCCCAACCCTGCTGACAGCGAGCGAACTCGTCGCCGCCTACTCGTCGGGCGAGCTGTCGCCGGTCGAGGCCACGCACAGCGCGCTGGAAGCCATCCGGGAACGGGACACCGACTACAACGCCTTCACGCTGGTGGACCCCGAAGCCGCGCTGGATCAGGCCCGCGGCTCGGAGGAACGCTGGCGGGAAGGTAATCCGATCGGCTGGCTCGACGGGGTGCCCGCGTCGATCAAGGACATGTTCCTCACCCAGGGGTGGCCGACGCTGCGGGGATCGCTGTGCATCGAACGGGACCAGCCGTGGCAGGTCGACAGCCCCGTCACAGCGAGGATGCGCGAGAACGGCCTTGTGCTGCTCGGCAAGACCACGACGCCGGAACTCGGCTGGAAGGCGGTCACCGACAGCCCGCTCGACGGCATCACCCGCAACCCCTGGAACCCCGCACTCACCCCCGGCGGCTCCAGCGGCGGCAGCGCGGTCGCGGTCGCCACCGGCATGGGTGATCTCTCCGTCGGCACGGACGGCGGTGGATCGGTGCGGATACCGGCGTCGTTCTGCGGCATCGTGGGGTTCAAGCCGACCGGCGGCCGTATCCCGCTCTACCCGGCGAGCCCGTTCGGCCCGCTCGCGCACGCGGGGCCGATGGCCAGGTCGGTCGACGACGTGGCGCTGCTGCTGGACGTGCTGGCCGCCCCCGACCACAGGGACCCCGGCGCGCTCCCGCCGCCACTGGGCACCTACCGCGAGGCGGTGCGCCGGGATGTACGCGGGCTGCGGGCGGCCTTCTCCCCGGCGCTGGGCTACGTCGACGTCGAGCCGGAGATCGCCGAACTCGTGGTGTCGGTGGTCGCGGCGCTCAGCGAGGCAGGCATCACCGTGGAGGAAGCCGATCCCGGGTTCTCCGACCCGGTCGAGCCGTTCCAGGTGCTGTGGTCCACGGGTGCGGCGAAGTGGCTCGACACCTTCCCCGCCGACTGCGCCGACCAGGTGGACCCCGGGCTGCGGAAGGTGTGGGAGCAGGGGCACACCTACTCCGCGTCCGACTACCTGGAGGCCAGCGCGGCGCGCGCGGCACTCGGCATCCACATGGGCGAGTTCCACACGCGCTACGACGTGCTGCTCACCCCCACCATGCCGATCTCGCCGTTCGAGGCGGGCCACGACGTGCCGCCGGGGAGCGGTCTCGACTCCTGGCCACAGTGGACCCGGTTCTCCTACCCGTTCAACATGACGGGGCAGCCCGCGATCACGGTGCCTGCCGGGTTCACCTCCCACGGCCTGCCGGTCGGCTTGCAGATCGTGGGACCCCGCCACTCCGACGACCTGGTGCTGGCAGTGGCGAAACTGGTGGAGGAGATCCGTCCCTGGCAGACCGACCGGGCCGCGGGCACGCCACGGTAGCTACCTCGTCGCCGACTCCAGTTCGGCCAGCGCCGTGTCGAGGTGTATCAGCAGGCGTTGCAGGTGCGGGACACTGCGGCGGCAACCGGTGATGCCGAAGTCGAGGTTGTCGCCGTTGTTGGTGAGCGTGATGTTCAGTGCCTGACCGTCCAGCAGGACGGAGGCGGGATAGATCCCGTCGAGACCGGCACCGTTCCAGTACATCCGGCGGGAAGGTCCCGGCACGTTGGAGATCACGATGTTGAACGGCGGAGGGGTGTTGTTGACGAACCCCGGCACCGGTGAGGCCGCCAGCGGTGCCACGTTCATCGCCGAGAGCAGCAGTATCTGCAGCGGTGACAGTTGCCGGAACAACCGCTTACCGTCCGACATGGAGCGCGAGATCACGGCGAGCCGTTCGGCGGGGTCGGACAGGTTCGTACCGAGGTCGCACAGCAGCGCACCGACCTGGTTGCCGTGGGCCTCGCCGTGGTCGGTACGGCTGCGCAGCGAGACCGGGACCATCGCCACCAGCGGCGAGTCGGGAAGCGAGCGTTGCTCGATCAGGTAGTCGCGCAGCGCGCCCGCGCACATGGCGAGGATGACGTCGTTTCTCGAGGCTCCGGAGGCGGTGGCGATGTCTCGCACCCGCGCCAGCGGCCACGACTGGGCCGCGAATCGTCGCGCACCCCCGATCGGCACGTTCAGCATGGTTCGCGGTGCCTGCAGCGGTAGGGTGAGCCGTTGCTCGCGCAACGCCTCCGACGCGATCTTCACCGCGGCCGGGGCCATGCCTGCCAGCTGCCGCACCACCCTCGTGGTGCCCTGCAACAGGGCCGAGCGGCTGGTGGGCACGCGGCGCCCCGCCGGCTGCGGCCTGCGCGAACCCCACGGCGGAGGGCAGCTCAACTCGGCCGGATCCTCGCTGAGGATGCTCTGCAGGTGCCGCAGCGCCGAGACACCGTCGAGCAGGGCATGGTGAACCTTGCTGTACATCGCGAACCGGCCGTCGTTGAGCCCCTCGACCAGGTGCACCTCCCACAGCGGCCGGTGGCGGTCCAGCAGCGTGCTGTGCCAGCGCGAGGTGAGTTCCAGCAGTTCCCTGATGCGGCCCGGCCGCGGCAGCGCGGAGTGGCGGAAGTGGTAGTCGAGGTCGAGGGCGTCGTCCTCGGCCCAGCCGAGGTAGCCCATCGTGTTCACCGGTCGGGCGGGACGCTGCCGAAACAGCGGACGCACATCGGTGTTGCGCAGTAGGTCCTCCCGCAGCGTTCTGAGGTGGTCCGGGCCAGCGCCCTCGGGCGGAGTGAACAGTTGCAGCCCACCGACGTGCATCGGATGCTCTCGGGTTTCGATGAGCAAGAACATCGAGTCGGTCACCGGCATCATCGGCATCAGCGCCTCACCTCGCACCTCGGTCCTACCGGTGCTCGCACACCCCGGACAGGCGAGTCTACGTACTGGTCCGGGTTTTGCGGCTGGACCAATCGGTGATCGTCGAGGCGCGTTGCTTCATGTCCGGAACGTGCGGCGGTAGGTGTCCGGCGATACGCCGAGCTTTCGGTCGAGGCGAACCTCGACACGTTCGCACACTTCGGGCAGCGTGCCCACGCCGAGGGCAAGCCGGTGGTACCGGCGATGGCCTTCTACGGTGGCCTCGGTGATCTGCTTGTCACCACCGCGATGGGTGCGTGGACAGCGGCGGACGAGGCGCACATCGCCTATGGCCTGAGCAGTTGGCACCCCACCGCGGGAACGCTGGCCTCGGGAGCCGTCTCGGCGCAGCGACGCGGTGGCCGCCGGGTCCAGCTTCACCGGTGGCCGGTTGGAGCACCACGACGACGCTTCGCCGACTCCGGACTGGGACTTCCCGGCTCCACTCGGTGCCCAACGCGTCATCGGGGAGTTCACCATGGCCGATGTCGTCACCGTTCCCAGCCATCTGGCCGTGCCGGAGGTTCGCACCTACGTGAGCGCCAAGGCGGTCGCGGACCTGGTCGATCCCGCCCCCTCGGCACCGGCCGCCGTCGACGAGCGCGGCCGCTCCGCGCAGGCGTTCGTCGTCGACGTCGTCGTTCGCTCCGGTCGGACGAACCGCCGGGTGCTGGTTGCCGGGCGCGACAGCTACGCCACCAGCGCGCCGCTCGCGGTGGAGGCCACCGACCGCATCCTCACCGGCCGGACGAGGACCGCAGGTGTGGCCTCCGCCGGTGCGTTGTTCGACGCACCGGACTTCCTGCGAGCCCTGTCCGCGCAGCTTTCGCCGTGCGTCCCGGTGTCCGCGCGAGGCTGACCCGTGACCGGTGCGGCGAACGTCCGACGAACTCAGGCCGGCACTCCGAACCATTCGGGCAGCGCGGCGAGCAGCTCCCGTTGCTGCTGTCCCACCCACGCCACGTGGCCGTCCGGCCGCAGCAGTACCGCGGGCACGTCCAGTTCCTCGCTCACATCCGCGACATCGACGACGTGGTCGACCCGATCCGCCCAGCCCGTGACCGAGAGCCAGCCGGTCTGATCGAGCAGCAGCCCGCGGCCACCGTGCATGCGCTCGTAGAGCCGTCCCCGCTTCAACCTGACGTTCCGCAGCCGCCTGCCGAGCAGGTCGTGTCCCTCGCCGAGGTCGTAGCGGATTCCGATCGCGGTGATCTTCTCGATCAGATACCGGTTCACGACCTCGAAGTCGAGCAGTTCCTCGAGCAGCTTTCGCACCGCCCGTGGGCCGGGTTCGAGGGAGATCAGTTCGGACTGGGCTCGCGTGTTGTTGAGCACGTCGGCGGCCACCGGGTGCCGTTCGGTGTGGTAGCTGTCCAGCAGCCCTTCGGGCGCCCAGCCCGCCACCTCGGCAGCCAGTTTCCAGCCGAGGTTGAACGCGTCCTGGATGCCCAGGTTCAGTCCCTGCCCGCCCAGCGGCGGGTGGACGTGTGCAGCGTCGCCCGCCAGCAGCACCCTGCCCACCCGGTAACGCTCCGCCAGCCGGGTGGCGTCGCCGAACCGGGAGAGCCAGCGCGGTGAGTGCACGCCGAAGTCGGTGCCCGCGACCGCTCGCAGCCGCTGTTTCAGTTCTTCGACGGTCGGCGGGACCGAGTGATCCGCCGAGACCCCCTCGGCGGGCACGACGATGCGGTAGGTCCGGTCCTCCAGCGGGCCCGCGCCGAACCCGAGTCGGGTCTTACGGACCTCGGCGACGACCGTGGCGATCGTCGCCGGGTCCTCTGTCACCGCCAGCTCGCCGAGCAACCACTCGGTGCCCGCGGGCTCGCCGGGAAAGTCGACGCCGAGCAACTTGCGCACCGTGCTTCGGCCGCCGTCGCAACCCACGAGATAGCGCGAGCGGATCGAGTGGGGCTCCGTGCCCTCGCCAGCGGCCAGTTCGGCGGTCACCCCGTGCTCGTCCTGGTGCAGCCCGACCAGCTCGTGGCCACGCCGGAGGTCGGTGCCGAGTTCGATGGCTCGTTCGGCCAGCAGCCGGTCCGTGACGGGCTGCGGGATGCCGAGGATGTACGAATGCGCGGTGTCCAGCTTGCCGGGCAACGGCCTGCCGATACCGGCGAAGTGGCCGCCGAGCGGGTACTGCTTTCCGTGGGCGAGAAACCGATCCAGCAGCCCGCGCTGGTCCAACACCTCGATGCTGCGTACGTGCAGGCCGAGCGAGCGAACGATTCCGGTCGGCTCCGCGTCCCGCTCCACCACGAGCACGTTCAGCTTGTGCAGCCGCAACTCGCAGGCCAGCAACAAGCCGGTCGGCCCGCCGCCGACAATGATCACGTCAAACATGAATCGCCCATTCATCGAGGTTCGAATCGAAGCGGTCGCTCCACGCGGTTTCGCGGTACGCACCCGCGAGCACCCGTAGCTCGCGAGTCCCTGGTTTTCGCAGGTCCTGGCTTCGTTCGCAACATTTTGAGGCGGCACCCGGGGCTTGCCGCAAGCCCCGGGGTGCGCTATAAGTTGGAAGTGGGAGGAATCCTCCCGCCAATTCTCGCGGTCCGGTGTGGACGAACAAGCCCACGAGTTCCGGTTCGGCTAGGGTCGGGTCATGACCATCCCGACGGACCCGGAAACCGGCGAGTTCCACCGGGCGCCCAACAGGTTCACCGACCGGATCACCGCCGACGGTCGCGACGGTTGGCCGGTCGAACCCGGCAGGTACCGACTCGTGGTCAGCCGCGCCTGCCCGTGGGCCAGCCGCGCGCTCGTGGTGCGCAGGCTGCTGGGGCTGGAGGACGTGCTGTCCGTGGCGGTGGCCGACCCGATCCAGGACGAGCGCAGCTGGCGGTTCACCCTCGACCCCGACGGGCGTGACCCGGTGCTCGGTATCCGGTTCCTCGCCGAGGCCTACCACAAGGCCGACCCCGACTACACCGGCGGCATCAGCGTGCCCGCGGTCGTGGACATCCCCAGCGGCAAGCTCGTGACCAACGACTACCCGCGGATCACGATCGATCTGTCCACCGAGTGGACCGCGTATCACCGCGAGGGCGCGCCGAAGTTGTACCCCGAGCCGTTGCGCGAGGAGATCGACCGCGTCAACGACGAGGTGTACGCCGACGTCAACGCGGCGGTCTACGAAGCGGGGTTCGCCACCAAGCAGTCCGCCTACGAGGACGCCTACCAGCGGCTGTTCTCCCGGCTCGACCGGCTCGCCGAGCGGCTCGCGGGCAACCGGTACCTCGTCGGCGACACCATCACCGAGGCCGACATCAGGCTGTTCACCACGCTGGTCCGGTTCGACGCCGTCTACCACGGGCACTTCAAGTGCAACCGGAACAAGCTCGCCGAGTCGCCGGTGCTGTGGGCCTACGCACGTGACCTGTTCCAGACCCCGGGTTTCGGCGACACCGTGGATTTCGACCACATCAAGCGGCACTACTACCAGGTTCACGAGCAGCTCAACCCGACGCGGATCGTGCCGAAAGGTCCGGACCTTTCCGGCTGGCTCACCTCACACGGGCGGGAATCCCTTGG
Organism: Saccharomonospora marina XMU15; assembly: GCF_000244955.1. GTDB lineage: Bacteria > Actinomycetota > Actinomycetes > Mycobacteriales > Pseudonocardiaceae > Saccharomonospora_A > Saccharomonospora_A marina. The sequence continues at coordinate 4,433,774 of NZ_CM001439.1, read as the reverse complement.
TGGCAGGCCGTTCGGCGACGGTACGCCGCCTCCTCCGCCACCGCGTCAGGAGACCCTGCCACCGCAGTGGTGACACTCCTCGTATTCTCGCCCCCGTGCCAAAGACCGGAGCCCGCAGCCTCGTCGACGCACTGACCGAACTCGGCGTCGAAGTAGTCTTCGGTCTGCCCGGCGTGCACAACCTGCCGATCTGGGACGAGTTGGAGAGCACCGGAATCCGGCTCATCGGTGTGCGCCACGAGCAGGCCGCGGGTTACGCGGCCGACGGCTACGCCCGCACCACCGGCAGGCTCGGCGTCGCGCTGGTGACAACGGGCCCCGGTGCCGCGAACACGCTCGCGGCCGTCGGCGAGGCCAACGCGTCCGCCTCACCGGTGCTCGTCATCGCCACCGACATCCCCTCGACGCTGCGCAGGAAGGGAACCGTCCGGGGTGTGCTGCACGAGACGAGCGACCAGCGGGCGCTGTTCGCACCGATCACCAAGGGCGCGATCAACGTCGACCACCCCGACGCCATCGCGGCGGCGGTGCGCAGGGCGGGACGGCTGGCGCAGCGCCCGCAGAGCGGACCCGTCTACCTCGGCATTCCCACCGACTTCCTGCGTGAGCAGGTGGTGCGCCGCCACGACGTCGAGCCGACCGATCGGCTACCCGCGATCGCGTTCGAGGACCTCAGCGCCGCACGTGGCGTGCTGTCCGCCGCGGCGCGCCCGCTGATCTGGGCAGGTGGGGGCGCTCTGCGTTCGGGCGCGGGCGAGGTGATCGGAAAACTCGCCGAACGACTCGCGGCGCCCATCGTCACCACCTTCGCCGCACGCGGGCTGGTGCCGCCGGACCACCCGTGCCTGGCCCCCAACCCGGTGCACACCCCGGAGGTCGGCGCGCTGTGGGACGAGGCCGACGTGGTACTGGCCGTCGGCACCGACTTCGACGGTCTGATGACCCAGAACTGGCACATGCCCCGGCCTGGCAGGCTCATCGCGATCAACGTCGACGCGGCCGACGCCAACAAGAACTACCCGCCCGACCTGCTGTTGCAGGGCGACGCGCGAGACGTGGTGGAGCAGTTGCTCGTCGGCCTCGCGCCCAGCAGTGGCATCGACGAGTTGACCCGCCGCCTCGACGAGATCGAGTCGCGGGTGCGCAGGCGGGTGCGTAAGGAGGAGCCGCAGGCCGCCGAGTTCCTTGCCGCGTTGAAAGAGACGCTGCCGGAAGGCTCCGTACTCGTGGCGGACATGTGCGTTGCCGGGTACTGGATCGGCGGCTTCTACCGCGTGGCGGGACCACGCCAGCTGGCCTACCCGATGGGCTGGGGCACGTTGGGCTTCGCCTTCCCGGCCTCGCTCGGGGTGGCGGCCGCCGGTGCGAGCAGGGCGGTGTGCGTCACCGGTGACGGCGGGTTCCTGTTCGGTTGCGCGGAGTTGGCCACCGCGATCCAGCAGAAGCTGCCCATCACGGTGGTGATCGTCGACGACGGCGGCTACGGGATGCTGCGCTACGACCAGACCCGCGAGGGACTGCCGCACCGCGGTGTCGATCTGGCCACACCCGACTTCGTGGGCCTCGCGAAGTCGTTCGGTGTCTACGCCGACCGGGTCGACGGTTTCGGCAGGGCGTTTCGCAGGCTGCTGCGCGAGTTCACCAGGGCCGAGGAGCCGAACGTGCTGGTGGTCAGCGCGGAGCTGAGCCCGCCGCTGAACACCTCGCCCCGCTGGTATCGAAAATAGGCTCCGCGCGGTTACAGGGTTTGGCGAGTTTGGAGAACGCCCCGCTGACCCGGAGGATGACGCGCATGGAGAGCATGGATGCCGAAACGAATGCCGAGGCGGCTCGGATACTTCGCGAGTTCAGCACCATAGCGGTGGTCGGTTGCAGCCGCGACCCGGCCAAGGCCGCGCACTCGGTACCCGCCGCGATGCGCGCCGCGGGTTTTCGGATCATCCCGGTCAACCCGGTAGCCGACACCCTGCTCGGCGAGCGCGTGTATCGCCACCTCAGCGACATCGACGAGCCGGTGGAGGTGGTGGAGGTGTTCCGGCCGGGACCGGAAGCACCCGCTGTCGCCGAGGAGGCGGTGCGGATCGGGGCCAAGGCGTTGTGGCTGCAACAGGGCATCACCTCCGGCAGGGCACGCGAGATCGCACGGGAGGCCGGCCTGGCCTACGTCGAGGACCGCTGCATGGCCGTGGTGCGCGCCGTCAACGGCATCCGCAAGGACGCGGCTTAGATGGCCGTCGCGACCCCGAGCAGGCCCGAGGTGGCAGGCCGGGTGCGGACGGCCGCGTTCTCGCTGGTCGCCGTAGCGCTGTTCCTGCTCATGTTCGCCGCGAGCGCGCCCTCGCCGCTCTACGTCGTGTACCAGCGGATGTGGGGGTTCACGCCCGCGACGCTGACCGCGGTTTTCGCCGTGTACGTGCTCGGCCTGCTGGTCATGCTGGTGTCGGCCGGTGCGCTGTCGGACTACGTCGGCCGCAAACCCGTGCTGGTCAGCGCCATCGTCGCCGAAGCGGGCAGCATGCTGCTGTTCGTGCTTGCCGAAGACGTCGGCTGGCTGTACGCGGCGCGGATTCTGCAGGGCCTCGCCACCGGGGCGGCGACCGGAGCCATCAGCGCGGCACTGATCGACCTGGAGCGCAGACCGGGCACGGGCGCGCTGGTGAACAGCGCGACCCCGACCGCGGGTCTGGCTGTCGGCGCGCTCGGGGTGGGGTTGCTCGTGCAGTTCGCTCCCGCCCCGACGAAACTGGTGTACATCCTGCTGCTCGTGGCGTTCCTCGGCACGGCCATCGCGCTGCTGTTCACCCCCGAACCCGTGACTCGCAGGCCGGGCGCGCTGCGTTCGCTTCGCCCCCAACTCGGGGTCCCGCCCGGCAAGCTACGGGCGTTCCTCACGGTGCTGCCCTCGCTCGTGGTGCCGTGGACGCTCGGTGGCCTGTACCTGTCGCTCGGCCGCTCGCTGGTGGTCGACATCCTCGGCATCGACAACCCGGTGGCGGGTGGGCTCGTCGTGTTCCTGCTCACCGGCACCGGTGCGGCGGCGTCGGTGCTGGTGCGGAACTGGCAGCCACAGGCCGCGATGACCGTGGGCGCGAGCGCACTCGCGGTCGGCGTTGCCGCGGTGCTGGTCGCGCTGGCGGTGGCCTTCGCCCCGCTGTTCTTCGCCGCCACGGTCCTTGGCGGGTTCGGTTTCGGTGCCACGTTCCTCGGTGCCTTCCGCACCGCCACCGCACTGGCCCCGCCCGGTGGCAGGGCCGCGCTCGTGGCGACCATCTACACGGCCTGCTACCTGTCCTTCAGCCTGCCCTCGCTCGCGGCCGGGCTCGCCGCGACCCATGTCGGCCTTCCGGTGACGGCCACCTGGTACGGGCTGATGGTGATCACCTTGGCGATCCTCGCGATCGTGGCGAGGCGGCTGCGGCCGAAGGTACGGTAGCCACATGCCGTTTCTTTGACGTCACGTACCTGAGGCCGCCCGCCCGCTCACCCGGCTGATCCGACTGTGGGCGTTGCTGGCCGACGTCGTACCGCTGTACACGCTGTACGCGCTGCTCTTCGCCGAAACCGGCCTCACCGAAGCGCAGATCTCGGCGCTGTTCGCCATCTGGTCGGTCGTCGGCGTGCTGGCGGAGGTGCCGACGGGGGCGCTGGCCGACCGGTTCTCCCGCAGAACCGCGCTCGTGGCCGGGTCCGTGGCGCAGGCCGCCTGCTACGCGCTGTGGACCGCCCACCCCGGATTCCTGGCGTTCGCCGCCGGTTTCGTGTTGTGGGGGCTGGGCGGCACGCTCGTCTCGGGAGCCCTCGAGGCGCTGCTGTACGACGGGTTGGCCGCCGCGGGGGCGGGCGAGCACTTCGCCCGCGTCTACGGCGACGTACACGCCATGGGGCTGGTGGCGCAGTTGCCGGCAGCCGCGGCCGCCGCTCTGCTCTACCCGGTGGGCGGTTTCGCGCTGGTCGGCTGGGCCAGCGTCGGTACCTGCCTCACCGCCGCGTTCGTCGCCTCCCGGTTGCCGGAGCCGCCCCGCGCCCACGGTGAGCCCGACGGTGCCCACCGGACCCGGTACCTGTTCACCCTGCGCACGGGCATTGCGGAGGCGTTTCGGCGTCCGCTGGTGCGCGGCGCCGTGCTCGCGGTCGCGTTGCTGGCCTCCCTCGACGGGCTGGAGGAGTACTTTCCGCTGCTGGCCGGGCAGTGGCAGGTGCCGGTGACGTGGATTCCGCTCGCGGTGGTGGCCATCCCGCTGGCGGGTGCGGTGGGCTCGGCACTGGCGGGCAGGCTGGGGCTGCACCGGCTGCGGGCAGGCAGGCTGGCGCTGCTGCTCGCGGCGTCCGTGCCGCCACTGCTGCTGGCATCGGTGCTGGCGCGGCCGGTGAGCCTGGTGGCGGTGGCGGCGGGCTACGCCGTCTACCGCGCCGTGCTGGTGGTGGGCAGCGCCCGGCTGCAGGAGCGAATCGAGAGCACGTCGCGAGCCACCGTCACCTCCGTCGCCGGGCTCGGCACCGACCTTGCCTCGTTGTTGCTGTTCGGTGCGTGGGCGGTGGCGGGCCTGCCTGCCGTGGCCGTACTGGCGCTGCTGGTGGCGGCCGCGCTGCCGTACGGATTGCGGTCGGCGGGCTCGGGAGTCCGCGGCCGGGTGCCAACGTGAGATCATGCCCGGGTCGGCGCCGTGCCGGGAGGAGGCAGCAGCGATGTCCGGTGAACCGGTGCGGGTGGAACGGCAGGGACAGGTGGCGACGGTGATCCTGTCGCGGCCGGATGCGCGCAACGCCGTGGACGGTCCGACCGCCGCAGCGCTCGCCGACGCGTTCGCCGTCTTCGACGCCGACGACTCGCTGTCGGTGGCCGTGCTGTGGGGCGAAGGCGGCACCTTCTGCGCGGGCGCCGATCTCAAGGCCATCGGCACGCCGAGGGGCAACCGGGTGGAGCCGGACGGCGCGGGTCCGATGGGGCCGACCCGGATGCGGCTGAGCAAGCCGGTGATCGCGGCGGTACGTGGTCACGCCGTCGCGGGCGGGTTGGAACTCGCGCTGTGGTGCGACCTGCGGGTGGCCTCGGCGGACGCGGTCTTCGGGGTGTTCTGCAGGCGCTGGGGTGTGCCGCTGATCGACGGCGCAACGGTGCGGCTACCGAGGCTGATCGGCGCCAGCAGGGCGATGGACCTGGTGCTCACCGGCCGTGCCGTGGACGCCGACGAGGCGCTGAGCATCGGGCTGGTCAACCGGGTCGTGCCGCAGGGGCGGGAGCGGGAGCGGGCCGAGGAACTCGCCGCCGAACTCGCCCGATTCCCGCAGACGTGCCTTCGGCACGATCGGCTTTCCCTGCTCGAACAGGAGGGGCTGCCGCAGCAGCAGGCGATGGCGGTGGAGTGGCGGCACGGGATGGTCTCGCTCGCCACCGACGCCGAGGCCGGAGCCCGCCGGTTCGCATCAGGCGCGGGAAGGGGCGGTTCGTTCTCCGACCTCGGCTGAGCGGCGCCATCAGTCGGAAAGCACTGTCACCTCGGCTGGTGTGGTCAGCACCCGATCGGGCCCGACCTGGCGCAGCGGACCGGTCAACTCGAACCGGCCCGAGCACGGCAGTTCGGCGACGGAGGCGCCCACGAACACCTCCACGGTGCCCGGTTCGACGATCCTGCGCAGGTCGGTTCCGGTGAAGTTGGTGCGGTCGGCGTGCAGCCGGAAGGTCACCCTTGCCCGCCCGCCCGCGGGCAGGCCGACCCGTGCGTACCCGGCCAGTTGCCGCACCGGTCTGGTCACCTGCGCCAGCACGTCCCGCAGGTACAGCTGGACCACTTCCTCGCCCGCGCGCTCACCGACGTTTCGGATCTCCACCGAGATCGACAGCTCGCCGTCGGTGGGTACGCGTTGCGCGCTCAGCCGCAGCCGCTCGTAACGGAACTCGGTGAAGGACAGCCCGTGCCCGAACGGGAACAGCGGTGTGGGGTCGAGGTTGCTGATGCCCTGACTGTTGCCGCCGAGCGGCGGGTGCAGGTATGTGGCGGGCTGGCCGCCGGGGTCGCGGGGAAGCTGCACCGGAAGCCGTCCGCTGGGGTTGATCCGGCCGCTCAGCACCCCCGCCACGGCGGGGCCGCCCTCCTCGCCGGGCAGGAAGGCCTGCACCAGCGCGGCCGCGCGGTCGGCATGCCTGCCCAGCGCGTACGGCCGCCCGGAGACCACTACGACGACGACGGGTGTGCCGGTCGCCAGCAACTCGTCGAGCAGTTGCTCCTGCACACCGGGAAGACTCAGATCGGCGGCGTCGCAGCCCTCTCCCGAGGTGCCGCCGCCGAACATGCCGGACCTGTCGCCCACAACGGCCACGCAGACGTCGGCCTGCTTCGCCGCCGCGACGGCATCGGCGATACCGGAGGTGTCGGGCTCGCTGACCGGGCAACCGAGTTTGGTGGTGAACCGGGCGGCTGGGAACTCCGTGCGCAGTGCCGTGACAAGTGAGGGCACGTCGACACCGAGGTCCAGCTCCGGATACCTCGGCAGCACGTGGTTGGGGTATGAGTAGCAGCCCAGAAACGCCTGCGGCTGGTCTGCGCAGGGACCCACCACGGCGATGTGGCCGGATTCGGCCGCCATCGGCAGTGTGCCGTCGTTGCCGAGCAGCACCACCGACCGTTCGGCGAGCTGCCTCGCCAGTTCCCTGTTGCGCGCCGAGTCCAGGTCCACGTCGGCGCCCGCGTCCGGTCGCGGGGTCCAGTCGGGGTCGAGCAGGCCGAGTTCTGCCTTCTGCTGCAGCAGGCGCAGCACCGAACGGTCGACGACCTGCTCCGCGAGGTCGCCGCAACGCACCAGTTCGAGCAATTCCTTGCCGTAGCACAGAGTGTGCGGCAGTTCCACGTCGATGCCCGCCGCCAGTGCGAGCGCGCCCGCGCCGCCCGAGGTGTCGGCGACGCCGTGCATGGTCCTCAGGAACGGGATCGCCCAGTAGTCGGACACCACGACGCCGTCGAAGCCCCACTCCTGCCGCAACACCGTCGTGAGCAGCTCGTCGCTGGCGGCGACCGGCACACCGTCGAGGTCGACGTAGGCGTTCATCACCGACCGTGCGCCGCCGTCGCGGATCGCCATTTCGAAGGGCGGCAGCAGCACGTCGCGAAGCTCACGGGGACCGATCGACACCGGGGCGTGGTTGCGGGCCGCGTGCGAGGCGGAGTAGCCGACGAAGTGTTTCAGCGTCGCGATGATCCCGCCGTCCTCCAGGCCACGCACATACGCGGTACCCATGGTCGCCACCAGGTACGGGTCCTCGCCCATGGTTTCCTCGACGCGTCCCCATCTCGGGTCGCGCACGACGTCGAGTACCGGCGAAAGACCTTGGTGCACTCCCACGGATCGCATGTCCTCGGCTATGGCCGCCGCCATGCGTTCGACGAGGCCGGGGTCGAACGTCGCGGCGCACGCCAGTGGGGACGGGTACACGGTGGCGCCGTAGGTGGTGAACCCGGTGAGGCACTCCTCGTGCACGATCGCGGGGATGCGCAGCCGCGTGCCCTCGACGACCTCGCGTTGCAGGGCGGCGATCCGGTCGACGCCCTCCGTCGCGCTGACCGGCGCGGTGCCGAACACGCGGGTGAGGTGACCGACGCCGTGCTCGCCGTTCGATCCTCCGCGCGCGAACACCTCCTGCATGGGCGCGACGTTGCCGCTGATCTCGTCGTTGCCCGGCCATGCGCTGCCGAGTTGGGACAGTTTCTCCTCCAGCGTCAACTCGGCCAGCAAGGCTTCCGCGCGTAGCCGCGCGGGCAGGGAAGGGTCGCGCCACGTCGGTTCCGTCATCGTTCTCCCTGTCCTGAGATGGCTGCCGTCGAGTCACGCACGACGAGCTTCGTGGCGAGTTCGACGTGGTGAGAGTCAAGGCTTTCGCCGTCGATCAGCCGCAGCAGCGTGCGCAGCGCGACCCTGCCCATGTCGGGCAGCGGCTGTCGGACGACGGTCAGTGCGGGTGTGGCGAGGGTGGCCAGGATGGTGTCGTCGAAGCCGACGACGCTGAGGTCTTGCGGCACCCGCAGCCCACGCCGCCTGGCGGCCTCCATGACGCCCACCGCCGTCGCGTCGCTGGCCGCGAACACCGCGGTCGGTCGCTTCGGCAGATCCAGCAGCCGCCCGCCCATCTCGAGGCCGTCGGGGTAACCGAAGGCGCCGTGCAGCACCAGCGAGTCGTCCGCCGCTGTTCCTGCCTTCTCCAGCGCGGCGCGGTAACCGTGCAACCTGGCGCGGGCGCAGGACGCCTGCCGCGGTCCGCCCGCGAACGCGATGCGCTGGTGCCCGAGCGAGAGCAGGTGTTCGGTCGCGGTCAACCCGCCCGACCAGTTGGTGGCTCCGACGCTGGTCACCTCGACCCTCGGCAGGTTGAGCGGGTCGATCACCACCAGCGCGATGCCCGCTCTGGCGAAGGCCTCGACCTGCTCCAGGCTCAGCTCCGAGGTCACCACGATCAGGCCCTCGCGCCCGCCCGTCTTCAGTTTGCCCGCCCAGTTCGCCGCCTCGGCGGCCTTGCCGGTGGGTGCCCTGCTGACGACCACGTCGACCCCCGCCTCCGCGCCTGCCTGCGTGACGCCGCGCAGCACCTCGAGCGAGTAGGGGCTGACCAGGTCGTCGAAGACGAGGTCCACGATCCGGTTCTGGTTCGTGTTGCGGCGGCCGGACACGGGCACGTAACCCAGCTCCCTCACCGCCTTCTCCACCCTGCCGCGGGTGGCCGCGGCGACGTCCCCGCGGCCGTTCAGCACCTTCGACGCCGTCGGCAGCGAAACGCCCGCGGCTTCGGCCACCATGGCCAGGGTTGTCCGCTGCCCGGCACCAGCTCGCACAGCAACCTCCGCAACTCTTTCCCGAAAACTTGCGCCACTATAGCTTGGCCTCGTGACTTGGCCAGTGCCTTGACGGGTGCGTTTGAGCACTTTATGGTGCGCTGCAACTCTTTTGGGTTTTCCGAAAAGTTTCGATCCTTCAATGCGGAAGGAACACCATGAGACTGGGCAACCGGCGCTCGGCGTTACTGGCGGGGGCTGTGACCGCGCTGCTGATGCTGGTCACCGCCTGTGGAACGAGTGGCCCCGGCGCGGATTCCGGTGCGTCGGCGTGGGCGCTCACCGGCGGCGACGAGCAGACCATCCGCACGTCGTTCGAGTCGTGGAACGAAGGCCACCCCGACTCAGCGATCAACGTGGAGTTCTTCGCCAACGACGCCTACAAGCAGAAGATCCGCACGGCGATCGGCGCGAACGACGCACCGACCCTGATCTTCGGCTGGGGCGGCGGCACGCTCAAGGAGTGGGTGGCGGGCGGCAAGGTGGCAGACCTCAGCGCCGAGATCGAGAAGTCGCCGCAACTCGTGGACAGGTTCCTGCCCTCGGTGCTGGAGACGGGCAAGGTGGACGGCAAGACCTACGCGTTGCCCAACAACGGGATGCAGCCCGTGCTGCTGTACTACAACAAGGACGTCTTCGCCAAGGTCGGTGCCGAGCCGCCGAGGACCTGGCAGGACCTGATGGCGTTGGTGCCGAAGTTCAAGCAGGCAGGTATCGCCCCGCTGGCGATAGGCGGGCAGAGCAAGTGGCCGCAGCTGATGTGGGAGGAGTACCTCGTCGACCGCATCGGTGGTCCCGAGGTGTTCAACGCCATCGCGGCCAACGAGCCGGGGGCGTGGTCGCACCCGGCGATCAAGCAGGCGAACCGGATGATCCAGGAACTCGTCGCCGCCGGTGGCTTCGTGAAGGGCTTCAACTCCATCGCCTCCGACAGCGCCGCCGACTCCGCGCTGCTCTACACCGGAAAGGCGGCGATGCTGCTGATGGGGTCATGGGCCTACCCGACGATCAAGGAGTCGGCGCCTGACTTCATCGCCGAAGGCAAGCTGGGTTACACCACCTTCCCCACCGTCGAGGGTGGTAAGGGCGACCCCGCGAACATCGTGGGCAACCCCGCCAACTTCTGGGCGGTTTCGGCACAGGCAACCGACGAGGAGAGGCGGGTGGCGCTGGAATACCTCACCGACGGCATGATGAACGACGCCTATGTGGACACCCTGCTCTCCGGTGGCTCGGTGCCGCCGGTCTCGGGCATCGAGGACAAGTTCGCCGGTACCGACGAGCCGGAGTACCTCTCCTTCGTCTACGAGTTGGCAAGTGACGCGCCGAGTTTCCAGCTGTCGTGGGACCAGGCACTGTCGCCCAAGCAGGCCGACGCGCTGCTCAACAACCTCGAGCAACTGTTCCTCAACGAGATCACTCCGGAGCAGTTCTCCGCGAACATGGACAAGACGATCGAACAGTGAGCGCCGTGGTCGACGACTCGCCGGTGGCGGGGACGAAACCCGGTGCGGTCGAGACCGGCCGCACCGGGCCGCACCCGGTCATGGCGCTGCCCGCGCTGGCGTTCTTCGCGGTCTTCGCGCTGGTGCCGCTCGGTGGCGTTGTCGTGTTGAGCATGCTGAACTGGGACGGCATCGGCGCGATGACGTGGGCGGGCCTTGGAAACTGGGCAACCGCGCTGCGCGATCCCGGCACCTACCACGCGCTGTGGCTTTCCGTGCAGGTGATGGTGCTGAGCTGGTTGGTGCAGACCCCGATCTCCTTGCTGCTCGGCGTGCTCGTCGCGGCGCGTGGTCGCTACCGTGCCGTGCTGGGGGTGCTGTATTTCCTGCCGATGTTGCTGTCGTCGGCCGCGATCGCCATCGCGTTCAAGGCACTGCTGGACCCGAACTTCGGGATGAGCCTGGCCTTCGGTGCCGAGTGGCTGGCGCAGGACTGGCTGGGTGACGCGGATCTGGCCCTCTACGTGGTGGTGTTCGTGATCGCCTGGCAGTTCGTGCCGTTCCACACCTTGCTGTACCAGGCGGGGGTGCGGCAGATCCCGCGAACGCTGTACGAGGCGGCGGAGATCGACGGCGCGGGGAGGGTGAGGCAGTTCTTCCACATCACCCTGCCGCAGTTGCGCTACACGATCATCACCTCCTCGACGCTCATGCTCGTCGGTTCGCTCACCTACTTCGACCTGGTCTACGTGCTCACGGCGGGCGGCCCTGGCGAGGCCACCCGCATCCTGCCGCTCGACATGTACCTGCACGGCTTCTCCGCCAACCAGATGGGCCTCGCCAGCGTGCTCGCGGTGATCCTGGTCGGCGCCGGGCTCGCGCTGGCGCTCGGACTGTCCAGGCTGGCCGGCTTCGGGCGCGGAAGTCAACTGGAGGGTGCCTGACATGGGTGCGGCCCGTGCCTCGAACCGGCCCAACGTCCTCGGCGGCCTCGGCGGCCTGCTGTGGCTGCTGATCGTGCTGCTGCCGGTCTACTACGTGGTACTCACCAGCCTGCGCAGCCAGGCGGGCTTCTACAGCTCGAACCCGCTGCTGCCGCCGGATGAGCCCACATTGGACAGCTACCGGCTGGTGCTGGAGAACGACTTCCTGCGCTACCTGACGAACAGCCTGGTGGTCACCTTCGCCACCGTCGCCGTCACGGTTTCGGTCTCGCTGCTGGCCGCGTACTACGTCGTGCGGGGCAGCGGGCGGACCGCGGGCCTTACGTACAAGGTGTTCCTGCTCGGGCTGGCCATCCCGTTGCAGGCCGTGATCATCCCGGTGTACTACCTCATCACGCGGGCCAGGCTCTACGACACACTGCTGGCGATCATCCTGCCCTCCGCCGCGTTCGCGATTCCGCTCACCGTCGTCATCCTGGCCAATTTCCTGCGCGATGTGCCCGGTGAGCTGTTCGAGTCGATGCGGCTCGACGGCGCGGGCCACTGGCGGATGCTCGTGAGCCTGGTGCTGCCGCTGGTGCGGCCCGCGGTGATCACCGTCGCGGTCTACGACGGGCTGACGGTGTGGAACGGCTTCCTGTTCCCGCTGATCCTCACACAGAGTCCCGACCAGCGCGTGTTGCCGCTGGCGTTGTGGAGCTTCCAGGGCCAGTTCCAGGTCAACATCCCGGCGATCCTCGCCGCCGTCGTGCTGTCGACGCTGCCGGTGCTGGCGCTCTACATCCTCGGCCGCAGGCAGCTGGTCAGCGGGCTCACCGCGGGTTTCGGCCGGTGAGGTAGGGCGCGAGCAACTCGCGCGTGTGCGCGACCGCGCTGCCTTCCGGCATGCCCGACTCAACCATGCGCGAGGCCGCGTAAACCACCGACTGGATCAACTCCGCGATGGCGTCCGGGTCGCTGGCGCCGAGTTCGCGCAACGCCTCCACCACCGGGGCGAGCAGCGCGTTGTGCATGTCGCGGCTGGACTGCGCCAGTGGTTCCCGGGGAGCCACCTCGGCCAGCGCTCGGGCGATCGCGTGCTCACCCGTGGCCACCAGATGCAGGTTCGCGGACACGTAGGCCAGTACCCGCCCGCCGGGGTCGTCGGCTTCCCGCATCCGCGCGGTCACGTAGTCGGCCCAGCGCGGCAGCACGTCGGCGATCACGGCCGTGAGCAGGTCGTCGCGGGAGTCGAAGTACTGGTAGACGCTGGAGCGTGCCAGGCCGGTGCGCTTGGCGACCTCCGCCAGGCTCGGCGAACCGTGCCCGTTCTCGGCGATGATCTCCCGCGCGGCATCCAGGATCGCCCTGCGTTGCCGAGCGCGATGCTCGGCAACGGTGGCGGCGCTGATCCTGGGCAACTGGCCCCTCTCACGCTGACGTGGCCAACCTGCCGTCGACCATCTCGTAGACGCTGTCACAGTATTCCAGCACGTCATGGTCGTGAGTGACCAGCACGGTCGCCACACCGAACTCGCGGGTCTCCTTGGCCAGCAGTTCCACGACCTCGTGGCTGCGCGAGCGGTCGAGCGCGGCGGTGGGCTCGTCCACCAGTAGCAGGCTCGGACCGAGTACCAGCGCCCTCGCGATGGCCACTCGTTGCCGCTCGCCTCCGGACAGCTCGTGCGGCCTGCGCCGCGCCTTGTCGGACATGCCGACACCGGCGAGCAACTCGTGCGGGTCGCGAGCGGCGCGGCGTTCGGCGAACCGCGAGGGAAGCCGAAGCTGGTCGACGGCGGTGAGCGCGGGAAGCAGATTCCCGGACTGGAACACGAACCCCACCGATTCCCTGCGGAACCGGGTGCGGCGGCGATCACTGAGCGCGGTGATGTCCACGCCTGCCACCGTCACCGTGCCCGACGTCGGAGCGGACAGCCCGCCTGCTACCGCGAGCAGGCTCGACTTGCCCGAACCCGAAGGCCCCACCACGGCGACGAACTCACCGGGCGACACAGTGAGGTTCACGTGGTCGAGCGCGGTCACCGTCTCGGTGCCGTCACCGAGGGTCTTGCTGACGTCGGCGAGCCGCAACCCGCCCGTACCCGTGGTGCCGGTGTTGGCGGTCATCGGTTTCCTCCGAGTGCGGTGAGTGGGTCGACGGCCGTGATGCGCTTGATGGCGGTGGCCGCGCCGAGCAGGCCCAGCGTCACCAGCAGCACGGCGGCCAGCAGGACGGCCGGCGGGTCGAGTGCGAACGGCATCCCGCTGCCGTCGAGCAGGCTGCCGCCGCCGACTCCGATCGCGACACCGACGGAGGTAGCGGCTACCAGCAGGATCAGCGCCTGGGCCAGCCCGTCACGCAACAGGTAGCCGGTGGAGGCGCCGATCGCCCGCAGCACGGCGAGCTCGTGCCGCCGCTGGATCGTCCAGACTGTGAAGAAGGCGCCGACCACGAGCGCCGAGATGGCGTAGAGGAAGACCTGGATGAGCGTCAGCGTGGAGGTCTCGGCGGTGTAGCCGGGGGAGGCGCCGAACGACTCCTCGACCGTCATACTCTGCGTTCCGGCGGCCCGATCTCCCGCGCCCAGGTCGAGGTCCGCGCCGTCCTCGGCGGCGATGGCCACCGCGGTGGCTGCCGAGTAGGCACGATCGGGCACCGGCTCGCCCGGCCTGCTGCCCGCGTGGATCTCCTGCCAGGTCCGAAGCGGCACGTAGGCGACGTCGACGTGACCGAAGGTGTGCTGCTCGGAAAGTGACCCGACCACCCGAAGCTCGGTGCCGAGCCGGTCGATCACGACCGTGTCACCCACGGCGATGCCCGCGTCGATCGCCGTCGAGCTGACCACGGTCTCACCGGGGCCTGCCATCGCCTCACCGGTCGCGGCGCCGGGATCGAGGTAGGACCCCGGCCGCACACCGAACAGCGCGAGGTCGATCTGCACGCCGTCACCGTTGCGGGCGTTGACGAGCATGTTGCCGAACGGCTCTGCCTCGGCGACCCCGTCCTGGCCCTGCCAGGCGCTCGCCGCCCGGGTGTCGATCTCACTTCGGGAGAACGCGGAATCGCGCTGCACTCCCTCGGCGAAGGCGAACGCCGTGACGGGCAGCCGCTGCAGGCCGGAGACACCGTCGTTGACAAGGCCGGTGGACAGCCCGGAAAGCAGCACCATCAGCACCGCGATGAGCGCGACGACGGAGCCCATGAGCCCGAAGCGGGCGCGGGCGAACCGCAGTTCGCGGACGGCAAGAAACATCGATTACCCGATCGCCGAAGTTTGCGGACACACTGTCGGCATCATACCAACGCTATGTCGGCAAACGTCGGCGGCGTAGGGCAGCCGCTCAGCGGTGCGACTCGGCCTCGGTGAAACCACGCCGCGTCATCTCACCCCAGGTAGCGGGATGCTGCCGGATCGCGGCCCACAGCCCCCGCAGCCGCGCCCACGCGGTGAACTGCCGGTAGCCGATGTTCTCCAGCACCGCGGCGATCGCGGCGACCACCACGTCGCTGGTGCGGTTGAACCGGTGGTAGACGATCTCCTCGATCAGCATCGAGGACACGGTCACAAGCGTCGCGTAGGCGTAGGCCAGCAACAGAAACTGCCACGCGAAGTCGACGTTGACGGCCCCGAGCAGGATGCCCGCCGGGATGAGGATCAGGCCCGCGAGTTCCACGATCGGCGCGAGCAACTCGAAAAGCAGGTAGAACGGCATCGACATCATCCCCACCTGCCGGTATCGCGGGTTACCGATCATCTTGCGGTGGATGGACATGATCTCGGCCAGCCCGCGGTGCCAGCGCTTGCGCTGCCTGCCGAGGACCTTGAACGTCTCGGGGGCCTCGGTCCAGGC
The DNA here is from genome assembly GCF_000244955.1 of Saccharomonospora marina XMU15. Classification (GTDB taxonomy): domain Bacteria; phylum Actinomycetota; class Actinomycetes; order Mycobacteriales; family Pseudonocardiaceae; genus Saccharomonospora_A; species Saccharomonospora_A marina. The sequence goes on along the minus strand of NZ_CM001439.1, from coordinate 4,418,735 downwards.
GATCGGTTCACCGACGAACTCGATCCGGTAGTCGGCGTGCCTGCGCAGCAACTCGTGGTGCAGGCGTACCACGAGCTCGGCGTCCTCCCCGACGGTGTCGTACCGCAACCCGCCGGAGTTGACCACGAGGTCGCGCCGGAACACCCCGAAGGCACCCGAGATGACGATCAGCCCGCCGATCCTGGACCACCCGGTGCGTCCGAACAGGAACGAACGCAGATACTCCACCACCTGGATGCGAGCCAGCCAGCGTCGGGGCATCCGCACGTCAACGACCCTGCCCGCGATCACCGTGCAGCCGTTGGCGAGCCGGACGACCCCGCCCGTGGCCACCACTCGAAGCGGGTCGTCGGCGAACGGCTTGGCCGCCCACAGCAGGGCTCGGGGGTCGAGGATGCCGTCGGCGTCCACCATGCACACCAGCGGATACCTCGCCACGTTCAGGCCGACGTTGAGCGCGTCGGTCTTGCCGCCGTTGTCCTTGCGCACCACCACAAGCCGGTCCTGTCGCAGCCGGGGAACGTGCGTCGAGTTGATCGGCTTGCGGGTCGGCACGTCGCCTGGGACCACCATCGGTATCTCCACGAGGTCGTACTCCTCGCGAAGCCGCTCGAAGGTGTCGTCGGTCGATCCGTCGTCGACCACCACGACCTCGTGTTCCGGATACCGAAGCGAGAGCATCGCGCGCACCGATTCGATGATTCCCGCCGACTCGTTGTGCGCGGGAATGAGCACGCTCACCGGCCGGGTCAGCGGGCTGCGGTAGATCTCCTCCAACCCGGAGAACCGTTCCCGCCGCAGGTGCGCTGCCAGTTCGGCCGAACCGATGATCACCAGTGCCGCGTAGACGGAGTTGAGTACCGCGAAGTAGACCAGCACAAGCAGGTCGGTGGCCTGCAGCAGCACCCGCAGCGCCTCGGTCACGACCCACCCCCCGCGCCTGCCGTCACCCCCGCCGCCCGCAGCCGGGCGGCCCTGAGTTCGTCACGGGCCAGCGCCTCGCGCGCGTGCCCCGCCGCGGGCTCGACGCCTTGGTCGGCCGCCTCGCGCAGCCCGGACCTGCCCGCCTCACCGAGTTCGAGCAGCGACTCCGCGGCGTTGTGGGCGATCTGGTGCACCCGCTCCGACAGCAACTCCACCAGCCGTGGGGCGGCGGAGGGATCACCCAGCTCACCCAGTGCGCGGGCCGCCACGGTTCGAAGCGGTGTCGCCTCACTTCGCGCCGTTGCCGCCAGCAACGGGCTCAGCGCGGCACGGCTGCCGATGCGGCCCAGTGCCCGCACCACCCGCACCCGCACCTCCAACACCGGGTCCTGCCACAGCAGCTCGACGAGCGCGGGCACCGAGCGCAGCGCCCTGGAAAGCCCGAGTACCTCCACCACGGTCGCCCTGGCATGCGGCCCCGCGGTGGCGAGCGTGTCCAACATCGGACGCTCGGCCTCCCTGCCGAGGCCGAGCAACGCATGGGCGATCACCTGCTGCGGCGGACCCACCCGGTCGAGACTGGCCACCAGCGGCCCGACGGCCGCCATCTCACCGATCCTGCCCAACGCCCGCGCCGCAACCACCCGCACCTCCGGTGCCGGGTCGTCGAGCAGCACGCACAACGGCGCCAGCGCCTCCCTGCGTCGCATCGCGCCGAGCAACTCCGCGGCGGAGGCCCTTCGCACCGCCGAGCGTGCCCGCACCTGCCGCATGGCCCGCCTCGCCACGCCCCTGCCTTCGAAGACACGGAGGAGCGCGTCACGCGATTCACCCCGCAGCTTCTCGATGAACCGTGCCGCGGTCGGTTCGGCCGCCCGCCATGACCGTTCCGGCAGCCGCAACAACTCCCGCTCGGCCTCGCTGTCACCCGCCGCGAGCGCGACGAGCAACCTCCTGCCGGGAGCTTCCCGGACGGCATGTCGCCGCTGCCGCTGCCTGCGGACCAGTTGCCAGCCGACCAGCGCGAGCACCAGCGCCAGCGCGACGGCGCTGGTGCCGACGGCCATGAGGCCGGTGGCCGACAGCGTCATTGCCTGCGGGCTCTGCCGAGCAGCGCGGAGACCCGGCGGAGGAGTTCCTGCGGGTTGAACGGCTTGACGACGTAGTCGTCGGCGCCCGAGCTGAACCCGCTGTCGACGTCGCGGTCCTGCGCCCTCGCGGTGAGCATGATGATCGGCAGGTGTCTGGTGGCGGGCTCTTCCCGCAGCCTGCGGCAGACGTCGTAGCCGGACATCCCGGGCATCATCACGTCCAGCACCACCAGGTCCGGCTGGTTGTCGGCGATGGCGGACAGCGCTGCGGGCCCGTCGCCGACGGTGTCCACCTCGTAGCCGGACATCTGGAGCTTGAACGCGACCAGGTCCCGGATGTCGGCGTCGTCGTCGACGACCAGAATCGTGGTCATGCCTCGCTCCAGGGGCCCGCCGCGTGTGCCAGGTGGTCAGCGTCATCGGCGTTCCCGCTGACACACCACTGACTCGCCGCGGCCGCCGGTACCACCCCAACCGGTGAACCTCGATGACCTCGATGCGGGACAACGTCCGCCACGGTCGCGTACAAGCCGACATCACGCCGCGGTGAGCACTTACAGTCGCGATTGTGGCCAACGGGCAACCCAGGCAACTGTGGGCCAGTAGCGCCGACGCGGCAGGCCGCCAGGCCGGGCTGCTGTTCACGCTGGCCGGGCTGGCGACCGGGCTCGGCGTCCTGATCTACACCGAGGAGACCCGGGTGCTGCTGGTGGCACTGGCGGCCGCCAACCTCTGCTGCGGCGTGGTGGCCTGGTCGCTGCCCTGGCACCGGTGGAACGAGCTGTGGCCTGCCGTGCTCACCCTCCCGGCCTTCGTACTGATCGCGATGGCGACCACCGGCATGGGCAACTACGCGGCGGTGGCCGCTCCGTTCCTGCTACTGGTCTTCATCTGGCTGGGCCTGCATTTCCCGTACTGGGTGACGTTGGCCGCGGCTCCGCTCGGCACCGCCGCCTACCTGGTGCCGCTGATCCTGGGCGAGCGTCCGGCCGTGGTCGTGAGCACCGTCTTCGTGATGATCCCTGTCATGGTGGGGGTGGCGTTGCTGGTGACCAGGCAGGTCGGCTACCTGAATCAGGCTCGCGAGGAGCTTCGGCGCACCGGGCGGTGGCGCGAAGCGCTCACCACGACTCTCGCCCATGACGTCCGGTCCCCGATCACCGCGCTCGACCTCGCACTCGACGCGCTGGAAGCACCCGAGCTGCCCCCGCAGCGGCGCCACGCGATGGTCGACATCGCCAGGCGGCAGACGAGGCGGTTGAACCGGCTCGCGGGCAGCCTGCTCGACCTCTCCCGCGTCGAGGCGGGCGGAGAGCTGAAGCTCGAGCTGGCCGACGTGCCACTGGCCGAGGCCGTGGGAGACGCGCTCGGCTACTTCTCCGAGCGAAACGAGATCGCCGTGGACGTCGATCCCAGCCTCACGGTCAGGGTGGACCCGGAGCGTTTCGAGCAGATCATCCACAACCTCACCCAGAACGCGCTGCATCACGCGGGACCGCCGGTACGTATCGCCGCTCGCGCCGAGGGCGACCGGGTGCGCGTGGAGGTCAGGGACTTCGGTCCCGGAGTTCCCGACGAGCTGGTGCCACAGCTGTTCGATCGGTTCGTTACCGGCGATGCGGCCCGGTCGTCCGGGCTCGGCCTGTGGATCGTGCGGCAACTGTGCGAGGCGCACGGCGGCGACGTGCGCTACGAGCCTGCCGAGGACGGAGCCGCCTTCGTGGTCACCCTGCCCGCGGGGCAGCGCGGTAGAGCGGGCCAGCTGCACGATGCCGGCAGGCCGGGGTGAACCCGTCGGTGGTCACTCCGCCTGCGGGCGCTGTGATGCCGTGCCGCGACCCTGGTGGCCTTGTTGCCACCAGGGTCGCGGGACGGCCCCCCGGTCAGGCTTCGCCGCGATACCAATCGGTGCAGCCCAACCCTTCGACGCACACCGCCAGCCACACGGTGGTGTTCTCGGCGATGCCGAGGTTGCGGTGTCCGCAGCCGCTTGCGGCTCCGTTGCTGTCACCCACACTCGCCCTGGTCGCACCGTTCCAGTACAGGTAGGCCGTCACGCCGCTGCCGTCGGAGCGTTCGTCGCAGGCGTAGAGATGCTCTCCGTGTGCGGTGAAGTGGCCACTACCTCTGAGTTGGTTCGCCGAGTCGTAGGCGTAGACGGAGACGTCCTGACTCGCCAGCGTCGCCGGGTCGTCCGAGGCCGAAGACGACGCGATGGGAGAGTCGTCCAGCGGCGGCGGGTCCGCCTGTGCCAATGCGGCCTGGCTCGCACCGACCAGCGTGCCTGCGAACAGGGCGACCACCACGAGGCCACGCAGTTTGCCGCGCATTGTGAATTCCTTTCGTCGGGAATGGCGTGGAGCGCGGTCGAGCTCCAGCCTGCGCTTAACACAGAACGCACACGGCAAACGCCGGAGAGTAACTACCACCCGGGTGGGTTTGTGCCGGGTCGAGGAAAGCCTCGGCACGGGTGGCCGTGAAGCTGGACGCCCGCAGCAGCCTCGGGGCGCGGCGGTCACGATGCCGATGCGGTTCCCGAACTCGCACGTCGTTGGGCGACCTCGGTCAGCGGAATCTCGCACGAGTCGGAAAAGCCCTGCGACTCGATCCCCAGCGCCGCGTTGTTCCTGGTCACCAGATTGGCGAACGCGATGTACCCGGTGAGCTCGACCATGCCGCCGGGGCCGAGTCGTTCGAGCAGACGCGCGGACAGTCCGTCGGTGACCGTCGGCGGCGTGTTCGTCATCGCCTCGGCGTACTCGAGCACGTCCCGTTCCAGCGGGGTGAACACGTCTGATTCGCGCCAGCGCGGTACCTGGCTGGCCTTGGCCAGGTCCAGGTTCTCGTTCTGTGCCTTGAAGTAGCCGAAGTCCAGGCACCACCCGCAGCCGACCTGCGCCGCGACAGCCATGTGCGCGAACGACTTCAGGCTTTCCTCGACGGCGTCCCACTTCTTCAGCTTGGTCTCCAGCGACATGGCCGTCCTGAGCACCTTGCGGTTGTGCCAGGCCACCTCGACGGGTTCAGCCACCTTGCCGAGCATCTTCCGGCTCATCAGTTTGATCACGCGGCCGGTGAGACCGGTGAGCTGTGCTTTCGGAACACGCGGTGCCATCTGTCCTCCTCGAGCGATCGGCCGTTCACCATTGGGACACCGCGCGGCATCGAGATGTGACAACCGGAGATCCGCTCGACAAGGCAGCCTGTGAGCAGCATCGTGGTCGCATGACAACAACCGAAGCGAGCGAGAGCGAGCCCCTCACCGGCGTGCTGCGCTACGCGGCTTTCGACGTGGCGGGGAGAGGTGGCAACCCGGCGGGCGTGGTCCTCGACGCGACCGGGATGAGTGAGGCACACATGCTGCGCATCGCGGCCGAGGTCGGGTTCTCGGAAACGGCCTTTCTGCTGCGCGATCCTGGCGAGACGGCCGCGGACCGGTTCCGGGTGCGCTACTTCAGCCCGCTCGCCGAGGTCGACTTCTGCGGTCATGCCACGATCGCGACGGCGGTGGCGCTCGCCGAGCGCGGCGGAACCGGTGAGCTGATGCTGGCCACGCGCGCCGGTGAGGTGTCGGTGCGCACCGACATCCAGAACGGGCGCGTTCGGGCCACGCTGACCAGCGTGCCGCCGAGCCTCCGCCAGGTAGCTGACACCGATCTCGACGCCGCTTTGGCCGCGCTGGGGTGGGACCCGGCGGAGTTGGACCCGGCGTTGCCGCCGCGCATCGCGAACGCGGGCAACGACCACCTGGTGTTGGGGGCCGCGACCAGGTCGCGGCTGGCCGAACTCGACTACGACCAACGGGCTCTCGGCGCGCTCATGGCCGACCGCGGCTGGACGACGGTCCACCTGGTATGGCGCGAATCGGCCACCGTGTTCCACGCGCGGGACCCGTTTCCTCCTGGTGGGGTTTTCGAGGACCCCGCCACGGGTGCCGCCGCGGCCGCGTTCGGCGGCTATCTCAGGAACCTGCGCCTGGTCGATCCGCCCGCCACGATCCACATCCGGCAGGGAGAGGACATGGGGCGCCCCAGTGACCTGCACGTGGGGATCAGCGCCGACCCAGGTGCGGGCATCGCGGTAAGTGGTACGGCCGCGGCGATGCCGGACTGACCGGTACGCGGCGTCGCGGCGTGGTCCGCACGCGAGGCGGGCGGCCCGAACGAGTCGAGCCGCCCGCCTCGACAAACCGGTCACGCCTTGCGGTTGTAGAGCCGCTTCGCCCAGACGTAGCCGGCCAGCGCGATACCCGCGCACCAGGCCAGTGCGATCCACAGCTCGTTGCCGAGCGGCTGGTCCAGCAGCAGCGCCCGGATGGATTCCATGATCGGGGTGAACGGCTGGTACTCGGCGAACCAGCGCACACCCTCGGGCATCGAGTCCGTCGGCACGAAGCCGCTGCCGAGGAACGGCAGGAACATCAGCGGCATCGGCAGGTTGCTTGCCGCCTCGACGCTCTGCGAGGCCTGGCCGATCGCCACCGTCAGCCAGACCAGTGCGAACGTGGCGGCGGTGAGCAGACCGCCGAGCGCGAGCCAGTCACCGAGGCCCGCCCGGGGCTGGAAACCGATCAGCAACGCCACCCCCGTCACCGCAGCCAGTCCCAGCAACGCCTGGATGAGACTGCCGATCACGTGCCCGGTCAGTACCGACACCCTGGCGATGTTCATGGTGCGGAACCGGGCGATGATGCCTTCGGTCATGTCCATCGCCACCGATATCGCGGTGCCCTGGACGACTGTCGCGATCGTGATCACCAGGATCGCGGGCACCACGTAGTTGACGTACTCGGCACGGCCGCCGGAAGGTCCGCCGAGCCCGGTGCCGAGCGTGCCGCCGAACACGTACACGAACAGCAGCAGCAACAGCACCGGCATCGCTATCAGCTGCACGGTCATCGACGGGTAGCGCACCATCCGTTTCAGATTGCGGCGCACCATCGTCGCCGAATCGCGCAACGGGTGGCTCGCGATCGCGGTGGTCATCGGGCTGTCACCTTCTTGTCGTCGGGATCGCCGGTGAGGGCGAGGAAAACGTCATCCAGATCGGGGGTGTGCACGGAAAGCCCTTCCACCTCGATCGCTTCGCTGTCGAGCAGGTCCAGCAGCGCCTTCAGTTGCCGGACGCTGCCGTCGTTACCCACCCGCAACGACATCGCGTCGCCGTCGCGGTAGGCCGCCCGGCCGAGAACTCGTTGCGCGGCTCGGAAGATTTCGGGTTCGTCGAAGCGAAGCTCGACGTGGCCACCGGGAATCCGGCGCTTCAGCTCCTCCGAGGTGCCCTGCGCGACCAGCCTGCCGCCCTCGAGCACCGCGATGCGGTCGGCCAGTTCGTCGGCCTCCTCCAGGTACTGCGTCGTCAGGAAGACCGTCACGCCGCCGTCCACGAGTTCCCGTACGATGCGCCACATCCCCCGCCTGCTGCGCGGGTCCAGTCCCGTGGTCGGTTCGTCCAAGAAGATCAGTCGGGGGTTGCCCACGAGTGTCATCGCCAGGTCGAGCCGCCGACGCATACCACCCGAGTACGTGGCCACCGGTTTCCGTGCCGCTTCGGTGAGCTCGAGCCGCTCCAGCAGTTCGGCCGCCTTCCGCCGTCCGTCGGCTTTGGACAGATGGTTCAGGTCGGCCATCAACCGCAGGTTCTCCTCGCCGGTGAGCAGGTTGTCCACCGCTGAGAACTGGCCGGTCACCCCGATCGCCGCCCGCACCGAATCCGGGTCGGAAGCCACGTCGTGCCCTGCGACCTCGGCGTGGCCGCCGGTCGCGGCGAGCAGTGTGGACAGGATCTTGACCATCGTCGTCTTGCCTGCGCCGTTGGCGCCAAGCAATGAGAAGATCGTGCCCTGCGCGACCGTCAGGTCGATTCCGTCCAACACCACCTTGTCACCGAACGCTTTCCGTAACCCGCTCACCGCGATCGCAGGCCGTGCGGTCTTGTTCGTCATGGAGATCCCCTCGATCGTCGCGAAACCGGGCTCAGACCCGGTGTATGGTGATGTCGCCGAACCCGGTGTGCGCGCGCACTTCCACCGTTTCGCCCGTCCGTTCCGGCGGCTGCCCCGTCTCCTCCAGTGCGTTGCGCAACTGTCCGAAGCTGGTCTTGGCATCCAGCCACGCCGTCACGCCCTCGCCGATGCCGATTTCCAGGTCGCCCGTCGAGGTCTCGAGTACGACGGTGCCGCGAGTGACCTCACCGATGCGGATGGACCCGTTGGCGGTTTTCGCTTCCACCCCGCTGCCTGCGCGCTCCACCGCGATGTCGCCGTTCGCCGACCGCACCCGGGCCTCGCCACCGATCGAGCCGATGTCGGTGTTGCCGTTGGAGTTCTTGACCGTGGCACCGCCGTGGATCTCGCCGATCCGAATTCGCCCGGTTCCTGTGGTCACCTCGGCGTCGCCTGCGACACCTTCGACGGAGACGTGCCCGGCGGAGGTGTTCAGCCGTAGCGGCCCGGTGCGGTCCAGCCGGGCGTGGCCCGCCGAGGATTTGAACCGGCATTCGCCGAGCCTGCCGGTCGACTGGAACTCACCGACGGCCGCGTCGGCCTGCACCTGCGAGCCCTCGGGAAGTTCGACGGTCACATCCACCGACCAGCTCTTGGTGGACAGGTACTCGAACGGGCGAGGGTTTCTGCCCTTGATCAGCAGCGCGCCTGCCGAGTACTCGACGCGCACCTGCTTGGCCGCCTTCACATCCGTCGGCTCGTTCTCGTTGGTCGGGACCACCTCGACCACCGTGTCGGTGCGCTCGCTCGCGACGAACCGCACGTTGGCGACGCTGACATCGAGGGTCACGATGATCGGTTCCGGCGTTTCGAATTTGGGCATGGCTGTCCCCTTCTGATTGGTGAGATCGACGTTCCCCGCTGGTGAGAACGCTTGTGGTGTGGTGGCGCTCGCCGGGTGGCTAGCTGACCCAGCCGGTGTAGCGCTGCTTGCCCCTGCCGCCGCGCCGTGGTGATGCCTGGTTGGCAGCGGGTTGCCGCAACGCCGCCGAGGCGACCCGGCCGAGCCAGGCGTTGACCGAGCGGCCCTCCTTCGCGGCCGCCTGTTCGATCGAGGCCTTGAGAGGCTCCGGGAGCCGGAAGTTGATCCGAGCGGTGGCGGCTTCGTCGGTGCCCGCCGCCGGGGCCTCCTGGACCGGTTCGGGCTCCGGCGCGGTAGGTGCGGGTGTGGTCTCCGAAGGCGGGGGTGTCACCACGAACTGCGGGTCGCGGCCCCGCAACCGGACCTCCACCGAACCCGGCGCGAGGTCACGGGTGATCTCGTCGGCGGCGGCCGACAGTGCCTCCAGCAGGGTCAGCCGCAGTGCCGACTCGACCGGCCCTGCCAGCCGCTCGGCCAGCGCGCGGGCCTCCTCGCCGCCTGCCTCGGCGGCGGTCGCCAGTTCCCGGCCGAGGAAATCCACATACGGTGTCAAGTCCATGGCGCCACTATGGCACATATATGGCGCCACGACAAGCCAAGGTGGCACCAGGCGGCGCCAGACTGTGTCGGCTGGTGTCAAGGTTGTCCCACCGGTGGATCGGCGAGACGATGTCGGACTCCGGCACCGCCTTGGGCCGTGTCATGGACCGGGACGCGCGGGTTGACGTCGCCGAGGGACTCCGCGAGGTCGAGAAAGGGGATGAGACCGATCGAAATCCCGCAACTGCACGGCAAACCTTCGTACGATTCGGAAAAGAAGATCTGGCGCACGCTTTGCGCCTATTGCGAGGCGATCGACACGGCTGATTTCGAGGGTGTCGCGAGGCTGTGGAAGCACGGGACGTGGCCGTTCGCCGGTGAGCCGGGTCCGGAGCCGGTACGCCGCTGGCTCGCCGATCACGTGATCCTCTACGACGGAAAACCGCACACCAAGCACCAACTCACGAACGCCGTAATCGATGTCGACGACGAGGCAGGGACTGCTTCCTTCGCCAGTTACGCCAGCATCTGGCAGGCACTTCCGGACTTCCCACTGCAACCGATCATCTACGCGCGTTTCAACGGCACGTTCGAGCGGGTGGACGGACGGTGGTGGTGGAAGACGCTCGAGCTGATACCGGACCTGGTAGGCGATACCAGCAGGCATGTTCGCGGATGAGCGATGTCGATCGCCGCGCTGTCAGCGGCAGGCCGCATGCCCCGGCGTCATTGGGATACGGGAGCGCCTACTTCTTGAATGTCGCGGCGAACTGGCCGAACGCGGCCTGCTCCTCTTTGGACATCGCGTTCTTGGGAAACAGCTGAATGTGCGACTTGCCGAACAGCGCGTACCAGCCCTCGGCGGTCTCCACGATTTCTTCGGCCCAGGACCAGTGCATTCGTGACTCGCAGCCCGTCGTACTCACCGTGAGCCATTCGCTGTCGATCAGCACCTGCTGGTCCAGCCGGAAGTAGCCGGGAAGTGTCCGCATTGCCGAGCGAACCGAAATCCGTGCGATGAAGAACATCACGACCCCAGACGAGATCAGCGCGGACGATGCCCAGAACAGCAGTGCGCTGTCACCGAACATGTCGGTGAACTTGGCGGCGCCGACGCCTACACCGCCGAGGGCCACAAGAGCCACGCCCTGCGGCCGCGCCGAGGGCATCCGCCGCTCGAACAGGAACCGCAGTGTCCGTCGCAGCTGACTCTCGTCGTAGGGGACCTTCATCGAAATCCGCACTCCCAGAGCCTAGACCGCAGGGTGGGCCTCACGATCGCGAAGGCAGCAGCCGCCGCTTCCGGCTCGCCTACGCCCCCGCCTCCGACCGGTGGACAGTTCCGCCCGCGAGTGCCACCACGGCGGGCCTGACGGCTCATCCGGGCGGCTCACACCAGGGGTTGGCTGTCGGCCCGGCCGGGGTCATCGCCGACCGCAGTCGGGTCCAGTTCCTCGCCGTCGTCCTCGGCGTCCTCGAAGGGGTTGGCGAAGATCGAGGACAGCGTTTCCTCGACCGGGTTGCCGACCTCGTCCTCGGTGAGCAGAATCCGGCGGAGCATGTTCAGCGGGTACAGGTAGCTTTCCGGGTCATCGGGGGCGCCGACGCAGGGGTGGTCGAGCGCGGAGGTCTCCCCGGCCGCGTCGAAGAACGGCTCAAGCTCCCCGCTGACGATGTCGGGGATGTACTTCCACACCATCTTTCGGTGGCGGCACAACACCTCTCCGACGTACCAGATCGCGCCCTGGATGAAGGGCGTCATGCGCTGGTCGGTGAGCTCTTCCATGCTGTTCGCGGACTCCCGGATCAGCTCGTCCACGATCCCCAAGGAGGCCGGGGTGAAGTCCAGCGCGCTCGCGAAGGAGGTCTGTTCGGCCCATCTTTCGTGGGCGTCCTGGCGCTCACCCAACCACCTAAGCAGGTCGGGGTGCCGGGTCGACCACTCGATACCCATGCTGCTGCCCCTTCTGATCCGGCGATGCAGCACAGCGCCGTGTAAGTGATCTTTCCACATGACCGCCTGGTGACCACCCACCATGCGCGAGCCGAGCAACGATCCCCGGGTGATGCCGGAGCCTGCCCGCCCGGCCAGGACAGTGTGCGGCGGGTTCTGTGATCCGACAGGTGCCGCGCGAAGGATGTCTGGCAGCAGATGCGCAACACCGGGACGTGCTCGATGCCTACGATCCCGGCCATGGGCCAGGCACAGGACCGGTTCGCGCGGCTGGTCAAGAGTATGTGGGGACCTGCCTTGCGCGAACTGGGATTCACGGGGTCGGGCAGGGTCTGGACGCTGGCCGACCCGATCGATTGGGCGATGTTGGGCTTTCAGACGTCGACTGCAAGCACCAGCGACCAGGCCAAGTTCACGATCAACCTGTTGGTTGTAGGCAAGGCGGCCTGGGACGACGCTCGGGCGCAACATCCTTGGTACTCGGCACGCCCCAGCCCAAACACGATCGCGCTACACCGCTACGCGCAACGCTCCGGGCCG